>DASUVG010000001.1:0-4876 GCA_036379135.1 Longimicrobium sp.
CGCGTTGCTCTGGATGTAGCTGATGGCGTCGCCGACGGTGCGCAGCTTCTCGGCCTCCTCGTCGGGGATCTCCATCCCGAACTCCTCCTCGAAGGCCATCACCAGCTCCACGGTGTCCAGCGAGTCAGCGCCAAGGTCCTCCACGAACGAGGCCTCCGCCGTGACCTTCTCGGCATCCACGCCCAGCTCGTTGATGATGATCTCCTTGACCTTCGCCTCGATGTCCGCCATTTCACGTGCTCCTGGTTGGTTTGTGCGTGCCGGACCGCCGTCCATGGACGGGGCCCGCTCGGTCGTCCTACATCACCATCCCACCGTCCACCACCAGCACCTGCCCGGTGATGTACGACGCGCCCGGGCCCGCCAGAAAACGCACCGCGGGAGCAATGTCCTCCGGCCTGCCCAGCCGCTGCAGCGCGATGCCGTTCATCAGCGCCGTGCGCGCGGCTTCGGGGAGGTCGGCCGTCATGTCGGTCTCAATGTATCCGGGGGCGACGGCGTTGACCAGAACCCCCCGCCCCGCCAGCTCCTTGGCCACCGACTTGGTCATTCCGATCAGCCCGGCCTTGCTGGCGGCGTAGTTGGCCTGCCCCGCGTTCCCCGTCACGCCCACCACGGAGCTGATGTTGACGATGCGCCCCGCGCGCCGCTTCATCATCCCCCGGCTGGCCGCGCGCATCAGGTTGAAGGCGCCGCGCAGGTTGGTGTCCAGCACCGCGTCCCAGTCCTCGTCCTTGATGCGCATCAGCACGTTGTCGCGCGTGACGCCGGCGTTGTTGACCAGGACGTCCAGCGAGCCGAAGTCCGCCTCCACCTGCTTGACCAGCGCGTTGCACGCCTCGGAGCTGGCCACGTCGCAGGCGTAGCCGCGGTGGCCCTCGCCGGGGAGCTCCGCGGCCGCCGCCTCGGCGCGCACCCCGTCGCGCGCCACCACCGCCACACGCGCCCCCGCGTCCGCCAGCTCGCGCGCGATGGCCAGGCCGATGCCGCGGGATCCTCCGGTGACCAGCGCTACCTGACCCTGTAGCTCCACGCCGCCTCTGTCAGAAGAGTGTCCAGTGCCCAGGGTCAAGTGCCCAGGATTTCGAAGCTGGGCAGTATATCACCACTCCGCGCACTTCGCACGGGGTCGGCGCGATGAAGTGCCGAGTGCCGGGTACCAAGTGCCGAGTACCGAGTACCGAGTACCGAGTGCCGAGTACCGAGTGCCGAGTGCCGAGTGCCGAGTACCGTAGCCAAAGACCAGGCACTAGACACTAGGCACTAGGCACTAGGCACTGCCGTTCATCAGCCCCTCGATCGCGTCCGCCGTCCCCACCGCCGCGCCGCGCCCCTCGGCGGCCTTGTCGATGCGCTTCAGCATGCCGACCAGCACCTTGCCCGCGCCCACCTCCAGGAACCGCTCCGCGCCCATCTGCAGCATCGTCGGCACGGAGTGCGTCCAGCGCACCGGCGACGTCAGCTGGTCGATCAGCAGCGCGCGCGCCTCGCCGGCGTCCGTCACCCCGTGCGCCGTCACGTTGCTGATGATGGGAAAGGCGGGGTCGCGAAAGTCGATGGACTCCAGCTGCGCCTGCAGGCCGGCCTCGGCCACCTTCATCAGCGGCGAGTGAAAGGCGCCGGAGACGGTCAGCGGCTGCACCTTCTTGGCGCCGGCGGACACCAGCATGGGCGCCACGCGCTCCACCGCCGCCGCGTCGCCGCTGACCACCACCTGGCCGGGGGTGTTGAAGTTGGCCGGAACCACGACGGAATCCTCCGTCGACGCCTCGCGGCAGACGCCCTCCACCACCTCGTCGTCCAGCCCCAGCACCGCCGCCATCGCCCCCGGCCGCGCGGTGCCGCCCTGCAGCATCAGCTCGCCGCGGCGGCGCACCGTGCGCACCGCGTCGGCGAACGAGATGGACCCCGCCGCGTGGTAGGCGCTGAACTCGCCCAGCGAGTGCCCGCCCGCGCAGACGACGTCGAGGTCCGCGTCCTTCAGCACCGCCCAGACGGCGGCGCTGTGGGTGAGGAGCGCGGGCTGCGCGTTGACGGTCAGCGTCAGCTCTTCCGCGGGCCCTTCCCACATCAGCCGCGACAGCGCGAACCCCAGGGCCTCGTCCGCCTGCTCGAAGACCGCGCGCGCGGCGGGAAAGCGCTCCGCCAGGTCGCTGCCCATCCCCACCGCCTGGGAGCCCTGCCCGGGAAAGAGCAGGGCGATGCGCTCGCCGCCCATCAGAAGCGAACCACGTTGGCGGCCCACGTAAAGCCGGCGCCGAACGCCACCATCAGCACCAGCGACCCCGGCCCCGCGCGCCCCGTCTCGAACGCCTCGTCCAGCGCCACGGGGATGGAGGCGGACGACATGTTGCCGTAGCGGTCCACGTTCACGTACACCTTGTCCATGGGCATGCGCGCGTACTTGGCCGTCGCCTCGATGATGCGGATGTTGGCCTGGTGCGGCACCATCAGGTCGATCTCGTCGGACGTGACCCCGGCGCGCTGCATGGCCGTCTCCGCCGCCTCGCACATGGCGCGCACGGCGGACTTGAAGACCTCGGGCCCCGCCATCTTCACGTAGTGCGAGCGCTCGTCCAGCACGGCGATGTCCAGCGGGATGCGCGCGCCGCCGCCCGGGCGCCACAGCAGCTCCGCCAGCGTGCCGTCGCTCTTCATGAAGGTGCTGAGGATGCCGCGCTCGTCGTCGGCCCTGCGCACCACGGCAGCCCCGGCGCCGTCGCCGAAGAGCACGCACGTGGTGCGGTCGGTCCAGTCCACGATGGACGACATCTTCTCCGTGGCGCAGACCAGCACCGTCTCCGCCTGGCCGCTGGCGATGTGCGCCTCCGCCATCGACAGGCCGTACAGAAAGCCGCTGCACGCCGTGGAGTAGTCGTACGCCGCCGCGTTGCGCGCCCCCAGCAGCGCCTGCACGTCGCAGGCGGTGGAGGGAAGGAGCCGGTCCGGCGTGGCGGTGGAAAGGAGGATCATGTCCAGCCCCTCCGCCTCGACCCCGGCGCGCTCTATGGCCACGCGCGCGGCCGCCGCGGCCATGTCGGCCGCGTGCGTGTCCTTGTCGGCGATGCGCCGCTCGCGGATGCCGGTGCGGGTGCGGATCCACTCGTCGTTGGTGTCCACGAGCGATTCCAGCTCGTGGTTGGTGACGATGCGGGGGGGGTTGAACCGCCCGGTCGAGACGACGCGGGCCCGGGGAAGCCTGGACTGGATCATTGCGCTGCCTGGCCCTCGGCCGGCTTGTCCAGCCGCGCCGCCATGTGGTCCACCATGCGGCGCTCCACCGACTGCGCGGCGACCCCGATGGCGTTGGTGATGGCGTGCGGCGGCGAGCCGCCGTGGCAGATGATGACGACGCCGTTGACGCCCAGGAGCGGGGCGCCGCCGATGCCGGTGTAGTCGAGCCGGCGGAAGACGCGGTCCAGGTCCATCTCCACCCCCATCTCGGCGAACTCGCGCTTGAGCATGGAGGTGATGAGCCCGGCCACCGACTCGTAGAACTTCAGGAGAACGTTGCCCACGAAGCCGTCGGCCACCAGCACGTCGCAGTGGCCGCTCACGATCTCGCGCCCCTCCACGTTGCCGATGAAGTTGAGGTCGGTCGCCTTCAGCAGCAGCTGGTGCGCCTCGACGACGACCTCGTTCCCCTTCTCCGGCTCCGAGCCGATGTTCAGCAGGCCGACCCGGGGGTTGTCGATGCCCAGGATATCCTGTGCATAGACGCTCCCCAGCTCGGCGAACTGCACCAGCTGGTGGGGCTTGGTGTCCACGTTGGCGCCCACGTCCAGCGCCAGGCAGCGCCCCGTCGCCGTGGGGATCCGCGCGCCCACGGGCGGACGGTCCACCCCGGCGATGGTGCGCAAGATGACGAGGGATGCCGCCATCACCGCGCCGGTGCTGCCGGCGCTGATGAAGGCGTCCACCTCGCCCGCCTTGAGGAGGTTCACGCCAACGACGATGGACGAGTCCCGCTTGCGACGGATCGCCGTCGCGGGGGCCTCGCCCATCTCGATCACCTCGCTGGCGTGCACGATCTCCAGCCGGTCGCGCGGCGCGTCGGGAAAACGCGCCAGCTCGGCCTGTATCCGGTCCCTGTCGCCGACCAGCACGACGCGCATGTCGTCGCTGCGGTCAAGCAAAGCTCCGACCGCCCCCTCGACCTCGACGGCCGGGGCACGGTCGGAGCCCATCGCGTCCAGCGCGATCCGCATCTTTTCCGGTTCTTTGCGCCGGGTGGGCTTTAGAACTCGGAAACTTCGACGCGCTGCTCCTTGCGGTAGTACCCGCAGTTCGGGCAGACGCGGTGGGGAAGGTGCGGGTCGCCGCACTGCGGGCACGCGTTGAACGACGGCATTGCCGCCTTGACGTGCGTGCGGCGCTTGCGCTGGCGCTGCTTGGACTGGCGTCGCTTCGGTACGGCCATGGGAGTTCCCCTGCTGCTATCGTCGGTGGTTGATCAGTCGAACGTCACGTTCTTCAGCGCGGCCCAGGGGCTCGCGGCCGGCTCGGGTACGCAGCCGCAGTCGTCCTGGTTGCGATCGGCGCCGCAGGTGGGGCACAGCCCCCGGCACTCCTCGCGGCACAGCGCGAACTGCGGTGCCCGCAGGAGCAGCTGCTCCCGCACGGCCTCGCGCAGGTCCAGCTCGTCTCCGCGGGCGGGGAGCGGATATACCTCTCCCTCGGCTTCTTCGTCTTCCGGCCCCAGCGTCTGGAAGAGCAGGTCCACGGTGTCGTCCACCGGCTGCTCCACGGACGAAAGACAGCGGCGGCAGGCAAGCCGCACCGTGGTGCGGAGCCGGCCGCGCACGAACACGCCCTCGCCCACCTCGCGCGCGGTCAGGTCCACGTCCAGAGGCTCGGCGAGCGTCAGCTCCGCGCC
>DASUVG010000002.1:0-10678 GCA_036379135.1 Longimicrobium sp.
CTCACCGCCGAGCCGGGCGAGCAGTCGGCGCGGGTGGACTGGGACGCGTCGCGGCAGCGGCTGGACGCGTGGATCGAGCGGCGCGGCGGGCTGCCGCGCACGCTGGTCGTCACCGGCTTCGTCGCCAGCACCGCCGCCGGCGTGCCGACCACGCTGGGGCGCAACGGGAGCGACTTCTCCGCCAGCATCTTCGGCGCGCTGCTGCGGGCGGACGAGATCCACATCTGGACCGACGTGGACGGCGTGATGAGCGCCAACCCGCGCCTGGTGCCGGAGGCGCTGGTCCTGGAAAGCCTCTCCTACCGCGAGGCCATGGAGCTGGCCCACTTCGGCGCCAAAGTGGTGCACCCGGAGACGATGGGGCCGGCGGTGGAGCGCGGCATCCCCATCTACATCCGCAACACCTTCCGTCCCGAGGCGCCGGGCACGCGCATCGACCCCGACGGCGGCGCGCGGATGATCAAGGGGATCTCCACCGTGGAAGGCGTCGCCCTCGTCAACCTGGAGGGGACGGGGATGCGCGACCTTCCCGGGCTGGGCGTGCGCCTCTTCGGCGCCCTGCGCGACGCCGGAGTCACGGCGCTGATGGTGTCGCAGGGAAGCTCGCAGCACTCGGTGTGCTTCGCCGTCCCCGCGGCGTCGGCCGAGGCGGCGCGGATGGCGATGGAGACGGCGTTCTTCGCCGAGCGCCACCACGGGCAGATCCAGACGCTGGAGGTGGACGCGGACTGCTGCATCCTGGCCGTGGTGGGCGACGGGATGGCGGGGCACCCGGGAGTGGCGGCCGGCGTGTTCGGCGCGCTGGGCAAGGCGGGGATCAACATCCGCGCGATCGCGCAGGGCTCGTCGGAGCGCAACATCTCCGTGGTGGTGGACGGCGCCCAGGCGCAGCGCGCGCTGCGGGCCGTGCACGCCGGCCTCTACCTTTCCCGGCAGACGCTGTCCATCGGCGTCATCGGCGCGGGGGTGGTGGGGGCGACGCTGCTGGACCAGCTGGCGGCGCGGGCGGAGATGCTGCGCGCGGAGCACAACGTGGACCTGCGCGTGCGCGCCATCGCCACCCGCAGCCGCATGGCGCGCGACGAGCGCCGGCTGCCGCTGGAGGAGTGGCGCCGGCAGCTGGCGGAGGGCGAGGCGTGGAACCTGGACGCCTTCGTGGACCACGTGCAGACGGAGCACCTGCCGCACACCGTCATCATCGACTGCACGGCGGACGAGGACATCGCGCGGCGCTACGGCGACTGGCTGCGGCGCGGCATCCACGTCATCACCCCCAACAAGCGCGCCAACACGCTGGAGATCGGCTACTACGACGAGCTGCGCGCCGCCGGCCGCGGCGGCGCCGGCGCGCACTACCTGTACGAGACGACGGTCGGCGCCGGGCTGCCGATCATCCAGACGCTGCGCGACCTGATCACCACCGGCGACGAGGTGCACCGCATCGAGGGCGTGCTCTCCGGGACGCTTTCCTACCTCTTCAACGCGTTCGACGGCGTGCGCCCGTTCAGCGAGCTGGTGGCGGAGGCGCGGCGGCAGGGCTTTACGGAGCCCGACCCGCGCGACGACCTTTCCGGCGCCGACGTGGCGCGCAAGGTGACCATCCTGGCGCGGGAGATGGGGCTGCGGCTGGAGATGGCGGACGTGGACCTGGAGGGGCTGGTGCCGGCGGACCTGCGCGAGGGGAGCGTGGACGACTTTCTGCGCCGGCTGGGCGAGCACGACGAGACGCTCACCGGCTGGTGGCGCGACGCGCACGCGCGCGGCGAGCGGCTGCGCTTCGTGGGCGTGGTGGAGCGCGACGGCAGCGCCAGCGTGCGGCTGCGCCCGTACCCCGCGCAGCACCCGTTCGCGCGGTTGAACCTTACGGACAACATCGTGCAGTTCTCCACGCGGCGGTACACGCCCAACCCGCTCATCGTGCAGGGCCCCGGCGCGGGGCCCGAGGTCACGGCGGCCGGGGTGTTCGCGGACCTGCTGCGCCTGGCCAGCTACCTGGGAGCCCGCTTTTGACGGATCCGCCGCATGTGAGCCCGCGCCGCGCGACTGCCTTCGCCCCGGCCACGACGAGCAACCTGGCCGTGGGCTTCGACATCCTGGGCCACCCCGTGGGCCCCGCCGGCGACCGGGTGACGGTGACGCGGACGGACTCGCCCGGCGTCATCATCGGCGCGGTGGGTGGATGCGCGGGGCCGCTCCCCACGGAACCCGCCGCGAACACCGCCGGCGCGGCGATCCTGCGGCTGCTGGCGGACCACGCGCCGGAGCTGGGCGTGGAGGTGGCGATCGAGAAGGGGATCCCGCTCGGCTCGGGGATCGGCGGATCGGCCGCGTCCGCCGTGGCGGCCGTGGTGGCGGCGAACGCGCTGCTGCCGGCCCCGCTCCCGCTGGAGGCGCTGTTTCCCTACGCGCTGGCGGGGGAGGCGATCGCCAGCGGCGCGGTGCACGGCGACAACGTGGCGCCGTCGCTGTACGGCGGCCTGGTGCTGGTCCGCAGCGCGGAGCCGGCGGACGTGGTGCGCCTTCCCTCCCCGCCCTCGCTGCGGTGCGTGATGGTGCTCCCGCGGCAGCGGCTGGACACGCGCGCGGCCCGCGCCGTGCTCCCCGCGTCGGTCCCGCTGCACGACGTGATCGTGCAGTCCGCCAACCTGGCGGGCGTCATCGCCGGCTGCTTCAGCGGCGACCTGGCGCTGATCGGCCGGTCCATGCGCGACGTGGTGGTGGAGCCGCACCGCGCCGCGCTCATCCCCGGCTTCGGCGCGGTCAGGGCGGGGGCGATGGATGCGGGCGCGCTCGGCTGCTCCATCAGCGGCGCCGGCCCCAGCGTCTTTGCCTGGTGCGACGGCGACGAGACGGCGCAGCGCGCGCGCGTGGCGATGGTGGAGGCGTTCACGGACGCCGGCGTGCCCGCGGAGGGGTGGACGTGCGTGGTCGGCGGTCCCGGCGCGCGGCTGGAGGAGGTGGGGTGAGGGTGAACGGGTGAACGGGTGAGCGGGTGAACGGGTGAGGGGACGGCTCTGGCGCGACCCGCGGCGCCCCCTCCGGGCCGGCACCACCGGCCCACCTCCCCCAAAAACCCCTGGGGGAGGTTGGTGTGGGGCTGGCATCGCTGCGCTTCGGATGGATTGGAGTGGGATGGCAGGCACCCCCCTCTCCCGGCCTCTCCCCCATAAACTGCATGGGGGAGAGGAGAATTCGATCCCGCGGCGACAGCTTGTCGAGCGCGTCACCCTTCCCCCACGCAGTTTGTGGGGGAAGGGCCGGGGATGGGGGGCGGCGTCGGGCGCAGTCCGATGCATGTCGAATCACCCCCATCCCGGCGGCAACCCTCAACCTCCCCCAGGGGTTTTTGGGGGAGGTGGGCGAGGTTTACGAGCCCGGAGGGGCGCCGCGGGTCGCACCGCTCCTGGCTCCCCGAAGCAATCCTTTGACTCAGCCATCGATGAAGTACGTCAGCACGCGGGGCGGCAGCGGGGCGGTGACGCTCTCGGAGGCGGTGCAGCGCGGGCTGGCGCCGGACGGCGGGCTGTACGTGCCGGAGCACTTCCCTTCCCTGTCCCCCGAATCGCTCGCGGGCGCGGAGACGCTGGCGCAGGTGGCCGCGCGGCTGCTGGCGCCGTTCTTCGCGGGCGACCCGCTGGAGGGGGCGCTGGACGACATCTGCCGCGAGGCCTTCACCTTTCCCGTCCCGCTCAAGGAGCTGCGCGACGGGACCGCCGTGCTGGAGCTGTTCCACGGCCCCACGGCGGCGTTCAAGGACGTGGGCGCGCGCTTTCTGGCCGGCGTGCTGTCCAGGGCGCGCGGCGGCGATCCGCGCCCGCTCACCATCCTGGTCGCGACGTCGGGCGACACGGGCGGAGCGGTGGCGGCGGCGTTCCACGGCAGGCCCAACATCGAGGTCGCCGTCCTGTATCCCGCCGGGATGGTCTCGCCGCGGCAGGAGAAGCAGCTGACCACGTGGGGCGGCAACGTGCGCGCCTTCGCCGTCCGCGGCGACTTCGATGCGTGCCAGCGGCTGGTAAAGGCGGCGATGGCGGATGACGGCCTGCGTGCCGCGCGGCGCCTGTCGTCCGCCAACAGCATCAGC
Organism: Longimicrobium sp.; assembly: GCA_036379135.1. Taxonomy (GTDB): domain Bacteria; phylum Gemmatimonadota; class Gemmatimonadetes; order Longimicrobiales; family Longimicrobiaceae; genus Longimicrobium. The sequence goes on from DASUVG010000002.1 coordinate 4,085, forward strand.
ATCGGGCGCCTGCTGCCGCAGATGGCGTACTATGCGTGGGCGTCGACCGAGTGGATGCGCCGCCACGGTGCGGCGCCCGGGTTCATCGTCCCCACGGGCAACCTGGGGAACGCCGCGGCGGCCATGTGGGCGCGGCGCGTGGGGATGCCGATCCGCGAGGTGGTGCTGGCCACCAACGCGAATCCCTCCATCACCGCCTTTACCGGTGGCGCGGAGTGGGCGCCGCGACCCACCGTCAACACGCTCGCGACGGCGATGGACGTGGGCAATCCCAGCAACATGGAGCGCGTCCTCCACCTCTTCGGCGGCCCGGACGCGGCGCGCGGCGCCCTGCGCGCCGAGCGCGTCACGGACGACGAGATCCGCGGCGTGATCCGCGACGGCGTCGCGCGCTGGGGCGAGGTGTGGGACCCGCACACCGCCACCGCCGTCGCCGTCCGCGAGCGGCTGCAGGGGGAGGGGTGGATACTGGTCTCCACCGCGCACCCCGCCAAGTTCGAGGCGATCGTGGAGCCCCTCGTGGGCCGCCAGGTCCCCGTCCCCGCCGAGCTCCAGGCGCTCCTCGACCGCCCCTCGCAGGTCACGGAGATCGATCCCACCCTCGAGGCGTTCCGCGAAGCGCTCGGTTGATACGGGCGAGCGGCTGCCCAGGAGCGGAACAGCGCCGGTGGCCGACGGAGCACGCCTCGACGGCCTGCATCGAACTGCGCCCGGGGGTGCCCCCTCCCCCCGGCCCCCTCCCCCGCTGCGCGGGAGAGGGGGAGAATTCGATTCGGCTTCGGCAGGCGATGGTGCGTACGGCGGGAGCCCCCCATCCCCGGCCCTTCCCCCATGAACAGCGTGGGGGAAGGGAGAATTCGACAGCGCTTCGACACGCTCTGAGTCGGGGGCGACCGCCGGACGCAGGTGATCCCGTTTCGCGGATCAGCTCTCCGACTGCGCGTTCCGGGAAGCGCGCGACGGGGGGGACGAGCACCACGGCCACCCGCGCCGCGCCTCGCCACGGCGCACGCCGGACGATGCCAGGCTGTGGCCGGCGAGCGCGCGCTTGTCCTCGCGCAGCGCCGCCTTCTGCTGCCGCGCCGCCTGCAGTTCGCACAGGCGCGCGCGCTGGTCCGGCCGAAGCAGCTGCTGCACCGCCTGCATGGCGCGGCCGTGGCTGCCGGCGACCAGGGCCAGCGCGCGGTCCGGCTGCCTGCCCCAGCCCGGGCGCGGCGCCAGCCCGCCCTTGATGATGCCCAGGCGGCGGCCGACGGCGCGGTCCGTCACGTCCAGCTCGCGGGAGATGGAGTCGAGGGCCACCACCTGCTCGCTGCTCAGCGACAGGCGGTCGCGCTCGCTCAGCAGCGCGCGCACGGGCGGCGCGTCCGCCTCCGGCGACGGCCGGGTGGCGGGCGCGGACGGGGCGCAGGCAGCGGCAGAGGCGATCAGGATCATCGACATCGCGCGCGATCTCACGGGTTCCTCCTCTGGTGAAAGGGTGAAAGCGCGAAACCCACCAGGCGCGCGCGACTGCATCCGCCGGACCAGCGCGCGCTTGTCAGATTGACAGATTTTCTGCCATGACCGGGGAGATCTGCCCGCCCGGTGACCGCGTATACACCCTTCCCCCGCAGTTTGGGGGAGGGGTCGACGGCCGTTGCGAGGAACGAGCAAAAGGCCCGTCGGGGGAGAGGGCCCCGTCCGCCACGCCGGGTACTTCTTTCCCGCAGGCCGCCGCGGACGGGCGGAGAAGGCGTTGACAATCTTCATCCCCTTCCCTACCGTAGATCCTGAACCAGTGACCCGGGAAGCAGCATGATGACGGACATCCGCATGGGCATTCACACGTGGCGCATCCGCGATTCACATCGCGGAATCGCCTGCGGCGAGAGGCCGTAGCCCATGCACAGGACGTCGTAGCGCAGCATTCCCGATACGCTGATTGCGACAGGCCGTGGGCGCGCTCTCGTGCGCGCCCACGGCCTTTTATCGTTCGACCGCAGGCCGCGGCGCGCGTGCAGGCACGCGCCGCGGCTTTTCCGTTTTCCCAGAAATTCGAGAATCCACGGATGAATACGAGAGGGGCCTCATGGCACAGAGAAAGAATCAGGCTCAGCCTCCAGGCAGCCGCAGCTGGGACCCGGTGGCGGAGTGGTACGCCGGGTGGGTGGGCGCCGAGGGAAGCGAGCACCACCGCCGCCTGGCCATCCCCACGCTTCTGGACCTGCTGCGGCCCGCCGCCGGCGAGCACGTGCTGGACGTGGGATGCGGGCCGGGCGTGCTGGCGCCGCACGTCACCGCGGCCGGCGCGCGATACACGGGCGTGGACGCCAGCCGCAAGCTGGTGGCGTTCGCGCGGCGGCACCACGGCGTGCACGGCCGCTTCGTGGTGGGCGACGCCACGCGGCTGCGCCAGGCGCCGGGGCTGGCGGAGGGCGCGTTCGACGCCGCCGTCTTTCTGCTGAGCATCCAGGACATCGACCCGCTGGAGGACGCGCTGTCGTCCGCCGCGTGGGCGCTCCGGGCGGGCGGCCGCATGGTGCTGCTGATGACGCACCCGTGCTTTCGCATCCCCCGGCAGAGCGGGTGGGGGTGGGATACGCAGCGCCGCCTGCGCTACCGCCGCATCGACCGCTACCTCACCCGCCTGGCCGTGCCCATGAAGGGGTACGGCGGCGGCGGCGCCACCCGCAGCTACCACCGGCCGCTGAGCACGTACGTCAACGGCCTGGCTGCCTGCGGGCTACTGGTGGACGGCGTGCACGAGATCCCCACATACAAGACCCACCCGCCCGGTCCGCACGCCCGCGCCGAGCGAACGGCCATGCAGGAGATCCCGCTCTTCCTGGCCCTGCGCGCGGTAAAGCCGTGATGCGCCGGTCTCATGCGGAAACACGCGGACGAAAACCGATCACACGAACCCGGGTTTGGCGATGAAAGCGGAGACTGAACCTCGATGCACTGGCGGTCGCCACGTTCGGGACCGCGCAGCGCGTTCGGGAAAACGAAACGGCGAAGGGCTGGTTCTCGGACGGATGGAGCGACAGGTCCGTCTCCCCCACCACCCCGAGCGAGTGCCGCCGCGGCGACTGATCCGCGGAGGATGGCGAAGTTCGACGGCGGCGGCACGGCGTGGAGCCGTGCCGCCGCCGTGCCTTCGCCCTCTTCACCCCCGATCGCCAGGAGACGTTTCCGTGGTCCCCTTGTCCCCTTGTCCCCCTGTCCCTCTTTTCCCCTGTCCCCCTGCCCCCTCATGGAAGCTTTGTTCAGCTTGCTCCACCGCCACCCGCCTCGTAAGCTGGCGGCGCACATCATCCGCTTTCACCGAACGATCCAGATGCGCGTCTACGGACTGGACCACGTGCAGCTCGCCATGCCCCGCGGCGCCGAAGAAGAGGCGCGCGCGTTCTACGCCGGCGTGCTGGGGCTGCGGGAGGTGCCCAAGCCGCCCAACCTGGCCGCGCGCGGCGGCGCCTGGTTCGCCGGCGAAGGCCTGAGCCTGCACCTGGGCGTGGAAGACGACTTTCGCCCCGCCCGCAAGGCACACCCGGCCCTGCTCGTCGAAGGGCTGGCCGAGCTCGCCGCCCGCTGCGAGGCGCACGGCCACTCCGTCGCGCGCGACGAGCCGCTGGAGGGGTACGACCGCGTGTACGTGGCGGACCCGTTCGGCAACCGCATCGAGCTGATGGAGCGCCTGGGCTGAGGCCGACACATCTGTTCAAACGCCGCCACGGCCGTATGTTGTAGCCAATCAGGATTTTCCTGACACGCCAGTCCGGTCCGGTGAAGTGAGCGATCCAGGCACTCCGCGACGCAGTGAAGACGACGCGCCCCCTGCAGCGGGCGGCGCGTCCCGCGCGTCCCTCACGCAGGGCGAGGTGCCCTTCCGCCTCTTGGTGGAGAGCGTTCGCGACTACGCCATCTTCATGCTGGACCCCGAGGGGTACATCCGCAGCTGGAACACCGGGGCGCGCCACATCAAGGGCTACACGGCCGACGAGATCATCGGCCAGCACTTCTCCATCTTCTACACCGCCGACGCGCTGGAGCGGCGCCACCCCTGGTACGAGCTGGAGGTGGCGAAGCGGGAGGGGCGGTTCGAGGAGGAGGGGTGGCGCCTGCGCAAGGACGGCTCGCGGTTCTGGGCCAACGTGGTCATCACCGCCGTCCGCGACGAGACGGGGCGCCTGATCGGCTTCGCCAAGGTCACCCGCGACCTTACCGAGCGGCAGTGGCTGCGGGCGGACCAGGAGCGGCTGCAGCTGCTGGTGGACACCGTGCAGGACTACGCCATCTTCCTGCTGGACGCCGACGGGCACATCCTCACCTGGAACCGCGGCGCCGAGCGCATCAAGGGCTACACCCCCAGGCAGGTGATCGGGCGGCACTTCTCCCTCTTCTACACGCCGGACGCCCAGGCGCGCAAACACCCGGAGTACGAGCTGGAGGTGGCGGCGCGCGAGGGGCGCTACGAGGAAGAAGGATGGCGCGTGCGCGCCGACGGCGGGCAGTTCTGGGCCAACGTGGTGATCACCGCGCTGCGGAACCCCGCGGGCCAGCTGGTGGGCTTCGCCAAGATCACCCGCGACCTCACCGCGCGAAAGGCGGCCGAAGAGTCGCTGCGGGAGAACGAGGAGCGGCTTACCCGCATCGTGGCCAGCGCTACCGACGCCATCGTCTCCACCGACGACGACCGCCGCATCCTGGTGTTCAACCGGGCGGCCGAGCGGCTGCTGGGCGTGCCGGCGGACCGGGCGATCGGCGATTCGCTGGACCGCTTCATCCCCTCCACCGCCCTGGCGCTGGACACCGTGCAGATGCAGCACGCCAGCCAGACTGGCGTCACCGTGCACAGCATGCCCGGCACGCTGCAGGCCGTGCGCGCCGACGGCGGCCGCGTCCCCGTGGAGGCCACCATCTCGCAGGCCATGGTGGGCGGCCAGCCGGTGTTCACCGTGGTGCTGCGCGACGTGACGGAGCGGCTGCGCGCGGAGGAGGAGCGCGCGCACGCGCTGGTGCAGGCGGAGGAGGCCCGCGCCGCCGCGGAGGAGGCCAACCTCACCAAGAGCGGCTTCATGGCGACGATGAGCCACGAGCTGCGCACGCCGCTCAATGCCATGCTGGGCTACACGGACCTGCTGCTGATGGGCGTTCCCGAGCCGCTCCCCCCGGGGGCGCTGGGGTACGTGGAGCGGCTGCGGCTGAGCGCCCGGCACCTGCTGCAGCTGATCGAGGAGATGCTCTCCTTCGCGCGGCTCGAGGCGGGGAAGGAAGAGGTGGACCTTCAGCCCGTGGCCCTGGCCGACGTGCTGCGCGAGGTCGCCGCCATCGTGGAGCCGCTGGCCGAGGGCAAGGGCATCGTCTTTCGCGCGCAGGTGGAAGACGCGCCGCAGACGCTGCGCACCGACCCGCGCAAGCTGCGCCAGGTGCTGCTGAACCTGCTGGGGAACGCCGTAAAGTTCACCGAGCAGGGCCACGTGGAGCTGCGGGTGAACAGATCGGACGGCTGGCTGGTGTTCCGGGTGTCGGACACCGGCGTCGGCATTCCCCCGGAGCACGTGGAGCGGCTGTTCGAGGCGTTCTGGCAGGGCGACGGCACGCTGAACCGCACCGCCGAAGGCACCGGCCTGGGCCTGGCCATCGCCGAGCGCTACGTGCGGATGCTCGGGGGCGAGATCCGCGTGGAGAGCGTGCCGGGCGAGGGGAGCACGTTTACGGTGATGCTGCCGGTCGAGGGGACAGGGGACGGGGGGACGGGGGGACAAGGGGACAGGGAATAGGGGGATGATGTGGGGCGCGGCGGATGGTTTTCCGCGCGCCCTCTCGTTTTTCGTCCACGCCCTCCAGCGGAGGGGTCTGCGGGGACCGGGGATGCGGGCGTCACAAGCGAGGGCGTTCGTCCGTCCTGAGATGGTCGTCGAACCCGCACCCGCAGATCGAAAACCGAGGCATGAGACGCATCCGCATTCTCGCCGTGGCCGGCGTGGCGCTCCTCGCCGCCTGCAGCGGCCTGATGAGCGACCCCGAGCCGAACGTCGTGTACCAGGCCGACCGCCAGGCCTACACGCCCCAGGACAGCATCGTCACCAGCCTCGTCAACACCTCCGACGCCGAGGTGGGATACAACCTGTGCCTCACCGCGCTGGAAAAGCGGACGAGCGGCGGCTGGACGCGCGTGGCGCGCAACCCGGAGCAGCCGTGCATCCTTCCGCTGTACATCCTGCGCCCCGGTGAGAGCGCCACCTACCGCGAAGCCGCCAGCCGCCTTCCCGGCCCCGGCATCTACCGCCTGCGCACCGCCGTCGAAACCCCCGTCCCCGGTCCCCAGCGCGACGTGGTGACCGATCCGTTCATCCTGGAGCAGTAGCCCCGCGCCAGGTCCAGCCGAGACGAGATCTCAGGCGAAAACGCGCGGGGCGAAATCCGGGAAAACAATGTGACTTCCCGAGAGCGTGTTCAAGAATGAGCCGAACCGGTTGATTTCCTGAGGGAGGCGCCGCTCCTGACCCGCTGCTGCGCAACCAGTTTGGCGCCGACCGAAGGATCTCGCCGGCAGCACCTGGGGGCTGAATCAGTGCCGCGTAGCCAGCCCCGCGATAGCCGAGACGAGAT
>DASUVG010000003.1:0-20023 GCA_036379135.1 Longimicrobium sp.
CGCCCACGGGTCCGCCACGTCGCGCAGCGGAACGGCGCGCAGCCCCTGGCGGTGCAGCTCCGCGCGCACGTCGTCCGCGGAGAGGCCGCGCGCGCGCCAGACGGTGGGGTGCATCTCCACGAACAGCGCCAGCCCGCCGCCCCCGCGGGCGATGGTGCCGCGGGCGCCGCGGAGCGCCTCCAGCTCCCACCCCTCCACGTCGATCTTGATGAGGGTGGGCGTGATCCCCTCGCGCGCACAGAAGCCGTCGATCGTCATCGTCTCCACCGTCATCGTGTTCCCGTCGTCCGGATGTGCCAGCCGGCTGGTGCCCTGCTGGTGCGCGCCCGCCAGCGCCGCCGTCCCCTCCGCGTCGCTCACCGCCGCCCGCACCGGCCGCACCACGTCCGCCAGCCCGTTGATCTCCACGTGCCGCCGCAGCCCGTCGAACGCGCGAGGCGACGGCTCGAACGCATAGACCCGGCCGCCGGGGCGCATCCACGCGCCGAAGAGCAGCGCGTACGCGCCCACGTTGGCCCCCACGTCCAGGGCCACGCCCCCCGGCGCGGACGCGGCGCGAAAGGCGGCGTACTCCTCCGGGTTCCAGCCGATGAAGCGGTACTCCGGCAACACCCGCACCGTCTCGCCGCCGGGGAGGGTGCTGGCGATGCCGCCCCCGCCGCCCAGCGCGCCGTGGTACAGCGCGCGCAGCCAGCGGCGCGGCCCGCTTTCCGGCAGCAGCCGCGACACCGCCGCCCCCACCGCCTCCAGCGGCGACCGGCGGCGGAAGGCGTGTCCCTCGGCGGTCTGGATCGGCTCGTCAGGGGGAGCCAAGTACGGAATGCAAGGTAGATGATCTCAATCGAACAGGAGGGTAAGGAGTTCGCCGCGACTGATGTTGAAATGCCCCGCGACCTGATCGAGAATCCTTGCGAGGGTGCCGACCTTGACGGGATTGTGAGCGGGAATGGTGACGCTGTGCCTGCCGTTCTGCTGGGTGGTCAAACGCATGTGGCTGCCCTCCTGACGCGTGAGCTCGTAGCCCAGCCGTGCCTTCAATGCGTTGACCAGCTTTCTCGCATCGAGGTCGCGTGGCACCTTCATGCCGCGAGAACTTCTTCGCGCGTGAAGTGAAGGCGAATGATTTTTGGCGCCTCGCCTTCGTCGAAATGGCAATGAACCGCGTCCCGCACCATTTCGCGCAGCTCTGGAAGCGTATCCGCCTCCGTTACGATCGACTCACCCAGCGCGCTCGCGATGTAGCCGCCCTCATCGGCTTCCTCTACGACGAAAATGATCTCGGTCATATCCATCTCCTTGGGTGGGCACTCCAAAGTTGATCGGCGGCGTCTTGAACAGCAAGTCCGGGCGGCACGACGCGTTTCCCCTACTGGATCGTGAAGGCCTCCGTGCGCGGGCCGTCGGTGCGGCGGCCGGTGGAGTCGTTGAGGATCACGCGCACGTAGTAGCTGCCGGGCGCCGGCACGGGAAGCCACACGTGCCCCCGCCGGCTCCACTCCCGCGCATCCGGGGTGACGGGGATGGTGCGGCTGATGAACGGCAGGTCGTTGCGGGCGTCGTGCAGCGAGTACGCGAACGGAAGGCTCTTCCCCTGCAGCCCGGTGGCGCGAAGGTCCACCTCCACCGCCACTCCCTTCCCCGTGGTGCCGAACGCCTCGTCCTTCTCCGGCGCGTCCAGGCGTTCGCTCGCGGGCATGGCCACGTACTCGGCCAGCGTCACACCGGGACGCGCGCCAAGCACCCCCTGCCCCACCGACCGCTCGCCCTCGGCCGCCGCGCCGGCGCCGCCGCGGTCGGGTCCGCAGGCGCCGATGGAACCGGCCAGCGCCGCGAGCAGCAGCGCGGCGCGGACGGCGGCGGAGCGGACGATGGAAGCGGCTCCGGCGGAAAAGGCGGTGCGGTGGGACACGGGGTGACGCCTGGTCATGCGGCGGGCTCCGGGGTGGATGCGTCGATCACGGGAAAGCGGGCGCGCCGCGCGGCGGCCCGGCATCTTTCGGGAGATGAGCTGCAAAGGTGTATCCGCCCCGCCACCCTCCGCAAGCGGAGCCCGCGCCGCGGCCGCCGCGGGATCTCCGCTGGCTCCGCCGCTGTCGGACGATGACCCCGCTTTCACTCCGTCCGGGGCGGCGTTCCGGCGCCGCCGCGCAGGAGGGCGCCCAGCCGGGCGGCGTAGCGGTCGAAGGACGCCACCTGCTCGATGCGCGCGCGCGCGGCGGCGCCCAGCCGCGCGCGCAGCGGCGCGTCGTCCACCAGGCGGCGGAGGGCGTCCACCAGGGCGCGCGGATCGCCGGGGGGGACGAGGAGGCCGGTGGCGCCGTGCTGCACGATCTCGGGGATGGCGGCGATGCGCGTGCCGATGGCGGGGAGCCCGGCCGCGGCGGCCTCCTGGAACACCATCCCGAACGCCTCGCCGCGGGTGGGCATGGCGAACACGTCCGCGTGGCGCCACACTTCGAACCACGCCGGCGTGTACGCGCGCACCCCGCGGTGCACGGAAAGCCCGCCCGCGTCCAGCGGCGACACCAGGGGCGAATCGCTCACCACGTCCAGCGCGGCGCGCTCCGCGAATCCCCCCGCGCGCCACGCCTCCAGCAGCTCCGGCCCGCCCTTGCGCACCCAGTCGCCGCCCACGAACAGCACGCGCACCGGCCGCTGCGCGCTGCGCGCCGCCCGCTGCTCCGCCCACCCCGCGTCGAATCCGTCCAGCGGCACGGGATACGGCATCACGTGCACGCGGTCCGCCAGCTCCGGCTGGTCGCGCAGCAGGTCGTCCGCGGCCCAGCGCGAGGTCGCGGTGATGGCGGCCGCGGCGCGAAACACGCGGCGGTCCATCACCCCGTTGGGCGCGTAGTCCAGCCGCGCCAGCCCCGCCGGCACCTGGCCGCTCGCCAGCCGCTGCGTGGTGTCGATGGAGACGATCGACCGGGTCCGCCGCATCCGCCCCAGGCTGGCGTACGCGGTGGCCTGCGTGTGGAAGTGGATGACGTCGAACGCCCTGCCCTCCCGCTCCAGCGCGCGGATGCGCCGCGCGGCCAGCACCCCCGCGTGCAGCTCGTGCCGAAAGCGCGGCAGCGCCAGCGACGCCGCCGCGGACGAGCCGGGCGCGGGACCCGCGCACATCACCCGGCGGACGACGCGCTCCGCCGTGGTCAGCTCCGCGCTCAGGTCCAGGTGCGTGGCGTCGATGGACGGATCGCGCTCCGCCACGTCGCGAAAGAGGCGCGCGACGGAGGCGTGGCCCAAGATGCCGGAGTTGACGAAGAGGGCGCGCGTCATGGTCCCCCGGATCCCCGACGCCCGGGCCGCCTCCCCCGGCAGACCGCGCCGGGGGAGGGGGGGAAAGTCGATCGCGCGGCGGGCGCCGAGCTGCCCTCGCGGGGGGCCCCTCCCCCGGCCCCTCCCCGCTCGTTCCTCGCGGAGAGGGGAGAATTCGATCCCGCTTCGACGGAGACCCGGCTGCGTCCGCCGCGCGCCCTCCGCTCGCGCAGGCTCGCACCTCCCCCCAAAAAACCTGGGGGAGGTTGGGTGGCCGAGGGTTCACGACTCGACGAACGGCGTCGAACTGCGTCCGCAGGAGCCCCCTCCCCCCGGCCCCCTCCCCCGCTGCGCGGGAGAGGGGGAGAATTCGATCGCGCTTCGGCACGCACCGGTGTGTCAGTCTCGCCACCCCTCCCCCGAAGTTGGGGGAGGGGTCGACGGCCGTTGCGAGGAACGAGCAAAAGGCCCGTCGGGGGAGAGGGCCCGCGCGGACGCAGACCAGACCCCGCTCCGTGGATCCGCCTCATGGCAGCGGCACCCCGGCGCCGCCCTGCTCGGGCACCAGGCGAAGCCGCGCGAGGAAGGGGCGAAGGCGCGCGGGGAACGGCAGGCCCTGGTAGAGCGGGCGCATCCACCAGATGTACAGCATTCCCAGCAGCGGCGCGGCCACCAGCGGGGGCCACACGGACGCGCGCCACCCCGCGATGCCGACGCCGAGGCCCACGAGCAGCAGGAGGATGGCGCGCGTGGACCACGGGCCCAGCGCGCCGCGCCACAGCTCCGCCTGCCCCAGGCCGGTGACGCGGCGCAGGAAGTAGGCGCCCGCGGGATAGGCCACCAGCGCCGTGCTGATCACCGCCGCGGCGGCGACGCCGGGAAGGCCGTGGGCGCGGCCCAGCAGGATCGCCGCCGCCAGGTGGACCAGGCCCTGCGCCACGGAGACGAAACCGATCTGCACCCGCGCGCCGAGCGTGGAGGCCGTCGTCGCCAGCGCATGCGCCAGCGAAAGCGCGATCGCGCCGAGCGCGACGAGCGCGTTCGTCGTCAATCCGGCGAACCGGTCCGGGCCCACCCAGAGCGAGACGAAGCTGGGGTTGAAGGCCAGCACCGCGCACGCCACCGCCCCCGCGCCGATCAGCGTCAGGCGCAGGATGGAGATCACGATCTCCCGCGCGCGCTCCGCCCGGCCCTCGCCCTTGAGCTGGGCGAGCCCGACGAGCCCCGCGTCCGGGAGCTGCCAGCTCATCTGCGTCATCACGTCCGCCAGCCGCGCCGTCAGCGCGTACGTCACCGCCGCCACGGGACCGGCGATGGCCAGGATCACCAGGTTGCTGGTCGCCGAGATCATCCGCCATCCCAGCCCCGCCACCCATCCGCCGATCCCCTGCGCCGTCAAGCTTCCCAGCAGCCGCATGGACGGCCAGTGCAGCCCGCGCAGCAGCTCCGGCGCGATCCTGCGGGCGCGAAGCAGGCTGGCGGTGGCCACGAACAGCGTGGGCACCGTGGCCGCGGCCGCCAGCGCATACAGCCCCTGCCCCGCCGCCAGCAGACCCAGGATGAGCGCCACGTTCAGCGCCGCCTGCGCAATCCCCAGCCGCCCCGCGAAGGTCACGTCCTGCAGCCCGATGAGCAGCGCGTGGAACACGCGCACGGGGTACGCCGCCGCCATCCCCGCCACCAGCAGCATCAGCGGCCCGATCACCTGCGCGTGCTGCGCGTCCGACACGCCCGTGAGCCCCGGCGCCACCGCCAGCAGCCCCAGCGCCAGCGCCGCGAAGACGACGGCGGCCAGAGTCGCCGCGACCACGCCGGCGCTCACCAGCCGCCGCATCTCGTCGCGGTCCTTCCGCCCGTCCGCCTCGGCCACCAGCCAGGGGAGCACGCCGAGGACGCCCAGGTCCGCCATCGCGCTGTACGCCACCAGCTCGCCGAAGCCCAGCCACACGCCGTACGCCTCGCTCCCCACGCTGCGCAGGACGAAGGGGACGACGAGAATGCCCGACGCCAGCGCCAGCCCGAACTGCAGGTAGCCGAAGCCGGCCGCGATCCCCGCCCGGCGCGTGCGGCTCACGCGGCGGTCCGCCGGCCCGCCGCAAAGCACGCCACCTGCCGCGCCGTGGCCGCCCAGCCGGCCGGCGACGCCCGCCGCAGCCACGACTTGCGGGCGCGGCCATCCTCCGCGCGGATGGCATCCATCCAGCGCGAATAGAACAGGCTGCCGTTCCTGAAGCCGATGTCCATCCGCCGTGCCGAAGGGGTGCGCGCGTAGGTGGTGCTGAGCTGGTGCACGTAGGCGCCATCGCGTTCGTAGCCGTGCGTGGCGACCTTCCACCCCGCGCCGCGGATGCGGTAGGCGAGGTCGGATTCGTCCCATTCCGTGGGGCGATACGCCTCGTCCAGCGGCCCCACTCGGTCGATGCACGCCTTGCGGACGATCCACGGGCGCATCACGCCGTCCACCTCGTACAGCCGGGCCCAGTTGAGCGGCGCGGGGCCCAGCGTGCTCTCCATCCGTCGCCAGTCGACCGTATCCTCCCAGGTGCGGACGGGCTCTTCGAGGGGATGATACAGAAGGCCGCGGCTCAGGCTGAGCATCCCGATATCGTCGTAGGCGCGAAAGGTGGCCAGCAGCTCGGGGACGAACCAGCGGGCGCGGACGAACATGTCGTCGTGCCAGCTGAGCACCAGCGGCCCGCGCGCCAGGGCGAAGCCGCGGTTGGTGCACACCAGCTCGTGCGCGTCGTCCTCGTGCGCCACGCGCAGCGGCGGGCCGTCCCAGCCGCGCGCCGTCAGGTCCGCAAGGTACTCCGCCGTGCCGTCGGTGCAGCCGTCCTCCACCACGATCAGCTCCACCGGCTGGTCCGCGGCGAACCGGCGCCACGATTCCAGCGCCTGCCGAAGGACAGGCAGGTTGTCGTGCGTGGCGATGACGACGGACAGCTCGATCCCCGCTCCTCCGCTCAATCCCGCTCCCCCGTTCACCCGTTCACCCGTTCACCCGTTCACCCGTTCACCCGTTCACCGGACTCGCCAGCGGACCAATGCGCACGTAAGATTCCAGCCACCCCATCGCACCGACGGAGACCGGATGCTTCCACGCTGGGCCCGTGCCGCGGCCCACCCCCGCCGCGCGGCCGAGGTCGCGCGCGCGCTCGCCCGCTTCGGCAACGGCGCCACGCTGGTGCGCGCGTACCTGCGCCTGGCGGAGCCCGCGTATCCGTTCACCCTGCGCGCGCGCTCCGGAACCGCCGTCCGCATCGAAAGCTGGCACGACGCGGCGACGGCGTGGGTCGTCTTCTGCCGCGAGGAGTACGCGGTGCCGGCGAACGCGCGGTGCATCGTGGACCTGGGGGCGAACTGGGGCGCGTTCACCCTCTACGCCGCCGGACGCGCCCCCGCCGCGCGCATCTTCGCCATCGAGCCCCATCCCCAGGAGCACCCGCGCCTGCTGCGCAACGTCGCCGCGAACGGGCTGGACGGGCGCGTCACCGCCTGGCGGCACGCCGTGGCGGGCGAGGGCGGCATGCGGTGGATGGATGCGGATCCCGCGCACCCCGGCCCTTCGCGCGGCATCCACCCGGCGGCCGACACGGCCCCGCCGGCGTCCGTCCCGGTGCAGGCCGTCACCCTGGCCGCGGTCCTGGACCGCGCGCGCGCCGAGGCGGGCGTGGAGCGCATCGACCTGGTAAAGATGGACATCGAGGGCGCCGAGCACGAGGTCCTCGTCCACCTGCCGCCGGAGGCGCTGGCCGCGGTGGACGCATGGCAGATGGAATACCACCCCAACGGCCCCCGGGCCCCGCTCTTCGCCGCCCTGCAGCGCGCCGGCCTGCGCCTGGTGCGCGACGAGGAAACCACACCGAATTCCGGAGTCGCGCACTTCCGGCGGTAGGGGCACTTCGGCGGACGTCGAGCTGCGTCGGACGGGGCCCCTCCCCCGGCCCCTCCCCGCTCGTGAGGCTGCCCCACGGGCTCGTCGACCGGAATCTCACTGCGTCCGCGAGGCGCCCCCTCTCCCGGCCTCTCCCCCAAAAACCCCTGGGGGAGAGGTGACGCGCGTCGACAGCTCGGAGCGTGTCGAAGCGCGATCGAATTCTCCCTTCCCCCACGCTGTTTGTGGGGGAAGGGCCGGGGATGGAGGGCGCCAGCCATCGCGCGACCCCTTCCGGAGCGGGATCGAATTCTCCCCTCCCGCGCAGCGGGGGAGGGGGCCGGGGGGAGGGGGCCCCGTCCGGCGCAGTTCGATGCCGGTCGCCGAGCCCCGACCCCACACCCGATCCCTACACGAGCGCCCGCGCGTACGCCTGGAGGTTCATCGCCAGGGGCGTGCGCGCGCCGCCGGGGATCAGCCGCGCGGCGGCCGTGGTGGCGCGCCGCAGCGCGACGGCGCCGGCGCGCGCGGCACCCCCGCCCGGCGGCGGCAGGACGGGCGCGGCGGTGGTGATGGACACGTCCATGTACCCGGCGCGCTCCAGCGCCATCCGCAGCGACCCGGGAGTGAAGTGCGACACGTGCACCAGGTTGTCGGCCACCGTGGGCCGGTAGCCGCGGAGCACCCGGCCGCGGATGCGCTCCTTGATCAGCTGGTTGGGGCCGTGCGGCACCTTGACCGCGATCCACCCGCCCGGCTCCAGCACGCTCCTTACCCCCTGCAGCGCGTCCACCGGCTCCGCGATGTGCTCCAGCACGTCGATCAGCGTGACCGCGGCGTAGCGGCGGCCCTCCGCCACCAGGTCGCGCAGGTCCGCGCGGTGCACGGGAAGGCCGGTGGCGCGGGCGGCGTACGCACTTGTGCGCGGGTTCAGCTCCACCCCCTCTGCGCGCCAGCCGGCCTCCGCCGCCACCTGGATCAGCCGCCCCACGTGCGCTCCCAGGTCCAGCAGCGTCCGCCGATTCGTGGGGATGCGCTCGGAGAGCCGGGCGACGACCTCGCGAAAGATGAGGTCCTTGGTACCGTCGCGAAACTCCGCCTCCATCCACTCGTCGGACCAGCGCTGGTCGTACATCCGCCCGAAGTAGTCCGGCAGCGACGGCAGCGCCTCCGGCTGCGCGAACCCGCACGCCCGGCAGCGCACGATCTTCACCGTGGCGCCGGTGTAGCGCGCCAGCGCGGGGTCCTGCTCCGCGTACGCCGAGAACTCGAAGATCGCGCGGGTCACGGGCTTCATCTTCGCCGCGCCGCAGACCCAGCACGCGCCCGTCGGGGTGAATCCGGCGTGCGCCTCCGTCACGGCAGCGCCTCCAGGATGATCGTCGTCATCAGCCGCGCCATGTCGTCCCAGGTGCGCGACCGCAGCTCGGCGCTCAGGGCCAGGGCCGCGTCGCGGTGGATGTGGATGGAGCCGCGCCACGCCCGCAGCCGCGCGGCGAGCTCCGCCGCATCGTCCGGGTCGCGGATCAGCAGGTCGTGCATGGCGTCGGGGATGCGCTCCGCCACGCCGGCGCCCGCGCTGACGAGGGACGGCAGCGCGCAGCAGAGCGCCTCCTGCACCGCCAGGCCGAACGCCTCGTAGCGCGTGGGCGCCGCGAGCGCGTCCGCCGCCCAGAGCACGCGCCGCACGTCCGGCTGGAACCCGAGAAAGTGGATGCGGTCCGCCAGCCCCGCGTCCGCCGCGCGCCGCCGCCACGCCTCCAGCTCCCCGCCCGCGCCCACGACCGCCAGCCGCGCGTCCCACGCCTCGTCCGCGCACAGGCGCGCCCAGGCGTCGAACAGCGTGTCGAACCCCTTGCGCCGGTCCCCCAGCGCCCCGACGAAGCAGACCACCGGCTCCTCGCCGTCCATCCACCCCAGCGCCCGCCGCGCCTCCGCCCGCTCCCGCGCCGACGGCGGACGAAAGCGCACGGGATCCGCCCCGTAGTGGACAAAGTAGGCAGAATCGGGATCGGCGCCCAGCAGGTCCACCGCGTGCCGCTGCGTCAGCGCCGAGTTGCTGACGGTGACGCGGGCGCCCCGCACCACCCGCCGCTCGTCGCGCAGCGCCCGGGCGCGCGACGCCGAGGCCATCATCCGCCGCAGCGGCTGCCCCGCGACCGACGGCGCGTACGCCGCGTGGACGTAGTGCAGCCAGACGGCGTTCCCCGCGCCGCAGTTGCCGCCGTTGGCCAGCACCACGGGGGCGCGGTCCTTCAGCGACTTCGCCACGCGGCGGCCGGCGCGGTCCAGCAGCGGAAAGCCGAGGGTGTGGGAGCCCAGGGGGCGCGGGACGGGATGGAAGCGGATATTCGGCAGGGCGGCCAGGTCGTCCGCGATGCGGTGGGCCACCAGGTGCGTCTCCGTGCCGCTCCGCGCGAGGTACGACGCGAGCGCGTGGTTGGCCGCGTCCATCCCGCCCGTGCGCACCAGGTCGCCGGCCACGATCACCCAGGGCCTCACCGCGCCGCGAGCCCGTCCGCCGCCGCCGACTGGCGGGCGTGGCGCGCGGCGGCGAACAGGGTGGCGTTCAGCAGCCAGAACTCCATCCCCGACTGGGAAAGGAAGATGGGGTACGAGAAGGTGAGCGCCGTCGCGCCGACACTGTACGCCAGGACGATGGCGGCCCAGAAGGGCAGGTCGTGCGCCTCCGGCGATGGAGGGCGCGCGCGCGCCGTGCTCCACACCGTCCAAAGCGCGATCCCGATCGTCAGCAGATAGGTGATCAGCAGCGGCGCGCCGCCGTCCACGATCCACCCCGCCCACTGGATCTCCACCCACACGTCCTTGGTCGGCTTGCCGCTGCCGAAGTAGGTGGCCGTCATCCCCCAGTGCCCCAGCCCCTCGCCGAAGGGCGCGTTGGGAAGGGTCTTGTAGATGGCGTCTTCCAGAAAGCGGCCGCGGTTCTCGTAGTACACCTGGCCGGGGCGGTTGCGCACCAGCGCCCCCATGCGGACGGCCACGTCCGCGCCCGCCATGTTGCGCGCGCCGAAGTAGCCCGCCAGCACCATCACCCCCAGCCCGATCACCAGCGTGCTGAGCCGCCGCACGTCCCGTCGCCAGAGCAGGATCCCCACGACGGCCACCAGGCTGATCCCCGTCATCACCACCAGCGCGCGGATCTGCGACAGGTACAGGCACGCCACGCCCAGTCCGATGCTGGCCATCGACAGCGCCATCATCCCCGGCGTACGGCGGGTGAGAAAGAAGCCCACGCCCAGCAGCACCGCGTACAGCCCGGAGATCGCCGCGCCGCCGGGGACGTCCGTCAGCCCCATGGGCCGGAGCACGCGCTGCCCCGTGGCGGTGGTGATCTTGAGGGATTCGATGTAGTCCTGGCCCTTGGACTCGATCACCGCCGAGATCGGCGGCTGAAAGGTGCCGGGGCGATACACCTGCAGCACCCCGATTCCCGCGCTGAACGTGTGGAACACCCACAGGATTACGACGGCGCGGCGCAGCATCCGCAGGTCGATGCTGGTGAGCCGCGGCACCCAGAACAGCGGCCCCAGCACGGCCGCGTACAGCCCCACCTGCGCCACGCCCGCCTCCAGGCCGCGCGTCTCGGGGTGAAAGACGCAGATCCCCAGCACCGCCAGCGCCAGCACCGCCGGCCCCGCCGCCGGGTGCGCCGAGCCGCGCCCGCGCAGCCCGAACACCAGCGCCAGGCTGGCGCCGAACGCGGCCATCCGCACGATCATCCGCGCCCAGCCGATGTCGCCCATGATCAGGACGAGCTG
Source organism: Longimicrobium sp. (assembly GCA_036379135.1). GTDB lineage: Bacteria > Gemmatimonadota > Gemmatimonadetes > Longimicrobiales > Longimicrobiaceae > Longimicrobium. The sequence goes on from DASUVG010000003.1 coordinate 10,912, forward strand.
GCAGACCAGCTGAAAGACGATGAACGCCGGCACCCACGGGAACGCGTCGCGCGGCCGGGCCCGGGGGCTGCCGTACGGCGCGGCCCAGGGGAGCGGACGGGCGACGGTGTTCACGCGATCTCCATCCCGGGAAGCGTCCACAGCTGGTGCGGCCACGCGCCCAGCGGCTCGTCGCCCGCGATCGGCCGCAGCCGCGGGACGGATGCCACGCGGCCGTACAGCGCCTCGCGCTCCGCCTGCGGCCCCGTGTCGATCCACCCGCCGCGGTATCCGGCTCCGTTCATCATCCCGTACATGGTTTCTCCCAGCCGCGCGGGGTCCGGGTGCTGCCCCGGGTGCAGCTCGACGAGGATGCGGCGATACCGTCCCTCCGCCAGGCCGCGCGCCATCCCCCGCACCACCAGCTCCTCCGCGCCCTCCACGTCCACCTTCACCAGGTCGACGGAATCGATCCCCTGCTCGTCCAGCAGGTCGTCCAGCGTCATCGTCCGCACGGCGAACGAGGGCGCATCCCCCGCGGGCGCGGCCACCAGGCTGCTGACGCCGCGATTGCGGTCCGCCTCGGCGTAGCCGGAGAGCGTCGCCCGGCCCGCGCGGTCCGACGCGGCGACGGCCAGCGCGGTCACGTTGCGGGTTCCGTTCCGCGCCAGGTTCGCGGCCAGCTCGGCGTGCATCCGCGGGTCCGGCTCCAGCGCCACGACGCGCCCCGTCGGTCCCACCGCGTGCGCCGCGACCAGGGTGAAGTAGCCCCAGTTGGCGCCCACGTCCACGAAGGTCCCGCCGGGCGGCAGCGACGCGCGCAGCGCCGCCGTCTCCGCGGGCGCCGTGCGGCCGGTGAGGCACGCCTCGCGCGCGATCACGTTGCGCAGGTCGCACCCGTAGCGCGCCCCGCCCACGTCCGCCGCCAGCCGGTCCTCGAACGGGGGCGGGCCGATGCGGCTCAGCCGCTCGAAGGCGCGGAAGCGCCCCGCGGGAAGGCGGCGGATGGCGGCGCGCGCGGCGCGGAACCACGCCGGCGGCGGGCGCAGGGCGTCAGCCATTCGGCTTGCGGGCGGCCAGCAGCAGGTTGTCGCTGAGCGCGCGGGGAAAGGCGCGGGAGATGGCGGATGGCCAGTGCGATCCGGTGGATGGCACCCGCCCCCGCCCGCTGTACTCGATCGCGACGTCCACCAGCCCGCACTCCGCCGCCATCCGCCGCAGATCGACGGCGAGCAGCGCGGTAAGGTGCGCGGGATACGAGGTGTCGGTGAACGCCGCGTGCTCGCCGCGCAGCACGAAGCGGGTCTTGCTGAGCAGCGAGTGCTGGTTCGGCGTGGTGATGATGATCCACCCGCCGGGCTTGGCCAGCCGCGCCAGCATGCGGACGAACGCGCGGGGGTTCTCCAGGTGCTCGATGGTCTCCACCCCCGCCGCCACGTCGGCGACGCCGTCCGGCAGCGGCGCGTCGCCGCGGTCCAGGTCCAGCGCGATGAACTCGCCCTCCGGCGGAAAGCCGTCGTAGCGGACCACGTCCACGCCCACGTAGCGGCCGAAGTGGGCCTGCACGTGCGGCCAGAGGAGTCCCGATCCGCATCCCACGTCCACCAGCGTGCCGCCGCCGGGGTGCCGCGCGCGCACGGCCCGCTCCACCATCCGGTAGATGGCGTCGCCGCTCGCGCCCAGGCTGCGCCGCGCGCGCTCTTCCGTGGTGTGGGTGGGTTGCGTCATCCGGGGATGAAGAACTTCGGAGAGGGAAGCGTGCCCGTGCGAACGCGGAATCTACCTTCCTGTTCCCACCGGTGACCAGATGCGGAACGGTATGCAGGAGCGAATGATGCCGAGCGATTGCACGGGGAAGATGCCGTCCGCCGGGAGCCGGGCGAATGAATTCGCGGCTGGGACGACGTGATGTCCGCCTGCGCGGACCGCTCGTGCCGGATCCGGTTCTGGCCCGCACCGTGCCCCACGCCCGCAGGAGCGAATGAATTCGCCGCGGGAAGTCGCAAAGTCCGCCCGCGCGGACTCGGCGGCCTGGCCGTGTGCGGCGTCCCCGGGCACCAGCGCGTCCGCAACCGGGGCGCGTTTCCGCCGCCCCCTCAGTTGAAGCCCCGCGCAGTTTGCGGGGCTTACCGCAGTACCAGCGGCGGATTTATCCGCTCACGCGCGCGGGTCGCGCACAGGCCCGCCGCCTTCTACCACCGACGCGAGCACGTCCCGCATCTTCAGCGTCTGTCGATCGGGATCGCACAGCGCGCGGGCGTGCGCCGGGCCCGCCGCGCCGAGCTGCGCGCGCAACTCGGGATCCGCGATCAGCCGGCGCAGCGCGTCCGCGAGCGCGGCGGGGTCCCGCGGCGGCACCAGGATTCCACACGCCGCGTCCACGATCTCCCGCGCCCCGCCGATGGCCGTCGCGACGACGGGCAGCCCCGCGTGCATCGCCTCCACGAACGCGATGCCGAACGGCTCCGGGCCCAGGTTCGGCTGGCAGAGCACGTCCGCCGCGGCCATCAGCGCCGGCACGTCGTCGCGCTGGCCCAGAAAGCGGATGCGCGGCGCGACGCCCAGGCTCTGCGCCAGCGCGTACATCTCCGCCAGGTGCGCCTCCTCGTGCGGCCGCTGCGCGCCCCCGGCGATCCACGCCGTCCATCCCCCCACGTCGCGCAGCCGGCCCAGCCCTTCCACCAGCAGCCGGTGCCCCTTCCACGGCTCCATCCGGCTCGCCTGCAGGATCACGACGTCGTCCGCCGGCGTCTCCAGCCGCGCGCGCACCGCCCGCGAATCGACCGCGACCGCGTCCGGCCGCGGCACGGGGGGATAGACGACGTCCGACGCCACGCCCCGCCACAGCAGCGGCAGCGTCCCGCGCGCGAACTCGCTGGTGCAGATGGCGAGCGCCGGCCGCGTCCGCCTGGCGAATCCGTCCGCCCACGTCTGGCCCGTCACCGCGTCGTGCAGCCAGAAGACGAGCGGGATGCCGCGCTTCTGCGCCACGTCGCCGAACAGCCCGTGCGTCCACGACGAATGGCAGACCACCGCGTCCGGCCGCGCATCGTCCAGCATCCGCCCCAGCCGGCGCCGCGCCCGCACCACCGTCCACGGGCGGCTCACGCGCACCGCCCCCAGCATCTCCAGTGGCGCGCCGGCGGCCCGGACCTCCTCCGCCAGCCGCCCCTCGAAACAGAGCGCGAACCTCTGCTCCAGCCCCGCGACGCGCGTCGCCGCGAAGGTGGCGAGCATCCGCTCCACCCCGCCGTACAGGTTGCCCGGATAGATGTGGAGAACCCGGAGGGTCATGCGGCTTCAATACGGATGGAGACGAATTCGCGAAATGCTGACTCTCCCAGAATTTAGTGCCGCTCTGCCTCGACCAGTCGAATATACAGACGATACCAAGGATGACGTTCGCGTAAGTAAGTGGATCAATTAGTCCGGCAACGCTACGTTGGAATACCGCCTGCCCGGGCGGTGCACTGATCATGATCCGACCATCCGACACCGCGGAGTCACGAACCCATGCTCACAGTCTGCCCAGACTGCAAGGCCAAAGTCAGCCCAGCGGCATCCGCGTGCGTTCGATGTGGAAGACCCGGTCCTTTTCATCCCGCCGAACAACGGAGCTTAAGCGAGCGATGGGCACTCGCTCCCACCTGGATGAAGATAGCGGTAGCAATCGGTATGACTATCATTCTCCTGGAGCTTGCAGGCGTGCCGGGGTTCTGACACGTGCTCGCCACCGAAGAATCATCTCTCAGTCGCCCCAACGGAGAGGACGATGCACAACGATGAGCAAACGGTGCGCGTGGTCACCGACGACCTTTTTGAAATCCTGGAGATCCCCAACGCCGCGGATGAACAGGCGCGGGTAGACGGGGCGTCTGCAATCACGCGCGAGATCCGGCGGCGGAAACTGGCACCGGCAGATGCGGCGAAACGCCTCGGCATCAGCCAGGCTCAGCTCTCCGCGATCATGAACGCGCAGATCGATGACTTCAGCCGTGAGCAACTGGATGGGATGCTGAAAGCGCTTTAGCCGTCAGCCCTTGGACGTAAGCGAACGATACAGCGGCGCCACCTCGGCGGCGAGACGCGCGCGGTCGAAGCGGCGGACGGCGGTCTCGCGGCCGGCGCGGCCCAGGCGGTCGCGCAGCACGGGGTCCAGCGCCAGCCGGCGGATCGCCTCCGCCAGCCCCTCCACGTCTCCCGGTGCCACCGCCAGCGCGTCGTGGCCGGCCGTCACGATCTCCCCCGCCCCGCCCGCCGCGCTCGCGACGACGGCGCGCCCGCACGCCATCGCCTCCGCGATCACCAGGCCGAACGGCTCGGGCTGCGTGCTGGCGTGCACCACCACGTCCAGCGCGCGGATCGCCGCCGCCGCATCCTCCGCGAACCCCGTGAAGCCCACCCGGTCCGCGATCCCCAGCGCCGCCGCCTGTCTGCGCAGGTCTTCCGCGCGCACCTCGCTCCCCGCCGTGCGGTAGATGCCGCCGCCCACCACGTAGGCGCGCACCGGCAGCTCCCGCGGCAGCGCGGCGACGGCGTTCAGGAACACGCCGTGCCCCTTCCACCGCCCCATCGTCGCCACCAGCCCCACGCGGATGGTTCCCGCCGGCGCGGGGGGCATCCCCGCCGCCGCGTCCAGGTCCATCCCCGCACCCACCAGGCGAAAGCGGTCCAGGTCCACCGCGTTGTACACCGTCCGCACGGGGACTTCGCGCCCCACCACGGACGCCGCGTCCTCCGCCACCGAGCGGGAGACGGCGATCACCCCGTCCACGCGCCCCGCCGAGCGCCGCAGCAGCCCCGCCATCGCCCGCCGCGTGGAGACGAAGTCGTGCAGGTGCCACACGACCCGGGCCCCCGCCGGCGCCGCCCGCGCGCCCAGCAGGTGCATCTTGAAGCCGTTGGTGTGCACCACGTCCGGCCCCATCTCCGCCAGCAGCGCGCGCAGCCGCGACAGGTAGCGCGCCGCGCCGGGCCCCGCGCGCAGCATCCCCGCCAGCAGCGACAGCGTGCCGCCGCGGCTTCCCCCCGCCGACGCGCCCGCGTCCCCCAGCCCGGCCAGCGCGGGGGGAAAGGCGAGCACGCGCGCGTCCACGCCCAGCGCGCGCGCGGCAGCCGCCAGCGGCCCGTCCTCCGGCGCCACCAGGGCCAGCCGCCACTCCGGCTCGGCCGCGCGCAGGCTGGCCAGCAGGTCCAGCAGCGCGCGCTCCGCCCCGCCCATCGCGGCCGAGGCGCTCAGGTAGACGACGGAAAGGGGGGCGCGCGCGGAAGCGCCCCACGGCTCCACGGGGCCGGCGGGCACGAACTGGACGAGGGAGGGATCGGGACCGGGAGGGGTCACGTCAGGCGGAGGCGCCGGACGGCTTGGGAACCCCGTGCGGGGCGGGATGCGGCCCCGGCAGCGGCCGGGCCGGCGGGGGCGGGCCGTCCATCCACGCGCGCACCGCCGCCGCCAGCACGCGCGCCGTGCGGTCGGCGGTGAGCATCCCCAGGTCGTCGGGGGCGTCGGCCCACAGGCGCAGCACCCACGGGTCGGCGGAGTCGCCCTCCACCGGCCAGTCCAGCTTCCACGCCCGCGCCGCTACGTCCGCCGGAAGCTCCGCCCGCGCGCCCTCCCGCGACGACTCGCGGCAGACGCTGGCGTACAGCAGGCCCAGCCCGCCGGCGTTGTCCAGCAGGATGGCCTGCAGGTGCACCATGGACTCCGCGTGCGAAAGCACCTGCGCCACGTCGCGGGCGTGGATCTGGTCGCGGATGCTCTGGCGCACGCGGCGCATCCCCGAGGTGACCACCGACCCCGCCTCCACGAACTCGTGGTAGCCCAGCCGCTTGATGGCGAACAGCAGCAGCGCGATGGTGACCGCCGCGCCGCCCAGCGCCGACACCGTCACCAACTTCGCCGGCCCGAACGCCAGCACCACGCCCAGCACGGCCAGCGCGGCGGCCATCACGTACAGCAGCACCACCGCGCGCACGTGCGTAAGCCCGATCGCCAGCAGCCGGTGGTGCAGATGGTGCTCGTCCGCGCCGAAGACGGGCTTGCCGCGCAGCCAGCGGCGCAGGATGGAGAGCAGCGTGTCCAGCAGGGGAAGCGCCAGCATCAGCAGCGGCACGGTGGCCAGCACCGCCGTGGCGCTCTTGGTGGAGCCGTGCACGGAGAGCACCGCCACCATGAAGCCCACGAACTGGCTTCCCGAGTCGCCCAGAAAGATGCGCGCGGGGCGAAAGTTGTAGCGCAGAAAGCCCAGCAGCGCGCCGCCCAGCGCCGCGCAGACCACGGCCACCTCGGCGTTCCCCAGCATCCACGCCACCACGAAGGTGCTGCCCAGCGCCACCAGCCCGATCCCCGTCGCCAGCCCGTCCAGCCCGTCGATGAGGTTGAAGGCGTTCACCACGGCCACGATCCACAGCATGGTGAGCGCCAGCGAGAGCACCCCGACCTGCAGCGAGAGGCCGGCGAACGAGACCTGCTCGATGCGGAACCCCACGCCGTACGCCACCACGGCGGCCAGGCACTGGGCCAGCAGCTTGGTGATGGGGCGCAGGTCGTACAGGTCGTCCAGCAGCCCGGCCCCGAAGATGATCCATCCCGCCGCCAGCGTGCCGGCCAGGAACGCGCTCTCCGACGTGCCGCCCGCACCCGGCATCAGCGCCGCCGCGCCCAGCGCCACCGTGGTGGCCAGGCACACGGCGATCCCGCCCAGCCGCGGAATGCGCGGCGCGGCGGGGTCCGAGCCCGGACGCACGTGCCCGTACACCCCGCGCGCCGTCACCACCCGCACCACGGCGGGGGTCACCAGCAGGGCCGTAAGCACGGCGATGGCGAAGACGGAGAGGATCACGGGAGCGCTTCCGGAGGGCGTCCGCACCACGTCAGGCGCAACAATCTGCGCAAATCGCGTGCGTACAGGTATTTACAGTAGCTTCTCCAGCAAGGCTGGTCAAGGCTGATGCAGAAAGGCGTAGCACCTTGGAGCGGATGTTTCCCGGTCCCCCCCGCGCCATCCCGCATCGCGCCACGAAGCTATGTCCTTCTCGGATACGTGGATGGACCGGCGGATGGATTTTCCGCGCGGCGCCCGTACGTGAACGTCCCCCGCACGACGATCAGGACTGTCACGACGGCTCCGGGAATGGAATGCGGCCTCCCGCGGAAGCCGTGTCCGTCTCATCTCATAACCAGATCCGGCAATAGAGTGCATGATTTCCTGAGGGAGGCGCCGCGCTGAACCGTACCTTGACCGGGAACCCGGCGCGCCGACCGAAGGACCTCGCCAGCAGAACGAAGGGGCTGGTTCCGCGTCCTGATCCGGCCCCTGCGCAGCCGAGAGGAGGTCCTTCGGTCGCGCACCGGAGTCCGTGCAGCCGGCAGGATCTGCGCGTGCGCTCCCTCAGGAAGTCACATTCTTTTCCCGGATCTGGTATCATGATCATACCGACTCCGGCTGAGCACCCAGTGTCGGCAGAAACCGCCAGCCTCACGGAGGGCACGGCACGGAGTATTTGATCCTCCGTGTCCTCCGTGCCCCTCCGTGTGAGAAGCGTTTTTCAGGATTCGGGATCAGGATCAGAACAGCTCCTGCAGCGACTGGTCCTGCACCAGCTGGCGCAGCGCGTGGGCCAGCAGCGGCGCCACCGACACCACCTGCACGATGCCGCGCCCGTCCTCGCACGGCGGCACGGTGTCGGTGACGAACAGGCGCTCCACGCCGGCGTCGGCCAGGCGGTCCACGGCGTTGCGAAGGAGCAGGCCGTGCGTGGCCGACACGCGGAACCCCGTGGCGCCCGCCTCGCGCAGCGCCACCACGCTTTCCACCAGCGTGCCGCCCGTGGAGATCAGGTCGTCGATGATCAGGCAGGTGCGCCCCTCCACCTCGCCCACCAGGTGCGTGACCTGGGTGCGCGTGCCCGTCTCGCGCCGCTTGTGCAGCACGGCCAGCGGGCGGTCCAGGCGGGTGGCGTACTCCGTCGCCAGCTTTACGCGCCCCGCGTCGGGCGACACGATCACCGCGTCCGCGGGGAGCTGGGGCCCCAGCGCCGCACAGAGGGTGGGGACGGCGGTCAGGGTGTCGAAGGGGCCGGGAAAGAAGCCTTCCACCTGGTCCGTGTGCAGGTCCAGCGTGACCACGTGGTCGATCCCCGCCGCGCGCATCAGCAGCGCCACCATGCTGGCGGTGATGGCCTCGCGGCGGCCGTGGCGCTTGTCGCTGCGTGCGTAGCCGTAGTACGGGACGACGGCGTGAATGCGCCCGGCCGCCGCGCGCCGGCACGCGTCGGCGAACACCAGCAGCTCCATCACGTTGTCGTTCACCGGCGGGCAGGTGGGCTGCAGCAGGTACACGTCCTTGCCGCGCACCGACTCCATCACCTTTACGCTGGATTCCCCGTCGGGAAAGCGCTCCACCTGCGCCGCACCCGGCTGCACCCCCAGGGCATGCACCACCGCCGCCGCCAGCGCAGGGTTGGCGCTCCCCGCGAACACGATGAACTCCGCCATCCGCCGCGTCTCCTCATCCATCGTCCAGGTCCGGTCCCCTTTCCCGATCGTTTGTAGCACGAGGCAGGCCCCGGCACAAGGAATCACGCGGAGGACGTTGAGGAAAAAAGAGGCTCTTCGGCGATCTGGTTGCAGGCGAGCCGGGTGATGGTGCTCCGACTCCGTCCAGCCGCCGTCCGGCGGGATGCCCGCTGCAGGCGAAGCCGAGGGTGGGTACAGGGGAGGAAATGCGGCAGGGGGCCATGAGAAATTTCTGGTTCATCGCGGATCTGGTTGCAAACTGCGGTCGCGCTCTCCAGGGGCGAGATGGCCCGCGATGCAGTGGAAGGGTGTCAGGGCACGGTGGCGGGTGGGGGTTGCTCCACGCGTGTGTGGACGCGTCGGGAACGGCAGAGGGAGGGAAGCGCGGCAGGGTGCCATGAGAATTTTTCCGGGAGATACCTATCCCGCCATCCGCGTCTCCAGCCAGGCGCCGACCTCCTGCCGCAAGCGCACCGGAGCCGGCCTCCACGAACACCCGATGCGCGATCTGGCGAAGCCTGGGCCCGCGAGAAGGCCGGGGGCGTTCCCGCAGAAGTTCGCGCGAGGGGGACGGTTCGCGGGATCGCGCATCGGGTGAAGCCGGAAGGGTGGGCC
>DASUVG010000004.1:0-28379 GCA_036379135.1 Longimicrobium sp.
GTCGCCCGTCACGCGGTCCCAGAACACGTCGCGCTCGTACAGCTCGCCCGAGTAGTAGGCCATGAAGTACTCCATGCCGTAGGCGTAGCCCACGATGCACGAAGTCAGCAGCAGCAGCTTGGCCAGCCGGTCGTAGTGCACCGGGGTGAAGTACGCCCCCAGCCGGAAGATCTTGTGCACCGGCACCATCAGCGTCACCACCATGGCCACGCCGGAAAGGATGGCGCCGGCCACGAAGTACGGGGCGAAGATGGTGGTGTGCCAGCCGGGCACGATGGAGACGGCGAAGTCCCACGACACCACCGAGTGCACCGACAGCACCAGCGGCGTGGCCAGCGCGGCCAGGAACAGGTAGGCGCGCGTGAAGTGGCGCCACTCGCGGTCCGTGCCCCGCCAGCCCAGGGAGAGCACCCCGTAGACCTTCTTCCGCATCGGGTCCGTCGTGCTGTCGCGCGCGGCGGCGATGTCGGGGATCAGGCCGATGAAGAAGAACACCGAGCTCACCGTGAGGTACGTGGTCACGGCGAACACGTCCCACAGCAGCGGGCTGCGGAAGTTGGGCCAGATGTGGCGCTGGCTGGGCAGCGGCAGCAGCCAGTAGAAGAACCAGGGCCGGCCGATGTGCAGCAGCGGGAACAGCGCCGCGGTGAGCACCGCGAACACCGTCATGGCCTCGGCAAACCGATAGATGGCCTGCCGCCAGGGCGCCCGGAACAGGTACAGGATCGCGGAGATCAGCGTGCCGGCGTGGCCGATGCCCACCCAGAACACGAAGGTGGTGATCATCACGGCCCAGTTGTCGCCGATCATCCCCAGGCCGTAGATGATGTTGTGCAGCTCGGCCAGCACCAGCAGCCCCACCAGCATCACCGACATCCCCAGCAGCGCCACGTAGCCCTTGCCGGGCTTCGTCAGCAGCCGCATGGCGTCGCGGTTTACCTGCTCGTAGCTCTCGACGTCCGGGTGAAAGCTGGAGCGGACCACCTGCGTATCAGTCTCCGTAGCCATCTCAGTGGCCTCCCTCGCTCTGGCCGCCCTGCGGCATGCTCTCGGTACCGCCGCCCTTGGCGGGGACGCCATCCCCGTGGTCCCCGCCACCCGCGCCCGCGGTGCCTTCCGGCGTGCCGTGTCCGGCCGGCTCGTGCCCGCCGTTCACGGGCTCGTGCAGGGTCACCTTGCTCAGGTAGACGATGGCGGGCTGCGTGTTCAGCTCGCCCAGCGCGCGGTAGCCGCGGTTCGTCCGAGCCGCGTGCGACACCGCGCTGTCCTTGTCGGAGAAGTTGCCGAAGACGAACACCTCCGTGGGGCAGGTCTGCACGCAGGCGGGCACCACCTCGCCGTCGCGCACGGGGCGCATCTCCGCCGCGGCGTTGCGCTCCGTCTCGTGGATGCGCTGCACGCAGAAGGTGCACTTCTCCATCACGCCCTTCTCGCGCACCGTCACGTCCGGGTTCAGCTGCCAGTTCAGCGGCTCCGCGAACTCGTAGGTGAACCAGTTGAAGACGCGCACCTTCCAGGGGCAGTTCTGCGCGCAGTAGCGCGTGCCCACGCAGCGGTTGTACACCTGCCCGTTCAGCCCGTCGGGCGTGTGGTACGCCGCGTACACGGGGCACACCGGCTCGCACGGCGCCTGCCCGCAGTGCTGGCAGAGCATGGGGAGAAAGCGCACGTCGTCGGTGGCGTTGTCCCGCAGCGCCTCTTCCGGGTGGCGGCTCACGCCGAAGTAGCGCTCGATGCGCAGCCACCACATCTCGCGCCCCTTGCGCACTTCCGTGGGGCCGACGACGGGGACGTTGTTCTCCGCGCTGCACGCCACCTGGCAGGCGCCGCAGCCGATGCACCGGGCCAGGTCGATGACCATCCCCCAGCGCGTGTCGCCGTCGACGTACTCGCCGTACTCCGTCCCCGGAGGCGGATAGCCGGACGCGGGGTCCGTCCGCATCTTCTCGGGGACGAAGCCGCCGGAGCCCTTGAGCTCCTCGATGTGCTGCTCCTCGCCGGGGATGTGCCCGGGCCCCTGCTGGTCCAGCCGCATGAGCGAGCTGAGCCCGATGGCCTTGGCGATGGCGCGGTCGTGCTGCACGCGCACGCCGGTCTCCACCAGACCCTGCGGAAAGGCGCGGCGGACGTTGCGCTCGCCCGTCTTGACCACGGAGACGCGCACGCCGGCGTGGTTGGCGGCGCCCGTTGCCGGGTCCAGCGAGCCGAGCAGCTTCATGGGGTTGGCGCCCAGCCCCTCAGTCCAGCGGCCGCCGCCCTCCTGCCCCAGACCCATCTGGATGGCCAGGGTGTCGCGCATCACGCCGGGATACAGGTAGGCGCGCGTCTTCACGCTGCCGTGCGGCGAGGAGATCTCCAGCTCGTCGCCCTGCGCGATGTCCAGGCGCTCGGCGGTGGCGGGGTGGATCTCCACCCACGAATCCCACGACACCTTGGCGACCGGGTCCGGCAGCTCCAGCAGCCAGGGCCGGTCGGCGTTGCGCCCGTCGAAGAAGCGGAGCGACGGGTAGACGACGAGGTGCAGCCCCTCGCCCTCGTACGTCGGCGCCTGGTACGCCGCCGGCGCGGCGGGGCGCGGCGCGGGGGCCGGAGCGGCCTGCACCGGCGCGGCCGTGACCGTTCCGGCGGCCGCCGTCGTCCCCACCGCGGCACCGGTGACCGGCGTCACCGCCGGCTGCGCGGCGGGCTGATCCGTGGTGAAGCCGGGCGCCTGCGTCCCCGCGGCCGACTCCGGGTACACGCCGCCGCGCTTGAGCGCGGCGCGCCAGGCGTCCTGCGACCCCGCGCGTCCCGCCCAGGCGGCGCGCAGGTACTCCAGCCACGTCGTGCTCGGCGCGCCGCCCGCCGTCGGGGCAAAGCCCAGGGCGGTGGAGATGCCGAGGACGATCTCGCCCGCGGCCCTGGTGTTGAAGACCGGCTTCATGGCCGGCTGAACGAGCTCGAAGACGCCGGCGCGCGGGGTGTAGTCGTCCCAGCGCTCCAGGAAGTGGCTCTGCGGCAGGACGTGCGTGGCCAGCTTGCTGGTCTCGTCGGGGAAGGTGCTCAGGCTCACGCGCACCGGCACCTTGGCCAGCGCCTCGCGGAACCGCAGCCCGCCGGGAAGCGAATGCACGGGGTTCTGCGCGTCGATCAGGATCACCTTCACCTGGCCGGCGTTCATCTGCTGCACCAGCTGCTGGATCGGGCGCAGGTCCGCCGCCGGCGCGGAGCCGCGGCCGTTGAGCCCCGCCACCGCCTGCCGCAGCGCCTCGCTGTTGGGCCCCTGCACCGCCGCGCCGGGCCCCAGCGCCACCTTGCGCGCCGACTCGCCCCACCACTGCTGCAGCGTCCGCAGCGCCGTGGCGCGCTCCTGCAGCCCCTCGGCGCCGCCCGTCTGCTGGGCGATCTGGTTCACGTCGCCGCCGCCGGCGACCGCCTGGGCGACCAGCGCCTCGGTGCCGGGGCGCGTCTGGATCCACAGGTCCGCGTTCAGCCCCGTCAGCGGGCGGTGGGGGCCCACCCAGACGAAGCGGCCGCGGCGGCCGTTGCGGTAGCCGTGCATCTGCGCGAACTGCCACGCGTAGTCCACGGGCGACCCCCAGGTCTCCAGGAAGTCGGCCCCGAAGGAGACGAGCAGGTCGGCGTTCGCGAAGTCCAGGTCGCGCGGCGCGTCTTCCAGCGGCGCGTAGCGCACCCGCCGCGCGCCCGCCTGGGCGGCGAACTGGTCCACCAGCGTGTCCATCGTCCCCCGGTACTCGCCGGTGAGAAAGACCACGCTGCCGCGGGGGGCGCGGCGGATCTCCTCCGCCACCACCCGCTCGGCCTGGCTCCACGACACGGCGCGGGGCTGGTCCACGCCGAACTCCATCACCGAGGGGCCGGTGTAGCGGTCGGGGTGGTAGAGCCCCTGCACGGAGGCCTGCCCGCGCGGGCACAGGTTGCCGTGGCTGATGGGGTGCAGCGGGTTGCCTTCCACCTTGGTGGCGCGCCCCTCGTGCGTCTCTACCTGGATGCCGCAGCCGGCCGGGCATTCCCGGCAGGTGCTGGTGTACCAGGTAGGCACGCCGGGGACGATCTCCTCGGGCGGGACCGAGTACGGGATCAGCTTCTCGACCTCGCGGGTGGAGCATCCCACCGTCGCGGTCGCCGCCCCGGACGCGCCCAGCACCTTGAGGAAGGTGCGCCTCTTCATTCCGTCAGACATGCTGTCTCCTCGCCATCCTTCTCTCGGGCCGCCGCATCAGTAGTGGCAGACCATGCAGTCCGTGGACGCACGCTGGTTGGGATAGGTGGCCAGCTGGCCGCGCCGGTCGCCACCCGCCTGATCGAGCGCGCGGAAGCGGCGGATGAACGTCGAGCGGGCCTGCACGGCGGCTTCTTCCTTGGCCGAAATCTCCATGTTGCCCCGGTGGCAGTCGATGCACCACCCCATGCGCAGCGAGGAGAACTGGTACATCTCCTCGATCTCCTCCACGGGGCCGTGGCACGTCTGGCACTCCAGGCCCACGTTCACGTGGGTGTAGTGCGGGAACTTGGCGTGCTCCGGGACCTTGTGGATGCGCACCCAGGGGATTCCCTCCCCGTTCTTCCAGTAGTTCACCAGCTTGAGCCCTTCCCTGTACCACGTGCTGTCGTTCCCCTTGACCTTGGGGAACGCCAGCTGGGCCTGGCCGCGCAGCGCCGTGGGCGCGCTGCTGCCGGGCACGTGGCACCCCACGCACAGCTGCACGCTGGGAATGCCCGCGTCCACCGACCGGTCGGCCGTGTAGTGGCAGTACATGCACGGGATCTTGTTGTCGCCCGCGTGCACGTTGTGGTAGAACGCGATGGGCTGCTCGGGCGGGGGCGCCGGCTTGTAGTCGCGGCAACCGGCCGCTGCAAGCGGGAGCAGCGCCAGCGCTGCGATGCGAAGAGCTCTGGTCATCGTCTGCCTGAACGGAGAATACCATGTGCCGCGCGCGGCAGGCTCAGTGGCCTGTCCGCGCGCGGCTCTCGCGCCGGCTCTCGCGGGTCCGGAAAATCCCCGCCGCCGTTCGGAGCACCCCCATATAACACGGGCGCAGGCAGGCGGCAACATCAGGTTTGTCCTCACCCGTTGTAGGCGTTTCCCCTACAAGCGGCAACTGCTTGGTAGAACAATACTTACAAACCCGTGTCCGGAACGCCTCCGGACACGGGCCGGGCGGGAAAGACCGTTGAGAACGCTTCTCAATCCAGAGAAGCACCCTCACGGGTCATGCGTGGCGGCGGTGCTCCACCATCAGGCAGCGGTCCTGGACCACCTTGATGCCGGCCTCGGCCAGCCGCCGGGCGGCCTCGTCGTGGCGAATGCCGCTCTGCATCCAGACGGCCTTCGGTTTGGCCGCCAGGATGTCGTCCACGTGCGGCGGCACGTCCTGCGAGCGGCGAAAGACGTCCACCAGGTCGATCTCGCCGGGGATGTCGGCCACGGTGCGGTAGACCTTCTTGCCCAGGATCTCGGTGACGTCGGGGTAGTAGACGGGAACGGGAACCACGTCCACCCCGGCGCGGTGCAGGTACTCGGGGACGTAGAACGCCGGCTGCCCCGACTGCGCCTCCGTCTTCATCCCCAGCACGGCGACGCGCTTGGAGCTGCGGACGATCTCCGCGATCCCCTGCTCCGTCGTAACCAGGTTGTCGCGCCAGCTTTCTTCCATGGGCGTTGCCTCCGGGGGGAGAGTGCGTGAGTGCGTGAGTGCGTGAGTACGAAAGTACGAAAGTACGAAAGTACGAAAGTACGGGCTCGGGGCGCGGCGAACGGCATCGAACTGCGCCGGCGGGAGGCCCCTCCCCCGGCCCCTCCCCGCTCGTTCCTCGCGGAGAGGGGAGAATTCGATCCCGTTTCGAAAAGGTGGGTCGCACCTCCCTCCCCCGCGCAGTTTGCGGGGGAGGGCCGGGGGAGGGGGGCGCCCGCCGCTCGCACCCCGCTTCCCGAAGACTCACCAGTCCCTGCCCCACCCCAACCTCCCCCAGGGTTTTTTGGGGGAGGTGCGAGCCTAAGCGAGCGGAGGGGGCGCGCGGACGCAGCCCGGACTCTGCCGAAGCGCCTCAGTCGCCCCTTCACCCCTTCACCCCTTCACCCCATCACCCCTTCACCCCATCACCCGTTCACCTCTTTGCCCACACCTCCAGCCCCTCCCGCACGTCCCGCTCCACCGCGCCCAGGCCGCGCAGGTACATCAGGTGCGCGCGGGCCTCGCGCAGCGCGTGCAGAAAGTTGTCCGGGGGCAGGTCGGGGAACAGGCGCAGCGTCACGTCGAAGGCGCTGCGCGGCTCGTCCAGCGCCTCCAGCGCCTGCGCCGTGCGCTCCTCGTGGTGCGTGACGATCCAGTCGATGCGCCCGGCCAGGTCCTCGAACGGCTCCCCGTGCGAGGGGAGGACCAGGTCCACCGGCAGCCCGCGCAGGCGGGCCAGCGAGGCCAGGTAGTCCGCCAGCGGGTTCTCCGCGTACAGGTCCGCGCCGATGTTGGGCGAGATGCGCGGCAGCACGTGATCGCCCACGATCAGGATGCGCGTTCCCGGATGGTAGACCGTCACGTGCCCCGGCGAGTGGCCGGGCGTCAGGATCCACTCCCATCCGCCCCCGCCCGGCAGCGGCCCCGCGTCCCCCCGCAGCAGGATGTCGGGCGGGTAGTGCTCGTAGCGCACGTGGATGCGGTCCGACGCGGCCAGCAGCGCATCCGCCAGCTCCCGCGGAATGCCGCTCATGCGAAAGTTCTCCGCCACGGCGGCGCGGTCGTCCTTCCACCCCTTTACCCAGCGCGTGGCCAGCTCCTCCTCGCGCGCGTGGATGCTGACCTGCGCGCCACTCCACTCGCGCACCGGGCCCGCCAGGCCGTAGTGGTCGATGTGCGCGTGGGTCAGGACCACGTGCCGCAGCGACTCCGGGGTGACGCCGATCTCCGTCGCGGCGTCGCGCAGGGCGCCCCGGGCGGGGGGCGTGTCGATGCCGGTATCCACCAGCACGTGCCCCTCGTCGCCCTCGATCACCCACGCGGCCACCTCGCGCGGGGGGAACGGCAGGGGAACGGAGATGCGGTGGACGCCCGGCGCCACCTCCACCGGGAGCGCGGCCGCGGTCACGCGTCTTCCGGAAAGAACTTCTTTCCGTCGCGCGCCATCTCCTCCAGCATCTTCGCCGGCCGGTAGCGCGCGCCGAACCGCTGCTCCAGCGCGCGCAGGCGGTCCAGCACGTTCTGCGCGCCGGCGGTATCCACGTACCAGAAGGGGCCGCCGCGGAACGGGGGAAAGCCGATGCCGAACACCGCGCCCACGTCGCCGTCCCGCGCGGAGCGCAGCACGCCCTCTTCCAGCGTCCGCACGGCCTCGTTGATCATGATCAGCCCCAGCCGCTCCTGCAGCTCGGCGCGGGGAATCTCCTTCTTCGCCGGGCTGCCGATCAGCGCGTAGACCGCTTCGTCCGGCCCCGCCTTCTTGCCGTCCTCGCCGAACTTGTAGAAGCCCTTGTTGTTCTTCCGCCCCAGCCGCCCGTCCTCCACCATCCGGTCGATCACCGTCGGGGGGGTGCCCATGCGGTCGCTGAGCGCCTCGGCCATGATCTTCCCCGACTTCTGCGCCACGTCCAGCCCCACCTCGTCATAGAGGGTGACGGGGCCCACGGGGAATCCCCACTCCGTCATCGCCCGGTCCAGCTCCTCCATCCGCACGCCCTCCTGCAGCAGGAGCGCGGCCTCGGCCATGTACGGCGAGAGGATGCGGTTGACGTAGAAGCCCGGCGAGTCGTGCACCACGATGGGCGTCTTGCCGATCTTCTTGGCGTACGCATGCGCCGTGGCCGTCACCCAGTCCGCCGTCCCCGCGTGGGTGATGATCTCCACGAGCGGCATCTTCTCCACCGGGGAAAAGAAGTGCAGCCCGATCACGTGGTCCGGCCGCGACGAGGCCTCCGCCAGCTTCGTGATGGGGATCGTGGACGTGTTGGAGCCCAGGACCACGCCCTCCCCCGCTGCCGCCTCGATCTCCTGGATGACCCTGTGCTTGAGGCTCAGCTCCTCGAACACCGCCTCGACGATGACGTCGGAGGTGTGGAAGCCGCTGTACTCCGTGGTCGGCTGCACGCGGTCGATGAGCTTGGTGACCTCGAAGCGCCGCATCTTCTTGCGTTTGGCGCGCTTGATCAGCGACTCGCGGGCGGTGCGCAGCCCCTTGGCCGCGGCCTCCGGCTTCACGTCCTTCAGCCGCACGGTGATGCCGCTCTCCGCCGACGCCGCCGCGATCCCCGCGCCCATGAACCCGGCGCCGACGACGGCGATCTGGTCCACGTCCTTGGGCTTGACGTCGCCGCCCAGCCCGGCGTCGTTCTTGGCCGCGGTGGAGGTGAAGAAGACGTGCACGAGCGACCGTGCCTCGGGCGTCACCGCCAGCTCGCCGAACGCGCGCGCCTCCAGCGCCATCGCCTCGTGCACGTCCTTGTCCAGCCCGGCCTCCACCACCTTCAGCAGGCGCAGCGGCGCGGGATACAGCCCGTGCGTCTTCTGCATCACCCCCTGCCGCGCCTTGCCGAAGATCAGCTTGCGCATGGGCAGCAGGTTCTCGATGCGCTCGGGCGATCCGGCCCGGCGCGCGGCCCTGGGCTGCAGCTTTTTGGCGGCGAGCGCCATCGCCTGGCGGCTGGCGACGTCCAGCAGCACGGACTGGGGCACGACCTCGTCCACGATCCCCGCCTTCATGGCCCGGCGCGCGTCCAGCTGCTTGCCGGTGAGCATCAGGTCCAGCGCCGCGCGCAGCCCGATCAGCCGCGGCAGCCGCGCCGTGCCGCCCGCGCCGGGGATGATGCCCAGCTGCACCTCGGGGAGTCCGAGCTTCGTCTTGGGCGAGTCCGTGGCGATGCGGTAGGTGCAGGCGAGCGCCGTCTCCAGCCCGCCGCCCAGCGCCGCGCCGTCGATGGCGGCGACGACGGGGATGCGTAGCTGCTCCAGGCGGTCCAGCATCTCCTGGCCGGCGCGGCTGGCGGCCTCGGCGTCGGCGGGCTCCTGGAAGTTCTTGAACTCCTCGATGTCGGCGCCCGCGATCCACGTCCCCTTCTTCTCGGAGACGATCACGGCCGCACGCACGCCGCCCTCGCCGTTCTCCAGCCGCTCCAGGATCGCGCTCATCTCGCTCAGCAGCCCTTCGGAGATGACGTTCACGGGGCGGGCGGGGTCGTTCAGGGTGATCACGGCCAGCCCGTCCGTGACCTCCATGCGCACCGGCGACGCCTGGGCCGTCTCGCGCTCTTCTTCGAGGATCGTTGCCATCACGCTCTCCCCTTGCGGGTCTTCGGGTTGGTCACGGTGCGCTGTCGATACTGCGTTGGATGCCGAGCCTCCGGGATCGAGCCACGTCGCCCGCGTCGTCCCGGGCGGACAGCGATGCCCGGACAGATTACGTGCCGTCCGCCTGCAGGAGCGAATGAATTCGCCGCTACGACTACGCAAAGTCCGCCTGCGCGGACTCGGCGGCCCGGCGGTGTGCGGCGTCCCAGGCGATTGCGCGTCCGCAACCGGATGTTACCGCCGGCCCCGTCCCGGGCGGTGAAACCGCGGCTACAACGGCACAAAGTCCGCCTGCGCGGACAGCGCCCCTCGAAGTTGAGCCGCGCAACCGGCGCCTGCCGGAGTGGAATCGAATTCTCCCCTTTCTCCCGCGCAGCGGGGAGAGGGGCCGGGGGAGAGGGGGCACCGTCGGGCGCAGTCGGATGCCTTTCGAAGCTCCTCTACCCCTTCCACACGGGGCGCCGCATCAGACCGTCCGGAGCGTCCATCATCACGCACTCACGCACTCACGCACTCACGCACTCACGCACTCACGCACTTACGCACTCACGCACTCACGCACTCACGCACTCACGCACGTCATCCCTACTGCGCCATCAGGCCGCCATCCACCGCCAGAACCTGGCCGGTCACGTAGCCGGCGGCGGGGGAGAGCAGAAAGAGCGCGACGCCCATCAGCTCGTCATCGCCGCCGGTGCGGCCCAGCGGGATGTTGCGGGCGACCAGCTTCTCCGCGCGCTCCAGCACCACCTTCGTCATCTTGGTGGGGAAGAAGCCGGGGGCCACGGCGTTCACGCGGATGCCGAAGCGCGCCCACTTGACCGCCAGGTCGCGGGTGAACGCGATGATCGCGCCCTTGGACGCGCTGTAGCCCACGGCGTCCAGCACCTCCGGCGCCGAGCCCGCCAGCCCCGCGATGGAGGCCACGTTCAGGATCGCCCCCGGCTCCCCGCGCTCGATCAGCCGGCGGCCCACCTCGCGGGAGCAGAGAAAGGCGCCGGTGGCGTTCACCTCCATCACCTTGCGCCACGCCTCCACCGGCATCTCCGCGGCGGGCGCGCCCCACGAGGTGCCGGAGTTGTTCACCAGCAGGTCGATGGGCCCCAGCTCCGCCTCCACCCGCTCTACCGCCGCCTTCACGTCGTCCTCCGACGAAACGTCCATCTTCAGCGCCAGGGTGCGCGCGCCGTACTCCTCCGCCAGCTCGCGCGCGACTTCCGCGCACGCCTCTTCGCTGCGCGAAGCGACCGCGACCGCCGCGCCCGCCTGCGCCAGCCCCCGCGCGATCTGCTCGCCCAGCCCGCGTCCCCCGCCCGTCACCAGCGCCACCGTTCCGGTAAGGTCGAACAGTTCGCGTACGGTGCGCATTCGTGCCCTCGTTCGGCGTGATCGGACAATCTCTCGCGGCGGACGTGGCGAGCAATCTAACCGCCGCGAAAACCCGCGCAAATGCTGAAGAGTATGAGCGCCGCTCATCGAAATGCATCACCCCTTCTGGGTGCCACTCCGCCTCCGCGCCGTGATGCCGCCCACACATGGAATGCCTTAAATCACCCATACACGACCCGCCAGAAACAGCGTCTTGCGGAAATTCACTTCGTTAACAGCCTTGCGGCTCCACGGGAGTGGGCCTCATCGTGGCGCGATTCGGGCAGTCCTGCACCTGTAACCGTGGATCTTTTCACGGGGACGGATGACGGCTCCCGCCGCCTTCCGATCTCCTTGCGCCCACTCTGCCATGCCTGCCCGCGTCGAGTTCCGCCTGGGAAGCATCTTTGACGAGCCGTGCGATCTGCTGGTAATTCCATCCGCCGGGGGGATGGTCACGCCGGAGATCCAGATGGAAATCCGCGAAGCCGGCCTGCCGTTCTCCGATGTCAATACAAACGGCCTGTCGGTCATCAAGCTGCTGAATGCCCGCTGGAAAGCCGTAGCCTACGCGGCCGGAGTTTCCGGGCAAACGTCGGGGCCCCTGTCGGTGGAGGCGATTGCCCGGGAGTTGGGACGGCAGGCGACGTGGCAGGGTTACAGAACGATATCCGCTCCGCTACTGGGCGCGGACTCCGGCGACACGGCTCCCGACGTGGCCGCCGGAGCCCTCATGCGTGGCTTCATGAGCAACGCCCCGGATGGAGCGCTCCTGGTTGTGAGCATCCGGAATGCAGAAACCCTCGCAGCGCTCACGAGCGAGTTCCCACACGCGGTTGGTCGGCACATCCAGTCCCCTTTAGACGCATCTATGGGACAGGGAAGACGCGCAGGAGAGGGCTTCATGGAGTGGCTCGAACGCAGAACCACTGTGGATGCTACAGAAAGGCCGCCCCCCGCCGCGCCCGCTGCCACCGCAAGCCAGCGCGAGGGGGTGTTCATCAGCTACAGCCACGTGGACGCAGAGTGGCTGGAGCGGCTGCAGAAGCACCTGAAGCCGCTCCAGCGCGAGGGGATCGAGGTCTGGGATGACACGCGCCTCAAAGCCGGGCAGCAGTGGCGCGAGGAGATCCGCGAAGCGCTGGCGAAGACGAAGGTCGCCATCCTGCTGATCAGCGCGGACTTCCTGGCATCCGACTTCATCGTCACCAACGAGCTTCCGCCGCTCCTCGAGGCAGCGGAAAAGGATGGCGCGACGATCCTCCCCGTCATCATCAGCCCCTGCCGGTTTACGCGGATGGAGAGCCTGTCGCGCTTCCAGGCGGTGAACGACCCCGAGAAGCCGCTCATCCAGATGGGCCGCGCAAATCGCGAGAAAGTGCTCGACAAGGTTGCGCACGCGGTCGAGGATGCGCTCAAGCGGTAGTGCGGCGAGGAATGGACGGACGGAAACGGGGAGCGGCCAAGCGCCGCCCCCCGTTTTGCATCCCCATCCGGTGCACGGCGCGCCGATCGGAGGGCCGCGATCACGCCGCGGCGGAGGCCCACTGCCACGCGCTCCCCTCGTGCAGCGAGGCGTACACGGCGTCGCGGAGGGCGTTGGCCTCGGCGCTGGTGAGCGTGCGCACCAGGTCGCGGATGACGATGCGCACCAGCACGTTCTTCTGCCCCGGCGCAATGCCGATCCGCTCCCGCGCCTGGGGCGGAAGCCGCTCGTACGGCGTCTCGCTGAGCACCTGGACGGATTCCAGGCTCTCCACGCGCTCGCCCAGCGCCTGGCGCACGCGGTCGCCCAGCTCTTCGGGCGTGCGGTCCGCCGCCACGGCGACGGAAAGGTCGCGGCGCACGGCGGGCTGGCCGGAGACGGGACGGTACGGCTGCAGGTCCAGCATCTGCGCGGCGATGCGCGGGTCGGCGGAGCGGAGGATGCGGATGTCGTCCATCCCTTTCGCCAGCATCAGCAGCCGGTCCAGCCCCAATCCCATCGCCAGCCCGGAGTAGTCGGACGTCGGCAGCCCCGCCTCGTCCAGGATGGCCGGGAGCGCCTGGCCGCACTCGCCCACCTCCACCCATCCACCGTCGTCCGCGCGTACCTCGATCTCCACCCCGTCCGTCGTGTAGGGGTGATCGGCCGCGTTCAGCCGGTACTCGCGGCCGGGGAGCACGGCCGCCAGCACCGCCGACACCATCTCGCGCAGCTCCGGGGCGCCCACGCGGCCGCGGACTATGCGCCAGAGGTCCATCTGGTGCGGCTCGCCCGTGTGCAGCCGGTCGATCTCGTCGCGGCGGTAGACGAGGCCGGGACAGGCGAGCAGCAGGTCGCCCGGCGGATCGTGCGCCACCCTGGCCAGCAGCGGCGGGATCATGGCGGAGGTCTGCGTGCGTAGCACCGTCGTCTCGCTGACGTAGCGGGTGTAGCGCGCGTCGCGGGCGGCACCGCCGGGCGGGTAGTGCAGCCGGTCGTAGTTGTGCTCCACGGGCACCGCGGGGTGGGCGCGGTGCACGCGCACCTCGCATCCCCAGCGGGTGCGCAGCGCGTCGTGGATCTGCTGGATGAGCTGCTGCATGGCGTGCGGCCCCTGCGCCGGGTCCGTCAGGTCGCGCAGGGTGACGGCGCGCAGGTAGGCGTCGTGGGACAGGATGGCGGGATGCATCGTTCTCTCCGGGTTCGTCCGTGGATCGAGATTCGGGGTCGCGTGGCTGCCGGACACGAAAAAGCCCCCCGGACCGCATCCGGGGGGCGTTCGGCCCGTGGGCCACGCCGGAGAGAACGTGTCGGCGCTTCAGCCGCGCGCGCGCACCTCCCACACCCCGGACAGGGTCGGGGGGCGGATAAATCGGCGGGTGGCGGCGGCGGTGAGCTGCATCGTTCGCAAGTGCTGGGTGCGTGTGTACCTGCCTGAATATAGGCACGCGGCCGGCGGCGGTACAGGCTGCAAACGAATGCGCCTCCCACAGAGGCCAGCACGGTCAACAGAGTCTTCTCGCGCCCTGCGACGCGCTCCTTCGCGGGTCGGCCTCTGGAGGTGAGGAGGCGCGGCAGGAAAGGCGATGAGCGGCGGGAATCTTCACTCCGTTGACTCCGCTGACCCTGTGTGAGGCCCGTCTTTCCCCGGCCCGCTGCACGAAAACAGGCGAATTCGCGCCGAACGCGTTCGGGGACAACCAGATAGGGCGGCCGATGCGGATCTGGTGGAACCCATCCTGCATCATGTTTCCGCCCTCGCAGGCGGCGGGCGCATGATCCAGGGAGCAGGCAGTGGCGCGCAGGACGATCCGGCAGACGGTGGCACAGGCGGCCCTTCCCGCGACGGTGCTGGCGGCCGCGGCGGTGGGCGTGGCGATGTCGGCCGCGGCCAAGCCGATGGTGACCATGCGCGGCTCGCCGGCCTCCATGGAGCGGCAGTACGAGGTGGCCGTCTCGGAGGACTTCACCTTCGCCGAGACGCCGGCGGCGGTGGCGGAGCTGGTGAGCAAGGAGCGGCTGGTGCGGCTGCCGGGGAACGCCGACTACGCGCTGGCCAAGGTGAGCCACCCCTTCGCGCGCCGCGAGATCAAGACCTTCGTGGAGAACCTGTCCGGCGAGTACCGCAAGGCGTGCGGCGAGCAGCTGGTGGTCACCAGCCTCACCCGGCCGCGCACCACGCAGCCGGGGAACGCGCACAAGCTGTCGGTGCACCCGGCGGGGATGGCGGTGGACTTCCGCATCAGCCGCAACGCCAAGTGCCGCAACTGGTTCGAGAAGGCGCTGCTGGCGCTGGAGGGCAAGGACCTGCTGGACGCCACCCGCGAGCGCAACCCGCCGCACTACCACGTGGCCGTCTTTCCCGACGCGTACCGCACCTTCGCCGCGCGCCAGAAGCCCGCGGAGCGCCCGTCCCCCTCGCCCACGGTGCTGCCGCCGCGGCCGATGCCGGCGGAGCCGTCCACGCCCGCGGCTCCAGAGGCCGGCGCGCCGAACCGTTCCGCCCCGGCACAGCCCGCGCAGGCCGAGCCGCCGGTGGTGCTGGCGCTGCTCTCCTCCATCGCGCTGCTCTTTCTGGTCGGCTGGCGCATCGCCAAGCACCACGGGCCGGGCTGATCGCCCGCGCCGGCGATCACTTATCCGCCGACGGCAATCCATTCACAGTGAATCCGACATCATTTGGCTGCGCGAATCAGCACATCCTGAGCGTGCAGCCAATTGAGCATCAATCTGGATGATATCAGGTCTGTTCTGAGCATCAGCGCGAGGTGGCGCCGGACCATCAACATCCACCCTTTTTGGCGACGCGACATCTCAGGGCGGATGAGAGGCTCCGTATCGAACAGCTTTATATAGGCCAGAGCCAACGATTCCAGGTACAACTCCAGGGCACCGTTACGCAGCTCGGCTGCTCGCTTTACATCTCGATCGGCCGAGCTCAGCCTCTCCGGCAAACCGTTCGACGCGCGGTATTCAACCACATCCCATACCTCCCGCAACGCATTGATCAACTCATCCGCTTGAAGTTGACCTTCGCCCGTCACTGGATAGTCGGTCACATCATAGCCGGCTTCAGCATCCCGCAGGCCCTTTCCAAGTTTCAGATCGTGTGTGAACCAGCGCTGTGAGTCAGGTGCACCGCGAAAGCGGAGGGGCGCTCCAGCTCGCTCCAGCCAACGGCCGTCACCAGACTCTGCCCTGAGTGTCGCCCATAACAGAAAATCCGCGCACTGCAACCCTGGCTCACTTGCGGGCGCCAGGACCAGATCGACGGGAGGAAAGAACGCAGGCGCGAATGGCAGCTCCGAAAGACTTCCAGCCAGACTGCGTTCTCGTTCCTGGTTCCACGATTCAAGCCCGGACGAGCTCAATCCCTCACGCTGTGCGAACACGAACCGGACTGGATCACGCGTGTCCAATGCCCCCACGGAACCGAGGAGCGCGGATGCACGGTACAGGGATTCTACTGATCGATCCATTCCCCCGCCGCGCTGCGAATCCACGAAGTCGCAACTGAACATTCCGTCCACCCTCTGGCGGATGGACGTCACCAGGTGACTATGGGCGTTCTTGCTGTCGAACGATGCGTGAAAGTACCCGCGAGCCAGCGTCGAATCGTCCATGGTTTTTGCCGGCTGGAGATGGCGATCCGGATCCGCGGACAGAGCGCCGAGGGCATCGGACACGACACTTTGATCGAGAGTCCCATCGACGACGAGCATACCAGCACCGTGGACGCTGTTCTGCTGCCCGAACGTGCTTTCGTCGGCATAGATGGTTCGACGCATCAGTATCTCTCTACGGTTGAGGACGACGATCGCGGTGCAGAGAGGAGCAACGCGGTTCGCCCTCCCAGCTGTTTTCAGGATGAACGGGCTCAGCGTCCACCACGGCCCCGCGAAACGAGAACAACCCGGCACATGTCAGAGTCGACCGTCTTGAGCGATCCGCTCCCCTCGCACGACCGGGAAACATCATGACAGGGGCCAGAGAGAGTCAAACCCAGCCCGCAGCGGTACTGTTCGACCTGGACGGGACGCTGATCGACACCTATCGCCTGTACCTGGAGTGCTACCGGCGCGCGCTGGAGCCGCACCTGGGCTACGCGCCGGCGGACGCGGAGATCGCCGCCCGCCGTCCCGCGTCCGAGCGGCGGTTCCTGCTCGACTGGATCGGCAAGGAGGCCGGTGCCGCGTGCCACGCGGAGATGCGCCGGCTGTACCGCGCGTTGTATCCGGCGATGGCGGAAGGCGTCTACGAGGGCGTGCCGGAGATGCTGGCCGGCCTGCGGAGCGCCGGGGTGCGGCTGGGGATCGTGACGGGCAAGGGGCGCGAGGCGTGGGACGTCACGCAGGCGGCCGCGGAGCTGGACCCGTTCGAGGTGGTGGTGACGGACGACGACGTCCACGCCGCCAAGCCTGACCCCGCCGGCCTGCTCGCCGCCGCGGAGGCGCTGGGGATCGCGCCGGAGCAGGCCGTCTACATCGGCGACAGCTCGGTGGACATGAAGGCCGGCCGCAGCGCGGGGATGCGCATCGGCGCGGCGCTGTGGGCCAAGACGGCGCCCGGCGAGGCGGAGGCGTTCGCGCGGAAGATCGAGGTGATGCGCCCCGACTGGACCTTCGCCCGCCCCTCCGACGTCACCCGCGCCTTCGCGATGTGGTGCTGAGGAGGGCGTGTGGAGTGTCTGCGGATGGATCGGCGCGGGATGGTGGGCCGCCCCCCATCCCCGCCCCTTCCCCCGCAAACTGCGCGGGGGAAGGGTGACGCGAGACGCAACATCCGGAGCGGGGCGCAAGGCTCACGCGAGGACCAGCCTGCGGAAACGCAATCGAATTCTCCCCTCTCCCGCGCAGCGGGGGAGGGGCCGGGGGAGGGGGCCCTCTCGGGCGCCAGTTCGATGTGGTTCGTCGAGTCGTGATCCAGCGGCTAGACCGCCCCACCTAATCCAACCTTCATCCAACGCTATGCCGCCTTTCCGTGTCCAGCCTTCGTGAGCGGCGGCACGGGCAGGTTGAATCTGCCCACGTCTGCGGCTAAATTAGCGGGCTTCAACGGCTTGGACACAAATCCGGCCGGTTCTGCCTTTTCGAAGCACCCCCGTCCGCCCTCGAGGCGGACCCGGAGCACGGCATAGATGCACATCATCCGGCCCTTCAGGGCACCTTTCAACGCAGGCCGCCGCGCGATCCGCGGGGCCGCGTTCGTTTTCGTGGCCCTGGCGGCCGCGCCGCTGGCCGCGCAGGGCGGCGACACGCTGGACCTGCCGCTTGGCCAGGCGCTGCAGCTGGCGCGCGGCGGCGAAGAGGTAGGGCTGGCCGCGCGCCGCCTGGACGCCGCCACCGCCGCCGTGGGGAGCGCCCGGGCGGCCGGCATGCCCACGGTGCGCCTGAGCAGCACCTTCAGCCACGTGTACGAGAACGCCCGCGCCCAGGCGGTGGGGCAGATCTTCAACCAGCCCAACACGTACAACACCAACGCCACGCTGAGCGTCCCCCTGTTCCAGGGCGGCCGCGTGCGCAACGCCACCCGCGCCGCGGCCAGCCTGCGCGACGCGGCCACGGCCGAGGTGGCGGGGGCGGAGCTGGACGTGAGCCTGCAGACGCTGGACGCCTACCTGGCGGCGCAGCTGGCGGAGCGGCTGGTGGCGATCCAGGAGAGCAACCTGGTGCTGGCCGAGGCGCGCGTGCGTCAGGCCGAGCAGTTCGAGCAGGGCGGCCGCGGGTCGCGCTACGACGTGCTGCGGGCGCGGGTGGAGCGGTCCAACCTGGAGCCCGCGCTCATCCAGGCACGCGGCGCCCGCGAGGTGGCGCTGCTGGCTCTGCGGCGGCTCACCAACCTGCCGCCGGCGCAGCCGCTACGGCTCAGCACGGAGCTGGACCCCGCGGCCGTCCGCGCCGCGGCCGAGGCGATGGCCGGCGCCGCGCTGGTGGATTCGGCCGCGCTGGAGTCGCTGCCGGAGGTGCGCGCGGCGCGGCTGCGCGCCCGGGCGGGCGACGCCACGCTGCGGGCCGCCAACGCCGCGCTCCTCCCCACCGTCTCGGTGAACCTGGTGCAGGGCTACCAGGCGTTCCCGCTGAACTGGAGCCTCCCCGTCCGCCCCGGCGGCCTGGACACGGTGGACTGCCCGGACGGCTCGCCGGCGGACCGCGTGTGCACGCAGCAGAACGGCGGCTGGTTCTCGGACCGATCCCTGCAGCTGGCGCTCAACTGGCCGGTGTGGGACGGCAACCGCGCCCGCAACGACCTGCGCCAGGTGCGCGCCCAGGCCGCCATCGCCGACCTGCAGGCCGTGCAGGCGGCGGAGAACGCCCGCGCCGGGGCGGCCCGCGCGGGCACGCAGATGGACGCCGCCCGCGCCACCTTCGACGCCGTGCGCCAGACCGTGGCCGAGGCCGAGGAGGCGTTCCGCCTGGCCTCGCTGCGCTACGCGCGCGGGCTGGGAACGCAGCTGGAGGTGAGCGACGCGCAGCTGGCGCTGCTCACCGCGCGCACCAACGAGGCGCGCGCCACGTACGACCTGTACCTGGCCACGGCCGAGCTGGCGCGCGCGCTGGGCCGTCCGCTGCCGACGCCCTGAAGAGTGCGTTAGTGCGTTAGTGCGTTAGTGCGTTAGTGCGTTAGTGCGTTAGTAGACAGCCAGGGCGGCTCATTCGCTCCTGGTGCGAGGGTGCGGAACTTCGGGAGTGGCGATGAGCGGGAGAAGGACGGCTGACATGCAGTTACTCACGCACTTACGCACTCACGCACTCACGCACTTCTGTTCCCTTTCTTCTGATCGATCGATGCAGACTGATCTGCGTGTTTCCTTCCGCGCGGCGGCCGTGGCCGCCATGGTGGCCGGCGCGGCGGCGTGCTCCGACGATGCCGACGCGGCGCCCCGCGGCGCGGGCGGCGGACGCCCCGGCGGCGGCGGGCCCAGCGTCACGCTGGCGGCCACCGACCTGGCGCAGCCGCGGCTGGCCCCGCTGGAGGACGCCATCGCCATCACCGGAACGCTGGAGCCGCTGGAGCGGGCCGAGGTGCGCGCCCGGCTGGAGGGCGACGTGGAGAACGTCTACGTCCGCGAGGGCGAGGCGGTGCGCGCGGGCCAGCTGCTCGCCGTCTTCGACGGGGGCGACCAGGCCGGCAACGCCCGCAGCGCCGACGCCGACGTGGCCGCCGCGCGCAGCGAGCTGAGCACGGCCGAGTGGACGCTGGAGCAGAACCAGGAGCTCCTGCGCGAGGGCGCCATCCCCGAGCGCGACGTGCGCGTGGCCCAGCAGGCCGTCGCCGCGGCGCGCGCCCGGCTGGCCGCCGCGCAGGCGCGCTCCGGCACCAGCCGGCGCGAGGTGGGCGACACCCGCGTGGTGGCGCCCGTCAGCGGCGTCATCGAGCGGCGGACGGTGAACCCGGGCGAGCACATCAACCGCAACGCGGCGCTCTTCACCCTGGTTCGCGGCGACGTGCTGGAGCTGGCCGCCGCCGTCCCCGAGCGCGCGGCGGCCGCCGTGCAGGCGGGGCAGACGGTGCGGTTCACGGCGGATGGATCGGAGTTCACCGGGCGCGTGGCGCGCATCAGCCCGTCGGTAGACCCGGGGTCGCGCTCCGTGACGGTGTACGTGCAGGTGCCCAACCCCGACGGCCGCCTGCGCGCCGGCACCTTTGCCAGCGGCCGCATCGTCAGCCGCGTGGTGGACGGGGCGATGGTGCTCCCCGCCGCCGCCATCCGCGAGGGCCGCGAAGGCGGCCCCGAGGTGGTCTACCGCGTGGTGGACGGCAAGATCGACGTGGTCCCCGTTACCCTGGGCCTCAAGGACGAGACGCAGGGGCTGGTGCAGGTCACCGAGGGCGTGACCGAGGCGGACCAGGTGGTCGTGGGCAACGTGGGCATCCTGGGCAAGGGGATGGCGGTGCGCATGGCCGGACAGGGCGAGCGCGGCGGCGCGCCGAAGGGCGGAGCGGCCAGGGGCGGCGCGGAGAAGGGGAAGTAGGGCTCGACCGCCGGCATCGGGCTGCGTCGGCCGGGCGCCCCCTCCGGGCTCGCACCACTCGCCCACCTCCCCCAAAAAAGACTGGGGGAGGTTGGGTGTGGGGCAGCCGGCGGTGAGCTTCGGACGGGGTGGAGCGGGATGGTGAGCTGCCCCCCTCCCCGGCCCTCCCCCGCAAACTGCGCGGGGGAGGGAGGTGCGACGCACCTTTTCGAAGCGGGATCGAATTCTCCTCTCCCCATGCGGTTCATGGGGGAGAGGCCGGGAGAGGGGGGCGGCAGCGGACGCAGTGCGTACCGTCTCGAAGCGCCCGGATCCGGCGGCAGCATCGACCTCCCCCAGGTTTTTCGGGGGAGGTGGGCGAGGTTTACGAGCCCGGAGGGGGCGCCGTCGCGGCGCGCCCGGACCTGTAGATAGATCGAAAATCCACCCGAATCATCGGGAGACGCGGGATGTTCCTCTCCGACGTATCCATCAAGCGGCCGGTGTTCGCCACCATGATGATGGTGACGCTGGTGGTGCTGGGCATCGCCGGCTACCGGCGCCTGGCGATCGACGAATACCCCGACGTCAGCTACCCCGTGGTGGTGGCGCAGACCAGCTACCCCGGCGCCAGCCCCGAGGTGATGGACCGCGAGGTGTCGCGCCCCATCGAAGAGGCGCTGAACACCGTGCAGGGGATCCAGGAGATCACCAGCACCTCGTTCGAGGGGAGCTCGCTCGTGCGCGTGCAGCTGCAGCTGGGCGTGGACGTGATGGCGGCCCAGCAGGAGGTGCAGTCCAAGATCGCCCGCATCCGCCGCCAGCTTCCCCAGGACATCGACGACCCCGTCATCATCCGCTTCGATCCCAACGAGCGGCCCATCATGTCCATCGCCGTGCAGAGCCCCGAGCGGCCCCTGCGCGAGCTGACGGAGCTGGCCGACGAGGTGATCAGCACGCGGCTGGAGGCCATTCCCGGCGTGGGCGGCGTGAACCTGGTGGGCGGCACCAACCGCCAGATCCAGGTGCAGCTGAACCCGTCGGCCATGAGCGCCTACGCCATCTCGCCGCCGCAGGTGATGCAGGCGCTGCAGCGCGAGAACCAGGACGTGCCCGCCGGACGCGTGCGCCGCGGCGACCAGGAGCGCCTGGTGCGCATCACCGGCCGCGTGGAAGACCCGCGGTCCTTCCGCGACATCACCGTGGCGGTGCGCAACGGGGTGCCGGTGCGGCTGGGCGACGTGGCCAGCGTGGTGGACGGCACCGCCGAGGCGCGCAGCGCCAGCTACCTGAACGACGGCCGCGCGCTCTCCGTGGAGATCCTCAAGATCAGCGGATCCAACACGGTGGAGGTGGCGGACCTGGTGCGCGCCGAGGTGGCGGAGATGCAGGAGCAGCTGCCCTCGGACGTGCGGATGACGGTGGTGAGCGACGACTCGCGCCGCATCCGCGAGTCGCTGGCCAGCGTGCAGCACGAGCTGATGCTGGGCGCGGTGCTGTGCATCGCCATCATCTACTTCTTCCTGAACAGCTGGCGCTCCACCATCATCACCGGGCTGGCGCTGCCGATCTCCATCATCTCCGCGTACTTCGGGATGTGGATCTTCGGCTTCACCATCAACACCATGACGCTGCTGGCGCTGTCGCTGGCCATCGGGCTGCTGATCGACGACGCCATCGTGGTGCGCGAGAACATCGTGCGGCACGTGGAGATGGGGAAGGACCACCACACGGCCGCGCGCGAGGGCACCAGCGAGATCGGGCTGGCGGTGCTTTCCACCACGCTGGCGGTGATCGCGGTGTTCGTTCCCGTGGCGTTCATGGGCGGGCAGATCGGGATGATCTTCTTTCAGTTCGGCGTGGTGGTGGCGTTCGCGGTGATGGTGTCGCTGTTCGTCTCCTTTACGCTGGACCCCATGCTCTCCAGCGTGTGGCCGGACCCCGAGGTGGCGCAGCACGGGCAGGCGCGGCCGCGCGGCAACCCCATCCAGCGGGCGGCCCGCCGCTTCAACGACTGGTTCGAGCGGGTGGCGGACCGCTACCCGCGCGGTCTGGGGTGGGCGCTGGACCACCGCAAGACGGTGCTGGCCGGGGCGGCGACCACCGTCGTCGCGTCGATGCTCATCATCCCCAGCCTGGGCTTTACCTGGCTGCCGGACTTCGATGGCGGCGAGTTCAACGTGAACTTTCGCGTGGCGCCCGGCAGCCGGCTGGAGTACACGGTGGAGCGCGGGCACCAGGTGGCCGGCATGCTGCGGCAGATGCCGGAGGTGGAGTTCACCTACATGTCCATCGGCGGCGGCTTTCGCGGATCGCCCAACAACGGCCGCGTGTTCGTAAAGCTCAAGGACGAGCGCGACCGGTCGCAGCAGGAGATCCAGGACGCGCTGCGCGGGCGACTGGCGGGGATCCCCGGGGTGCGCGCCAACATCACCGGCACGCCCACGATCTTTGGCGGATTTCGCCAGCCGATCCAGGTGAACGTGCAGGGGCCGGAGCAGGCCCGGCTCAAGCTGGCGGCCGAGCAGGTGATGCAGGTGCTGCAGAGCGTGCCCGGCATGGCCGAGCCCACCAGCAGCCAGGAAGGCGAGATCCCGCAGCTGGACGTGCAGGTGGACCGCGAGCAGGCGTGGGCGGCGGGCGTGGGCATCGCCAGCATCGCCCAGACGCTGCAGCCGCTGTTCACCGGCCAGCGCGCCACGCAGTGGGAAGACGAGCAGGGGTACTCGCACGACGTGGTCGTGATCTACCCCGACAGCGTGCGCACCTCGGCGGGCGACGTGGCGGGGATCGTGGTGCCCAGCAGCTCCGTCGATCCCACGACGGGCCGCCCGGCGATGATCCCGCTGTCGCAGGTGGCCACGGTGCGCGGCGGCATGGGCCCGCAGCAGATCGAGCGTTCGTCGCTGGAGCGGCAGATCAGCATCAGCGCCGGCGTGCTTCCCGGCTACGCCATGGGCGACGTGGCCAACGCGGCGCGGCAGGCGCTGGAAGAGGCCAACCTGCCCAGCGGCTACCGCACGGTGTTCCGCGGCGACGTGCAGAACCTGGAAGAGACCAAGGGCTACGTGCTGGCGGCGCTGGGGATGGCGGTGGTCTTCATCTACATCATCCTGGCGTCGCTGTTCGGGTCGTTCCTGCAGCCGCTGGCCATCATGCTGGCGCTGCCGCTCTCCTTCATCGGCGTGGGGCTGGCGCTGCTGCTGACGGGCGGCAACCTGAACGTGTTCACCATGATCGGCATCATCATGCTGATGGGCCTGGTGACCAAGAACGGCATTCTGCTGGTGGACTTTACCAACCAGCAGCGCGAGGCGGGGATGAGCCGGCGCGAGGCGCTGCTTTCCGCGGCCCGCGTGCGCCTGCGGCCCATCATCATGACCACAGTGGCCATGATCTTCGGCATGGTGCCGCTGGCCATGGCGCTGGGCGAGGGCAGCGAGCAGCGCGCCCCCATGGGCCGCGCGGTGATCGGCGGCCTGATCACGAGCACGCTGCTGACGCTGTTCGTGGTGCCCGTGGTGTACACGCTGCTGGACGACTTCGTGAACCGCCTGCGCCGCGGCCGCGCGTCGGCCGCCCCGCGCGTGGTGCACGCCGTCCGCGACCCCGAACCCGTCGCGGCGGACTGAGGACGCGGATCGCGCGGGAGCCGCGGCTGGCAGGATGGCTGGATGGAGGACGAAGCGGCGCGGCTCCCGGGGGGCCGCGCCGCTATTGACAGCGAGAGCATTGCTTTAGGCCATCAACACAACTACCCTACGGCTTCCTTGGCTTCGTGGCAGTACACGCGTCCAGTTAACAGATATGATCCAGTTTGCGCAGCCATTTCGGCTAGAAGAGGACATGCTTGAGCCCATGATGGCGTCTTGCGGAACTCTCTTAGGGCTTGAGCCCGAGTCCCACTCAATTATCGTGCGAGAACCAAGCATCGGGCGAGTGATTCCGGACCTGCTGATAGGAGTTTGGGCGGATGTGCCTAATGAAGGAATCAGGCATCGCCTAACCGCGCTTGAGTGCCATGTCCTCGCGTTAGCTGAACAGCGGGGAGGGCTGACGACTGACACCCTCAGAGAAGTTTTCCGCCTCCGTAGCGAACGCGGCGCTGAGGTCTTGGCTAAGCTATCTCGGAAGAGACTCCTCCGCGATGAGAATAATCGTTTTGAGTTGACAGTCGGGGCGGCCACCAGCACCATGAAAATTATCGCCATCGAAGCAAAGCTGTGCAAGTGGCGGACGGCGCTAACGCAAGCAAGTTCTTACCTTGAGTTTGCGAACAGCGCGTGGGTCGTGCTCGACCGCAATCAGTGCAAGATCACCCCTGCCATTCACGCTGAGTTCCTTAGCAACGGGATTGGTCTTGCTCTTCTTAGCGGCCCGATCATTGAGGTGCTGGCACGTCCTGATCAGACGGTACCCGTCTCCGGCGCGCGATGGATCGCCGCGTCAAAACTCGGCCAAGCGAAAACAGCGATCCCTTAGGGAAGATATCCTGCGCGGCTCATCCACCATTGGTAAGCATTGAGCCAAGCTTGCTGGTGACTCAGATCAGTGTAGTACCCGCTGGTGATCCCGGCCCCTCTGAGATCCTTTGCGAGTTTCACCGACTTCTGAAGCCACTTACGTACGAAAGCGGCCCGTTCAGCAACTTCCATCGCTGAGAGCGTACGCCCGATCCGCATCATCGCTTCTAAGTAATGGGCTTTAGCATTCCTCACTCTTTGACGCTCGTGCTGCCACTCGAAAACGATGTTGTTCGTCGTTTCGAGTTCTTCATGAAGTTCTTGTGCAGCATCGGTATTCAGCCGCACTCGATCCAACAGTCCAGCCTTAGCAATTGCGGCGAGATCGCTCTCCAAGCCAATATCGCCCAATAGTGCTGGCGAGAAGTATCGCGGCATTTGAGCGCCCCCGCTCTTATCAATCAGTTCGGCAAGACGCAAGCTTCTGGCTGAGCGGTAAAAGTCACTCGCAAAGATTTCTGCCCCAGCAGCGGACATTATAGCTCCGAACGTTCCAAGACTGTTTACAATCAGGCGACGGCGTCCAATACGCACTATATCATCCGCAAAGCCCAATAAAGACTTGAGCGTTTTTTCGTCGCGACAAACGTAGTCCGTCTCAACCGTCTGCTCCATGGTCAAGTACACTCCGGCGACTTCACGAGCGGTGACTTGATCAGCCAACGCCGATAACAGTTGATTCTGATCAGGTTCAGTACCCGACAGCACGTCTTGAGTGACCGCTACGGTAGCGAATACAGGTACGGTCACACCGTGCTTATGAGCTGCTTCGATTCCAGCGTCCAGCCAACGCATCTCAAGATCGAGCCCGCCCGAAGTAGTGCGTATCAGCGGAGTGGGGAGGATTATGCCCTCACACTCTAATTCAAGTTGGAAGTTGACAGCCTTTCCCGCTCGTTCTGCAATGGTCGCGTCGTCCTCAGCGGCTTTTCCTTCCCAAGAAGTGAGCAATGTGTCTAGGTATTTGGCCTCCCAATCTTTCAATCGCCGATGTTCCTGCGTGTCAAACTCAGGAACATCGGGTTCTGCAAACCATGGATAGCTTGCGAGGAGAGCGGCTTGCTCTGAGGCACGCCCACGATCCAGACCTGCTAGGTACAACTGTGGATCAAAGAGACGGTGCTGGAGATACCCACTCGCACGGAGAACAGCTTTGCGGCCTTTCCGGATGAGTTGGTAGCGCGGTACTGCGGCAGCATTGATGATCGCGCCTGCAATTCCGGCGGGTGCCCCCGTAGGCAATTTGAAGGCGTACCGAGTATTACGGTAGAACATTCGCAGTCGCCTCCAAGTAACTAATCATGGTTGCCGCGACCTCATCAGGTCGCGGACGAGACACCGCTCGGACGCTCAGCATCGCATTGATCAAGTCTGCGATGACTGCTGGCATCGTTGGTACAAGTGATGCGGCCCGGGGAGGAGAGGTAATCAGTTGCTGCTGCAGACCGCGGGTCGGATGCCGCCCCAACGCACACTCTAACAGAACAATGCCAAGAGCAAAGATATCTGACTTGCATGTCAAGTCTCTCACTCCGCTACATTGTTCTGGTGAAAGATACCCAGGGGTGCCCCAAGAAAAGCCATAGGCCGTAAGTGAAGGACTTCCTAGGTGGCGGGCGACACCCAGATCGATAAGGACTGCTTCGCGCTCGCCAGTACGAAGCATCACATTCTTGGGACTAATATCTCTGTGCACAATTCTGTCAACCCAGATCGCCCCAATTGCGCCCGCAACATCTCGCCCAACGGCAGCAAGCGCTCGCATCGTGAGCGGCCCAGCCTCTAAACGCTGGTTCAAGGCCATTCCGCGAATGTATTCCCAAGCACAATACTGGAGACGCTCGCCAGATAGATAAAGTTCACCAGCCTCAATGAGGGTCGCAAGCGACGGGTGACGGATGCGACGCATAGCATTGATCTCACGTCGAACCCGCTCATCTTGGTCATCGCCCAGATAGATCTTCAACGCGACATCGTCATCCGCCGGCGATCCATCAGTGGCGACCGATCTAGTCGCCCGATAAACATAGCCCTGGGCTCCCTCGCCAATCTGCGCGGTGACGGCATAACGCTGTCCAAGGGCTTCTTGAACTTCGTGCGGGGCGTGCTGCACGGCTACTTCCGTGTAAGGGGGTTGCAACTAAGGAGGAGCGCACGGGCGGCGACACAGTGACCTTTTGCTGGAAGACTGGCTTGGCCGTTCCCTACGATCCAGCCACAGAAGGGTACTTTGTGAACGCGAGCACTACGTTCGACAAAAGTTCACATCTGTATTCTCTTAATCCACAGCTGTTTGGTCAAGATAGTCCGAAAATTTCTTCAACTCGTCGGCGCGGCGTCTTGCTAGACGCGCCAATACCCTCTGCCAGCCGGCAGGCGGATTTCTATAACTGGAAGAACCCGGGTCCATTCGCGCTTGTCGGATCGTCTGAATTGACACGCCGGCTGCCTCCGCGATTTCCGCGTGGGTGATACAGCCCCCGACTTGATCCGTAGCCGTTTTGAAGTCCATTTCCGTCGATGCTAAGGTTGACAGATTCCGCTGTGTCGATTACTATATATACAATAGGGCAAAAAGCAAGGCTGCCGGACCATGCTGAAAAGATGCTGGCCGACAGCCTTACCACAGACGACCCGAAGGCCGCCCGCTCACCAAGCAGTAGCCCTGCCGGGTGCCGAGGGTCAAGCCCACTGGAGGTGCACGATGCCCAGGAAGCAGACCGCCGCAGCGCCCGCCGCCGCCAACCCGCAGCCCGGCTACACCATCCGCAGCCACGGGCGCAACTGGCGGGTGATCGACCCCGCGGGGCAGCTGGTGTGCATCACCGTCTACAAGAAGGGCGCGGTCGAGGTGGTGCGGCGGCTGGCGGGGTGATGGAGATATTCGACAGCCGTGGGGAGAAATCTCCGCGGCTGTCGCTTCCTTCGCTCAGGATGCGATTTCCTCAGCCGTGGAGCATCACGCCGAAGCGGCTGAGCTCGATGAAGTCGGCCGTCTCGAATGCCACCGCGATTGTTTCGGCATGCGGGAGAAGGAGCCGCTCGAGCTCAGCGTTGGAGATGTTGCCGGTGGAGATCAGCAGCAGCTTCTCCGGTTTGTGGTGCAGGATGAAAGACTCGACGAAGTCAGCGTCCTTGGTTACCACCACGCGTCTTTCCCGCAACGCGAGCTCAACGATCTGGGCATCCGTCGTGCGGTTCTCGTCGGGCAGGTCCAGCGTGTGGAGTGCGTCGTGGCCCTGCTCGCGAAGCCACAGCGCAATCCGCCGAGGGAGTTGCGCATCGACCAGAAACTTCATGCGGTGAGCGGTTCCAGCGTCTTTACCCTGCTCAAGCTGGCAGCATACTCCAGCACAGCCAGAATGTCCTCCCGCTCCAGATCCGGGTAATCACCCAGGATCTCTTCGTGGCTCATGCCCGAGCTCAGCAGATCCAGGATCAGCTCCACCGGGTAACGCAGCCCACGCACGGTCGGCTTGCCGTGGCAGATCGCGGGGTCGATGGTGATGCGGCCTCGGAAGTTGCTCATTTCGCTGTCCTCGGAACAGTGCGGCCCGGCTCTCGTCCAGAACGATTGAATAATACCACGGTTTGGCACAGATGCGCCACGAGCCGCCGCCAACCCGCAGCCCGGCTACACGATCCGCAGCCACGGGCGCAACTGGCGGGTGATCGACCCCGCGGGCCAACTGGTGTGCATCACCGTCTACAAGAAGGCGCGGTCGAGGTGGTGCGGCGGCTGGCGGCGTGAGACCATGCGGGATCAGCGAGAAGGCGGCGCGGCTCCTCCGGAGCC
>DASUVG010000005.1:0-2328 GCA_036379135.1 Longimicrobium sp.
CGCAGGGGGCGGTGGATGTGGTACGCGCTCCCCAGGTCCCCCAGCTGCTCCAGGAACCACAGCCGCTGCTGCGCGAACGAGAGCGGCACGGGGCCGTCGCGGGGCGCGGGCTCGATGGGCGGAAGCTCCGCCCGCGCGGCCCCGTCCAGCTCCCGCGCGAAGTCCGCCAGCACGGGGCGGGTGAACAGCTCGCCCAGCGCGGCCTCCACCCCCAGCGCCTGCCGGACCCGGGAGATCACCTGCACCGCCAGCAGCGAGTGCCCGCCCAGGTCGAAGAAGTCGTCCCAGCGGCCCACCCGTTCCACGCCCAGCACCTCGGCCCAGATCCCCGCCAGCGCCTCCTCAGTTGCCCCCGCGGGCGGCTCGTACGTGCGGGCGGCGAACGCGTCGCCCTCGGGCGCGGGCAGCGCCCTGCGGTCCAGCTTGCCGTTGGGCGTCAGCGGCCACGCGCCCACGCGCACGAAGGCCGCGGGGACCATATACGCGGGCAGCGACCCGGCGAGATGGGCGCGGAGCACCTCCGCGCCGGCGCTCTCGTCGCCGGTGACGTAGGCCACCAGCCGCGCCTGGCCAGGCGCGTCCTCCCGGACCAGGACGACGGCCTCGCGCACGGCGGCGTGCTCCAGCAGCCGCGCCTCGATCTCCCCCGGCTCGATGCGGAAGCCCCGAATCTTCACCTGGTCGTCCGTGCGGCCCACGAAGT
Source organism: Longimicrobium sp. (assembly GCA_036379135.1). Taxonomy (GTDB): domain Bacteria; phylum Gemmatimonadota; class Gemmatimonadetes; order Longimicrobiales; family Longimicrobiaceae; genus Longimicrobium. The sequence goes on from DASUVG010000005.1 coordinate 704, forward strand.
CCAGCGTCCCCTCCGCCGACCACCGGCACAGGTCGCCCGTTCGGTACATCCGCGCCCCCGGCTCCCCGCCGAACGGCTCGGGGACGAAGCGCTCCGCCGTCAGCCCGGGGCGGCCCAGGTACCCCCGCGCCACCTGCAAGCCGCCGATGTACAGCTCCCCCGCCACCCCCACCGGCACCGGCTGCATCGCCGCATCCAGCACGAACGCGCGCGTGTTGGCCGCCGGCGGGCCGATCGGCGCCACCCGCTCCCCGCGCGCCTGCACCGGCACGTCGTAGAGCGTGGCGCAGATGGTGGTTTCCGTGGGCCCGTAGCCGTTGATGATCCGCAGCCCGGGGACGCTCTGCCGGATCCCGGCCAGCAGCGGCTCGGAGATCGGCTCCACGCCCACCAGCAGGCGCCGCAGGCGGGTGCGCTCCGGCGAACCGGAAACGCGGTCACGCAGCTCGGAGAGGAAATAGGGGGGCAGGTAGGCGCCGCGGACGTCGCGGGCCTCCATCCAGTCCAGAAAGGCGCCGGCGTGCAGGCGCACCTCGTCGCTGGGGATGCACAGCCGCCCGCCGGCGAGGAGCGTGGAGAAGATCTCGTAGACGGAGACGTCGAAGCTGGTGCTGGTCCACAGGCTGCACCCGTCGCCCTCGCGCAGGGGGGCGCGGCGCTGGACGTCGGCCAGCAGGCTCAGCACGCCGCGGTGCGGAACCTCGACGCCCTTGGGGCGCCCCGTGCTGCCGGAGGTGTAGATGACGTAGCACAGGTGGTCGGGCGAGAGCCCCGCCGGCCGCGGATCGCCGGCGGGGCGGTGCGCCCACGCCTCCGCGTCCGCGGGATCGAGCACCGGCACGCCGCTCCCCGCCAGCCGCTCCGCCGGCGCCGGCGAGGCCAGCAGCACCGACGGGCGGCTGTCGGCCAGCATGTAGCGCAGCCGCTCTTCCGGATACGACGGGTCCAGCGGCACGTACGCGCCGCCGGCCTTGAGGACGGCCAGCATCCCCAGCACCAGCTCCGGACCGCGCTCCACGCACAGCGCCACCCGCGCGTCGGGCCCCACGCCCAGCCCGGCGAGGTGGTGCGCCAGGCGATTGGCCCGCGCGTTCAGCTCCCCGTACGTCAGCGCGCGGTCCTCGCACTCCACGGCGACGGCGTCCGGCGTGCGCGCCGCCTGCGCCTCGAAGAGCTCGTGGATGCACGCCCCGGCCGGGTACTCGGCCCCGGTGCGGTTCCATTCCTCCAGCACGCGCGCGCGCTCCTCGGCGGAGAGCATCGCCAGCCGCTCCACGGGCTGCTGGTCATCCGCCACCATCTCCTCCAGCACCCGCCGCAGGTAGCCGGCGTAGCGCTCCACGGTGGGCCGCTCGAAGAGCGCCGTGGCGTACGTCAGGTCGCCCGTGATGCGGTCCCCCGTCTCCCGCAGGGCCAGCGACAGGTCGAACTTGGCCTGCCTGTCCGACGAGTCCGTACCCACGCCGCCCACCTCCAGCCCGGGAAGCGACACGCCGCCGCTTGCCCCGGGGGTGCTCTGCCAGGCGAAGCTCACCTGGAACAGGGGATGATGGGCCATGCTGCGGGTGGGCTGGATCAGCTCCACCACCTGCTCGAAGGGGATGTCCTGGTGGTGCTGCGCCTCC
>DASUVG010000006.1:0-15373 GCA_036379135.1 Longimicrobium sp.
CGGCCAGCGCCGCCGCCACCCGCTCCCCCGCCCGCCCGTCCCACCCCTCCGGCCGCGGCGGCGCGTCGCCCGCGGCGCCGCGCGCCAGCGCGTCGCGAAACGCGCCCACCACCCCCGCCGCCGTCAGCGGCCACGGCGCCAGCCGGTTGGTCCCCTCCGTCACCGTCACCGGGCGCTCCGTCTGCTCGCGCAGCGTCACGCAGGGCACCCCCAGCGCCGTCGTCTCCTCCTGCACCCCGCCGGAGTCGGTCAGCACCACCGCCGCGCCCTCGGTGAGCGACAGCATCTCCAGGTACCCCACCGGCTCCAGCACCCGCAGCGGCGCCAGCAGCGCCTGCAGCCCGAACGCCTCCGCCTGCCTCCGCGCCCGCGGATGCAGCGGAAGAACGACGGGCATCTCGCGCGCCACCGTCCCCAGCGCCTCCAGCACCCCCCGGAAGGCCGCCGGGTCGTCCACGTTGCTGGGCCGGTGCAGCGTGCTCACCGCGTAGCGGCCCCGCTCCAGCCCCAGCTCGGCCGCGAACGCCCGATCGCGCGCCCGGGGCAGCCGCGCCAGCAGGGTGTCGATCATGGTGTTGCCCACGAACACCACCCGCTCGTCCGGCACCCCCTCCGCCCGCAGGTTGGGGTGCGCGTCGCGGCTGGGGGTCAGCAGCAGGTCCGACACGCGGTCGGTCACCACCCGGTTCACCTCTTCGGGCATGCGCCAGTCGCCGCTGCGCAGCCCCGCCTCCACGTGCGCCACCCGGCACCCCGTCTCCGGCTGCAGCTTGGCCGCCACCAGGGCGCAGGCCAGGGTGGAGTTCACGTCGCCCACCACCACCACCCAGTCGGGGCGCTCGGCCAGCACCACGGGCTCGAACGCCTCCATGATGCGCGCCGTCTGCACCGCGTGGCTCCCGGAGCCCACCCCCAGGTGGTGGTCGGGCTCGGGAAGCTCCAGGTCGGCAAAGAACGCGTCGGACATCCGCGCGTCGTAGTGCTGCCCCGTGTGCACCAGCACCGGCCGGTGCCCCGCCCGCCGCAGGGCAGAAAGAACGGGCGCGACCTTCATGAAGTTAGGCCGCGCCCCCGCCACCAGGATGACCTTCATGCCGCCGGGAGATGGGCAGGCCGCCGCCTCAGTCGGCGGCGGCATCCGACAGCACCAGCCGCGGCACCGCCAGCGGGGCGTGACGCCGCGACAGCCCCACCACGTGCTGCAGCGGCTCGCGCATCACCCCGCGCGTGTCCACCACCAGCCGCGCCTTCTGGGCCACGCGGGCGTAGTCCACCTCGCTGTGGTCCGTCACCACCACCACCACGTCCGAGTCGGCCAGCGCCGCGTCGGTCAGCGGCACGCTGCGCAGGGGCAGGTTGTGCACCGGCGTGTGCCCGTCGTCCTTGATGATGGGGCAGAAGGGGTCGTGGTACTCCACCACCGCGCCCTTCTCCTGCAGCAGCCGGATCACGTCCATGGCCGGGCTTTCGCGCAGGTCGTCGATGTCCTTCTTGTACGCCACGCCCAGCACCAGCACCCGGCTCCCCTTGACCGCCTTCCCCACCTCGTTCAGGCAGTCGGCCACCTTGCGCACCACGAAGGTGGGCATCTCGCCGTTGATCTCGCTGGCCAGCTCGATCATCCGCGTCTTGAACGCCAGCGTGCGCATCTTCCACTGCAGGTAGTGCGGGTCCAGCGGAATGCAGTGGCCGCCCAGCCCGGGGCCGGGGGTGAACTTCATGAAGCCGAACGGCTTGGTGGCCGCCGCCTCGATCACCTCCCACACGTCCACCCCCAGCTTGTCGCACGCCTGGGCCAGCTCGTTGGCCAGGGCGATGTTGATCATCCGGAAGGTGTTCTCGTACACCTTGGTGAGCTCCGCCGCCTCGGCGCTCCCCACGGGGACCATGGTGTCGAACACGCGCGAGTACAGCTCCAGCCCCAGCTCCTTGCAGGGCACCGTCACGCCGCCCAGCACCTTGGGCGTGTTGCGCGTCTGCCACACCGGGTTCCCCGGGTCCACCCGCTCGGGGCTGAAGCAGAGGAAGAAGTCCTCGCCCACCACCAGCCCCGACTCCTCCAGCACGGGAAGCACCACCTCGCGGGTGGTCCCCGGATAGGTGGTGCTCTCCAGGATCACCAGCTGCCCGGGCTTGAGGCCGTGCAGCACCCCCTGCGACGCCGCGATCACGTACGACAGGTCGGGGTCCTTGGTCTTGTTGAGCGGGGTGGGGACGCAGATGGTGACGGCGTCGCACTCGGCCAGCCGCTTCAGGTCGCTGGTGGCCTCGATCAGCCCGCTGGAGGTAAAGGCGGCCAGCACGTCGCCGCTCACGTCCTGCACGTGGCTGAAGCCCCGGTTGATCCCCTGCACCACCGCGTCGGTGATGTCGAAGCCCACCACGCGGTATCCGCTGCGCGCCAGCTCCACGGCCAGCGGGAGCCCCACGTAGCCCAGCCCGATAACGCCGACCACGGCCTCGCGGTTCTCGATGCGCGCCTGCAGCCGCGCGCGCACGCTCACTTGTTCGTCCATTGTCTCCCGCGGGTTGCGCGGCCCCCGCCGCTCTCGCGGGGCCGCTGCCAGATTGAAGCCGGAAAATGTAGGAAGCGGGCGGCGGCCCGACAACCCCTCAGTCGCCGTCTGCGGCCATCACGCTGCGTTCGCGCAGGGGCGGAACGCACTCCGGCACCAGCGCGCGGATGGCGTCCAGGATGTCTCCGGAGCTCCCCACCGCCGCCGCCGCCGCCAGCCGGTCCAGCCCCGAGGTCAGCGCCTCCGCCTCGGGCTCCACCGTCTGCACCACCCGGACCTTGCTGATGGCCGTGGGCACCGTGGCCTCGCGCGCCTCCATCAGCTCCTCGTGCAGCTTCTCGCCCGGACGCAGCCCCGTGAAGACGATGGGCACGTCCGTGTACGGCTCCAGCCCCGAAAGCCGGATCAGGTTCTCGGCCAGCTCCACGATGCGCACCGGCTCGCCCATCTCCAGCATGCAGATGCGTCCCTGCGCGTCGGGCAGGGCCGCCGACTGAAGCACCAGCTGCACCGCCTCGGGGATGGTCATGAAGTAGCGGGTCACCTCGGGGTGCGTCACCGTGATCGGCTGCCCCGCGGCCAGCTGCCGCTTGAACACCGGGATCACGCTGCCGTCCGAGCCCAGCACGTTGCCGAAGCGCACCGCGCGAAAGTCCGTCCCCGACGCGCGCAGCGCAGGCCACCCCAGCACGATCTGCTCGGCCAGGCGCTTGGTGGCGCCCATCACGCTGCTGGGGTAGACCGCCTTGTCGGTGGAGATCAGGACGAACTTCTCCGCCCCGTACCGCGCCGCCGACTGCGCCACCGTCAGCGTGCCGATCACGTTGTTGCGCACCGCCTCGACCGGGTTGTCCTCCATCAGCGGCACGTGCTTGTACGCCGCCGCGTGAAAGACGAAGTCCGGCCGGTGCCGCGCGAACACCGACTCCATCCGCGCCGCGTCGGTCACGTCGGCGATGATGGGGATGATGTCCAGCTCCGGGTGCGCCGCGCGCAGCTCCAGGTTGGCGAAGTACAGCGGGCTCTCGGCCTGGTCCAGCACCAGCAGCCGCCGCGGGGCGAACCCCGCCACCTGCCGCGCCAGCTCCGAGCCGATGGACCCGGCGCCCCCCGTCACCATCACCGTGCGCCCCTCCAGGTCGCCCCGCGGACCCTCAACCCCCAGGTCGATGGCGTCGCGCCCCAGCAGGTCCTCGATCTGCACCTTGCGCAGCTCGCCCAGCCGCGCGCGGCCGTCCAGCAGCTCGCGCATGGAGGGGACGATCTTGAAGTCCACCCCCGTCTCCAGGCACGCCTCCACGATGTCGCGCATCTCGCCGCGGGTGGCCGAGGGGATGGCGATCACCAGCAGCTCGATGCCGTCCTTGGCGGCCAGCCCCTTCAGGTCGCGCGAGGTGCCCACCACCGGCACGCCGTGCAGCCGCATCCCGCGCTTGTCGGGGTCGTCGTCCACCATGGCCACCGGAAAGATCTCCGACTCGCCCTCGCGCTGCGTCTCGCGCAGCAGCCGCTCGGCCGCCGTTCCCGCGCCGATGATGAGCGCCCGCTTGCCGCGGCGCGCGCGCCAGGGAAGCAGCCGCTCCTCGCGAAAGGCGCGCACCCCGAAGCGAAGCCCGCCAAACAGCACCAGCGCCGTGATCCAGTCCAGCACCAGCACCGAGCGGGGAAGCAGGGGCCCCGTCCCGGCGCCCGTAAGGTCGCCGGTCATGAACAGGGCCAGCAGCAGCAGCACCGTGCTCAGCGTGGTGGCGCGCACCAGGTCGATCAGGTCGCGCATCCCCACGTGCCGCCACCAGCCGTGGAACAGGCCGAAGATGGCGAACGAGGCCATGCGCAGCACGATCAGGTACGGAACCGTGCGCCAGAACAGGTCGATGTGGCGGTCGGGAGGACGAAAGTCGAAGCGCAGGGCGAACGCCACGTAGTACCCCAGCGGCACCAGGAGCAGGTGCAGCCCCAGAACCACGGGCCGTCGAAGGCGCAGGAGGAGTGAAAGCATCCGAATGGCTTGAAGATGAACTGCTCGGGAGGGGGGCACCGCGGCCGCTCTCCCGGTTTCGTGTTCCGGTCCGGGGGGGGAGAATGAGGACGGCGGCCCCGGGCGACGCAGCTACCGTGCCCACCGTTCCACTTTCTTCACTTTCCCTCCGCGCGCGGCCCCTCGTCCCGCCCCGCCGCGCGCCCTCCGGCTCAGCCGTCCAGGCTCCGCGCGAACTGCCGGGCCCAGTAGCTGATGATCATGTCCGCCCCCGCGCGCCGGATGGAGGTCAGCGCCTCCCGGTGCGCGCGGGGCCCGTCGATCCAGCCTTTTTCGGCGGCGGCCTCGATCATGGCGTACTCGCCGCTCACGTGGTAGGCGCACACCGGGTACCCCGTCTCCTCCTTGACCCGGTGGATCACGTCCAGGTACGCCAGGGCCGGCTTCACCATCACCATGTCGGCCCCCTCCTCCACGTCCAGGCGGGCCTCGCGCAGCGCCTCGCGCACGTTGGCGGGGTCCATCTGTGCGGTACGCCTGTCCCCAAACTGGGGCGTGGATGCCGCAGCGTCGCGAAACGGGCCGTAGAAGGCGGAGGCGTACTTCACCGCGTACGACAGGATGGCCGTCTGCGCGTGGCCCGCCCCGTCCAGCGCGGCGCGGATGGCGCCCACCCGCCCGTCCATCATGTCCGAGGGCGCCACCACGTCCGCCCCCGCCGCCGCGTGCGTCACCGCCATCCGCGCCAGCAGCTCCACCGTGGAGTCGTTGTCCACGTCGCCGCCGTGGATGAGCCCGCAGTGCCCGTGGCTGGTGTACTCGCACAGGCACACGTCGGTGATCACCAGCAGCCCGGGGAGCTCCGCCTTGAGCCGGCGCACGGCCCGCTGGACGATGCCGTCCTCCGCGTACCCCTGCGTCCCCGCGTCGTCCTTGTGGTCGGGGATGCCGAAGAGAAGGACGGCGGGGATCCCCAGCCGCAGCGCCTCGTCCGCGTCCCGCAGCAGCTCGTCGATCGAGGTCTGGTCCACCCCGGCCATCGAGGCCACGGGGCGGCGGACGCCTTCTCCCTCCACCACGAACAGCGGCAGGACCAGGTCCTGCGGCCGCACCTCGGTCTCGCGGACCAGGGCGCGCATGGGCTCCGAGCGGCGCAGCCGGCGCGCGCGGAAGGCCGGAAACTTGGGCATCGCTCCGTCTATGTTCAGCCGCCGGGCATCCGGCGGCGGCCTCTCAAGAAAACACGGCTCAGAAGAACAGGGCGAGCTGCGCGTCCAGCGCCGCCTCGCTCCACCCGTCCCCCGCCTCGGCGCGGCCGCGGGCGCGCAGCTCCACGTGCGGCCGCAGCCGGTACGAGAAGCCGCCCTGCACCCCCGTGCTGCGCCCCGTACGCGCCGGCGCGTACAGGTTGCCGCCCCCGAAGTGGGCGTAGCTGGCGTCGGACCGGTCGCGGACGAACCCGCGCGCGTCCACGCGCAGCCGGGCGTCCAGCAGCTCCGCGCGGGCGAACCCCGCGGCCTCCCACCCCTCGCCGCCCAGCGGGTGCCCCAGCGCGTGCGACCCGCGCGCCCAGTTGCCGGGAAAGGAGAAGTTGAAGTACCAGGGCCCGTGCCCGCAGCACGCCTCCGCGAAGCGCGCGTACTCCGCCCCCGCCGCCACCTCCGGCGCCCCGGGGAGCGCGGGGAACAGCACCCCCGCCACCCGCCCCGGCGTCTCGTTCAGCGCGCCGGCCCCGTCGTCCGCGCCCCATTCCAGGTACGCCGTGGCGGGGAGCACCCCCTCCGTCGGCAGCCGCCACCGCCCCTCGAACGAGAGCACCTGGTTCTCGAAGGTGCTGCCGCGGATCGCCCCCACCAGCATCTTGAGCACCCGCTCCGCCGTCACCTCTTCCGCGCCGCCGAAGAGCGACGCGCGGTTGACGGCAAAGGATACGCGCGCGTGGGGCCGAAAGGCCACCCGCGCTCCCCACAGCCAGGGCGAGTCGGGGTGGCGCGTCCCCCCCGCGCGGCTCACGAACAGGTGCCCCGCCACGGGGCCCGCCAGGCGCAGAAAGCCGGGAAGGCGCAGCGGCCGGGCGGTCTGCACCTCGACGCGCGGCAGCAGGGCCGAGCCCAGCGCCACCCCGCCCCCCTCGCTCCACCCGTAGCCCACCGTCTGCTTGCCGGCGGAAAGGGCAAGGGGTCCCGCCTGCGCCACCGCCTCCCAGCGCGCCAGGTCCACCCCCTCGTCGTCCCACCGCCCCAGCGCCCACACCGCCGCGTGGCGGCCGGCCCGCACCCCGCCGGAGGCGTCCAGCCGCGCGGTGGAGACCTCCGGCACCGGCTGCGGGTCCCGCCGCGAGTCGAAGTAGCCCACCGCGGGGGAAAGCCGGCCGCGCTCGCCCGCGTACCCGGCCGCCGCGTGGCCGTTGACCGAGAGGAGGAGCGCGTCGCCGTCCGCGTCGTCCCCGTACTCGGGAAACTCCTCGCGAAAGCGGTCCACCCACCCCCGCGCCAGCGCCGCCATGCGGGGCGAGATGGCGCCGCCGGCCTCCACCGCCTCGGCCGCCTCCTCCAGCGCGTCCAGCACCGCCCCGCGGGGCGCCGCGTCCTGCGCGGGAAACCAGCCGGGGGCCAGCCCCAGCGCCCCGGCCCGCTCCGCCGCGCGGACGGCCCAGTGCCCCGCGGGGAGGAGCGGCGAGGCGCTGGCGGCGTGGGGCGGGTGCGCGCTCCGCGCCGGGGCCAGGGCCCGGGCGGCGGAATCCGCGGTGACCGGCAGGGCCTGCGAATGGAGCGAATCATGTCCGCTAACGGATAGGACGAACAGGAGCGATCCAGCGCCCACCCCTCGCATCGCCCTCATCCGCCCGTCCCCAGCAGCTCGTGGATCGCCCGCACCAGCCCCGGCGTGGTGTACTCCGCCGCCTCCACGTCCACCGGCAGCCCCAGCTCGCGCGCCGTCGCCGAGGTCACGGGGCCGATGGAGGCCACCTTCGCCCGCCCCACCTCCGCGCCCACCAGGTCGACGAAGTTCCGCACCGTGCTGCTGGCGGTGAACGTCACCGCGTCCACCTCGCCGCGGTCCAGCATCGCCCGCACCCGCTCCGCGCCGCCGCCGTCCTGCACCGTGGTATACGCCGCCACCTCCACCACCTCGGCCCCCGCCGCGCGCAGCGAATCCGGCAGCACCGGCCGGGCCACGGCGGCCCGGGGAAGGAGGATGCGAGCGCCGTGGACGCGACCCGCGCCCAATAACGCGCGAACGGCCGATTCTGCGACAAACTCGTCCGGCACCAGGTCCGGCGTCACCCCCCGCCGCTCCAGCTCCGCCGCCGTGGCGGGGCCGATGGCGCACACCCTGACGCCGCCCAGCGCCCGGGCGTCACATCTCTGCTCCGCCAGCGCGTACCAGAACCGCTCCACCCCGTTGGCGCTGGTGAAGACGATCCAGTCGAAGGTCCCCGCCTGCGCCGCCGCGCGCCGCAGCGGCTCCGGATCCTCCGCCGGGGCGATGCGGATGACGGGAAACTGCACCGTCTCCGCCCCCAGCGCCTCCAGCGCCGCCGCGAAGTCGCTCGCCTGCGCCCGCGCGCGGGTGACCACGATCCGCCGTCCGGAAAGGGGGCGGCGGTCCCACCACCCCAGCGTCTCGCGGAGCGCCACCACCTCCCCTACCACGATCAGCGACGGCGCGCCGATCCCCGCCTCCTTCGCGATCGCCGGGAGCGTCTCCAGCGTCCCGGCGACCGTCCGCTGGCGGGGGTAGGTTCCCCACTCGATCGCCGCGGCGGGCGTTTCCGGGGCGCGGCCGTGCTCGGTCAGGCGGCGGAAGTTGTCCGCCATCTTTCCCACGCCCATGTAGAAGACGACGGTGCCCACGCCGCGGGCCAGGTGAGCCCAGTCCACGTCCGTGTCCGGCTTGGTCGGATCCTCGTGCCCGGTGACGAAGGCCACGCTGGCGGCCATCCCCCGCTGCGTCACGGGGATCCCCGCGTACGCCGGCGCCGCGATCCCCGCCGTCACCCCGGGAACGATCTCGAACGGGATCCCCGCCCGCGCCAGCACCAGGGCCTCTTCTCCCCCCCGCCCGAAGACGAACGGGTCGCCGCCCTTGAGCCGGACGACGGTGCGGTGCTTTCCCGCCAGGTCAACCAGTACGTCGTTGATCTGCTCCTGCGTGCGCGAGTGCTCGCCGCCGCGCTTGCCGACGTAGACGCGCTCTGCGTTCGGCGCGCGCTCCATGATCGCCGGGCTGACGAGTGCGTCGTACACCAGCACGTCCGCCCGCTCCATCAGCTCCGCCGCGCGCAGCGTCAGCAGGCCGGGATCGCCGGGGCCCGCGCCGACGAGATAGACCGTTCCCGTCACGCGGCCGCCGGGGTGCGGGTGTCCAGCCGCCCCGCCTGCCACTCCAGCAGGTCCGAGAGCGTCTGCCGGAAGGGGATGGCCGGCGCCCATCCCAGGCCGCGCAGCCGCCCGTTGTCGCCCAGGAGCAGCGGCAGGTCCACCGGGCGCACGCGCTCCGGGTCCACCTCCACCCTCGCGCGGGTGCCGCTGATCTCCACCAGCTCGTCCACCGCCTCCCGCATGGACCGCGCGGCCCCGGAGCATACGTTGTAGACGCGCCCCGGCGCGCCGGAATCCATCAGCCGCACGTAGGCGCGCACCACGTCGCGCACGTCCAGCAGGTCGCGGCGGGCGGACAGGTTGCCCACGCGCAGCACCGGCTCCGCCCCGCCCGCGCGGATGAGGGCCAGCTGCCGCGCGAAGCTGGCCAGCGCGAAGCGGGGGTCCTGCCCCGGCCCCGTGTGGTTGAAGCTGCGCGCGACCACGACCTGAATGCCGCCGGACTCGCCCGCCTGCAGCGCCGCCATCTCGGCCGCCGCCTTGCTGGCCGCGTACGGGTTGCACGGCCGCAGCGGGCGGTCCTCGGCGATCGGCTGCTCCTGCTCGGGGACGGCGCCGTACGCCTCCGCCGAGCTGACGAGCAGCAGCCGCGCCCCCTTCGGCAGCGCGGAGGCGATGCGCAGCGTCCCCGTGGCGTTCACGTCCCACGTGCCCAGCGGGTCGTGGAACGAGTCGCCCACGCTGGCCTGCCCGGCCAGGTGAAAGACCGCGTCGGGGGCCGCGCGCGCCACCACCTCGGCCACGGACTCGGCCGAGGTGACGTCCAGCCCCATCCACTCCGCCCCGCCGCGGTCCGCGGGAAAGGCGTGCCCCGCCTGCCCCGCCGCATAGACGGAATGCCCGTCCCCGACCAGGTCGCGGACGAGCCAGGAGCCCACGAACCCCGCCGCGCCCGTCACCAGGACGCGCATCGGCTTCACCCCGCCGCCGCCAGCGCCGCGCGCGGGGCGCCGCGCAGGCGCTCCAGGTCGGCATCCACCATCATCCGCACCAGCTGGTCGAAGTCCACCTCCGGCTCCCACCCCAGCTCGGTCCTGGCGCGCCCGGGGTCGCCCACGAGCAGGTCCACCTCGGCCGGCCGCATGAAGCGCGGATCCTGCACCACGTACGGGCGCCAGTCCAGGTCCACCGCGGCGAACGCCGTCTCCACCAGCTTCTGCACGGTGTGCGTCTGGCCGGTGGCCACCACGAAGTCGTCGGGGCGCTCGTGCTGCAGCATCAGCCACATGGCGCGCACGTAGTCGCCCGCGAAGCCCCAGTCGCGCTGCGCGTCCAGGTTGCCCAGCCGCAGCTCTTTCGAAAGGCCCAGCTTGATGCGCGCGGCGGCGTCCGTCACCTTGCGGGTGACGAACTCCAGCCCGCGGCGGGGCGACTCGTGGTTGAACAGGATGCCGCTCACGGCGAACATCCCGTAGCTCTCGCGGTAGTTGACGGTGGCCCAGTGGCCGTAGACCTTGGCCACGCCGTACGGGCTGCGGGGGTAGAAGGGGGTGTCCTCGTCCTGCGGCACCGCCATCACCTTGCCGAACATCTCCGAGCTCGACGCCTGGTAGAAGCGGATGCGGCGCTCGCGGTCGAAGATGCGGATGGCCTCCAGCATGCGCGTAACGCCCAGCCCGGTCACGTCGCCGGTGAGCACGGGCTGCGTCCACGAGGTCTGGACGAACGACTGGGCGGCCAGGTTGTAGACTTCGTCGGGCTTGCTCTCTTCCAGGGCGTAGAAGAGCGAGTTCTGGTCGGTCAGGTCGGCCGACAGCAGCTCCAGGCGGTCCTGGATGTGCTGAATGCGCTCGAAGGTGACGGTGGAGCTGCGGCGGACCAGCCCGTAGACCCTGTAGCCCTTCTCCAGCAGCAGCTCGGCCAGGTAGCTGCCGTCCTGGCCGGTGATGCCGGTGATCAGTGCGGTCTTCATGCCCGTGGGGGAACGGTGTGCGCGGCCGTGGAAGGCAGGCCGTTACAGCCGGGAAACGTAGCCGCGGGCGTAAGCGGTGTCAACGCAAACCGTTCGGCGGCACGGGTTGACCGGAACGCCTGATGCGCTTACATTTCACGGCTTCGCAGGGTTTGTATCGATACGGCTACAGGAGACACCGATGGCTTTTTGCGCCGTCTGCGGAAAGGGCCCGCGCAGCGGGAACAACGTCAGCCACGCCAACAACCGTACCAAGCGTGTCTGGCGCCCGAACCTGCAGCCCGCCCGGATCGTGACCGAGAACGGTACCCACAAGCGCGTGCGTGTCTGCACGAGCTGCATCTCGGCAGGTAAGATCCGCAAGGCAGGCTGAGGGGAGCTGTCGGCCCGTCCGCGACCGAACGAATACAAAACGGCCGCGCATCCTCACGGGTGCGCGGCCGTTCTGTATCCCCGAAACTGCTGGGGGAGGCTGGGCCGGCGACAAACCAGGCGTCGACGGCGGGCATCGAACCGCGTCCGACGGGCCCCCTCCCCCCCGGCCCCTCTCCCCCCGCCGCGCGGGAGAAAGGGGAGAATTCGATCCCGCTTCGACAGCCTCCCCGCCGTCACCCTACCGCACCGCCGCCTGCGCGGACGCCGGCCGCTGGATCTCCGTGATCATCGCGCGCACCTCGCCGGCGCGCGCCAGGTCGCCCGCGCGCTCGTGCGCCATCGCCAGCCCGCGCAGCGACTGCACGCGCAGCGGCGCCTGCCGGAGCGCGGCCTCGAACGCCGCGCGCGCCTCGGCGGGGCGGCCCAGCCCCAGCAGCACCTCCCCCAGCAGCTCGCGCGTGGGCTTGTCGATGAACGGCGGCCCGAACTCGAACGGGATCCGCTCCTCCAGCTCCGCCGATAACGTCAGCAACGCCACCGCCTCGTCGGGCCGTCCGTCCGCGAGGTACAGCAGTGACGACAGCTGCTGCGCCAGCACCCGCGAGACGTCGGGATACGACACGCCCACCCGCGCCGCGCCCGGGTCGGCGATGATGACCTCGCGCAGACGGGTGACCTCCTCCGCCAGCACGATGCCCCCCTCGATCTCCCCGTCGCGCAGAAACGCGAAGGCGGCGGCGTACGCGTCCTGCAGCCGGGCTACGTTGTCGGAAGCCGTCCGCGCGAACAGCTCCGCCGCCGGGCCGCCCCAGTCCTCCGTGTCCAGCAGGTACCTGGACCGCATCGACACGAACGAGCGAACGACGGGCATGCTCGCGCCGGGGGCCGATGCCTCGGCGTGGCAGTCGCGCAGGATGCGGAGCGCTTCGGCGTCGCGCCCCTGCTGCAGGTAGCCGTACTCCAGCCAGAACGCGTAGTGGCCGCACCACGTCGCGGGCTGGCCGCGCGCCGCGCGCGCCTCGTTCACCACGCCCTGCGCCACCTCGTTCGCGCGCACCATGTCGTCCCACATCCCCAGCGCGATGAAGATGTGCGACGTCATGTGCTGCGCGTGCGCGGCCCCGGGCGCGATCCGCGAGTACGCACGCGCCGCGCGCAGCCCCAGCGGGGCGTGCGTGGGGTCGTCGTAGGCGTGGATCAGGAAGTGCGCCGCGCCCGGGTGCCGGGGATGATCGCGGAACACCTCCTCCATCAGCGCCGCGGCCCGCATGTAGGTGGGCACGTGCCGGCCGCCGTGCGCCGTCCCCAGCAGCGCCAGCGCGTAGAACACCGCCGCCTCGGGGTCGTCCGGGTACTTCTCGAAGACGCGCTGCATGGCGCCCGCGTACGCCGAGTCGCGCGACGGCTTGCTCCCGGGCCCGTACAGCACCTCCAGCGCGGCCAGCCAGTCCCGCTCGCGCTCCGTGGGCGCCTTCACTGCCCGCTCCCGCGGCGTGGCCCCCAGCCGGGCCAGCGCGGCGCGTGCGGCGGCGCTGTCCTGTTCCATCCATATGGGATGGTTGTACGTCATCGCCTCGCCCCAGTACGCCATCGCGAAAGCCGGCTCCAGCCGCTGCGCCTCTTCGAACGCCGTCTTCGCGGCCGGATACTCGAAGCTGTGCATCAGCGCCACACCGCGAATGAACGCCGCCTGCGCCTGCGCCGATCCCGACGTGGGGAACACCACCTCGCCCAGCCCGCCCATCGCCGAGCCCGCGGCGTGCGCGTGCTCCCCCTGCCCCTCCGCCGGAAGAGCCGCCAGCGCCAGCACGATCGGCACGCTCAGGATGCGCAGGTGCGTTCTCATGGGGATTCTGCGGGAGAAGTGAGGGAAAGGAGGATGGATGGAGCAGACCTGCATGATACTACGCCCCCTGCTCCACCTCAACGCTGGCATTCGGCGTTCAGCGGATGCGGGCTACGGATGCTCGTCGGACGGAGTCCTTGCCGGGAGCGGCTGAAGCCGCCGCTGGAACAGCGGAAAGCCCCGCAAACTACGCGGGGCTTCGCGTCCGACACCTCCAACTGTCGTTTCGAGGGAGCGCCGCGCCGAATCCTCCCACACCCGTTGGCCGGGGCGCGACCGAGAAATCTTCTCGCGGCTGCTCGTAATCGTTCGCCACGTCCAGCTCCCGAGGATCGGAGTCGCAGGCGGACTTTGCGCATTTCCAGCGGCGAATTCATTCGCTCCTGGACGGGGATGCTCCAACCCGTCGGTAAGATGCGCCAGCGTCCGCCTACGACGTTTCGCCCAGGTACTCCGGCTGAATGGGCTCCACGCGCACCTCGCCCGCCTCCGGCGTCATCCGCCACGCCCGCGCCGCGGGGCGGGACGAGACGATGCGCCGTAGCTGCCCGTCCACGTAGTGCAGCGCCACCCCGTCGTCCACCGCGGTGCCGGCCACGCCCGTGGTGCGCACGTACTCCGGGTACGAGAACGGCCGGCGCGGGTCGCTGTCGTAGTGGGGACAGAAGCTGCCGGGGAGAAAGCCCAGCCCGTTCTCCAGCGGGTTGAGCCCGGGCCCGTACGAGTCGGTGATGCCGCGATCGAACCAGCACAGCGCCCCCGCGCTCACCCCGCAGGCGATGGTGCCGCCCGCCAGCACGCGCGGCAGCACGTCCGCCAGGCCCTGCGCGCGCCAGACGGCCAGCCCGTTCACCGTGTTGCCCCCGCTGGCGTAGATCACGTCCTGCTCGGCAAGGAACTCGTACAGGTCGTCCACCGACCGGCTGAAGAGCGCCAGGTGCGTGGGCTCGCAGCGGTCTTCGGTGAACAGCTCGTAGAAGCGGTCCAGCCACGCCACCGAGTCGCCGGCGGCCGTGGGGATCAGGCACACGCGCGGGCGCGCCTTGCCCGTGAGCGAAAGGATGTAGTCGTCCAGCAGCGGGTTGTCGGGCTCCATCGCGAACCCGCCGCCGCCGAACGCGACGATCTGGCCCTGGGTGATCGGGGGCATGTGGGATGATCAGGACGTGGATGCGCGGCGATCCGCCGGGGCCGCCGCTACGGGATCACGGATGCCGACAAGATGCGCGTCTCCACGCCGCGCCGAAAGGCGTGCCCGCGGTCCGGTATCCCGCTTGCGCCCCTCCTTCCCGGGCCGCCCACGCACGGGCGGCGCACGAGAGGGGCGTCCCGCTCTCCCCCAACCGAGTCAGAACGAGAGAAACACCGTGAAACTGCTGAGAATTTCCGCCCTCGCCATCGCCTCGGCCCTGTCGCTGGCCGCCTGCGACCGCGACGGCGTAACGGACCCGGGTGACCTCCGGATCGGACAGTTCGACGGCCAGATCGCGGGCACCCTGGGCGGCCGGCTGGACGGCGAGGCGGTGTCGGGAAGCACCGTCTCCGGCTTCCACGACATCATCGTGCTGACGGACTACGCCGAGGGCATCGAGATCACGCTGTACCACGACAGCGATGAGTTCTACGAGGGCCGCTTCCCCATCGGCGACGCCATCGCGATGAACCAGCCGATCGTGGCGTACGTGCGGCTGCTGGACACGGGCGAGTGGTTCGAGTCGCTGGACGGCGTGATCGACCTGTACGACGTGCACGGCGGCGGAATCGAGGGCATCGCCAGCTTTCGCGCCGAGAGCGATGAGGTGCTGGGCGACGTGGTGGACGTGGACGTCTCGTTCGTCACCGACTACGCCGGCCGCATCAACTTCAACCTGAGCCCCTCCTTCTCCGCAAGCGCCAAGGCCCGCAACTGAAGCAGACGGGCCTCGGAGCTCCAGAAAAAGAACAGCGAGGGTACAGAGGAACGGAGAACAGCCAGAGGAACAGAGGAAGATCGACTTCCTCTGTTCCTCTGGCTTTTGTCTGTTCCTCTGTACCCCCACGTCTTTCGGGATCCAGACGAGATCTTCTCTCTCGACGATCAGGGCATGAGTCTCATGTGGTTCGTCCAGGAAAAACGAAGAACCCCGCGGCCTCTCGAAAGAGGCCGCGGGGTTCGTCGTAGCCGGTTCGAACGACTGCGCCGCTTACTTCGCGGGCGCGGCCGCGGCCTCGGCCGGCGTATCCACCAGCTCGATCAGCGCCGTCTCGGCGCCGTCGCCCTGGCGAAAGCCCGTCTTGAGGATGCGGGTGTAGCCGCCCGCGCGCGTGGCGACCGCCGGCCCGATCTGGTCGAACAGGCGAACCAGCGTGTCGCGGTCCTGC
>DASUVG010000007.1:0-2322 GCA_036379135.1 Longimicrobium sp.
CGCAGGGGGCGGTGGATGTGGTACGCGCTCCCCAGGTCCCCCAGCTGCTCCAGGAACCACAGCCGCTGCTGCGCGAACGAGAGCGGCACGGGGCCGTCGCGGGGCGCGGGCTCGATGGGCGGAAGCTCCGCCCGCGCGGCCTCGTCCAGCTCCCGCGCGAAGTCCGCCAGCACGGGGCGGGTGAACAGCTCGCCCAGCGCGGCCTCCACCCCCAGCGCCTGCCGCACCCGGGAGATCACCTGCACCGCCAGCAGCGAGTGCCCGCCCAGGTCGAAGAAGTCGTCGTTCCTGCCCACGCGGTCCACGCCCACGACGTCGGACCAGATCTCGGCCAGCGCCTGCTCGGTTGCTCCCACCGGCGCCTCGTAGCCGCGCCGCGCGAACGCGTCGCCCTCCGGCGCGGGGAGCGCCCGGCGGTCCACCTTGCCGTTGGGCGTCAGCGGGAGCGCGTCCATCCACACGTGCGCCGCGGGCACCATGTACGCCGGCAGCGCCTGGCCCACGTGCGCCCGCAGCGCCTCGGCGCCCGCCGCCGCGTCGCCCGCCACGTACGCCACCAGCCGCCGGTCGCCGGGCGCGTCCTCGCGGACCAGGACGACGGCTTCGCGCACGGCAGGGTGCTCCAGCAGCCGCGCCTCGATCTCGCCCAGCTCGATGCGAAACCCGCGCACCTTCACCTGGTGGTCCGTGCGGCCCAGGAACTCCACGGTCCCGTCCGGCAGCCACCGCGCCAGGTCGCCCGTGCGGTACAGCCGCGCGCCCGGCTCTCCGCCGAAGGGATCGGCCACGAAGCGCTCGGCCGTGAGCGCCGGGCGGTCCCGGTAGCCGCGCGCCACCCCCACGCCGCCGATGTACAGCTCGCCCGCCACCCCCACCGGCACCGGCTCCCCCGCCCCGTCCAGCAGGTAGACCCGCGTGTTGGAGATCGGCCGGCCCAGGGGGAGGGTCCGCGCGCCCGCCGGCACGTCCCGGACCCGGTGCGTGATGGCGTAGGTGGTCGTCTCCGTGGGGCCGTAGCAGTGGATGAGCGAGCCGGGGCCGCGCTCCGCGAGCACCCGCGCGAAGGCGGCCGGGTCCGCCGCCTCGCCGCCGGTCAGCAGGTAGCGCAGCCCCGCCAGCGCGTCCGGGATGCTCTCCGCGTAGCGGTTGAAGACGGCGGTGGTGAGGAACAGCGCCGTCACGCCGTGCTCCCGCAGCGCCCGCGCGAACGCCGGCGGATCCAGCAGCGTGTCGGGGCCGATGACGACGGTGCTGCCGCCGTTCACCAGCGGCGCCCACACCTCCATCGTCGTCGCGTCGAACGCCGGGTTGGCGGCGAACGCCACGCGGTCGTCCGGCCCGAAGTCCGCGTACCCGTTGTCGAGGACGAGGCGGAGGATGGCGCGGTGCGGCACCATCACCCCCTTGGGCCGCCCCGTGGAGCCGGACGTGTACATCACGTACGCCAGGTGGTCCGGCGTCAGCCCGTCGACCACCGGGTTCGTCTCCGGGAGCGACGCCCACGCCGGCGCCTCCGCGTCCACCGCCAGCACGGGAACGGCCAGGCCGCCGAAGCGCTCCGCCAGCGCGACCGTCGTCAGCAGCGCGGCGGGCGCGCTGTCCTCCAGCATCCCGTGCAGGCGCTCGTCGGGGTGATCGGGGTCCAGCGGCACGTAGACGCCGCCGCTCTTGAGCACGGCCAGCTCCGCCTCCACCAGGTGCGGCGAGCGCCCCATCCCCAGCGCCACCCGCACCTCGGGCCCCACGCCCAGGGCGCGGAGGTGGTGCGCCAGCCGGTTGGCCCGCGCGTTCAGCTCCCCGTACGTCAGCCGCCCGCCGTCGAACATCACCGCCGTCGCGTCCGGCGCGCGCTCGGCCCGTGCCTCGAACAGCGCGTGCACGCACGACCCGGCCGGAATCTCCGCGTCCGTGCGGTTCCAATCGTCCAGCACCCGACCGCGCTCCTCCGCGGAGAGCATCGCCAGCCGCTCCACCCGCCGGGTGTCGTCCGCCACCATCTCCTCCAGCACCCGCCGCAGGTAGCCGGCGTAGCGCTCCACCGTGGCCCGCTCGAAGAGCGCCGTGGCGTACGTCAGGTCGCCCGTGATGCGATCCCCCGTCTCCCGCAGGGCCAGCGACAGGTCGAACTTGGCCTGCCGGTCCGACGAGTCCGTCCCCACGCCGCCCACCTCCAGCCCGGGGAGCGACACGCCGCCGCTTGCCCCGGGGGTGCTCTGCCAGGCGAAGCTCACCTGGAACAGGGGATGATGGGCCATGCTGCGGGTGGGCTGGATCAGCTCCACCACCTGCTCGAAGGGGATGTCCTGGTGGTGCTGCGCCTCC
>DASUVG010000008.1:0-20423 GCA_036379135.1 Longimicrobium sp.
ATAGAACGGGCGTTCGATCATGTCAAGGGTGTGCAACGGTCCGCCGACGCAGGCATCCGCCATGGTTCCCTCTCCGTTTCGGTGCGCCCGCCGGGCCTCGCGGCGTCAGCCGCCCACCATGCGGACGGCGCGCAGCAGCGCCCGGGCCTTGCTGAGCGTCTCCTCGTACTCGTCGGCGGGAACGGAGTCGGCCACGATTCCCGCGCCGGCCTGCACGTGGGCGGTGCCCGCGACCTCGACGACGGTGCGGATGGCGATGGCGGTGTCCATCGTCCGCCCGCCGTATCCGAAGTAGCCCACGGCGCCGGCGTACGGCCCCCGGCGCACGGGCTCCAGCTCGTCGATGATCTCCATCGCCCGCACCTTGGGGGCGCCGCTCACGGTGCCGGCGGGGAACGAGGCGCGGAACACGTCCATCGCCGACATCCCCTCGCGCAGGCGCCCCTCGACGGTGCTCACCATGTGCAGCACGTGGGAGTACTTCTCGATGACCATGCGCTGCGGCACGGTGACGGTGCCCCAGCGGGCCACGCGGCCCACGTCGTTCCTGCCCAGGTCCAGCAGCATCAGGTGCTCGGCGCGCTCCTTGGGGTCCGCCAGCAGGCTTTCGGAGAGCCGCCGGTCGTCCTCCGCGTCCTTTCCCCTGCGCCGGGTGCCGGCGATGGGGCGCACCGTCACCTTTCCCTCTTCCAGCCGCACCATCACCTCGGGCGACGAGCCCACCAGCCGCATGCCGTCCAGGTCCAGGTAGAACAGGTACGGCGACGGGTTGATGGTGCGCAGGGCGCGGTACAGGTCGAACGGGCGCGCGGCCAGCGGAACCCCCAGCCGCTGCGACAGGACCACCTGAAAGGCGTCGCCGGCGCGGATGTACTCCTGGATGCGCCGTACGCCGTCTTCGAACGCCTCCCGGGTGGACGTGCTCTCGAACGGGTCGTCCGCCTCGCCCCCGGGGTCCGCCATCTCCAGCGGCGCGGGGCCTTTTTCCTCGCGCAGGCGGCGGATGAGCTCGTCCGTCTCCCCGATAGCAAGGTGATAACGTTCAACGACTTCCGATCCGGACACCCCCCCGGTCTGCACGGCGACGATGGCCCGGGCGCGGTTGAACAGGTTGTCGATGACCAGCACGGTGCCGGTGAGCATGAACACGGCGTCCGGCAGCCCGCGGTCGTCCGCCGGGGCGTCGGGAAGGCGCTCGATGAGCCGGACGGCGTCGTAGCCGAAGTAGCCCACCGCGCCGCCCCAGAAGCGCGGCAGCCCGGGAAGCTCGGCGGGCCGGTGCGCCTGTAACATACGGTCAAAGGCGCCCAGCGGATCTTCGCTCTCCCCCTGGTCCTGCCACCCGGTGTCGGGGGTCCACGTCTCGATGCGCCGGCCGAACAGGCGCCAGGCGGCGCGGGGCGAGGTGCCCAGGATGGTGTAGCGCGCCCACGTCTCGCCGCCGACGACGGATTCAAGCAGAAAGCCGAACGGCGGCCGCGCCAGCTTGTGAAAGGCGGAGACGGCCGTGTCGGTGTCGAACGCGAACTCGCGCACCACGGGAACGAGCGTGGCGTCGCGGGCCAGGTCCTGGAATTCCTGGAGACTCGGGGTGAGGGGCATCCGGGAGCGGTCGGGATCTGCGAAAGGCTGGATTCGGAATCTACCCCGCGGGGGGCGGATGTCAAACTGCGAGGGTGAACGGGTGAACGGGTGAACGGGTGAACGGGTGAGCGGGTGAACGGGTGAACGGGTGACGGGACCGACGGGGTGGAGGCGCTTCGGCGGGGATCGAGCTGCGTCCGACGGGGCCCCCTCCCCCGGCCCCTCCCCCGCTGCGCGGGAGAGGGGAGAATTCGATCCCGCCTGGCCGGCCCGGGCGCGGCGGCCTGGCAGTCGCCTTGCATGAGGGATGCGCGCCCGCAGGGCCGAGAACACGGCGCGCATGCACGAGCGCGGCGGGCACGCCCATCCGCCGGTGAGCGCCGGGGGCTCGGCGCCGTTGGCAACAGTTGTATCGTTGCCTACGGCGCGCGCAGCCCGACCCGGAGCGCAGCGGAGGGGCACGCCCAGATCGCAGTGCGAGAGTGCGAGAGTGGGGAGTCCGGGTGCAGGGAGAGGCGGGGCGGGCCAGGTGGGGCGTGAGCGACGCAACCTTTTCACCACCGCGCGTATCTCAGCCTCCGTTCAGCCGCGCCATCACCCCCTGGATCCGTCCACCGCGGAAACACGACGCTTGACGCGGCGGGTAGCCTGCTAATACACTAGCACATGCTAATACATTAGCATACCGCCCGGACCTCCGACCGGCGTGGGCGGGCGCTTCCGACGGATCGAGCGATGCGGCACCCCACCTTCGGCATTCGTGAACCCTCTCCCATGATCCCCGCATGATCGCAGCAGCCCTTTTCCTGACCGCGGCGGCCGTGCTGCAGCAGGCGCCCGCGGACTCGGCGCGCGTGCTGGGCGCGCACCGCCTGGCCGCCGGCGAGCAGGCGCCCGTGGTCGACGGCCGCCTGGACGAAGCGGCGTGGACCGCCGCGCCCGTGGCCGGCGACTTCGTGCAGCAGCGGCCCACCTTCGGGCAGCCGGCCTCGCAGCGCACGGAGGCGCGCGTGGTCTACGACGCGGAGGCGGTGTACGTGGGGGTGCGCGCATTCGACTCGGCACCGGACTCCATCGCCTCGCAGCTGGGGCGGCGCGACGCGACGGGGCTCGTCTCGGACTGGGTGCAGGTCGTCTTCGACAGCTACCACGACAAGCGCACGGGCTTTCGCTTCGGCGTGACGCCCCGCGGGGTGAAGCGCGACGTGTTCCACTTCGACGACGGGAACGAGGACGGCACCTGGGACGCGGTCTGGACGGTGGAGACCACCATCGACTCGCTGGGGTGGACGGCGGAGTTCCGCATCCCCTTCAGCCAGCTGCGCTTTCGCACGGGGACGGGCGAGCAGACGTGGGGGCTGAACATCCTTCGGGACATCGCCCGCAAGGAGGAGCGCTCGTGGTGGTCGCCCATGCGGCCGGACCAGTCGGGCTTCACCTCGCGCTTCGGCACGCTGACGGGGCTGCGGGGGCTGGGGAGCCCGCGTCGGCTGGAGCTGCTCCCCTACACGGTGGCGCGGGTGACGCGCGACGGGCGGGTGTCGGACGACGACCCCTTCCGCTCGGCCACGGACCCGGCGCTCTCCTTTGGCGCGGACCTGAAGTACGGCCTGACGAGCAACCTTACGCTCACGGCCACCTTCAACCCCGACTTCGGGCAGGTGGAGGCGGATCCGGGGCAGGTGAACCTTTCGGCGTTCGAAACCTTCTTCCAGGAGCGCCGGCCGTTCTTCGTGGAAGGGGCGGACGTCTTCAACCTGGGATCGCTCTTCTACTCGCGGCGCATCGGCCGGCGGCCGCAGGGGAGCGTGGGGAACGGGATGGCCTTCGTGGACCACCCCGACGCGACCACCATCCTGGCCGCGGCCAAGCTGACCGGCCGGACGAGCGGCGGATGGACGATCGGCGTGCTGGACGCGGTGACGGCGGAGGAAAAGACGCGCTACGTGGTGGACGACGTGACCGGCGTGCAGGAGGCGGTGACGGAGCCGCTGACGAACTACGCGGTGGCGCGGGTGCGCCGCGACCTGCGCGGCGGGCAGACGAACGTGGGCGCCATCGTCACCACGGTGCACCGCCGCCTGGACGGCATCGACGGGCTGCAGTTCCTTCCCGGCTCCGCCTACGCGGGCGGCGTGGACTGGCGGCACCGTTTCTTCGGCGGCAGCTGGCAGCTGCACGGCTTTCTGCTGCAGAGCAGCGTGCAGGGCGACACCATGGCCATCCAGCGCCTGCAGCTGAGCTCTGCGCGGTTCTTTCAGCGCCCGGACGCGGAGCACGTGGAGTTCGACCCGCTGCGCACGTCGCTGACGGGCACGGCGGGGCTGGTGGCGATCAACAAGATCGCGGGGACGTGGCGCACCGGCTCGGGGCTGGTCTACCGCTCGCCGGGGTTCGAGGCGAACGACATCGGCTTCATGCAGAACTCCGACTTCTACGCCTGGGACGGCTACGTCGGCTACCACCGGTTCAAGCCCCAGGGCGCGTTTCGCGACTACAACGTCTACTGGCAGAACAACGCGGGGTGGACCACGGACGGGGAGCGGACGAACGTATCCACGGGCCTGAGCGGCAACTTCACCCTCAAGAGCCTGTGGGCCGGGTACTGGGGCGTGTCGCAGAACGTCGCGGGGCTCTCCGTGGCGGGGCTGCGCGGCGGCCCGGCGCTGGTGTCGCCCCCCTCGACGGAGGTGTGGGGCGGGTTCAACAGCGACAAGCGCCGCAAGGTGTGGTTCGGCGCGGAGATGAACCTTACCCGGGAGAACGGGACGGACGGGAGCTCGGCCTGGGTGGCGCCCTACGTGAACGTGCGGCCGTCCAGCCGCTTCGACCTCTCCCTGTCGCCCTCCATCAACTGGAACACGGCGGCCTGGCAGTACGTGGGCTCGCGGCGCGACGCGGCCGCCGCCGACGCGCGGCGGTGGGTGTTCGCGAGGATGGACCAGCGGACGGCAAGCCTGACGGCGCGGCTGAACTACATCTTCAGCCCCACGTTCTCGCTTCAGTTCTACGCGCAGCCGTTCATCAGCGCGGGCGACTACGACGATTTCATGGAGGTGGACAACCCGCGCGCGGACGGCTTCGACGACCGCTTCCACACCTTCGGGGACGCCGAGATCCGCCAGTGCGAGGACGCGGGCGGCAACGTGTTCTTCGGCGTGCGCCCGCAGGCGGCCGGGTGCGGCGAAGCGGCGGCGTTCGGCTACTCGTTCGGCAACCCCGACTTCAACGTCCGCCAGCTGAACAGCAACGCGGTGCTGCGGTGGGAGTACCGGCCGGGGAGCACGCTGTTCGTGGTGTGGAGCCAGGGGCGCTCGGACTTCACGACGGACGGGCGGTTCCAGCTGCGCAACAACACGTCGGACCTGTTCCGCGCGCCCGGGACCAACGTGCTGCTGGTCAAGATGAGCTACTGGCTGGACTGGTAGGGACGGCGGGGAAGAGGGGACAAGGAGACAAGGGGACAAGGAATCACCGGGCAACCGATTCCCATGTCGCGAGGGGCCGGCGGAGATCGCCGGCCCCTCGTCGTTGGGGCTATCGGGTCGCGTCGACGGAGATCGAGCTGCGTCCGACGGAGCCCCCTCCCCCGGCCCCTCCCCCGCTGCGCGGGAGAGGGGAGAATTCGATCCCGATCCGAAAGCTGCGTCTCGTAGTACCTGAGTGCGAAAGTGCGGGAGTAGCGACGGAGCCACTCTCGCACTTTCGTACTTTCGTACTTTCGTACTTTCGTACTTTCGCACTTACGCACTCACGCACTCACGCACTCACGCACTCACGCACTTCCCTCAGTCCGCAGCCATCGGGGCCTCGGGGTAGTCGTCGTTGCCCAGGATGTTCTCCTCGCGCACCGTCGAGCAGCCGGCGCGCTCGTCGTAGTCCACGCGCAGCACCTGGTCCAGGCTCTCGCGGATCCCCTCGATGTGCGTGATGAGGATCACCTGCTCGAAGCGGTCTTCCAGGTGGTGCAGCAGCTGGACGACGTTGTCGCGGCGCGCCACGTCCAGCGAGCCGAACACCTCGTCCAGGATGAGCAGCGACAGCGGGTGGCCGGCGCGCTCGGCGATCATCTGCGAGAGCGACAGGCGAAGCACCAGGTTGGCGATGTCTTCCTCGCCGCCGGAGATGACGGGCTTTTCCTCGCCCTCGTCCAGCACCATCAGGTTGTACGACTCGTCGATCTCCATCGACGTGTAGCGGCCGTCCGTGAGCTGGGCCAGAAAGGCGCTGGCGATCTCGCTGAGCTCGGGGCGAACCTGGTCGTTGAGCTCCTGCCGCAGCTCGGTGTAGGCCAGGTCCAGCTCCTCGTGGTAGCGCAGTTCGGCTTCCTGCTCGGCGACGGCCTTCTCCCGCTCCTCGTACAGGGCGACGGCGGCCTTCGCGGTCTGCACCACCTGCTCGGCGGTGTTCACGTCGCCGCGCGCCTCGGCGGCGCGCAGCTCGGCGGCGCGCCGCGCTTCGGCCAGGCGGTCGTGCTCGGCGCGCAGGGCGGCGAAGGCTTCCTCGGAGAACTCCAGGGCGGTGCGCTCCGCCTCCGCCTTTTCGCCCCGCTCGCGGGCGCCTGCCTCGCGCGCCTTCGCCTGCTTCTGCTCCTCTTCCCAGTGCGCGGCGCGGCGGGCGGTCTCTTCCAGCCGCGCGGCGCGCTTCTCCACCTCACGCAGCGCCTTGAGCTTCTCGTCCGCGGCGCGGTGGGCCTTCGCGTCGTAGCCGCCGGGGAGCGCGGCTACTTCCTCCCGCAGCTCCGCGCGGCGCGCTTCGCGGGCGGCCAGGTCGGCGGTGAGCTGCTCCAGCTCCTGCAGCGCGCTCTGGCAGCGGGTAAGCTTGCGCGAGCGGTCCTCCACGGCGTCCACCAGCTGGGGAAGGAGCGTCTCCAGGTCGGCGATCTCCTCCGGCTTGGCCTCCAGCTGCTCGTACCGCTTCGCCCTCCACTTTCCGTCCTGCACCAGCAGCGCCCACTGGTCCTCCAGCTCCTCCAGCAGCCGCTCGTAGTCCTTGCCCACGGGACGCCCGCAGGTAGGGCAGATGCCCTCTTCGCCCAGCTCCCGGATGCCGTTGATCTGCGTCTTGAGCTCGGCGGCGCGGTCGCGGTAGGTGGTGAGCTGGGTAAAGGCGTCCTGCTTGTCGGCCAGCCAGGCGGACTTCTTTTCGTCCAGCGTGGCGGCCGCCTCCGCGCGCTTCTCGCGCAGCTGCTCCAGCTCGGCGGCGAACTTCTTCTCCAGCTCGGGCGCGGTCTCCAGCTTTTCGCGGCGCTCGGAGACGCGCTGCACCTCGGCGTCCAGCTCGGCCAGCTGGCGGGTGAGCGCCTTGCGCCGCTCCTCCTGCCGCGCCAGCTGGCTCATCCGCTCGCACGCCTCGGTGGCGGCGGGAAGCTCCAGCAGCTGCTTGCGGAGCGGCTTGAGCTCCTTTTCCGCGGCGGCCACGGCCTGCAGCTCGGCGGCGGCGCGCTCCAGGTCGCGGCGCGCACCCTCGCGCTCGCGCTCGGCGCCCTCGATGGCGTGGGTGAGCTCGCGAAAGCGGTCGCGTGACTTTTCCGCCTTTTCCCACCGCGGCGCGAACGCCTTTTCCCCGGCGAGCGCGTCCTCGGTGGCGCGCTGGGCGTCGGTGAAGCGCTGGATGGCCTCGGCAACGCGCGTGGTGGCGGCGGCAAAGGCGGCGGCCAGCTCGTCCCTGTCGCCCAGGGTGGCGCGCAGGCCGCGGATCTCGCTGCGCAGGTCGCTGCGGCGCACGCGCACCAGCTCCTGCGCGCGGCGCAGCCGCTCGTAGCCCAGCACCTGGCTGAGGAAGCGGCCGCGGTCGGCCGGCCCCATGGCCGCCAGGAACTGCAGCTCCTTCTGCCCGGTGAAGTAGGTGTTGAAGAACTCCTCGCGCGACATGCCGATGCGCGACTGCAGGTAGCCCGACGCACCGCCCACGCCGGAGGCCACCGGCTGCGCCCCGCCGTCCAGCCACACCTCCGCCCCGTACAGCGTGCGCAGCACGCGGTACTCGTTGCCGCCCAGGGCGAAGGAAAGCTCCACCTCCACGCGCGCGCGCGCGCCCGCACGGGAAAAACGGATGGTGTCGTTGGTCCCGCGCGCGGCGGATGCGCCGTAGATGGCCCAGGCCAGCGCCTCGAGGATCGTCGACTTTCCCGCGCCGTTGGGGCCGATGATCCCCGTGAGCCCTCCGCGGAAGGTGATCTCGGTGTTCGCGTGCTGGCGGAAGTTGCGCATCCGCAGGGAACGAAGGCGCATGGCTCAGCCCTCCTCGGCGGTGCGGTCCACGTACGCCACGCCCATCTCCACCAGCTGCTCCTGCTGCAGCTTGGGGTCGCGCAGCTTCCAGTCCTTGCGCAGGTAGCTGGCGACCTGCTCCTGCAGCGTCTGCCGGCGCACGGGCGCGTTGCTCCCCGTGCGGCGCCGCGCCTCGGGCGGACGGGCGTCCAGGTGAAAGTGCACGGCCTCGGCCTTCCACTCGCGGATGCGCTTGTGGTTCAGCTCGCGAACCACGGCGCGGGGGACGTCGTAGATCACCAGTCGGACGATCTTGCCCTGCAGCCCGTCGGGGATGCGCTCCACGGAGGCGCGGATGGTCTCGTCCAGCTCCTCCGCGCCCAGCCCGCGCGCCTCGATCTTGGGCAGGTCCACCATCGCCCGGGTGTTCACCGGCTCGAACTCGGCGCGGCCCGTCTTTGTCCCGTAGACGAGAAAGCCCTTGTCCTCGCGCTCGAACCAGATGTTGGCCGAGGTGCGCTCCAGCCCGCCGGAGTACCACATGTTGGGCGCCAGGTCCTGGCACAGGTGGTAGTGGCCCAGCGCCACGTAGTCCCACTGCGCGGGGTCGATCTTTCCCTCGGGGATGATGGCGCCGCCGTACTCGCTGATGTAGCGGAGCTTCTGGTCCGCGCTCTCGCCCTCGATGGTGCCGTGCAGCATCAGCACGTTGTGCTTCGACCCGCTGTCCGGCTCCATCGGCACCTCTTCGCCCGTGGACAGGGAGACGTGCGGCAGGCAGAGGATGGAGGTGTCGATCTCGGGCAGGCGGATGCTGCGGCATTCGTCGCACACCACGCGCACGCCGTCGATCTCTCGGAACAGGTTGAGGATGTTGCCGGTGTCGGCGCTGCGCGGCGAGTCGTGGTTGCCGGCGATCATCACGATGGGCACGTCCGGCAGCCGGTCGGCCAGCAGGCTGAACTGGCGAAAGGCGTCGGCGATGGAGCTGTTGCTGGGGCGGACGGTGTGGAACACGTCGCCCGCGACCAGGACCAGGTCCGGGCGCAGCTCCACCATGCGGTTGACGGCCTGCCGGAACGCGTCGGCCACGTCGGACTCGCGCACGTTGCCGCCGCGCGCGTTGACGCGGTGGTAGGCGCGGTAGCCCAGGTGCAGGTCAGCGAGGTGTGCGATCTTCAAGGGTCAGGCGATGTGGACGTTCGATGACGTGATTGATGATCTGCTTCGGCGCGCTTCGCCGCGGCCCGGCCCACGCCCCTCTCCGGGCCGCGAACCTCGCCCACCTCCCCAAAGCTGCTGGGGGAGGTTGGGGGATGTCGAACGCTCGGGACTCGACGACGGAGACTGGACCGCGCCGGATGCGCCCCCTCTCCCGGCCTCTCCCCCATAAACTGCATGGGGGAGAGGAGAATTCGATCGCACTCCGGACGAGCTCGGACGTACGCGCCGGATCCGGTGGGTCAGGGGTGCGGCGACAGAAGCCGAACTGGCGCCCGACGCGGCCCCCTCTCCCCCGGCCCCTCTCCCCCGCTCCGCGGGAGAAAGGGGAGAATTCGATCCCGCTGCGACGCTCCTTCTGGCGTCTCCCTCCCCCACGCAGTTCGGGGGGGAGGGCCGGGGAGGGGGCGCCGGCGGACGCAGCTCGTGCCTCATCGTAGCGCCCGAACCCAGCCCCAACCTCCCTCCAGCAGTTTGGGCGGGTGCGAGGCCGGCGCCACACCGTCCGGAGCGCTCAGGAGCCCTTTGCGACGTTTATACCCTCTCCCGCTTGCGGGAGAGGGTGCGAGCCTAGGCGAGCGGGTGAGGGTCCCCGCACTTTCGCACTCCCGCACTTCCCCCTACCATTCCCCCGGCACGGAACCCGCGGCGAGAACCGCCCCAGGGGGACGGTGTACCGAACGCGTTCGCCGGGCCGCCCGGCGCCCTCTGCGCAAAATCCCGACGTCAGGTATAGCACGCCATGGCCAAGACCAAGAAGAAGAAGCTCTCTCCCGAGGAGCAGCACCGGCAGCTGCACGACCAGGCGGAGGCCATCCCGTTCGTGATCGAGGACTACAAGGCCAAGGGCAAGTGGTTCCGCGCGTTCGTGGTGCGCTACCTGGCGGGCCCCATGGTGCGCTTTCAGAAGCGCCTGCTGGACAAGCAGCGCTACACCGGCGCCAGCGGCGTAAAGCTCAAGCAGGCCGAGCAGATGAAGCGGCACCTGGAGCAGCGCCGCAAGGCGATGGAGTTCATGCAGGGCGAGATGCAGCGCCAGCAGAAAAAGGCGCAGAAGCGCAACAAGGCCCGCTAGTCCGCCCGCGCCGGCACCGCCGCCACGCCGCGCTCCCCGCCCACGGGGGGCGCGGCGTCCGTTTGCGCGCCGTCCGTCCGGTCGCGCAGCACGCCCGCGCACGCCAGCGCGGGCCACTCCTCCGCCGGCCAGGCATCGAACAGCCCCGCCCGCGCCGGAAAGGCGAACGACGGGTCCGCCGACGCGGCCAGAAGGAAGTTCTGCCGCTCGGGAAAGTCGCGTCCCACGTGCACGTACAGCCGCACGGCCGGAAACGACGCCGCCACCGTCCGCACCACCGACCAGAAGCGGCACTCCCCCTCGCCGCGCGCCACGCCGATCACGTTGAGCAGCGCCACGCCGTCCGGCTTGAGCAGCGCGCGCACCAGTGACATCGCCTCCGCCGTCACCAGGTGGTGCGGCACCTGCTCGCCGCCGCCGTACACGTCCACCACCACGCGCTCCCACGCTCCCCGCGGGAGGGTGGAAGCCACCGCGCGTCCGTCGCCGTGCATCGACACGATGCCGTGCTCCTGCCGCAGCCCGAACCAGCGGTAGGCGATGCGGGTGACCGCGGGGTCCAGCTCCACCACGGTGATGCGCGCGCCGGGATCGTCCTCCGCGATGCGGCGCGGCAGGGTATAGGCGCCGCCGCCCAGGAACAGGTACGACGCGCCGTCCGGCGTCACCTCGCGCAGCCAGCGCTCCGCGGCGGCCACGTAGGCAAAGGTGGGCGCGCCGCTGCGCTCCAGCTCGCCGGACTCGATCTCCTCGTCCACGTACAGCCGCAGCTCCGGCTGGCGGCGGCCGCCGGGGTGGATGATCTGCGTGACCCGCAGCGTGCCGTACGCCGTCTCCTCCTCGTACAGCAGCCGCTCGCCCCCGTCCGCCCGCGACGCGACCTCGCGCGGAAAGAAGAGGGGAAAGGTCAGCATGGCGCCGGCGGCCAGCATCAGCGGGCCGGGGCTGATGGAGGGGAGAAAGAAGAGGCCGCTGAGCGCGGCGCCCACCGCCGCGCCGATCAGCACCGCCATCACCGTCTGCTCCGCGCCGCGCGACAGGGCGGCGGCGGGCTCGTCCTCGTGGGCGTCCGGGTGCGGCGCATGAAAGTGCGACGCCCACGCGGCCAGCGCGGGGAGAAGAAAGCCGATGGCGTAGACGGGGATGCCGACCAGAAAGAGCAGCGCCAGCGCGCGCGTGGCGCCGCCGAAGCGCTCCAGCTGAAAGTAGGTCCACAGCGTACCGAACACGCCGGCCACGGCCACGGCCACGCCGGCCCCCACCCAGCGCCAGGTGGGCGCCTGCTCCGGGCGCGCCTCGGGAGAGCCGGCCCACAGGCCGGCGGCCAGCGCGGCGGCAAAGGTGGCCACCACGCCGCCGGCCGCGGGGAGCACGCCCCGCGCCTCGTACAGGATCAGGCTCGCCGCGGCGAACGCCACCACGCCCAGCGCCAGCCCGGCCAGCGCGGCGCGCGCCAGCACCGGCCCGGCGGGCCGGCGGGCGTCAGGACTCGAATCGGCCGTATCCTCCACGATAATAAAGTAGCGGGGTTCCTTCGCGGGCGTCGGCGGCAAGCACCTCGCCAATGAAAATGGTGTGATCGCCGCCGGGAAGGGCGGCGGTCACGCGGCAGTCCATCCAGGCCAGCGCCTCGTCCAGCACGGGGGCGCCGGTGCGCTCGGGCCGCCACGCGGTGCCGCGGAACTTCTCCTCCGCGCCGCCGGCGGCAAAGCGGCGCGCCAGCGTCTCGCCGCGGCCCTCTTCCAGCACGTTGACCGCGTAGTATCCGGCGCCCTCGATCCACCCGTGGGTGTCGGACTCCCGGTCCACGCACACCAGCACCATGGTGGGGTCCAGCGACAGCGAGCTCACGGCGCTCACCGTCAGTCCGCAGGCGGCCCCGTCCTGCCGGCACGAGGTGACTACGGAGACGCCGGTGGCAAAGTGTCCGATCACCCGGCGAAACTCACTCTCGTCGATCATCTTGGCAGCGGATGGGTAGCGTCGTAGCTTGCCGCGCTTGGCCGGTTCCTTGCTTGCAGCGCCCGCGTGTGCAAGGCCCCGGCCGTTCCCGGAAAACAAAAGCCGGCCGGACGGTGGGCCCGGCCCGCTCCCCAGGATTCCAGAAGACCGTGAAGATGCGCGTCGTGGCAGCCCGCGCCGTCCGCGTGGCGGCGCCCCTGATTGTAACCGCTCTGGCCGCGTGCGACAACGTGGACTGGGGCGGCGCGACCGTCCAGGTGGTCACCCCCCCGCCCCCCGGCGCGGGCGAGGCGAACGTCCCCGAGCCCGGCACCGTGGCCGGACTGGGGCTGCCGACGGGCCGCGTGCTCTTTCACGTGGTGCGCAACCCTGACGGCACGGCCAACATCACCCCCGTGGCCGAGATCTCGGGCGACTCGCTGCGCTCCATCCGCAAGCCGGCGGGGGTGGCGCCGCAGGCGTACGAGCAGCGGTTCCGCCAGGCGGTGATGGACGTGAACACCGAGTTCGTCCTGTTCCGCCGCGGCGCCGAGGTGGGGTCGATGATCGTCAAGGCGGCGGGGCCGGTGACGGCGTGCGGCGTGCCCACCTCCACCGGGCAGGCCAGCACGGTGGCGGCGGCGGCGGCGGAGCGCGAGTTCCTGGCGTTCCGGCGCGGGCTGGCCCCGCAGGTGATCGGCGAGTACACGCCGCCGCAGGTGGAGGGCACCATTCAGCGCTACGCCTCGCTGGTCGCCGAGCGGCTGGTGCTGCAGAACGGGCTGCAGCGGCCGCGCAGCTGGCCGGGGGCGCAGCGGGACCTGCAGGCGCTCAACCTGGTGCTGGGCGGGCAGTCGGAGATGTCGGCCACCTACCTGGTGGGCGACAACCTGGGGGTGGGGCCGGCGGACCCCGAGGGGTACAGCGTGTTCTACGTGGCCAGCTACGAGCAGCGCGCGGGGTACACCCCCATCTACACCGAGGTGCGCGACTACGACAAGACGGGCAAGGGCGCACCCAAGCTGGTGGACCACCTGAACTGGAACGGCGCGGGCGGGGGCGAGATGCTGATCCAGGTGTTCGGCACGCGCGAGTCGTGGTACGAGGCGGTTTCGCGCGACAAGGGGAGCTGGCGCAAGGTGTGGGAGGGCGCCCGCTGCCGCGAGCCCGCGGCCCCCGCGCCGCGCAGCATCGGCGCCGCCGAGCGCACCGGCCAGACGACGCGCTGAAGCCGGTTCGCGGTCGGGGGGTCAGTCGGGAACGGATTCGCAGCACACGAGTCGACGGAGTCGAACGGAGTCAGGTGGCTCCGGTTGAGTCCGTCGATTGCGTTCGGGAGCGGTCCGTGGATGCAGCGGCGGGAGGAGCCAGAGCGCGAAGGGGGTGGATGACGATCGTCATCCACCCCCTTCGTCATACCGCTGGATCCGTCTGGGGCGGTTGAAACCGCGGCTACAAAGGCACGAAGTCCGCCTGCGCGGACTCGGCGGCCCGGGTGTGTGCGGCGTTCCAGGCGGTTGCGGGTCCGCAGCCGGAAAAGCCTCCTGCCGTCGTTCATTCGCCCCGGCGCTTTTCCAGAATGCCGGCCGGGTGCGGGATATCGCGATAGGCGTTCGCGAAATCACCCGCCGAGAGTCCCGCTGGCTCCTGCTCCGCGGTAGGTTGACCACGGTACGCGTGCCATTCGGCCAGCCCGGGCATCATCGCCGCCGCTTCATCGGCAAAGAGCGGATCCGCGAGGAATGCGGCATAGCTCTCGTCCCGATCCGCCAAGCTTGCCCGCAGCGCGAGTGGATCGAAGCTGACGCCCTGAGTGCCCGTCATCTCACCCGCTCCTGATCACAGTTGCAGCACATTGGCGGGATGAAGATAGCGGTTCCGACGACTCCGTCCACATCGTCCATTATCCGCCATCAGCGGATCACTTCGGACTCCGTGACGATGGCGTCGAGGCGGATGTCCCAGGCTTCGCGGGGAACGGCGGGGGTTTCCTGCGCGGCGAAGAAGAGGCCGCAGCGGAAGCCGCGCCAGTCGGGGTGGGCGAGCAGGCGGTCGTAGTAGCCGCCGCCGCGGCCCAGGCGGTGGCCGGCGCGGTCCCACCCCAGGCCGGGGATCAGCGCGGCGTCTACGTCGCCCGCCTGGCGGACGGGGCAGGCGTCGGCGTCGGGCTCGCGGATGCCGAAGCGGCCGGGGCGCAGCGCGTCGGGCGAATCGACGGCGTGCAGCGTCATCCGCCCCTCGGGGAGGCAGCGCGGATAGACGAGGGTGACGCCGCGCCGCCGTGCTTCCGCGGCGATCTCGTCCGTCCCCACCTCTTCCGGCAGCGAGGCGTAGAGGAGGAGCGTGCGCGCGGCGGCGACTTCGGGGACGTCCCACACGCGCCGCGCGATCCGCGCCTGGGCGGCGGCGCGCTCGGCGGGGGGAAGGGCGCGCAGAAAGGCGCGCGCCCGGGCGCGGATAGCCGCCTTGCTCACGCGCCGTCCGCCCGCGCCACGGCGACCGCGACGGAGGCGGCCACGCGCGCGTTGTTCAGCAGCAGCGCGACGTTCGCCTCCAGCGAGCGGCCACCGGTCGCCTCCGCGACGGCGCGGAGAAGGAAGGGGGTGACCTCCTTGCCGCGGATCCCTTCGCGGCGCGCCTGGTCCAGCGCGGCGGCGATGGCGCCGTCCACCTCGTCCGCCTGCAGCGCGTGCTCGGCGGGCGGCGGGACGCAGAGGAGCATGGCGCCGGGGAGGCCGAAGTCGCGGTGCGCGCGCCAGAGCTCCGCGGCCTGCGCCGCATCGTCCACGCGCACGTCCACGGGGATGCCGCTGCGGGCGGAGTAGAACGCCGGCAGCTCGTCCGTGCCGTATCCGACGACGAGCACGCCGGCCGTCTCCAGCGCCTCGCGGGTGGCGGGGAGGTCCAGGACGGACTTGGCGCCGGCGCAGACCACCAGCATGGGCGTGCGCCCCAGCTCCGTAAGGTCCGCGGAGACGTCGCGGCCGTCGCCGCGGTGCACGCCGCCGATGCCGCCCGTGGCGAACACGCGCACCCCCGCGCGCACGGCCAGCCACATGGTCGCGGCCACGGTGGTCGCGCCGTCCGTTCCGCGCGCCACGGGGACGGCCAGGTCGCGCGTGGAGAGCTTGAGCACGCCGTCCGCCATGGCCAGGTGCTCGATCTCCGCGCGCTCCATCCCCACCCGCGGCACGCCCGCCACGACGCCGACGGTGGCCGGCACCGCGCCCGCGGACGCGACGGCCTCTTCCATCGCCAGCCCCACCTGCAGGTTGCGCGGGCGCGGCAGCCCGTGCGCGAGCACCGTGCTTTCCAGCGCCACGACGGGGCGGAACCGCGCGAGCGCGTCGGCGACCTGCGGGGAGGTGCGGATCATCGGCTCCTGCGATGTGCGGGGGACGCGGACGGGGCGTAAGTTAGGGGAAGTGCGAAAGTGCGAAAGTGCGAAAGTGCGTGAGTGCGTGAGTGCGTGAGTGCGTGAGTGCGACGGGGGCGGGGGGCGCTCCGGACGATCCCGCGCAGGCCCCCTCCGGGCGAGCACCACTCTCCCACCTCCCCGAAGCTGCCGGGGGAGGTTGATGAAGGGCTGGCTTCCCTGAGCTACGGCCGAAACTGGCGCGCGATGGTCGGCCGCCCCCCATCCCCGGCCCTTCCCCCACAAACTGCGTGGGGGAAGGGTGACGCGAGCCGCAGCTTCCGGAGCGCAATCGAATTCTCCCCTCTCCGCGAGGAACGAGCGGGGAGGGGCCGGGGGAGGGGCACCCCGGCGGACGCAGTTCGATGCCGGCCGGAGCGCAATCAATTCTCCTCTCCCCCAGCTCTCCCCCATGCAGTTCATGGGGGAGAGGCGGGGGAGAGGCCGGGAGAGGGGGGCGCCCGGCGCTCGCACCACCCTCCGTTCCGCAGCACCGGATCAGACGAATGACCGACACTACGAATGCGATGTCCGGCGACATGCCGCCGGAGGAGTTCCGGCGCCACGCGCACGCGGTGGTCGACTGGATGGCGGACTACCTGGCGAACGTGGGCGAGTACCCCGTGCTGGCGCGGGTGCAGCCGGGGGAGGTGGCGGCGCGGCTGCCGGCGTCCGCGCCGGAGCAGGGCGAGGCGGTGGAAGACATCCTCCGCGACTTCCGCGATGTCATCGTTCCCGGGGTGACGCACTGGAACCACCCGGACTTCTTCGCCTACTTCGCCGTCACCGGCTCGGGGCCGGGGATCCTGGGCGAGATGCTGTCCGCGGCGCTGAACACCAACGCCATGCTCTGGCGCACCGGCCCCGCCCAGACGGAGCTGGAGGAGCGCACG
Source organism: Longimicrobium sp. (assembly GCA_036379135.1). Lineage (GTDB taxonomy): Bacteria > Gemmatimonadota > Gemmatimonadetes > Longimicrobiales > Longimicrobiaceae > Longimicrobium. The sequence continues at coordinate 16,342 of DASUVG010000008.1, forward strand.
CTGGACTGGCTGCGGCAGCTGATGGGGCTGCCGGAGGGGTTCCACGGCACCATCCAGGACACCGCGTCCATCTCCACGCTCGTCGCCATCGCGGCGGCGCGCGAGGCGGCGGGGCTGGGGGTGCGCGAGGAGGGGATGAGCGGGCTGCCGCGGCTGCGCGTCTACGCGTCGCGCGAGGTGCATTCGTCCATCGACAAGGCGGGGATCACGCTGGGGATCGGGATGGCGGGGACGCGGAAGATCCCCACGGACGAGGCGTTCCGCATGGATCCCGCGGCGCTGGAGCGGGCGATCGAAGAGGACCGCGCGGCCGGCATCCACCCCCTGTGCGTCGTCGCGACGGTGGGGACGACGTCGACCAGCAGCATCGACCCCGTCCCCGCCATCGCCGACGTCTGCGAACGGCAGGGGGTCTGGCTGCACGTGGACGCGGCGTACGGCGGCTCGGCGGCGCTCGTCCCGGAGCTGCGGCACGTCCTGGACGGCGCGGAGCGGGCGGACTCGCTGGTCGTCAATCCGCACAAGTGGATGTTCGTCCCCATCGACTGCTCGGTGCTCTATTCCCGCCGCCCGGAGGTCATCCGCCGCGCGTTCTCCCTCGTCCCCGAGTACCTGATCACCCCCGAAGGCGAGTCCGTCACCAACCTGATGGACTACGGCCCGGCGCTGGGCAAGCGGTTCCGCGCGCTCAAGCTGTGGATGGTGCTGCGCTGGTTCGGGGCGGAGGGGATGGCGGCGCGCATCCGCGAGCACGTCCGCCTTGCCCAGGAGCTGGCGGAGTGGATGGAGGCCGAGCCGGGGTGGGAGGTGATGGCGCCGGTGCCGCTGAGCCTGGTGGTGTTCCGCCACGCGCCGCCGGGGATGGACGGCGAGGCCGCGGACGCGCACAACGAGCGCGTGATGGCGGCGGTGAACGCCAGCGGGCATGCCTTTATCAGCCACACGCGGGTCGGCGGGCGGCTCGCGCTGCGGCTGGCCATCGGCAACCTGCGGACGACGGAGGAACACGTGCGCTCCGCGTGGGACCTGCTGCGGCAAACGGCGGGTTCCCTGCACGCAACTGCTTGACTTATCGGGGGCTGTGGAGCAACAATGTCCATTCACGCCACAGACGGTGCGCGGCTCCGCGGTCCCCTCCCACGCCACACCGCAGCATGCAGGTCGCCCTGAACGGCTCCTCCGCCCACTTCAGCGAGCTCTTTGCCCGCGAGCGGCTCCTGGTCATGCAGGAGCGGCACCGGCAGGCGATCCAGAAGCGCTGGGCCATTACCACGCTGGCCATGGTGCTGGCGCTGGCGGGGATCTTCACGCAGGTCTTCCGCATCTCCGTCCCCATCGCCCTGGGGCTGGCCCTCACCAGCTTCGTGGCCAACGCGGCCGCGCTCCGGCTGCAGCGCACCCGCTTCTCCCCCGCCCAGTTCTGGGGGATGATGACGATCGACGCCGCGCTGATCGTGGGGCTGATCGCCTCGCTGGGGGTGCACGGCTACCTGGGGATGCCGTTCATCGTCTTCATCGTGGGCGGATACGCGCTGGGGATGCCGCGCGCCGCCCGGGCGATGTGGGCGGCGACCATCGTGGTCTACCCCGCGGGCCGCGCCCTGGGCTTCGCGGTGGCGGACGTGCCGGCGGACCCGGCGCTGATCGCCCTGGAGAGCCTGTTCCTTCTGGGCTCCGCCTGGCTGGCCGCCGTGGGGCCGATGGCCTACACCCGCCGGCTGCGGCGCGTGCGGGAGTCGCTGGCGCGCGCCCAGGAGGGCGACTTTACCGGCCGCCTGCCGGACCGGCACCTGGACGACATCGGCTTTCTCTCCGTCTCCGTGAACGGGATGTCGCACGCGGTGGGCGACGTCGTCCGGCAGATCCAGGAGCACGCCCGCTCGCTCGCCTCCCTTTCCCACACGCTGCGATCCACGGCGGAAGAGGTGCAGGCGGCGGCGCGGGTGATCGGCGACGCGACCACGCAGGGGGCGGAAGAGGCGGGGCAGCAGCTGGAGCTGGTGGCCAGCGGCGAAGCCGCCGTGCAGGGCATTGCGCGGGAGAGCGCGGAGCTGCGCGCGGAGGCGGCGCGGAGCATGGAGGCCGCCCGCGCGCTGCGCGGCGAGGCCGAGGAGCACGCGCGGCGGGTGGAAAGGGCAGGCTCGCTCCTCGTCGAGCTGACGGACGACTACGGCCGCCTGGCCGCGGCCGTGGACGCGCTGGAGGCGGCGGGAGCGCGGGTGAGCGGCTTCGTGACGGCGATCGGCGAGATCGCGGAGCAGACCAACCTGCTGGCGCTGAACGCCGCCATCGAGGCCGCCCGCGCGGGCGAGCAGGGGCGCGGCTTTGCCGTGGTGGCAGGAGAGGTGCGGCAGCTTGCCGCGCAGGCCGCCACCTCCGCCTCCGAGGTCGCGGGGGTGGTGGAGGAGACGGCGACGGCGCTGGCGGAGGTGCGCGGCCGGCTGCAGGCGGGCTCCGCGCGCATCGGCGGCGTGGGGGCCGTGGCGGGGGCGGGCAAGGACTCGCTGGGGATCATCGTGGAGGGGCTGTCGCGGACGGTGCGGTTCATCGAGCGCATCACCGGCGACGTGGACCGGCAGGCGGCGGCCATGCAGGCGCTGCGCGCGGACGTGGGGCGCATCCGCACCCTGGCGGACGCGTCGCTGGAGCGGGCGCGGCGCAGCGCGGGGGCCGCGGGGGAGCAGCGGCACGCCATGGAGTCGCTGGCGGCCACCAGCCAGCGCACGGCGTCGGCCGCGGCCACGCTGGACGCGCTGGCGGGCCGCTTTCGGGCGGAAGGGGCGGCGGACGAGACGGAGCGGCAGGCGCGGGAGGCGGAGCTCCCCGCGCGTGGCAGGGAGCCGATCGCGCACCCCGGCCTGCTGGCCGGCGCGGCGTGAACCGAAGGAGAGGGAGGCGAGCATGATGCCCGGACCACAGGGCGCATCCGGCGGCGAGAACGGCCGCTCCATCGTGGCGGTGCGGGAGCGGATGGAGGCGCTGGGGCAGGTTTCGGCGGAGCTGCTTCACGACCTTGCCGACGCGGCGTACTCGCTGGAGCAGCGGGCGCGGCTGGCGGCGGAGGACGCGCGCCACGGCCGCTCGCCCCTTCCCGAGCTGCAGCGCACGGTCGAGGCGGGAACGGAGATGCGGGCGATGCTGCGCGACGTGATGGACGTGCTGCGCGGCGCCGCGATGAGCCCCGAGGTGACGTACGATCCCCGCGAGACGGTGGAGCGCGCCGTGCGCCGCTTTCTTCCCTCCAGCGGCCCGCAGGTGGAGGTGCGCCTGGTGTGCGACCTGCCGCCGGGGACGGTGGTGCCCGGGCGCGAGAGCTTTCTCTCGCGCCTGACGGCGAACCTTCTCGCCGGCGCCGCCCGCCGCGCCCGCACCCGCGTGCTGCTGGAGCTGCGCTCGGAAGAGGAGCCCGACGGCCGCGGCTTCGTGGTGCTGGGGGTGGAGGACGACGGCCGCGCCCCGGGCGCCGGCGGCCCCCCCGCGCGCCGCGTGGCGGGCGAGGACGAGTGGCGGCCCGGGGTGGTGGCCTGGCTGGTCTCGCAGATGGGCGGCGAGGTGAAGCAGCGGCTGGTGTGCGTCCTCGGCGGCTCCGGGATCGAGATCAGGCTCCCCGCGAATGTCCCCTGAGGAGCGAAAATACCCCCGCGGCCAAGATTTTTCTTGACATTGGCCCGGGGGCGCCTTATCTAGGGCGCCAAGATCGGCAACATCCTCCGCAGGTGGCCCCCGCGAGCCCAGCCGCGCGAAAGAGCAGTCCTTTCCCCGCGTACTCCCGGTTTCCGCAGGATCAGCACGACCACACCCACGGAGAGGCCGGACACCCGGACGCGCGCGTGCGTCCGGCGCCCCGGATGCCACAGAACAACGCGCCCGCCATGGGCGCATTGCCCGCGCGCCGGACGGTCCGGCGCGGGGAACCACGGCGCGGCCCCGTCCGCGCCGGTACATGCTCACCGCAGCAGCAGGAGTAGGAGATGTCCCGTTCGACCGGGAAGGTTAAGTGGTTCAATGACGCCAAGGGCTTCGGCTTCATCGAACGCGAGGGTGGCAGGGACCTGTTCGTCCACTTCTCGGCCATCAAGGCC
>DASUVG010000009.1:0-13310 GCA_036379135.1 Longimicrobium sp.
CGCGCCCCACCCTTCCCAACCCCGCGCAGCCGCAGCGCCCCCCGCGCAGGCCGCGCCGACAGCCGGAGCCGAGACCCGAGTGAGCCGCCGCTTCTACATCACCACCGCCATCGACTACGCCAACGGCGACCCGCACCAGGGGCACGCGTTCGAAAAGATCGGCGCCGACGCCATTGCCCGGTACCACCGGCTGGCCGGCGACGAGGTGCGGTTCTGCATGGGGATGGACGAGCACGGGCAGAAGGTGGCGCAGGCGGCGGCGGCGCGCGGCATCACCCCGCAGGCGCTGGTGGACGAGCTGGCGGCGCGCTTCGAGGGCTTCTGGAAGCGGCTCGGCGTGAGCAACGACCGCTGGGTGCGCACCACGCAGGAGCACCACAAGCGCGGGGTGAAGGCGCTCATCGAGCGAATCTTCGAGCGCAACCCCGACGACTTCTACGAGAAGTCGTACGAGGGGTGGTACTGCGTGGGGTGCGAGCTGTTCAAGCGCGAGAACGAGATCCAGGACGGCCACTGCGTTCTGCATCCCACCCGCGAGCTGCAGTGGACGGAGGAGCGCAACTGGTTCTTCCGCCTCTCCCGCTACGAGCCCTTTCTGCGCGCGCACTTCGAGGCCAACCCGGACTTCATCCTTCCCGAGTCGCGGCGCAACGAGCTGCTGGCGCTGATGGACTCGGGGCTGGAGGACATCTCCGTCACCCGCGCGCGGCTGGCGTGGGCCATCCCCTTTCCCCGCCCCACGTCCGACGGGGTGGAGCAGGGGACCTGGGTGTGGTTCGACGCGCTGCCCAACTACCTGACGGACACGGGATATCCAGACGGCGACTGGCAGGCGTGGTGGCCGGCGCAGCTGCACGTGGTGGGCAAGGACATCACGCGGCTGCACGCCATCATCTGGCCCGCGATGCTGGAAGCCGCGGGGCTGCCGCTGCCGGAGCGCGTCTGGGGGCACGGGTTCGTGCTGCTGGGCGGTGAGCGCTTCAGCAAGTCGTCGGGCGTGGGGCTGGACCTGGGCGAGGCCGTCGACCGCTTCGGACCCGACGCGTTCCGCTACTTTCTCCTGCGCGAGGTGCCGTGGGACAACGACGGCAACTTCAGCTGGGAGCGGTTCACCGAGCGCTACACGTCGGAGCTGGCCAACGGGCTGGGGAACCTGGCCAGCCGCGGGACGTCGATGCTGGCCAGGTTCCGCGACGGCGTGGTCCCCGCGTCGCCGGTAGGGGTGGATGGGGCGATCGCCGGCGCGGTGGAGGCCTATCGCGCGGCGATGGACGCCAACCTGCTGCACGAGGGCGCCGGCGCGGCGTACGAGGTGGTGCGCGTGGCCAACGCGCTGGTGGCGGAGAGGCAGCCCTGGTCCATCGCGAAGGATCCCGCCCGCGCGGACGAGCTGGACCTGGTGCTCGCGACGACCGTGCGCTACCTGGCGGCCGCGGCGGTGCTGCTCTCGCCGTTCATGCCGGTGAAGATGGCGGAGCTGTGGGAGCGCCTGGGCTCCGGCCGCGACACCCTGCCCTCCTTCGACGAGCTGGCGACGCTGGACGTGTCCGGGTGGAAGACGAGCGCGGGCGCGATCCTCTTTCCGCGCCCCGAGGTTCCCGCGGCGGCGTGAGGCAGTACGAAAGTACGAAAGTACGAAAGTGCGAAAGAAGGCCCGGCGCGATGCCGGGCCTTCGTCGTGTGCGGCAGTGCCCCGCCGCGTGAGCGGGTAAACCCGCCGCTGGGACAGCGATAAGCCCCGTCTCGGCTCGCTTGCGCTCGCCGAACGGGGCTTCAACTCCATGGGCGCTCACGCGCAAACAGCGGCGTCCGACGGTGGCGGCCCCCCATCAGCGCGATCGCCGAATTTCGTACAGAAAAGTGCTGATATGACTTCCTGAGGGAGCGCCACGCGAAATTGAGTCGCCTGCACCGCGGGTGGCGCGCGACCGAAGGATCTTCTCTCGGCTGCGCCGGGGCTGGATTCACGGCATGAAGCCAGCCCCGCGGTTCTGCTGGCGAGATCCTTCGGTCGGCGCTCCGGCTTCATCATGATGCCGGGTTCTGCGCGGCGCCTCCCACAGAATGTGTTTAAGAATCTAGTCTTCCAGATAACCGAGTATTGATTTCCTGAGGGAGCGCGCCTCCGTAACTTGAAGTTACTCAACCGCTTGCGCGCGACCGAAGGATCTCGTGTCGGCTATCGCGGAGCTGGCTACGCGGCAGTGATCCAGTCCCCAGGTGCTGCCGGCGAGGTCCTTCGGTCGGCGCCAAATTCCTTATGTAGCAGCGGGTTGGGAGCGGCGCCTCCCTCAGGAAATCAATCGTTGAGGGTGATTCTTAAACACACTCTCAGGAAATCAACATTCGATGGCGCCGTCAGCCGACCTCGACCTCCAGGCGGTGGACGGAGTTGTTGCCGTAGCCCAGCTCGTTCCACACGGGCTCCATCGGCTGGACGTTGCCGGCCGCGTCGGAGGCGCGGGCGAGGAGGGCGTGGCGGCCCGCGTGCGCCGGCGTCCACGCGATGCTCCACGCGACCGCGGAATAGGGGGAGGCGGCGGCGCCCAGGTGCGCGTCGCGCCAGGTGGCACCGCCATCCACGCTCACCTCCACGCGGCTCACCGGCGCCTCGCCAGACCAGGCGGCGCCGCGCACCACCGTCGCCGCGCCGGGCGCCAGCCGCTCGTCTTCCGCCGGCTGCACGATCAGGGCACGCACGCGCATCGCCGTCACCGGCGTGCCGTCGGCGACGCCCGGCTCGCCCAGGTAGATGTAGCGCTCCGTCTGAAAGTGGCCGTCGAACGGCGCGTCCAGCACGCGGATCTCCGTGAGCCACTTGACCGACGCCACGCCGTACCACCCCGGCACCACCAGGCGCAGCGGGTAGCCGTGCCGCGGCGGCAGCGGCTCGCCGTTCATCTCCCACGCCAGCAGCACGTCCGGGTGCCTCGCCCTCTCCAGCGGCAGGCTGCGCTCGAAGCGGACCGTGCGCCCCGGGCTCACGGCGCCGGCGTCGACCCCCGCGAACATCACCTCCACGGCGCGGGCGTCCACCCCCGCCCGCTGCAGCACGTCGCGCAGGGGGACGCCCGTAAAGCGGGCGGTGCTCACGGCGCCCAGCTTCCACGGCTGCCCCGGCGGCAGCGGCGTCACCAGACTGCGCCCGTTGCCAGCGCACTCCATCGTCACGGCCAGGGTCCGCGCCGGCATCGCCCGCAGCTCGTCGAGCCCCAGCGCGAGCGGATCCCGCACCGCGCCACCCACGCAAAGCGTCCAGGCGGCGGGATCGATCTCCGGGACCAGGAAGTTGGTGCGCTGGTAGAAGTGCGCCACGGGCGTCACCGGGTCGGCCAGCGCGCGCAGGGGCGCCTCTTCGTTCAGCAGGGGCAGCGCGGGCGCGGCCACGGTCGCGTTCATCGGGCGTTCCGGGTCAAGGTCGGGCCGGGACAGGGTGATCGGGCTCAGGCGGGACTCAATGGATAACTGCGCACGTGCGCCACGTCTACCGCCACCCGCGCGCCGGGCTCCAGCTCCCGCAGCGCGTCGTCGTAGCGGGAGAGCTGGGCGCAGAGAAGGCCCGCGCCGTCGATCTGCGCCTCTATCTTGACCTTGTCGCCCAGGTGCACCAGGCGGCGCACGGTGGCGGGGCCGTCGCCCGCGCGGCGAAAGCGCAGGTCGTACGAGCGGATCACCAGCCGCACCTGGCCGTCCTCCACGTCGGGGACGGCCACGCGCAGGGCGCCCGCGCGGGCCTCGCCACCCCGCGCGAAGGCGTCCAGCACGTTCACGTCCCCCACGAAGCGGGCGATGAACTCCGTGGCGGGGCGGTCCAGGATCTCGGCGGGGGTGCCGGCCTGCTCCAGCCGGCCGCGGTTGATGACCAGCACCCGGTCCGCCAGCGCGAACGCCTCCTGCTGGTCGTGGGTGACGAAGAGCGAGGTGACATGCACCTCGTCGTGCAGGGCGCGCAGCCACTGCCGCAGCTCCTCGCGCACGCGGGCGTCGATGGCGGCAAACGGCTCGTCCAGCATCAGCAGGCGCGGCCGCGGGGCCAGCGCCCGCGCGAGGGCGACGCGCTGCCGCTGCCCGCCGGAAAGCTCGTCCGGGCGGCGGTGCCCCAGCCCGCCCAGCCCCATCAGCTCCAGCAGCTCGTTGACCCGTGCGTCGCGCTCCGCCGCCGGCACCGCGCGCACGTCCAGCCCGAACGCCACGTTCTGCGCCACCGTCATGTGCCGGAAGAGCGCGTAGTGCTGAAAGACGAAGCCCACGCGGCGCGTGCGGGCGTGCAGGTGGCCCACCTCCTCGCCGTCCAGCCACACCGACCCCGCGTCCGCCGTCTCCAGCCCGGCGATGATGCGCAGCAGCGTGCTCTTTCCCCCGCCCGACGGGCCCAGCAGCGCCACCAGCTCGCCGGGGTTCACCGTAAAGCTCACGTCGTCCACCGCCTTGAGCTCGCCGAACGCGCGGCTCACTCCTTCTACCCGGATGCTCATCGGTTCCTCTTCCGTCGTTCCGCGCGCCGCAGCACCAGCAGGAGCGCGGTGCTGACGACCGCCAGGAGCAGCGCCATGCCGTAGGCGCCCGCCGTGTTGCGGGCCTCCATCTCGCCGTAGATGTACGTGGTCGCCGTCTGCGTGCGCCCGCTGATGGCGCCGCCCACCACCACCGCCGCCCCGAACTCGCCCAGCGCGCGGGCCGCCGTCAGCGTGAGCCCCGCGCCCAGCGCGTTGCGCACGTTGGGGAGCGTCACCCGGCGGAAGGTCTGCCAGGGGGTCGCGCCCAGGGTGGCGGCCACCTCCTCCTCCGCCGTCCCCACCTCCTGCAGCAGGTACCCCACCTCGCGGATGGTGTAGGGAAGGGTTACGAACAGCGTCACCAGCACCACGCCGGTAAAGGCGAACGCCACCTGCATCCCCAGCGCGTCCGTCAGGGGGCGCAGCCACCCGCCCCGGCCGAAGACGAGGAGGAAGGCGAGGCCCACCATCACCGGCGAGACGGCCAGCGGCAGGTCCACCAGCAGGTCCAGCACCCGCCGCCCCCAGAAGCGGTGGCGCACCAGGACGATGGCCCCCGCCACCCCCAGCGTGCCGTTGATGGCCAGCGCCAGCGCCACCGCCACCAGCGAGTGCCACAGCCCCGCCAGCGCGCCGGGCGACGCCAGCGCCCGGGCCAGCGCCGCGGGCCCCTCCGCCAGCGCGCGTGCGACCAGCGCCCCCAGCGGCAGCAGCAGCACCACCGCCAGGTACGCCAGCACGGCCGCGATCAGCGCCCACCGCCCCCAAGGGAGCACGCGCCGGGGGCGGGGGGCGGTCCGTCCGCCGCTCCGCGCCTGCGCGCCGTCGGCCTCCTGCGGTGCGGAGCGCGGGGCCCGCACCGGCTCGAACCCTTCCACCGTCTGCTCAGACATGGGCGCCTCCCTCCCGGCGCAGCCCGCGCGCGGCCAGCGCCATCAGCACCGCCAGCGCCAGCAGGACCACGGAGACGGACGCCGCCACCTCGGGGCGCCCCCCCTCCACCTCGGAAAAGACGAGGACGGGCGCGGTGAGGGTGCGAAAGGGGATGTTGCCGGAGATGACGATGATGGACCCGAACTCCGCCAGCCCGCGGGCGAACGACTGCACCGTGCCATAGGCGATGGCCGGCCGCAGCGCGGGAAAGGTGATGCGGCGAAAGACCGTCCACGGGCTGGCGCCCAGCGTCTCCGCCGCCTCTTCCTCCGCCGGGTCCAGCTCGATCAGCACCGGCTCCACCGCGCGGACCACGAAGGGAAGGGTGACGAACGCCAGCGCCAGGACGATCCCCGGCGAGGCGAAGGCGATGGGGAATCCGGCGACCTCCATCCACCTCCCCAGCGGCTCCTGTGGGCCGAAGAGGAGCACCAGCATCACCCCGGCGACCAGCGTGGGGATGGCGAAGGGGAGGTCGACGAGCGCGGAAAGGAGCGACCGGCCGGGAAAGCGGGTGCGCACCAGCACCCAGGCGGTGGCGGTGCCCATGACGGCGTTGACCGCGGCCACCAGGGCCGCGGTCCACAGGGTGCGGATCAGCGCGTCGGCGGCCGCGGGGGCGGCCACCGCGTCCCACACGGCGCCCGCCCCGCCCGCCGTGCCGCGGTGCACCACCGCCGCCAGCGGGATCCCCACCAGGAGGGCGATGTACAGCGCGAACGCCGCGCGCACCGCCACCCCGGCGGCGCCGGGGCGAACGGCGGGAGCGGAGCCGCTCATCGCGCGGCGGCCCCCGCGGCGGCCGAGGCCCGGTCGAACGAGGCGCCCGCCGCGAACAGCCGCGACGTCAGCGCCGGCCACCCGCCCAGGTCGCGCACGGTGAACAGGTCCTGCACGCGGGGATACTGCGCCGCCGTCTCCGCCGCCACGCGCTCGTCCACGGCGCGCAGGCCGTAGCGGGCGTACATCCGCTGCACCTCGGGGGTGGTGAGAAAGGCGACGAACGCCTCGGCCACGTCGCGGTTGCCGTGCTTGTCGGCGTAGGTGTCCACCACCGCCACGGGGTTCTCGATGAGGATGGTGGAGCGGGGAATCACGTAGTCCATCGCCTTCCCCGCCTGCTTCGCCACCAGCGTCTCGTTCTCGTAGGTGATGGCCACGTCGCCCACGCCGCTCTCGAAGGTGAGCATGCTCTCGCGCGCGCCCTTGTCCATGATGCTCACGTTGCGCAGCACCTCGCCCAGCACCGCCTCCGGCTGCGCGCCACCGCCGGCGTGCCCGCGCGCCACCGCGCCGTGCAGCGCGGCCACGTTCCACATCGCCCCGCCGCTGGTCCGGGGGCTGGGCGTGAGGATGTTGATCCCCGGCTTGCGAAGGTCGTCCCAGTCGCGGATCCCCTTGGGGTTCCCCGGGCGCACGCCCAGCACCACGATGGAGCGCGAGACCATGCCGCCGTACGGGCCGCGGTTCCAGTCCGGGCGCACCAGCCCGGCGTCCACCAGCTTCTGCAGGTCGGGCTCCAGCGAGAGCGCCGCCACGTCCGCCTCGAAGCCGCCGACGACGGCGCGGGCCTGGGCGCCGCTCCCCAGGTACGACTCCTCGAAGCGCACCTCCTGCCCCGTCTTTTCCTTCCACATCTTCTGGAAGGCGGGGATGATCTCGCGGCCGTACACCTCCCGCGGGGTGGTGTAGGCGGCCAGCGTCAGGGTGCGCACGGCCGGCGCCCTGGTCGCCGCCCTGTCCGCGGCGTCCGCGGGGCCGCAGCCGCCCACGGCGGTCAGCAGGAGCGCGGCAGTGAGCAGGAGCGCGGCGGGAAGCGCGGTTCGCGTGTTCATCGGAATCCTTCGAGATCCGGGGTGGTGGAGATGGACGTGTGGATGATCAGAAGACGACCTGCACGCGGCTGATGACGGAGCTTTCCGCCGGGCGCTCCGCGGCGTCGCCGAAGGGATCGAACGTGGTGCGCTCGTACGCCAGCAGCACGCGGACGGCGCGGTTCAGGTACCAGTTGACGCCCGCGCCGTACGCGGTGGCGCCGCGCATGGACCGGGCGGGGTCCGCGTAGAGGGGGAAAGCGTCTTCGTCGATGCCAAGGGCGTGCGCGCGGGCCACCAGCTCCACCGCGCCCCACTCGCCCCTGGCGGGATCCGCCGCCCGCGCCGGGACGATGCCGCGGTACGACTCGGCCTCGCCCGTCAGGGCAAAGGCGGCTTCCACCTGCCAGGCGGTGTTCTCCAGCTCCGCCGCCTCCTCCGCCCGGCGCACGCGCTGGCGGCTGACGGTATACTCGCCGAGGACGCCCACCGGGCCCAGGTACCAGTAGCCCTGCGGCGCCAGGCGCGTGCGGCGGCCGTCCGCCAGCGCGGTGTTGGGCGCCGTGCCGTCGGTGCGGTAGCGGGCAAAGATTTCGCGGCCGGAGGTGCGGAACGAGGGAAGGAGCGGCGCGGCGCTGCTCCCCTCCTGCGTCCCCGTGCTCGCCGCGACGCCGATCCCCAGCCCCCGCAGGGGCCCGGTGGATTTGACGAAGGGCTGCACGAAGACGCGGCCCACCAGGTCCTTGCCGTCGGCGGCGTCCACGTCCTGGTTGCCGCCGTCCAGCGTGCCGTTGAACACGCCCGCGGCGTACTCCAGCACGCCGCCGCCCAGCACGCCGTGCAGCTGCACGCCCACGTCGCGGTTGGGCACCAGCGCGGTGGGAAAGCCGCGCTCCGGAAAGAGCACGTTCCAGGGCGTCTGCAGCCGCTCCAGTCCCATGGGCACCTTGAACTTGCCCGCGCGCACCCGCACCGCCGGCGAGAAGCGCGCGTCCAGGTAGGCGTCCAGCAGCTCCACCTGGCTGTTGGCGAAGTCCATGTACAGGCGAAAGTCGTACAGGGAGTACAGGGTGCCCTGCAGGTCCGCCCGCACCCGCCGCAGCGCGAAGGTGTTGATGGCGGCGTCCGCCGTGTCTTCAGCGAAGAAGCGGCCGTCGTACTGCACGCCGCCGCGCAGGCGCAGCGCGAACGCTCCGTCCGCCGAGCGCACCCCGAACCCCTCCGCCCCCGCCGTGACCGACGCCGCGGCCGCCGCGGGCCGGGCAGGTGCGGCGGCGGCGGCGGCGGCGGCGGGCACGGCGGGCACGGCGGGCACCGTGTCGCGCGCCGGGGCGGCGGGCGGCTGGGTGCCGGGCGCGGCCTGCGCGGCGGCGGCCAGGGGCAGCGACAGGCACAGGGCGAGCGCGGCCGCGGGGGCGTGCATGGGGAACGGGCGTGGCATCGATCGGGCGGCGGAAGAGCGGCGAAACGTCGGAAGGGCGGGTTGTCGCCCTACGGCAGACAAAGCACCGCCTGTGCCGGGATGGCGCCTTTTCATCAACCCGTTGCAGGGCAGCGACTTAGCTGGAGACAGGGAAGGAGGCGCATCGACAGACCCGTTGTATTTCACGGATTTACCCGTCATATTCCACGGGATATGGGCTCACCCGTGAAATATCAAGGCGAGTAGATGCTGCTGCTGGATGCGTGGAGGGAAGCCGGCCGGCACGCGACGATCGACGAGACGACGGAGCGGCTGGCAGAGCGGATGGGGCGCGAGCTCCCCGCGGATGCGCTGCTGGTGCGGCGGCTGGACGCGGCGCGGCTGCGGCTGGAGACGGTGGCGGTGGGCGCCTGCCGCGCGGACGCGCCGGCCCCCGCCCTCTCGCGCACGGAGCTGTCGGCCGCGCAGCTGGAGGCGCTGCTGGCATGGGGGCGCGAAGGGACGGTGCTCCGCGGCGGCCGGGACGGGCTGCTGGGGACGCTGGTGCCCGGCGGCGGGCGGGGCGCGGCGCTGGCGGGGCCGCTGCTGGACGGGGAGCGGATGATCGGAGTGCTGGCGGCGGTGGGCGGCGCGTTCCGCGCCACGCACGAGGGCGTGTTCGCGCAGCTGCTGGAGCCCTTTGCCTCCGCGCTGCGCAACGACGTGCAGGTGCACGAGCTGGTGCGGCTGCGCGAGGCGCTGGAGGCCGACAACCAGGCCCTGCTCTCCCGGCTGGGCCGCCAGGAGATCGCCGACGCCATCGTGGGCGCGGAGGGCGGGCTGCGCACCGTGCTGGACCGCGTCACGCAGGTGGCGGCGACGGACGTGCCCGTGCTGCTGCTGGGCGAGACGGGAACGGGCAAGGAGGTGATCGCCCGCGAAATCCACCGGCGCTCCGCCCGGCCCAGCGGACCCATCGTGCGGGTGAACTGCGGCGCCATCCCGCCGGGGCTCATCGACTCGGAGCTGTTCGGGCACGAGCGCGGCAGCTTTACGGGCGCGGTGAGCGACCGCGCGGGGTGGTTCGAGCGGGCGGACGGGGGAACGCTGTTCCTGGACGAGATCGGCGAGCTGCCGCCGGACGCGCAGGTGCGGCTGCTGCGGGTGCTGCAGGACGGCACCTTCGAGCGGGTGGGCGGGCGCCGCACGCAGACGGTGGACGTGCGCATCGTCGCGGCCACGCACCGCGACCTGCACACCATGGTGCAGGCCCGCGCCTTTCGGGAGGACCTGTGGTACCGCATCAGCGTCTTTCCCATCCACCTGCCCCCCCTGCGCGAGCGCCCGGGCGACATCCCGGCGCTGGCGGGGCACTTTGCCTGGCGCGCGGGGCAGCGGCTGGGCGGCGCGCCGCTGGTGCCGGGCCCGGAGGAGATGGAGCAGCTGCTGGCCTATCCCTGGCCCGGCAATGTGCGCGAGCTGGCGGCGGTGATCGAGCGCGCGGTGATCCTGGGCGGCGGGCACCGGATGGAGTTGGCGGCGGCGCTGGGCACCTCGCCGCCCCCCTCGGCCGCCGCGGCGGGTCCCGTGGCCGCCGGCGCCTCCGTCCCCGCCATCGCCACGCTGGACGAGGCGATGGCGGAGCACATGCGGCGCGCCCTGGCCGCCACCCGCGGCCGCATCGAGGGGCCGGGCGGCGCGGCGGCGCTCCTCGGCATCAACCCGCACACCCTCCGCGCCCGCATGCGCAAGCTGGGCGTCGAGTGGTCCCGCTTCCGCGGCTGACGCGTTCGCGGTGACACCCTCGAGCCGCGGTGCGCGCCGCTGGCGCCCCCCATCCCCGGCCCTTACCCCCACAAACAGCGTGGGGAAGGGAGAATTCGATCCCGCTCCGGCTGGATGTTCGCGCGTTGCGCAAAAGCCCGCAAACCGCGCGGGGCTCCGCGTCCGATCATGGAGTGAATCCGGCAGGTATCCAGGCTCGCCGGCCTGAGACGACCCGAGCAGGTGTAGCCCCGCCGGGCGAGCTCCGCGAGCCCAGGGCGGGGCTTATGGCCGTTCCAGCCCCGGGCTTCAGCCCGGGGTAGGCGGACCGCACGCACCCTTACCTACGCCCCCGCCCCGCCTTTCGCGCGGTGGTAGTGGCGGCGGGCCTTGGCGCGGTTGCCGCACGACTGCATGTCGCACCAGCGGCGGCTGCGGTTGCGGCTGGTGTCCAGGTACAGCCAGTCGCAGCTCTCCCCGCAACACTTGCCGACGCGGGCCAGATCCCCCGACACCAGCAGCTCCGCCGCGTCCCGCGCCACCGGCCAGAGGATGCGGTCCAGCTCCGCCGCATCCTCCCATCCCCACGCGAACCCCCCGTCCGCCGCGCGTACGCGCAGCCAGCCGAGCGCGCGCGGCAGCTCGCGGTTGAGCACCGCCAGGTCCGCATCGTCCGGCGCGCCGTCCGACGCCCGCGCGCCGACGAAGACGCGGTAGAGCGCCTCGCGCAGCTCCAGGGCGCGCGCGAACACGTCCGCGGCGGCCGCGGGCTCCGCTTCCGCGCGGGCGAACAGCGGCGCGGCGGCGGCCTCGTCCATCATCCCCACGCGCAGCGCCCACCACACCAGGTCGGCGTAGCGGTTCAGCTTGTCGTCGATCCGCGTGTCGTGCGTATCGACCGTGTTCACGAACTCCAGGCTCAGCCGGCCGCCGATCAGGTTCAGGCCGGCCAGCGGGTTTTCGGCGATCATGCATGCATCCGGTGCTCATGGTTCATCTAACCCAAAAGATGGCGGTTGACAGGTTAGATGTCCACCCTTATCATCCACCTAACCATCAAAACTGCTTTTGATGGATACAACCCGGATGAGGGGGAGGACGACGATGCACGCCGACGAATCCGTCCGCATCACGCTCCACGACACCCTGGAGGTGGACCGGTGAGCCGGCCGCAGGCGCTGCGGCTGGGCGCGTACGCGTCCACCTGGCTCATCTGGGGGTCCACGTACATCGCGATCGCGTGGGGCGTGGCGACCGTGCCGCCGTTCCTGCTGGTCGCGCTGCGCTCGCTCGCCGCCGGATCGATCCTGCTCGCGTGGGCGCGGCTGCGCGGGCACCCGGCGCCCACGCGTGCGCAGTGGCGGGCGGCCGCGGCCACGGGCGCGATGTTCTTTCTGGTGGGCCACGGGGGCCTGTTCTGGGCCGAGCAGCGCGTCGCCAGCGGGATCGCGGCGCTGATGATCGCCACCGAGCACTTCTGGATCGTGCTGATCACCTGGGCGCTGCCGGGCGGAAGGGCACCTTCGCGGCGCGCGATGCTGGGCGTGGCCATCGGCCTGGGCGGCGTGGGGATGCTCACGCTGGGCGGCAGGGGCGATGGCGGGCTGGACCTGGTCGGCCTGGTGGTTCTGCTGATCGCGGCCGGGTCGTGGGGGGCGGGATCCATCTACTTCCAGGGCGAGCGGCGGCCGGCCTCCGGCGCGTACGCCGCTGGAATGCCGCTGGTGGCGGGCGGCGTGATGCTGATGATCGCCTCCGCCGCCCTGGGCGAGACGGCGCGCGTGCGGGCGGCGGACTTCACCCCGCTGGCCGTGGGCTCGCTGATCTACCTGATCGTCTTCGGCTCCCTGATCGCCTTCAGCGCCTTCACCTGGCTGGTGAACACGGAGGGGCCCAGCCGCGCGGCCAGCTACGTGTACATCAACCCCTTCGTCGCCGTGATCCTGGGCTGGGCGCTGGCGGGCGAGGCGCTGACCCCGCGGATGCTGGCCGCCGGCGCCGCCATCGTCCTGGCGGTAGTGTTGATCGTCCGCGGAACGCACGTCCACGCGCCGTCGCGGCCGCCCGCGCCCGCCGCTCCCGTCCGCGCCGCGGCCACGCACCGCCTGCGGGAGCGGGAAGCATGATCGCCCGCGTGTGGCGCGGCCGGACGCGCGCGGAGGACGCGGATCGGTACCTCGGGTACCTGCGCCGCACCGGCCTGGCAGACTGCCGCGCGACGCCGGGCAACCGCGGCGTGCAGATCCAGCGGCGCATCGTGGAGGATCGCGCGGAGTTCGTCTTCACCTCCTTCTGGGATTCGATGGACGACATCCGCGGCTTCGCGGGGGACGACGTCCACCGCGCCCGGTACTATCCGGAGGACGAGGAGATGCTGCTGGCGCTGCCGCCCGACATCGACCACTTCGATGTGGTGATAGACGAGAGATAAGGGGCAGATTAGAGTTTCAGTTATTGCGCATCTGCTACGGGAGCAGATTCTGCAATGGATCATGCATCCTGCACCGCCGCCCGGGCCCTGCGTCCGCGCGGCGGATTGTTTCAATCGGTTGCGGAGAAACGACTTGCGGCGCTGGATGGAGGACGGAACGGATGGTGCGAACCCGGTGTGCACACCATCGATACCGGGGCCAGGCGTGGAGGGCGGAAGGGGCGTATGAGCTTGCGGCTCATGCGTTTGCTTGACACCCTCGTCCACGGGGCCTAACTTGGCTGCCTTCATCACCAGCCAAGGCTGACATCCCGGCGCGCGGGCATCTGCACTGCCCGCGCGATTCCGTCACCTGACTACATAGCGCAGGTCATGCCCCAATCCCGCTGGACGCTCATGCTCGTCCCGCACGACAACGAGCGCGTTCGCTCGTTCCAGGTGTCGGGCAAGAGCATTCGAGCCGCGCTCTC
>DASUVG010000010.1:0-21516 GCA_036379135.1 Longimicrobium sp.
CGAAGCGGTACGCCTCTTCGTCGCGGTAGATGTCGGCGTGGTCGAACTCGATGTTGTTGACGATGGCCGTGACGGGCAGGTAGTGCCACATCTTGGGCCCCTTGTCGAAGTACGCCGTGTCGTACTCGTCGGCCTCGATGATGAAGTAGTCGCTCTCCGTAAGTCGGAAGCTGCTGCCGAAGTTCTCCGCGATCCCGCCGATGAGGAACGACGGGTTGAGCCCCGCGCTCTCCAGGATCCACGCCAGCAGCGAGGTCGTGGT
Organism: Longimicrobium sp.; assembly: GCA_036379135.1. GTDB lineage: Bacteria > Gemmatimonadota > Gemmatimonadetes > Longimicrobiales > Longimicrobiaceae > Longimicrobium. The sequence continues at coordinate 263 of DASUVG010000010.1, forward strand.
CGTCTTGCCGTGCGTGCCGGCGACGGCCAGCACGTGGCGGCCGCGCAGCAGCTCGTCCTTGATGACCACGGCGGCGGCGGTGTAGTGCATCCGCCGGTCCAGCACCGCCTCCAGCTCGGCGTTGCCGCGGCTGATGGCGTTGCCCACGACCACGACGTCGGGGTTCACGTCCAGGTTGGAGGGCGCGTACCCCTCGGCGTAGTCGATGCCCAGGTTGCGCAGCTGGCTGGCCATGGGCTCGTACACGTTCTCGTCGCTGCCGGTGACGCGGTGCCCGGCCGCGCGCAGCAGCCCCGCCAGCGACGCCATGGCCGTACCGCCGATGCCGATCAGGTGATAGTGGCGCGGATTCTCCGCGCGGACGGCGTGGCTGCGGGCACTGGACGGGGACTGGGGCATTCCTGCACTCTCCTTGCGACGTGGGTCAGGCGCGCGGCGGATTGCCAGAGGCGTGCCGCGCCCGGCGGGCGAACCCCGCGGCGTGTAGATTGAAGGTGCGCGGCACGCGTGGCAACGGCGCGGCGCCACATCATTCCGAAGAAGAGGCGGTGGAGGGGGGATGGCGGAAGATACGGTCCTGCAGATCAACGACTCGCTGTGGATCCCGCGCGCGGAGCTCACCTACCGCGCCACGCGCTCGGGCGGCCCCGGCGGGCAGCACGTGAACACGTCGTCCAGCCGCGTGGAGCTGGCGTGGGACGTGGGCGCGTCGCCCAGCCTGACGGACGAGCAGCGGGCGCGCATCCAGGACAAGCTGGCCAACCGCATCAACTCCGAGGGCGTGCTGCTGATGTCGTCCAGCGAGCAGCGCAGCCAGCACCAGAACCGCGAATCGGTGACGGCGCGGTTCGCGGAGCTGGTGGCGCAGGCGCTCATCATCCCCAAGAAGCGCATCAAGACCAGGCCGTCACGCGCGTCGAAGGAAGCGCGGCTGGACGAGAAGAAGAAGCGCTCCGAGGTCAAGAAGATGCGCGGCTCCATCCGCCACGACGACTGACGTGAGGCGGCGATGGAGACGGGGGATCGATCTGACCACTTTGTGCCGTCGGTGGCGTATTCGACCGGCTTGCGCCTGGGGCGGCTTCTTGGTGAGATTCTGTCAGCATTGATGCGCGCTCTTGCGTCGAAAGGAGACAGGATGAGCACCGCGAAAGCCGATGTGCTGGAACTGCTGGAGGATGTCCCCGGGGATTACGAATCCGGGGAAGTGGAGAGCATCCTCGCAAACATCACCTTAGCCAAGGATTACCCCCATCCCAGCCGGGAGCTGAACGAGTCGGAACGAGACCTGTGGGAAGCGCTGCAGGAAATCGTCGCGCCTACCGTGAAAGCCGAGATCCTGGCCGTACTCGACCGGCTGCCGGACGACTGCACAATGGATGACATCCTCGACCGGCTGGACGAGCGGGAGCATCTGCGGCGGGGCGTAGCGTCCGCGATCTATGAACCCCTGATCAGCCAGGAAGAGATGAGAGCCTGGTTCGAGCAGTGGGCGCGGGAGTAAGGTGGTCGCAACATGCCCGACGAGAAGTCGACGAGATCAGAGCCTACATAGAGCGGGATTCAAAGGCCGGCGCGGTGCACGTCGTGGGTCAGTTCCTTGACGCGGCTGACCGCCTCGCAATGTATCCACTCTCCGGGCGCATCATTCAGACCTGGAAAAACCCCGCACGCCGTGAGTTGATCATCGGCAGCTATCGGCTGATGTACCGGGTCACATCGAATGAGATCGTCGTTTTCAGCGTCCGGCATACGCGGCGGCGAGTTCCAAAGCGGTTTCGAAGCGAGTGGCTCAAGTAGCAGTTGGACTCGGAGGATGGATCAGCAAGACGAAGGCGGAGGTGATGGAACTGCTCGACGGCCTGCCGGATGACTGCTCTCTGCAAGACATCGAGCACGCGTTGCACGTACGGCATGCAATTGACCGGGGTCTAAGCGACGGGTGAAGACTGCGTACTCAGGTACAAGCGACAGTTGGGCCATCACCCGGAGATGCTTGAGGGAAACTGCGAAAGAGGAAGTTCTGGAGGTGCTGGATCTGCTCGATGATCACTGCAGTCTCGCGGACGTGTGCTACACGCTCCGCATCCGTGACAGCATACGCGATGGAGAATGGTCGCTGGAGAACGAGCGGACCTACACGCACGAAGAGGTGGTGCAGCATCTTTCCCGGTGGCCCACGGACTGATCGAAATGGGAAGTGAACGAAGCCCCGTCTGGCGAGCGCCGAGACGGGGCTTCTGGTTTTTACCGCGGCGGCAGATGAACCGCTCGTATTGGGCCGGATCGGCTACGCCGCGGTGTGGGCTACGCGGGGGAAGGCGCGCTGCCCAGCCGCAGGTCGGCGGCGGCCGCTTCCTGCGGCTCCGGCGCGGCGCCGATGAGCGCGCGGGCGCGGGCGGCGACCTGCTCCATCTGCTGCTCGCGCTCCAGGGCCCAGCCGGGGAGGCGGAGCGCGTTGTAGCCCAGCGTCGCGGCGGAGATGGCGAGCATCAGGAGGGGGCCGATGATCGGCGCCTGCGCGGGCCCGTATCCGACCAGGAACACCACCAGCCACAGAAGCGCGAACACCGAGCCAACCGAACCCATCCGGTTCAGGCCTACCCCGTCTCCCTTGGTGGTCCCCAGCCGCAGGCGATAGCCCGTGGTCGTGGGCTCCAGGTACGCGTGCAGGTTGCCGTTGTGCCACTCGCGCACGTCCTCGCGCGAGCCCAGCCGGCCGCGCGCGCCGAACGTCTCGCGCAGGTCCGCGACGATCATCTCCCACTCGCGGTCGGTGGGCGCCCGCGGCAGGTCCACCGTGCGGCCCACGGACACCGGCATTCCCAGGTTCTTTTGCCGAACGGCGCCGCGCCGAAGCTCCACGGCCGCGGCCGCCTGGGCGATGCGCTCCGGCGACAGCCCCGCCTCGCCGCCGATGGACTGCAGCTCCGCCAGGGTGAACCCCTCCGCCCGCGAAAGCGCGGTCGAGCTGGGCACCGGCCGCGCCGCCGCCTCGAAGATCTCCGCGACCTCATCCTCGCGATACGTCCGCTCGTCGAGCATTGTCCAATCACCTGCACAGGGTGAACCTCGCGACCGCCTGCGACGAATATCGCGCCTGAGCCGGTCCTCGGCAAAACGGCGGACCGGGCGTCCTGGCGCGCGTGCCAGACGCATACGGCACGGCTGCGCGAGAAGATTCGGCCGGGCGCGCGTCCCGCCGCGTCCGCTACGCGGCCGGTGTCTGCGGCGCGGGCTCCTCGCGCAGGCGGATGCCGGTGCTGGCTTCGCCGCAGGTGCCGTCGGCGAGCAGGGCGTCCAGGGCGGCGCCGATGGCCTCTTCCAGCTTCGCGTTGAGGCGGGTGAAGCCGAGCATCGACCGCACCTCGGCCATCAGCTCCCTGCGCGGCAGGCCGCCGCGGGCGCGCAGCACGGCGAGCGCGGCCTCACGGTACTCCTCCGGCGCGATGCGCTCGGCGGGGATCTTCGTGTCGCGGCGGGAGCGGACGGCGACGGCGCCGTCCGGGCCCCAGATGAAGTCGCCGCGGCGGGACAGGATGCCCCGCGCGGCCGCCGCGTCGACGGCGTGCGCGATGCACGCGGTGATGCGCGATCCGGTGCGCGTGAGTCCCCACATCGCCGCGACGCGCGCCTCCACGTCGTCCACGTGCAGGGGCGCCTCGGCATCCACCACCTCGCGCAGGGCGGCCAGCAGCAGCGACTGGGGGCTGGCCAGGATGTCCGTCCCCGCCCAGCGCGGGGCGGCGTCCGCCATCACGTACGGCTCGACGGGAAGGGCGGCGGGCTCCTCCGCCCCGGCGGGAGCCGGCGGAGAGGCGGCATCCGCATCGCCGACGATCTTCTGGATGCGCACCTGCTCGCGCTGCTCGGCTTCCAGGCGGCGCGTCTCGGCTTCCGCTTCCCGCGCGGCGGCGGCTTCGCGGGAGTGGATGCGGGACGCGTCGATCAGCCGCATCAGCCGCTCGATCTGCCCCTCGCGGTCCTTGAACCAGTCGGTGGACCACAGCCGGTGGATCTGCCAGCCGCGCGCCTCCAGCACCTGCTGCCGCAGACGGTCGCGGTCGCGCGCGGTCTCGCTGGCGTGGTAGGCCACGCCGTCGCACTCGATGCCGCAGACGTAGCGGCCGGGCATCTCGTCATCCACTACCGCCATGTCGATGCGATAGCCGGCGGCGCCCACCTGCGCCTGCAGCCGGACGCCGCGCCGCGCCAGCTCCTCCATCACCTGCCGCTCGAACTCGGACTCCGCGTCGGCCGCGAGCGTGGCGGTGGCGCTCTGCAGCGTGCCGCGCTCGGCGTAGACCAGGAACTCGCGCAGCAGCGCGGGGCCGCGGGAGGTGGCGCTGGCGGGGTTGATGTCGTCGCCCTTCATCGACGAGAAGACGACCATCCGCCGGCGGGCGCGCGTGGTCAGCACGTTCAGGCGCCGCCAGCCGTTCTCACCGTTGATGGGGCCGAAGTTGTGGCGCAGCCGCCCGTCGCGCCCCTTTGCGTAGGTGACGCTCAGAAGGATGACGTCGCGCTCGTCGCCCTGGATGTTCTCCAGGTTCTTGACGAAGAACGGCTCGGCGCGGTCGCGGGCAAAGAACGGCTCCAGCGAGGGATCCTGCCGGCGGCGCAGCTCCAGCTCGTCCTGGATGGCGAGCTGCTGGCGCAGGTTGAAGGTGCCCACGCCCAGGCTCACCTCCGGCTCCGTCTTCGCGTGCCGGACCACCTCGTCCACCACGCGGCGCGCCTCGACGGGGTTGAGGCCCTTGCCCTCGTACACGCCGTCGGGGACGTGCACGAAGGAGAGGCCGGAGGAGCCGCTTGCCGCGTCCACGCTGGGAAAGGTGAACAGGTCCGCCTCGTAGAACGACACGTTGCTGAAGGTGATGAGCGACTCGTGCGCGCTGCGGTAGTGCCAGCGCAGCCGGGTCTTCGGCACGCCCGCGCCCAGGAACTCCTCCAGCACGCTCTCCGTGTCCTCGAACAGCGGCGTCCCGTCTTCCCCCAGCTCCGCCGTGGCCTGGCCCGACATCACGGAGAAGAAGTTCGTCGGCGGCAGCTGGCGCGGATCGCCCACCACGATGAGCCGCGCGCCGCGGACGATGGATCCCACCGCGTCCTCGGACGGCAACTGGCTGGCCTCGTCGAAGATGACGACGTCGAACGAGGGCGCGCCGCCGTCCAGCAGCTGGGCGACGGTGAGCGGGCTCATCATGAAGCAGGGCTTGATGGCGCGGATGGCGGAGCCGGCCTCCCGCAGCGTGCGGCGCAGCGGGGCGTGGCGGCGCTCGCGGGCCATCTGCGCCTGGAGAAAGGGCATCGCGGCCCTGGCCGCGGGCTCGCGCAGCCGCGCCTGCACCGCGTCGCGCAGGCGGCCGACGAGCGCGTCCCGGTTCTCGCGCAGCACCGCCTGGTCCAGCTCGCGGAACTCGGCGACGCGCTGCTCGTGCGGCATGGTGGCGAACTGCCGCAGCGGCTCGCGCTCCTGCACGGCGGCGGTGACCCACTTCTGGTGAAAGGCGCGGCGATAGGCGTTCGGCAGGTCGGCGAAGGCGAGATCGCCGGCGAGCGCGGGGGCCAGCAGCTCGGCCGCGGCGCCGGCGGCCACCTTCGCGCGGACGAGCTCGAACGCGGCCCAGCGCGGCGAGAGCGCCAGCCCGGCCTCCAGCGCCGCCGCGCGCTCCGCGACCTCCGCCAGCGCAGACGCCTGCAGGTAGTCCGCCGGCCACTCGGCCAGCGCGCGGAGGGCGGCAAGCGCGCGGGTGGCGGCTTCCGAGGCGGTGCGGAGCGCGTCGGCCAGCGAGACGTCGGGGCGCGGCTGCGTGGCCAGCCCGGCGGCGGCTTCTGCCAGGCGGCTCTCCACGCAGAGGGTGCGATACTCCACCACCCAGCGTACGTAGCCGTCCAGCGCATCCCAGTCCGACGCCTCCCCCTGCCAGAGCGCCCCGAACAGCTCGCGGCCGACGGAATCCAGCGCACCCAGCGTGGTCCGCTCGCGCCGAAGCTCGTCGATCCGCCGCATCTCCGCGGCCTGCTCCACCAGCGAGCCGGTGTACGACGGCTGCCGGTACGCAATCCACCGGCGCTTCGTCGCGCGGTGCTTTCCGCTCAAGAAGTTGAGGAAGCGGAAGGGGCTGGCCTCCTTCTCCTCCATGAACTGCGCGTCCGCCGCGTGGTCCTGCCGCAGCGCGTCGGGGGTGAACCAGTGCGTCAGGCGGCGGTCCAGGTCGCTCACGCGGCGGCCGCGGGCGATGAGCTCCACAGCCTGCCGCGGGGGCGCATTCCACTCCGCGCTGGTCAGCACGCCCAGGGGCGCGCCGGGGGAGCGGGCGAGAACGGCGGCCACGCGCACGGCGGTGTCCACGTCCGCGAAGGTGCGAAGCGGAGGCAGGCGCAGCGCGGACTCCACCGCGGCGGCGTGCTCCACGGTCTGCGCGAGCGCGGCGCGGAGGTCGGCGATCAGCTTGCGCGCATCATCGAGCTCATCCTCCGACCACAGGGTGCGCCGCGAGTCGCGCCACGGGTGATGCCGGACGTCGCCGGTCTCCTCCGCCGCCTTCGCCAGGTCCGCCAGCGCGCGCACGGCGTCGTCGAACTGCTCGCGGGTGACGGCGGCGACCGGCCGTTCCAGCTTGATGCGCAGGGCGTCGCGCAGCGCCGCCAGCTCACCGAAGCCGCGATAGGGGGTAAAGCCGGCGGCGCCGTACGGCGTGTGCACGGCCGTGGCGTATTCGGTAAGGGTGTGGCGCACGCCGGCCAGGCGGCCGGCGACGGGCTCGCCCGGCTTCGGGCGCTGCAGGGAGGCGTCCAGCGAGCGGGCGATCTCCTTGACCACGGCGCGCTTGTTGGCCCTGGTGCTGTGCATCTCCAGGCAGAAGTCGCCCAGGCCGGCGCGCACCAGCCGCTCGTGGACCACGGAGAGCGCGGCCATCTTTTCCGCGACGAAGAGCACGGACTGGCCGCCGTGCAGCGCCTGCGCGATCAGGTTGGTGATGGTCTGCGACTTTCCCGTCCCCGGCGGGCCCTCCAGCACCAGGTCGTGCCCGCGCGACACGGCGGCGATGGCGCGCAGCTGGCTGCTGTCGGCATCCACCACCTGCGCCGTCGACTCCGGCGGAAAGTCCGCGTCCAGGTCCATCTCGCGCACGTCGTCGGGGAGCGCGGCAAAGCCGTCGCCGGTGCGCGTGACGAGGCGGCGGACCAGGCGGTGCCCGGCAAACGCGCCGCCGTTGGCCTCCAGGTCCTTGTACATCACGAACTTCTGGAACGCGAACAGGCCCAGGTAGATCTCCGTGGTCACCTGCCAGCCGGCCTGCCCCTTCACCGCTTCCGCCACCCCCCCGAGGAACGCCTGCAGGTCGTAGTCGTCGGGGATCTCCGCCGGGTCGGGGAGCAGCGGCAGCGCGATGCCGAAGTCGCGGCGCAGGTGCTCGGCGAGGGCGGGGTTCAGGATGTAGTCGTCGTCCGTGACGGAAAGCGTGTAGCCCGCGCCGGCGGAGGTGCGCGCCAGCGCCACGGGAAGGAGGACGAGGGGCGCGCGGAACACCTGCCCGGAATCCTTCGATTCCGTGTAGTGCAGCATCCCCAGCGCCAGGAAGAGCGTGTTGACGCCCTGCTCCTCCTGCGTCTCGCGCGCCTGTTCCTCGATCCTCCGCAGCGACACGTCGAGCCGGTCCGGCGGCGAGGTGGTGAGCAGCACGTCGTCGCGGTGCTTCGCGCCGAGCTTGTCCGCCGCGTACGGCGCGAACTCCGCGGCCGCCGCCAGTGCCTCGTCGTCCTCCGCCACGTCGTCGAACCCGCCCGCGGCCGCATCGTCCGGGGCGCGCACGTCCGCCGCGGGTGCCGAAGGTGGCGCGACGGGATCGATGGATGCGGGCGGGGCGCCGTCCACCCGCGATTCGGGTGCGGACGGCAAATCAGCCGGCGTTTCACGTACGGCAGACGAATCCGGCGAATCCGCATCTCCCGACGGAGCCACATCAGGCGCATGCGCGGAGTCACCACCAGGAGCGGGAGGATCCACGGGCACATGGCGAAGGCCGCCTCCAGGAGCGAATGAATTCGCTGCTGGAAAAGCGCGAAGGCCGCCTTCGCCGACTGTGTCGTCGGGGTTAGCAGGCGTCGCGGACGGGGCAGGCCCGTCGGCAAGCAGATCGCCCTGTGCGGTAGAGGATGTATCCGCGGCGACGGCAGGCGGCGCGGGGGCGACGAGCGGAGAGGTGATGGATGCGGATGCCTGCCCATCGCCCGCGGTCGATGCGCTCTCCGTGGATGCGGGCGCGGGGGGCGGGGCGGCCGCGAAGCGCATCCGCTTCTCCAGCAGGTACAGGCGCCGGAAGACCTCCGCCGGCTGCTCGTCCACGATGGCGACGGTGGACGCGCGCGTCATGCGGAAGTTGAGCGCGCGGTTGCGCTTGCTCAGGTCCAGCAGCTTGCGCTTCCAGTTGTCCAGCGCCGCCGCGACGCGGGCGTCGTCCGCGGGCGCGGCGGGGGTCTGCGTGTCGCTCATTGCCTGCTGCGGGAGGGGGCGTGGCCGGGTGCGATGAGGAAAATGCGTTTGCCGGGGGGCGGGAGACAAGCGGCGCGTGGCCGGGCTCGCAGGAACAGGAACAGGGTCGCGGTGCGCGCGGGGCCCTCACCCCCGCCAGGCCTTTCGCTCGTTCCTCGCGACGGCTTGGCGACCCCTCCCCCAAACTGCGGGGGAGGGGTGGACCTGAGGCTGGGGACAGTGAGTTTCGGGATACGGTGGCGCAGGATGGTGAGCCGCCCCCCATCCCCGGCCCTTCCCCCACAAACTACGTGGGGGAAGGGAGAATTCGATCGCGCTTCGGCAGATCGTGTTCTCCGCCTCAGGAAATCGGGTCGCGTCACCTCTCCCCCATGCTGTTCATGGGGGAGAGGCCGGGAGAGGGGGGGCCGCCCGCGGACGCAGTTCGAAGTCTCGTCGCGATCCTGGTTTAATCCGCGTTAAAACTCTGCGCCGCAAGGAGGTGGCGCGACCCGCCGTGGGGCGCGCCGCAACAGGGTGTCTCGAAACGGGACACGGCGGATACAAACGTTTCTAATCCATCGATTCTGGTAAATCCCCCATCCACAACGACTAAGCCTCCGGCGCGCCGCCAGGGTCCGGCGGGTCCCCGTGTTGCCTTTGAGAGCGGCCGAGACGCCGGCCCCCTACCGTCCCGCACGCCGCGGGCGATCCGGCGTGTGCAGCACAAGGAGGCTGGATGCAGTTCAGGTTGCTTGTCGCGCTGGCGCTGGCCGCGGCGACGGCGGGGTGCGGAGGCGGGGGCGCGGCTCCCGTCACCGGCGGCGGCGGAGGGACGGACGCGCTGGGATCGGTGTCGCTGTCGCACCCCGAGGGCGCGGTTCCGGTGGGCGACACCATGATCCTGAAGGTGGAGGCGCGCGACGGCGCGGGCCAGCCGGTGGCGGGGATCCAGCCGCAGTTCACCTCCAGCGACGCCACCGTGGCGACGGTGGATGCGGCCGGCGTGGTGCGCGGCCTCAAGGCGGGCGCGGCGACGATCACCGCGTCGGTCACGGTGGAGGGAATCACAAAGACGGCCACCTTCGGCGTCGCCATCCTGGCGCCGACGACGCAGCAGCCGCCGCCCAACAACGCGAACGCCATCGCCGCGTTCGCGCTGAGCCCGGCGACGGTCACGCTGGCGCCGGGCGGCACCGCGCCGCTGGAGCCGGTGGCCACCAACGCGGCCGGCGCGCGGGTCACGCTGCTGCCGCAGGTCGCGTGGGCGGTGCAGGACGGCGGCAAGGCGAGCATCGCCGCGGGCGTGGTCACGGCGGTAGCGGCGGGGGCCACCACGGTCACCGCGTCGTTCACGGCGGATGGAAGGACGTGGACGGCCAGCGCCAACGTGATCGTCACGGCACCCGCCAACCCGCCCGCGCCCACGAACGCGACGGTGCGGGGGGTGGAGGATGCGTTCACCCCATCCACCGTCACCATCACCCCCGGCGGCACGGTGACGTGGACGATGGTGGACGAGGAGCACGACGTCATCTGGACGGGCGCGGCGCCCCCGGGGGGCAGCATCGGCCGCATCGACGACGACGAGTCCGCCAGCCGCACCTTCCCCACGGCGGGGACCTACGCCTACACCTGCAGCCGCCACGACGGCGACCACGGCGGCACCGTCATCGTCCAGGGCGGCGGCGGGGGCGAGACCCCGGTGCTCACCTCCGTCGTCATCTCCCCCCCGAGCCCGTCCGTGGCGGTGGGCGCCACCGTCCAGCTGTCCGCCACGCCGCTGGACCAGGGCGGGCGGACGATGACGGGCCTCGCCGCCGCGCAGTGGTCCACCGCCGACGCCACGAAGGCGACGGTCAGCGCGACGGGTGTCGTCACCGGCGTGGCGGCGGGGACGGTGGGCATCTCCGCGCGCATCACCAGCGGCGGCACCACGCGCGAGGCGACGGTGAACGTGACCGTCGGCGGCACCACCACGCCGCCCACCAATCCCCCGCCGGCACAGGGCGCGACCGTCACCACGCCGGGCGAGACCTTCAGCCCCGCGAACGTGACCATCGGCGTGGGCGGCACGGTGACCTGGCAGTTCACGGGAAGCACGCGGCACAACGTCACCTTCAGCGGCACCGCGCCCACGGGCGGCAACATCCCCGACACCGACGCGGGCGGCTCGGCGCAGCGCACGTTCTCCACCGCCGGCACCTACACGTACTCGTGCACACGCCACTCGGGGATGAACGGATCGGTGGTGGTGCAGCCGTAGGGAAGTGCGAAAGTGCGAGAGTGCGAGAGTGCGAAAGTGGAAGATGATGGATTGGCGCGGGCGATCGAGTGAATCGGCGCGCCGGACGGATCGGAACCGAACCCCCAACGAAGCAGAAGGAGCACGACGATGAAGAAGACGCTGATCACCCTGCTGGCCGCCGCGATCGCCGCCCCCGCCGCCGCGCTGGCGCTGCGCGCCCAGACGGACGCCGCGCCGCCGCCGGCCACGCACGAGGTGCGGATGGTGATGGAAGGCACCAGTGCCCGCTTCGAGCCGGCCAACCTCACCATCCGCGCCGGCGACCGAATCCGCTTCACCACCGTGAGCGGCGGGCCGCACAACGTGGCGTTCGACGCGGCCAAGGTGCCCGACGCCGCCGAGGCGCGGCTGAGCGCGGGGATGCCGGGGCAGATCCAGCCGCTCTCCGGCGCGCTGGTGCTCAACGCGGGCGACAGCTACACGGTCACCTTCGCGGGGGTGCCGGCCGGGCGCTACGAGTACTACTGCATGCCCCACATGGGGATGAACATGAAGGGCGTGATCACCGTCCAGTGAGCGCAGTCCCACCCGACCGGGGGCGGGCCCGCGCGGCCCGCCCCGTCCCAGACCGGAGGCACCCCTTGACCCGCATCCGCATCGCAGCGCTCGCCGCCGCCCTCACCCTTCCCGCGACGGCCGGCGCACAGTCCCTGCTGGACCGCCCGCCCAACCTGTCGGGCAACTGGGTGGGCAACCGGGGCACGCTGTACTTCAACTTCCTGCACCGCTTCAGCGCCAGCAACGCGCCCGTGCGCAAGGTGAGCAACGTGCCCACCTTCACCGTGGCCGCGGGGCTGGGGTTCCGGTCGATGGTGGGATTCCACTACGCCACCAACTCCTCGCTGGCGCCCGCGTATCCCAACGAGTGGGAGTTCTGGGGGCGGCACCAGCTGCTGAGCCAGGACCGCGGCGGGCCCGTGGACCTGGGCGGGCAGGTGGCGTACAACCTGGCCGCGGAGGGGGTGGACGGCGAGGTGTCGCTGGCGCGGCGCTTCGGCGGCATCCGCATCGTCACGGCGGCGCGCGTGCTGAGCGACCCCCTGGCGGCGGGGGAGACGCGGTTCGCGCTGGCGGGCGGCGGCACCCTGCGGCTGAACCGCTACTTCGCGCTCGCGGGCGACGTGGCCAGCCTGATGAACCGCGAAGAGGGCGAGGAGATGGCGTGGAGCGCGGGGCTGCACCTGGCCATCCCGCACACGCCGCACACGCTGTCGCTGCACGCGGCCAACACCAACGCCTACACGCTGCAGGGGCTGTCGCGCGGCGAGGACTTCGTGCGCTACGGCTTCGAGTTCACCATTCCGCTCACCCTGGCGCGCTGGTTCGGCCCGGGCGCGGACGGGGGGGGACACGCCGCGGGCGGCATCCCCGCGCCGCCGCCGGGGCCGCCGGCGGACGCCACACCCAGCGCCGTGGCCAGCGGGCCGGTGACGCGGGCGGGGATGCGCAACATGGCGTTCACGCCGGCGCGCATCGAGATCGACGCGGGGGGCACGGTGGAGTGGACCAACAACGACCCGCTGGCGCACACGGTTACGGCGGCGGACCGGAGCTTCGACTCCGGCCTCATCCAGCCCGGCGGCAAGTGGAGCCACACCTTCACCACGCCCGGCACCTACGACTTCAGCTGCACCCCGCACCCGTTCATGAAGGGAGTGGTGATCGTACGATGAACACGCGAGCCGCCTACAGCTTTGCGTGCGCCGCATTCGCCGCGTGCGTGGCGGCGGGGTCGCTGGCCGGGTGCTTTTCGGAGCGCGTGGCCGGCGGCAACCCGCCCGGCGGGGACCTGTGCGAGGGCACGCCCGCCAACACCATCCAGATCCGCAACTACGCCTTCGTGCAGACGCAGATCACCGTCGCGCGGGGCACGCAGGTCACCTGGGTGAACTGCGATCCCGACGTGCACACCTCCACCTCCGACAACAACGTCTGGGATTCCGGCGCCATCAACCCCAACGGCACCTTCCGGCGCACCTTCGACGCGGCGGGGTCGTTTCCCTTCCACTGCACGCCGCATCCGGGGATGAAGGCGACGATCACGGTGACGTGAGCGGGCGGAGGGTGAACGGGTGAGCGGGTGAACGGGTGAGGGGGTGATGGAGTGAGGCGCGGCGACGGGGATCGCCCCCTCCGGGCTCGTAAACCTCGCCCACCTCCCCCAAAAACCCCTGGGGGAGGTTGGGGTAAGGCCCGGCCCTCGGCGCGGCAACCGGGATCGTCCCCGGCGCTGCCCGAGTACGGGGGATACAGCGCAGTCCGCCTGCAGGAGCGAACGAATTCGCTAGATATCACGAAAGTCCGCCCGCGCGGACTCGGCGGCCCGATCGTGTGCGGCGTCCCAAAGCATGGGCATGTCCGCATTCGGTCGGGCCGCCGTTGTGTGCCCCTCATACCAATTCGGCAATCGAGCGCATGACTTCCTGAGAGAGGCGCCGCGCTGAACCTTGCCTTTACCGGGAACCCGGCGCGCCGACCGAAGGACCTCGCCAGCAGGACGAAGGGGCTGGTTCCACGTCCTGATCCGGCCCCTGCGCAGCCGAAAGGAGGTCCTTCGGTCGCGCGCCTGAGTCGGTGCAGGCGGCGGGATCTGCGCGTGCGCTCCCTCAGGAAGTCAAATTTTATCCCGAATCAGGTAGGAGAAACCCGGCCCGATCATCACCAATGCTTGATCCTATCTACCCCCCTGTTGAGAGCCTCCGCCAATCCAGTACCCGGGTTCCGTTACGTATCCGTTACATTGCGTGCCTTATCGAGCACGTTCCTGGCACGCGTGCTGCGTGACATGCTTCTAGCCGAGTGCACAGAGAAGCACTTGGTGGTCCCCATTTGCCGAGAGAGGAGGGTTGGTCGGGGAAGACTCGGAACGATGCCTGAAAACGGCAACGCGGAGAAACTCGCTGGATCCCGCAAATCCACCGAGGAAGCAGAAGGTAGTTCAACCGAAGCTCAGGGGATGTACCCCGAGCACATCACCCAACCATCAGGGGGTGGACCCATGTGTAACGCACTCGAGGCCGGGCCCGGGATCGCCACTGTGGAAGTCGGGATCGTGGTGGCCTACGCCGGCGGTGGGAGCCGAGGCAGGATCGGCGCAACCGGCGGCGTGGAATGTATCTCGGCCGACGACTACTGCGGCTGCCGCGCGGGCACGTGCGGCGGGCTCACCTGCGCGCGGGAGGTCTAAGCATGCCGGCGGTAGAAACAGAGAAGGTCCGGCGCAACCTGGTTCTCCCCCAGCCGTTGTTCCAGAAACTCTCTGAGATGGCCGAGCGCCATGGCACCTCTACGACCGACCTGATGAAGAGTGCCCTCAAGGCAGGTCTGGTGGTGCTGGAGGCCCTGCAGACACCCGGAACCGAGGTGCTCATCCGGGACAGCCGCGGCGAGCAGACGGTCAGGATCGTCGTGTAAGCCGCATCCGCTACAACTCCTTTGCGGGAGGATAAGATGTCTCCGAGTCGACCGAACCAGCCGGGTCAGCCGGCAGAGCCGGGACCAGTACCGAGGACACTCGATGAACTCTTCCGCAGCATGCTGGGAGACGAGTTCCTCAAACACCTCGACCAGGTGAAGGTACCTCGGGAAGAGGTGACATATCGCGGGAGCAACGGTGACGAGCTGGTATTCAGGCTCACATCGAGAACGGCCCAGCGGGTACGGGCGCTCCTGGTAACCGTCGGACTCGCCACGGCGGGCTGTGTGGGATACAGCCAGCTGAGCGACGCTCCGCTGACGCGAAAATCCAGCGTCGGAGCAGAGCAGCCGATCCCATCCAACCCTGGATGTCCAGGGGGCGGAGAGACGTAGTCACCTCCATCCGAACGAGCACTCCGCTGCGCGGGAGACGCAGCAGGAGTGCTCTTCGAGTTTCGCTTCCGGCGCGCGCGGCTACGCCGGCCCGAAGCAGACGGGGTCGCGCCGAACCTCGATGTCTCGCCATCCATCCCATCCAGTCCCACCGCCCCCGCTGGCCCATCCGCTCCCACCGCGTTACGCTGTACTCCTCGTCCACCGTGTGCAATCGGACGCGGGACACGCGTTGAACCCGGTGCGGGAGTGACACGCTCCCCATGCGCCGTCCGAATCCGCGTTCCGTCGATCCACCCTCTCCGACGCTCCTCGATGCGCGCCATCCCCCGGCTGGTCCCGCTGCTCGCCCTCTCCATCGGCATGATGATGCCGGCCGCCGCGGAGGCGCAGCGCACGCAGACCATCCCGCCGCTGTACGTGGCGCCGGTCGTTCCGCGGGAAGCCGCCGGACCGCCGGACACCACGGGGCTGCGCTTTCGCATCGCGGAGGCGCCGGGACGCGGGCGCGAGCGGCAGGCGGTGGCGCCCTCCACGCAGATCGCGGCGGCGGACGCCGCGCGCATCCTGGCCCGCCTTCCCGCGCTGGCGCCGGCGGCCACCGCCGCGGACTCGTTCGCCTTCCCCGCGCGCACGCTGCCGGCGCCGCGCACGGGGCGCGTGCTGATGGCCGCGTTTCCGCCGCCGGACACCGCCGCGCCCCCGCGCCCGTCCACGTCCACCCGGCCGGCCGCGCTCACCGTGGTGCGCGCGGCGCCGCGGGGCGATGTGGAGGTGGCCGCGGAGGTGACCGTCACCTTCTCGCAGCCCATGGTGCCGCTGTCGTCCGTGGCCGGCGTGCAAGCGCGCGCGGTGCCGGTGCGCCTGTCGCCGCAGCCGGCGGGGAGCTGGCGGTGGATGGACGTGCGCACCCTCGTCTTCACGCCGCGGGGACGGATTCCGGGGGCGACGGAGTACACCGTGGGCATCCCCGCGGGAACGCGGTCGGCGGCGGGGGGGCGCACGGCGGAGGACGCGTCGTGGACCTTCCGTACGCCGCCGGTGAGTGCCGTCGGAGGACGGCCGTACGGCAACTTCGTGCGCCTGGAGCCGGTGATCGTCATCCAGTTCGACCAGCGCATCGACCGCGCGGCCGTGCTCCCCCACGTCCGGCTGCTCGCCGCCGGCCAGCCCGTTCCCCTTCGCCCGGCGACGCCGGCGGAGATCGCGGGGGACGAGACCGCGAAGGCGCTGGCGCAGCGCGGCGACTCCGTCCACTGGATCGCGCTGCGCCCCACGCGGCCGCTGCCGTGGAACGCGGGCGTCCAGGTGACCGTGGACGCGGGGACGCCGTCCGCGGAGGGGCCGCTGCGCACGGCCGTCCCGCAGTCGTGGTCCTTTCAAACCTACGGCCCCCTGCGGGTGAACTACTCCGCGTGCAACGGCATCAACAACCTCTGCCGGCCGGGAAACCCGTTCTTCATCCACTTCAGCAACCCGCTGGACACGGCCGCCTTCGACCCCGGCATGGTGCGCGTGGAGCCGGCCATCCCCGGGATGGTGGTGGCCCCGCTGGAGCAGGGGCTCGTGATCGCCGGCCGCACGCGGGCCAACACGCGCTACACCGTGCGGCTGGCCGGCGAGATCCGCGACGTCTTCGGGCAGACGCTGGGCGAGCCGCCGCAGCACACCTTCCACGTGGCCGCGCCCTTTCCGCGACTGATGCCGTTCTCGCAGCGGATGATCGTGCTGGACCCGCGCGGCCCGCGGCGCGTCTCCGTCACCAGCCACGACCACGCGCGGCTGCGCATCCGCATCCTGCGCGTGGAGCCGTCGGACTGGACCGCGTTCGTCCGCCCCCGCGCCTCCCCGCCCGGCCGCGAGGTGGTGAACCGCGTGGTGGAGACGGGCGGCGAGGCGGGCGAGGTGGTGGAGACCGCCATCGACCTGGACGGGGTGCTGGGCACGGGGCCGGGGCACGTGATCGTGGCGGTCGAGGCGGTGGACCCGGGTGAAGGCGCCGACCAGACGACGTACGCCTGGGTGCAGTCCACGCGCATCGGCCTGGCGGCGTTCGCCGACACGCGCGAGGTGACGGCGTGGGCCACCTCGCTGGTGGACGGCGCGCCGCTGCCGGGGGTGCGCGTCACCCTCGGTGCGCAGCCGGGCGCGGGAACCACGGGCGCGGACGGAACGGCCCGCATCCGCCTCCCGGAAACCGCCGTCCAGGCCGCCGGCATCACCCCGCGCGAGCGCGACCCCTACCGCCAGCGCGCGGCCGGCGAGGCGTACCTGGTGGCGGAGCTGGGCGGCGACCGCGCGCTCCTTCCCGCGCCGGAGCAGGCGCTGCGGCGCGGCGACGAGCCGGTGACCGTGCTCTGGTACGGGCTCACGGACCGCAACCTGTACCGCCCGGGCGAGGAGGTGCGCTTCAAGGGGTGGGCGCGGCGCTTCGAGCGCAGCAGGACGGGCGGCGTAGACCTGCCGCGCACCCCCGGCGGGGAGGTGGCGTGGCGGGTGTCGGACCCGCGCGGCAACGAGATCGCCGCCGGCACCGCGCGGCTCACCGCGCTGGGCGGCTTCGACGGTGCGTTCCGCGTCCCCGAGGGCGCCAACCTGGGCTACGGCACCATCGAGCTGCGCGTGGCCGGCGAGGCGCCGGGCGAGGCGACGGGGCAGATCGGCTTCCAGGTGCAGGAGTTCCGGCGCCCGGAGTACGAGGTGGGGATGGAGGTGCCCGCCGGGCCGCACGTCGTGGGCGGGAGCGCCGAGGTCGGGGTGCGCGCCTCGTACTTTGCGGGGGGCGGGCTCGCGGGCACGCCGGTCACCTGGACCGTCCGGTCGGAGCACGCCTGGTTCACCCCGCCGGAGTGGGGCGCCTGGCGCTTCGGGATGCAGGAGGACTACGGGTGGCGCTACGGCGGGGGCCAGCCGCGCGTCCCCGCGGTCCGCACGTTCGAGGGGACGACGGACGCGGACGGGCGGCACGCCGTGCGCATCGACTTCGACCGCGCCGATCCGCCCGTCGCGCAGTCGCTGCAGCTGCAGGCCACGGTGGTCGACGTGAACCTGCAGCCCTGGACGGCGCAGGGGCAGATGCTGGTGCACCCCGCCGACGTCTACGTGGGGCTGCGGACGGAGCGCGCCTGGCTGGAGTCGGGCAAGCCGGTGGAGCTGGGCGTGGTGGTCGTCGACCTGGACGGAAAGCCGGTCCCCGGGCGCCCCGTGCAGGTGCTGGCGGAGCGGATGGAGTGGCGCCGCGGAGAAGCCGGATGGAGCGAGGTGGCGGCGGATTCCGCCCGCTGCACCGTGGTCTCCGACCCAAACCCCGTCTCGTGCACCTTCGCCACCAGCGAGGCGGGCGGCACCTACCGCATCACCGCGGAGGTGACGGACGCGCGGGGGCGGCCGTCGCGCACGCGCATCAGCACCTGGGCGTGGGGGCGCTCGCCCTGGATGAGCGGGCCGGGGGAGGACACGAACGCCCAGCGCGTCGTCCGCCTGGTCCCCGACCGCGAGGAGTACGCGCCGGGCGACTCGGCCCGCATCCTGGTCCAGCTCCCGTTCTGGCCCGCGCGCGGCCTGCTCACCATGCGCCGCGAGGGGATCGTCCGCACGATCCCCATCGCCAGCGACGGGCCCACGGTGGCCGTCGCGGTGCCGGTGGAGGAGGCGGACATCCCCAACGTGTTCGTGCACGTGGACGTGGTGGGCGCGCACGACCGCGAGGGACAGCGCCAGCCGACCGCGCGCGGGACGGACTTCGCCAGCGGCTCCAACGTGCTGCGGGTGCCGCCGGGGCCGCGCACGCTGCAGGTGACGGTGGCGCCGGCGGACTCGGTGCAGCTGCCGGACTCGCCGGGGTCGGTGCAGGTGGAGGTGCGCGACGCCGCCGGCCGCCCCGTGGACGGCGCCGAGGTGGCGGTGGTGATCGTGGACGAGGCGGTGCTGGCGCTCACCGGGTTCCAGCTGCAGCACCCCGTGCAGATCTTTCACCCCGAGTGGATGCCGGGGGTGCTGGATACCCACCTGCGCCCGCTGGTGCACGTGGTCCCCGACAGCGTGGGCGCGCCCGGCGAGGTGCTGGGGGTGGTGATCGACGCCCAGACCCGCCAGCCGGTCGCCGGCGCCACCGTCACCATCCGGGGGACGCGGCTGGGGGCCGTGACGGACGCCGCCGGGCGGTTCCGGATCGCCGGGGTGCCGGCCGGGCGGCATACCGTCCAGGTGTCGCGGGCCGGCCTTTCGACGGTGGCGCGGACGGTGGAGGTGGGCCCCGACCCGCTGGTGGAGCTGCGCTTCGAGATGACCGCGGACGCCGTCCTGCTGGAGGACGTGGTGGAATACGCCGGCGCGGTGGAGGCCCGCATGGCGCCCCCCGCCGCCCCGCCCGTGGGGGAGGCGGAGAACGCGCTGCAGGGCAAGGTCGCGGGCGTGACGGTCGCGGGCGTCGGCATCGCCGTGCGCGCCGACTTCAGCGCGCTGGCGCTGTGGGCGCCTGTGGTGCGGACGGACGCGCAGGGACGCGCGCGCGTCCCCTTCGACCTGCCGTCGAACCTGACCCGCTACCGGGTGATGGCCGTCGCCGTTTCCGGGGGCAGGCTGTCCGGGATGGACGAGTCGTCGCTCACGGCGCGGCAGCCGCTGATGGTGCGCCCCTCCGCGCCGCGCTTTCTGAACTACGGCGACCGCTTCGGCCTTACCGCCGTCATCCAGAACCAGACGGACGCGCCGGTGACGGTGGACGTGGCCGCGCGGGGCACGGGCGTCTCCTTTCACGACACGGGGCGGCGGGTGACCGTCCCCGCGCACGACCGCGTGGAGGTGAGCATCCCCGGCGAGGCGGTGCTGCCGGGGACGGCGCGGGTGCAGGTGGCCGCCACCGGGGGCGGGCTCTCCGACGCGGCGGAGATCACCCTTCCCGTCTACACGCCTGCCACCGCGGAGGCGTTCGCCACCTACGGCTCCATCGCCGAGGGGGGCGCGGTGGAGCTGCCGCTGCACGTGCCGGAGGACGCCATCCCCGCGTTCGGCGGGCTGGAGGTGACCACCTCGTCCACGGCGCTGCAGGAGCTTACGGACGCGTTCCTCTACCTGGTGCGCTACCCGTTCGAGTGCGCCGAGCAGATCGCCAGCCGCCTGCTGGCCCTGGCCGCGCTGCGCGACGTGCTGGCGGAGTTCCGCGCCGAGGGGCTGCCCCCGCCGGAGGCGCTGTCGGACTCCGTCGCGCGCGACCTGCGGGTGCTGCAGGGAATGCAGCGCGGCGACGGCGGCTTCAGCTTCTGGCCGGGCGACGAGTACGAGTCGTGGCCGTACGTGAGCATCCACGTGACCCACGCCCTGCTGCGCGTCCGAGAGCGCGGCTACGCGGTGCCGGAGGTGATGCTGGAGAACGCGCTGGACTACGTGCGCCACGTGGAGTCCAACGTCCCGGAGTGGTATCCGGAGCAGGCGAAGCTCGCCCTGCGCGCGTACGCCGCCTACACGCTGCACCGCGCGGGCGACGACGACGTGGAGGGCGGGCTGACGGAGCTGTTCGCGGAGGTGCGGCTGGACACCGTTCCGCTGGAGGTCGCCGGCTGGCTGCTCACCGCCTCCGCCGGCCGCGAGGCGTTCGCGTGGGAGCGCAAGGAGCTGCTGCGCATCATCGGCAACCGCGCGGCGGAGACGGCATCCACCGCCACCTTCGCCACGCGCTACGAGGAGGGCGAGTACCTGCTGCTGCACTCCGACCGCCGCACGGACGCCATCGTGCTGGAGGCGCTGCTCGCCGCCGATCCGCAAAGCGAGCTGGTGACCAAGACGGTACGCGGGCTGCTGGGGCACCGCACCGCCGGCCGGTGGAACAGCACGCAGGAGAACAGCTGGGTGCTGCTGGCGCTGGACCGCTACTTTCGCGTGTACGAGGGGCAGACGCCGGAGTTCGTGGCGCGCGTGTGGCTGGGCGATCGCTTCGCGGGCGAGCAGCGCTTCGCCGGGCGCAGCGCGGACCGCGGGCACCTGGACGTGCCCATGCGCGTGCTGGCGGCGGACGACCCGCGGTCGCTCACCATCGGCAAGGACGGGCCGGGGCGGCTGTACTACCGCGCCGGGCTGCGCTACGCCCCGCGGGACCTGGACCTGCTCCCCCTGGACCGCGGCTTTGCCGTGGAGCGCACCTACGAGGCCGTGGACGATTCGTCGGACGTGGTGCGCGGGGCGGACGGCGGCTGGCGGGTAAAGGCCGGCGCCCGCGTCCGCATCACCGTGACCGTGACGGCCCCCGGCCGCCGGGTGCACGTGGCGATGGTGGACCCGCTCCCCGCCGGCTTCGAGGCCGTGAACACGGCTCTCCTGGGCGCGGAGCACGTGCCGGAGGACGACGACGATGCGGCGCCGTGGGCGCGGGGCTACCGCTGGTGGTGGGGCCCCTGGTACGAGCACCAGAACCTGCGCGACGACCGCGCGGAGGCGTTCACCTCGCTGCTGCCGGCCGGCGTGTACACCTACTCGTACGTGGCGCGCGCCACCACCCCCGGCCTGTTCATCGTCCCCCCGCCGCGCGCGGAGGAGATGTACTCGCCGGAGACGTTCGGGCGCGGGGGGACGGAGCGGGTGATCGTGGAGGAGGGGGGCAGGGAATAGGGAATAGAGGATAGCGGGATGCTGAGAGGGGCGGCGGGATGATGATGATCATCC
>DASUVG010000011.1:0-8438 GCA_036379135.1 Longimicrobium sp.
CTTCTTGAGGTCGATGATGTAGATGCCGTTGCGCTCCGCGAAGATGAACTTGCGCATCTTCGGGTTCCAGCGGCTGGTCTGGTGCCCGAAGTGGACACCGGCCTCGAGAAGTTCCTGGATCTGGGGTACGGCCATCGTGTGCTTTTCCTGACTGGAATGCGGTTTTTCCCTGCGGCCCCGTCCGGGGCCCAGGCTTCCACCGCCGTCACTCGCCCGTCCGACCACTCCTGCGACGGAGCGGCACCCGGACGCGGGCGTCGGGCGGTGTGCTTGATGGTACCGGTGATTCGGGCAAACGCGCCGTGCCGGGACGGAATCCGTCCCGGCACCGCGAAGCCCGCGCTCCCGATTAGCGCTTGCTGAACTGGAACTTCTTGCGGGCGCCCGGACGGCCCGGCTTCTTGCGCTCCACCTCGCGGGGGTCGCGGGTCAGCAGACCCTCGGCCCGCAGGCGGACGCGGAACTCCTCGTTCACCTTGAGCAGCGCGCGGGCCACGGCAAGGCGAATGGCGTCGGCCTGGCCGCGCACGCCGCCGCCGTTCACCGTCACCTTGACGTCGTACTGCCCGGCGGTCTCCGTGGCCACCAGAGGGCGGTTGGCCGACTGCTGCAGCACGTGCCGGGGCAGGTGCTGCTCCAGCGTGCGGCCGTTCACGCTCCAGGTGCCGGTGCCGGGGCGAAGGTACACGCGCGCGACCGAGGTCTTGCGGCGCCCGATGGCGTGGTACTGTTCGGTGGTCGCCATGATGATCAGAAGGTAAGAGGCTCGGGATTCTGGGCCTGGTGCGGATGCTCCGCACCAGCGTACACCTTGAGCTTCTTGCGCATCTGGCGGCCCAGGGCGTTCTTGGGCAGCATGCCCTTTACCGCAAGCTCCACCACCCGCTCGGGGTGCTTGGCCAGCATCTCGCGGAAGGGGATGAACTTCTCCCCGCCCATGAAGCCGGTGTGCTTGAAGTAGGTCTTCTGGTCGGCCTTGTTGCCGCTCAGACGGACCTTGTCCGCGTTGATGACCACGACGTAGTCGCCGGTGTCCAGGTGCGGGGTGTAGGTCGGCTTGTGCTTGCCGCGCAGCACGCGCGCGATCTCCGTCGCCACGCGGCCGAGGATCTTGCCCCCGGCGTCGACGACGAACCAGCGGTGCTCGATCTCCCCCGCCTTTACGGAATACGTCTTCATCGTACTTTTCTCGCGCCCGAAGCGCGGGCCTGTGCCGGCCAGGTGCCGGCGGGTTCTGGAGTTCCGAACGAAAATTCCGCCTGCGGCGCCGTGCCTGGGGCGGAGTGGCGTGGTCGGGACAGACCGGTAGAATACACAAACCGGCGCCCCGTGTCAACCGCAGGGGACGGAGGCAAGGCACTGCCGGCCGCTGGATTATCGGCCTGACGAAAGGGATCGCGCCGCTGCGTCCGCGGCGCCCCCTCCGGGCGGGCACCACCCGCCCACCTCCCCCAAAAACCCCTGGGGGAGGTTGGGAGGTGCCGAGAGATCGAAGCTCGACGAACGGGATCGAGCTGGCGCCCGACGGGGCCCCCTCTCCCCCGACCCCTCTCCCCCGCTGCGCGGGAGAAAGGGGAGAATTCGATCGCGCTACGGCGAGAATCGGCTGCGTCCGCCGCGCCCCCTCCGCTCGCTCAGGCTCGCACGTTGGATTGCCGACGGATCCGCGGCTCGACGACTTGCATCCGACCGCGGCGGCAGCGGGCCCCTCCCCTGGCGCTCCGAGTTTTCGGCTCGCGTCACCCTTCCCCCACGCTGTTCGTGGGGGAAGGGCCGGGGATGGGGGGCGGCCTGCCATCCCGCGCCCGGCTTTCCGAACCGCCGGGGACCGCTCCCCCACCCAACCTCCCCCCGGGGTTTTTGGGGGAAGTGGGCGAGGTTTACGAGCCCGGAGGGGGCGCCGCGGATCGCGCGGAAGCCGACGCCTCGCTACTCCGCCAGCAGCGCCTCCAGGCGGCCGATGAACTCGGCCTGGGCGGCGTTCATCTTCCGGCGGGCTTCGGCGGGGGTGAACCAGGCGCAGCGGTCCACCTCGGGAAAGGTGATCATCCGCCCCGATCCGCGCGGCCACTCGGTGCGCATCTCGTTGCTGGTGACGGTGGCCGGGTCCGCGTCCCCCTCCCAGGCCCAGGCGTGCACCCGCTTTCCCGCCTTCTGGCGGATGTCGCCCAGCGGCAGGAACGGCTCGCGCGGCTCGATCCCCGTCTCCTCGCGGAACTCGCGCTGCGCGGCGGCCAGCGGCGTCTCGCCCTCGTCCACCAGCCCCTTGGGGATGGTCCACGCGCCGTCGTCCTTGTTCTTCCAGAACGGGCCGCCCGGGTGCGCCAGGAACACCTCCAGCCCGCGCTCGTCCCTCCGCCGGAACAGCACCATCCCCGCGCTCTCCCCCACGCGCCGGCTCATCCGGCGTGCTCCGCGGTGGTGGCGGGACGGGACCTGGAAAGGTACGGGCAGTGACGGGACATGCGCGGCCTTGCGGCGGTAGCTGCGGACGTGAGGTACCGGCGGAGTATCGGCGGCGGGGCTGCAGCCGCGCAAGGCCCGGTGCCGCGGAACAGGGGCGCAACGTCCCCCGTTCCTCCATGCGTCGGGCGTGCGGTCCGCCCTTCTCCCGGGCGGCGATCAGACCTGCGTGGACTCGAACACCAGGATCGTCGCCCCACCGGTGGCGAAGTTGGCTACGTCCGCACCGGCCGCCTGCCCCTCGGGCGAGGACAGCGCGCTCTGCAGGTCCGCCATGGAATCGAAGCTCAGCACGCCGACAAGGTGGTAAGGCGCGGGCCCCTCGGGGGTGAACACGCCGCCGGTGCTGATCTCCAGCGACCGCAGCGCGGCGATCTTCTTTACAAGAGGGATGTGGGTGGCGTGCAGGTATTCGTCGAAAGCGGCGGGATCAGTGGGGTGATTGTACAGCGAGACAAGCTTGGCCATGTCAGCCTCCGGTGTCGGGATTCGGGATGGACGTGTGGAACCCATCCGAATAGCACTCCCGCATCATTCCCACAAGGGCCGAATGGGAGCGCCGGCTCATCTGCGCGCCTCCGTCGCGGCGGGTTCCGCGGCCGGCCGGGCGGCGGCGTGCAGCGCGGGGATCAGCTCTCGCAGGCGGGCGGCCTCTTCGCGGTTCAGGCCGTCGGCGCGAATGGTCATGGGCATGTGGCCGCGATTGGCGGAAAGGATCCACTGCTCGCCGCCGCGGGTGAGGTGGCGGACGGAGTGTACCTGCGCCCACGGCAGCGTCTGCTCGGCGCCGTCGCGCACCAGCGTGGCACCCTCGGCGGAAAGGCGGATCTCGTCCACCCAGTGGAACCGGGTGCGCACCAGGTAGCCGCTAAGCACCAGCATGGCGCCCAGCGCGGCCAGCCCCGCCAGCAGCCGCCAGTCGCGCTCGCCCTGCCCCACGTACAGAAACGCGGTGACCAGCACCGCCGCCATGGCCGCGGCGCCCAGGCTTTGGGTGCGCGCTTCGCCGCGGCGCGGCGCGAACGTGTGGACCTCCTTCATGGCATGCCAGGCGGGATGGAAGGGCGGAGCGGAGGGGCGGATGCGCCGGTGCCGGGGCGGCGCCGATTTTCCTTGCCCCACACCTGTCGCGGATGCAGAGTAGTGGATGCCGCCGCGCGCATCAAGCCGGTGGATGCGCGCGCGTGGCCCCGGCCATGCAGCGTGGCTCGCAGGGCGCCCGGGCGCGGTGCGACAGGGAGTTGCACCACGGACGGGCGCCTGCCGCCATTGCCGCAGCCGGGGCGCATGCCGCGCGTCCGGCCGCGGGTGGCGAGCCCCAGCCTCGGGAGGAAACGATGGCACGCACAGGGCACCGCCGCCGGAGCGCGCTTCTGCACGCCGGCCTGGCCGCACTGCTTACGGCGGGGTGCGCGGGCAATCCGCCGGCCCCGGCGCCGGGGCCCGCGCCCGACGAGGTGGAGATCGGCTACGGGACGCAGCGGGCGAAGGACCTGACGGGCGCCGTCTCCTCCCTTTCCGGCGAGCGGCTGCGCGCGCACCGCGCGTCGCGGGTGGAGGAGATGTTCCAGGGGCGAATGGCGGGCGTGGTGGTGACGCGGCAGGCGGGGGGCGGATATTCCGTGCGCATTCGCGGCGCCAGCAGCTTTACCGGCGGCGGCGAGCCGCTGTTCGTGCTGGACGGGGTGCCGCTGCTGAGCTCGCGGCCCGGGCACGAGCTGGACGGCATCAACCCGTCCGACATCGAGCGCATCGACGTGCTGAAGGACGCCGGCTCGGCGGCCATCTACGGCTCGCGGGCGGCCAACGGGGTGATCCTCATCACCACCCGCCGTCCGTAGGCGGAACGCGTCCAGACTCCGGATCGACCGAAGCGGCTGCCGGGGCGGATCTCGCCCCGGCAGCCGCTTCGACGTAGCTGGATG
The DNA here is from genome assembly GCA_036379135.1 of Longimicrobium sp. Lineage (GTDB taxonomy): Bacteria > Gemmatimonadota > Gemmatimonadetes > Longimicrobiales > Longimicrobiaceae > Longimicrobium. The sequence goes on from DASUVG010000011.1 coordinate 4,389, forward strand.
TGCCGCCGCCCTCGCGGGCGTCGGAACGACAGATTCATCAACGGCTCGATCGAGCGCTGTCCGCCGATGCGCGAAAGCGGGCGCTGAAGCGCTCCATGCGGGCGCGGTTCACGCCGAAGTCCTTGCGGCCCAGGCGCGACGCGGAGCGAAAGCGCACCACCTGCGCGCCACCGTCCACCAGCACCTCCACGTCGTCCACGAAGCGCCAGAACCGGCTGCGCGCCTCGGCGTGCAGGTAGCCCGGGCGTTCCGTGACGATGCGCGTGCGCGGCTCCGCCAGCAGCGCGGCGCGGGCGCTCGCGTGCGCCGCCTGCGCGGAGCCGGTGAACGGCAGCGGCGGCATGGCGTGGCCCGGGTCCGTCGCGTCGGTGGATACGCAGTTGGGGGTGGACGGACACGGGCGCAGCGGACCGCCCGGCGGCGCCAGCTGGCCGGGCCTGCCGCGGCATCCGGCCAGGATGAGCAGCGGCAGGAGCAGCAGCGGGATCGCGCCGCGCCTCATGGCACGTCCTTCCTTTCGCTCACCGGCCGCGCGCGGCGCATCAGGCAACGGCGGCCTCCTTTCGCCCGCGGACGGACGTGACGTCGTAGTGGCGCATCTCCGCGATGTCGCCCACGTACGGGCGGATGGCCGCAAAGAAGACGCCGAAGTCCGGCCCCTTGCGAAAGCCCTGCATGTGCCCCTCCGCGGAGTCCCACTCGATGCGCAGCGTATACTGCGTCGGGTCTTCGCTGCACCGCGACAGCTCCCACGCAAGGCAGTGCGGCGACGCCGCCAGCGCCGTTTGCGCGCTGTCGTAGGCGGCCTCGAACGCGTCGCGCCGTTCCGCGGGGATCTGGTAGCGCACGTACTCTACGATCATGGGGGATGCCGACGGGTGAGGGAGCGCGTGACTGGATGCGGTTCTAGCCGCGCGGCGACGCCGTTTCGATGCCCAGCTCCCGGCGAAGCCGCCGCGTCAGCTTTGCGGCGACCAGCTCGTGCGACTCGCGCAGCAGCTCCTGGATCTCTTCGCGCGGCAGGACGCGGGTGTGGTCCAGCTTGATCCACGACTGCCTTGCAAGATACGGCGCGGGCGAGATCCCCGGCTCGCGGGTGAGGATGGGGAACACCCCCTCGCTCACCTTGAAGCGCAGGAGGTCCGAATCGCCCACGTCGAACATGGCGAACATCCTGTCGCCCACGGAGAACACCAGGTGGTCGCCCCACTTGACGTCCTCCGTGGCGCCCGGAAGCGCGCGGCAGAAGTCCAGGAGCTCGTCCTTCACGCTCATGTTCACTCCCGTCCGTGAAAGGGAAGCAGGGCGAGATCCGCGCGGATGAAGCCAGCCACCAGGATCAGACAGGATCAGACGGTAGATTCCCCGGTCGGCGCCGCGGCACCCGGACAGGGCGGGTTCACTGCGGCGCCTCCTTCGGAATGACAGATGTGCGTCGTGCGTCCGACGCTCAGAAGACGGTGACGCGGCCGTTGCGGGCGATGCGGCGGACGCGCGCTTCGTTGGACGTGGAATATTCCAGGATCCACAGGTCTCCGCTGGGCGCCACCGTCACGCCGGACGGCGCCCAGGGCGCGGCCGTGCGCGCGACCGTCGTCCTCCGCCCGTCCGCGGCGACGCGCACCACGGAGCGCGAGCCCCAGACCGCCACATACAGCCCGCCCTGCCCGTCCGGAAACAGCCCCATCATCCCCGACCCGAGCCCGCGCACAACGGTGCTGATGCGCCCCTCGCGGTCGATGCGGCGCAGGTCGTCGCCATCCACCACGTACACGGAGCCCTGCGGCCCGGCCGCGATCCAGTTGATGTTGTGCTCGAAGCGCACGCCGGGGCCCACGACGGTGGTGCGGCCGTCCGGCGTGCGCCGGCGGATGGTGCAGCGCCGCTCCGGGCACGCGACCCAGTACATGGCCCCGGCGCGGTCGCGTACGAATCCGTACTCACGAAAGAAGCCGTCACGCCAGGGGATGATGTCCGTCACCCGGCCGTCGGGCGCGCGCCGCCAGACGCGGTGGCGCCAGCGGTCACCGCCCAGGTACTCGCTGTCGTCGCCGAACAGATTGCCGGCGCCGTCGATGTCCAACTCGTGCGTGTGCACGTCGCGCACGGCGATGGACCTGCGGCCGTCCGGCGCGATCCGCCAGACGTGGACGAGGTCCGTGTAGAACACGTTTCCCTGCCGGTCCATCACGATCCCCACCCCCGGATGGGCCCGTGCCGGCACCGCGGCCGCAAGCAGAAGCAGGCACGCGACGAGGATCGACTTCATCATGCGTTTCCACCTTCGGGTGAGGATCGGACCGGCGGGATGCCGATCGAGGAGAGTGGATCGACTACGGCTCCGTGCGGCGGCGGTTGAGGCCCATCCGCAGCCGCACCTCGCGGGGAACGCCCAGCTGGCGCATCATCCCCTCGGTGTCGGGGATGCCCAGCACCTCGCGCTGGACCACGAAGTACCACAGCGCCTCGCCGGCCGCCGCGACCAGGCCATCGCGCTCCTCCGCGCCGGAGCCGGCGTGCGCGCCCGCATCGAACGCGGCCAGCCGGTCCAGCGCCGCCTGCAGCTTTCTCCCCAGCCGCGCCAGGACGGCGGCCTTTTCCTGCAGGATCTCGTACTGCAGCACGTCCACGTCGCCGCCGCCGCCCGCCAAGTTCCGCGGCTTTCTCAACGCCATCTTTCCAGCATTCCGATGGGTTTCCGGAGCGCCGTCCAGACGCGTTTTCTCGTGTCGTCGAAAGGCAAGAACGGCACCCTGCCCAGGGACAGCGGGCGCTCACATCAGCGGCGCCAGCTCCGTCTCCGTCAGCGCGCCGCGGAGGGGGACGAACCAGGCGATGGAGACGATGCAGAACGCCGCGGCGCCGGCCGCCAGCGCGAGCGGGATCGCGCCCGTGCCGCCTAGGACGACAGCGGCGGCGCCGAGGATCGCCAGGCGCGCCGTCTCCATCGGCCCCGCCCACTTCGCGGACTCGAAGACGCCGCCCACGCCGGCCAGGCTGACCGCCACGTAGAACCCAGCCCCGGCCACGTGCAGCATGGGCATCCGCGCGGCGCTGGTCAGCAGGAGAAAGCTGGCCGCCAGTGCCACCACGAACTGCACGAAGCCGTACGCCGCCAGCCCCGCCGGCACCACGGGGTCCCACGCCTGCGCCGTGGCGCGGTCCACCCGCGGCGGCGGCACGGGGCCGCCCTCCGCCGCCGCGCGCCATCCCGGCGGTCCGAAGACGTACATCCACCGATCCTTCCACCCCGTCGCCCGCCGCGCGTCCCGGACGATGTCGACGAACACGTGCACGTTGGCCCACAGCGGGTTCCAGCTGCGCAGCGGGCGGGTGATGCCGTAGACCGGCGCCTCTTCCTCCGGCTCGAAGGTGCCGAACATCCGGTCCCACACGATGAAGACGCCCGCGTGGTTGCGGTCCAGGTAGCGCGGGTTGCGCCCGTGGTGCACGCGGTGGTGCGAGGGCGTGTTCATCACCAGCTCCGTCCAGCGCCCCAGCTTTCCGACGGCCTGCGTGTGGATCCAGAACTGGTAGACCAGGTTGAGCGCGTAGACGGCCACGTACATCCGCCACGGCACGCCGATCAGCGCCAGGGGCACGTAGAACACCCACGTCATCAGCCCGTGCAGCGAGCTCTGCCGCAGCGCGACGGCCAGGTTGTAGTCCTCGCTGCTGTGGTGCACCACGTGGCCCGCCCACAGCAGGTTGATGCCGTGCGAAAGGCGGTGGCTCCAGTAGTAGGCAAAGTCGACGAGGATGAACACGGCCACCCAGCTGGCCAGCTCCGCCCAGCGCGGCGCGAAGAACGGAAACACGTCCGCGCGGGCGAACGGCGCCCCCTCCGGCCACGCAGGAGCCCCCGGAAGCCAGCGCTGCACGGCCAGGTACCGCTCCACCTGGATGTATATGCCGATGGAGAAGAGCTTGGTGAACACCCCCGAAAGCTGGCTCAGGATGCCGCACGCCAGGTCTGCGATGGAGTCGTTCAGCCGCAGCAGGCGGCGTCCGGACCAGGCGCTGTAGCCCACCTCCAGCGCGATCAGCACC
>DASUVG010000012.1:0-12293 GCA_036379135.1 Longimicrobium sp.
ACCCGGACCACGCGGAGGCGCGCTACAACCTCTCCTTCGTCCTGTCGAACCTGGGCGACTTCGAGGGCGCGCTGCGGGAGACGAAGCGGGCGCTGGAGCTCAACCCGTACTACACCACGCCGCGCTACAAGCTGGCCATCGACCTGCAGTTCGAATACGCGGAGGTGCTGGCGCCGGAGCTGGACGCGGCGGAGCGCATCAGCGGCGAGGACCGCGGGGTCGAGAGCTTCAGCTTCGAGGAAGGCGCGCTCGACTCCATCTTCGCGGAGCTGCAGCCCAAGGCGGCCGAAGCGCCCGAGCCGGCGGCGGACGCCTTCGCGCTGGCGGAGGACTACCTGTCCAAGGGCCTCTTCGACCGCGCCCTGGCGGAGATCCGCCGCGTCGCCGTCGCCGGGGCGAACCCCGTGGAAGCCGCGCTGCTCACCGCGCAGATCTTCCTGCGCCAGGGGCTGGAGGGCGAGGCGCTGGAGCGCTTCGACGCGGCGTACGCGCGGCTGGAGGGGCAGGCGTGGACGCCCGACCATTCGCGCGTCCTGGCCGGCCGCGCCCGCGCCCTGCTGCGCCTGCACCGGCTGGAGGGCGCGCGCGAGGCTGCCGACGAGGTAGCGGCGCACGAGCCCGACCACCGGGAGAACCTGCAGGTGCTGGGCGAGGTGCTGCTGCTGCAGGGCGAGGCCGAGGGCGCGGTGCGCGTCCTTTCCCGTGCCTGCGAGCTCTCCCCGCGCGATCCCGGGCTGCTGCGCCACCTGGGCCGCGCCGCGCTGGCCGCCGGCCGGCAGGACGACGCCGAAAAGGCGCTGCGCCGCGCGGTGCAGCTGGACCCGGACTTCGTCGCGGCGCGGGTGGAGCTGGGGCGGCTGCTGCTCGCCGCCGGCCGGGTAGACGAGGCGATCGCGGAGTGCCGCGCCGCGCTGGACGTGCTGCCGACGTACTCCGAGGCCGCGTACCTGCTGGCGACGGCGCTGCGCCGCTCCGGAAAGCCGGGCGAGGCGGTGGACGCGCTGGTGGACCTGCTGGCGGGCGATCCGTACCACTTCGAGGCGCTGGTCCTGCTGGGCCAGGCGCTGTACGACGACGGGCGGCGGGACGATGCGCAGCGGGCGCTGGCGCGGGTGCTGCGCTTCGACCCTGACCGTGCGGACGCGCACTTCCACCTGGGCGTCGTCGCATCGTCCGAGCGGCGCTTCCGGCAGGCCATCGAGCACTGGCGCACGGCGGTGGACGCGGACCCGCACGGGCCGTACGCCGAGCCGGCGCGGCAGAACCTGGCGATGGCGCTGGACATGGCGCGCGTGTTCCACACCGAGGCGGGCGTGGGGGTCTAGCGGATGGCGATCGAAGGACCGCTGCGCGAGCTTGCGCTCACCGACGTGTTCCAGCTGCTGGACCTGAGCCGCAAGACGGGGACGCTCAGCATCGCCCCCGAGGGCGGCGGGCGAAACCGGCCGGCGCTGGTGCGCTTCGACCGCGGCGCCGTGGTGGGCGCGGAGCTGGGATCCGTGCACGACCGGCTGGGCCACCTGCTGCTGCGCGCCGGCAAGGTGACCGAGGCGCAGATCCAGACGGCGCGGCGCGCGCAGCAGCTGGCCCCCGGCCGCGCGCTGGGGACGGTGCTGGTGGAGCAGGGGATCGTCACGGAGGACGACGTCCGCCGGCAGCTGCGCTTTCAGATCCAGGAGATCGTCTTCGAGCTCATCCAGTGGAAGGACGGCTACTTCCGCTTCGAGGAGGGGTCCGTCGGCGCCAACGGCAACGTGGCCGTGCGGGTGAGCACCGAGTCGCTGCTGATGGAGGCGGCGCGCCGGGTGGACGAGTGGTCCACGCTGGAGACCAAGGTCCCCCACATGGGGGTGATCGCCAGCTTCGTCGCCGACTCGCCCGAGGGGCCCACGCTGGACCTGCACCCCACGGAGTGGGAGGTGCTGGCGGAGATCGACGGGATCCGCCCGCTCAAGACCATCGCCTCCACCCTGGGGCGCAGCGACTTCGAAATCGCCAAGATCGTGTTCGGCCTCGCCTCCACCGGCGTGGTGGACATCCGCGAGGACGCGCCGGAGCAGCTGTCGCCCGTGCCGATGGAGCGACCCCTGCGCGACGCCCTGGGCGAGGCGCAGCTGGCGCTGGCGGACGGCGCGTCGGACCGGGCGCGGCGCATTCTGGACGACCTGGCGCGCGCGCACCCGGACCGGCCGGAGGTCTACACGCTGCTGGCCACGGCGCACCGCCGGCTGGGGCGCTGGGGCGAGGCGCTGATCGCGCTGGGCCGCGCCTCCGCGCTGGACCCGCTGGACGCGCCGGTGCACTACCAGATGGGGATCGCCGCCGCGCACACGGGCGACCTGCACCGCGCCCGCGAGGCGTGGGACACCTACCTGCGCCTGCAGGACGCCGGCGACGCCGAGCGCCGCGCCCGCGCCGAGCGCGCCCGCGAGGCCGCCGACGCGCTGCTGTCCGTGCTGGACGAGGAGACGCATTGAGCGCCGCCACCCCCGCGCAGGTGCGCCAGTGGAGCGAGGAGGTGGCCGCGGACCGCGCCAGCCTCGCGTTCCTCCCCCTGGCCGCGGCGTACCGCGAGCAGGGGCGCCACGACGCCGCGCTCAAGCTGTGCATCCGCGGCCTGGAGAAGCACCCGGACCACGTGGAGGCGCACTACCTTCTGGGCCTGCTGTACCGCGAGGGCGGCGAGGAGCTCAAGGCGTTCGACGAGTGGGACATCGCCCTGGCGCTGGACCCCGACCACGCGGGCTCGCGCCGGGAGATCGGCCTGATCGCCTACGCGCGCGGCGACTACCCGGTCGCCGTACGGCACCTGGAAAAGTCGCTGGCGAACGAGGCCTTCGACCAGGAGGTGCGGACGGCGCTGGAGGATGCCTGGGCGCGGTCCAGGGGCGGCGGCGGACCGTCCGCACCTCCCGCATCCGCCCCTCCGCCGCCCGCCGCCGCTCCCGCGCCGCCGACGGCGCCGGCTGTGCGGATGGAGACGGCTCCGGCGGCTCCGGCACCCGCCGTGGCCGCGCCGCCTGCCCCGGCCCCGGCCGGCTCGGCGGACGGGACGCACTTCGACGTGGTGGCGGGGGAGTTCGACGCGCTCTCGGCGGAGCGGGGGATCGTGGGCGCGGTGCTGCTGGACGACCAGGGCTTCGTGCTGGCTGGGCAGATGGTGGTCTCCGGCGTGGATCGGGGCCCGGAAGTCGCCGCGGTCCTTTCCGGGGCGTCGTCGGAGGCGGGGCGCGCGCTGGCGCACCTGGGGCTGGGCGCGTGGAAGGGGATCCTGGTGGAGACGCCAGAGGCCGTCGTCCGGCTGGCTCCCGCCGGGGACGGGATGATCGCCGTGGCGGGGCGGCGCGAGGTGCCCACCGGGTGGACGCTGCGCGTGGCCGGCCGGGCAAGGGACGCGGCGCTGCGCTTTCTGGGCGCGGGAGGCGGGGCGTGAGCGCGTACGGCGAGATGCTGGGGCGCGTCAACCGCATCACCGGCGTCCGGGGATCGATGGTGGTGGCGGCCGAGGACGGGCTGATCGTGGAGGAGGACCTGATGGTGGGGGTCCCCGGCCCGGCGGCCGCGGCGCTGGTGGCATCGCTCTTTCGCCGGGCGCGGCGCTCCGTGCAGGCGGCGGAGTTCGGCAGCGCGAGCTACCTTCAGGTGGAGGGCGAGGAGGGCCTGCTGTTCGCCGCCGCGCCGCCGCAGCTGGGCGACCTGCTGCTGGTGGTGATCGCCGAGAGCTGGGTGAACGTGGGGCTCGTACGGCTGGAGGCGCAGCGGGTGGTCGAGGCGCTGGGATGAGGCGCGGCGACCTGGCCGAGTTCGTGGGCGCGCTGGAGGCGCCGGTGGAGCGCTTTGCGCGCGAGGCCGGGCTGCGGCTGGTGCTGCTGATCAACGAGAGCGGCCAGGTGCTGGCGCAGCGGGGGTTCGCCCGGGCGCTGGACGTGATGGGGGTGGCGTCGCTGGGCGCCGGCATCCACGCATCGTCCCGCGCGCTGGCGGAGCTGCTGGGGATGGGGGGGTTCGGGCACCTGCACCAGGGTGGCGCGCTGGCGCAGGTGTTCATCGGCCCCTTTCGCACCCCGGCGGAGAACCTGATCGTGATCGCGGTGTTCGGAGAGGACTCGTCCATCGGCCTGGTGCAGGTGTTCTTCGCGCAGTTCACCGCGCAGGTGGCGGGGCTGCCGGGATGGAGCGAGGTGCGGCCCACGGCGGATGCGCGGGCGTTCGAGAAGGACCTGGAGGCCGGGCTGGAGAACCTGTTCGGCGGCGCGTCCGCCTGACGATAGAGGCATATGTCGCTGGTCAACTACAGCACCCGCGAGATCACGTCCAAGATCGTGTACTACGGTCCCGGGCGCAGCGGAAAGACGACGAACCTGCAGTACATCCACGGCCAGGTGCCGGAGGACCGGCGCGGGCGCATGGTGTCGCTCGCCACCGAGACGGACCGTACGCTGTTCTTCGACTTCCTTCCGCTGGACCTGGGAACGATCTCGGGGTTCCAGACGCGGTTCCAGCTGTACACGGTGCCCGGGCAGGTCTACTACGACGCCACCCGCAAGCTGGTGCTGCAGGGCGCCGACGGCGTGGTGTTCGTGGCCGACAGCCAGCGCGCGCAGCGCGACGAGAACGTGGAGAGCTTCCGCAACCTGCAGGTGAACCTGCTGGAGCAGGGGGTGGACCCGCGGACGATCCCCATCGTCCTGCAGTACAACAAGCGCGACCTGCCGGACGTGATGAGCGAGGAGGAGATGGACGACCTGCTCAACTACCGCGACCTGCCGCGCTTCGAGGCGCAGGCGCTGGGGGGGATCGGCGTCTTCGACACGCTCAAGGGGATCAGCGAGCTGGTGCTGCGCCGCCTGTCCCAGCGCTTCGGCCGCGGCATCACGGAAGCGGCGGCGGGGTAGGGCGGCCCGAGGGGTCAGGGAACAGGTCGCAGGGGAACGGCGCGGACCGCCTCGCACCCTCTTCCGCGCAGGGCGGGGGAGGGTGCACGTGTCGGGCCCTCTCCCCGACCGGCCTTGTCGCTCGCTCCTCGCGACGGCGGGGCCGGGTCCGGTGCGCTTCGGGGAGTGTGGCGCGGGATGGTGGGCCGCCCCCCTCCCCGGCCCTCCCCCACAAACTGCGTGGGGGAGGGAGGTGCGACGCACCTTTCGGAGCGCGATCGAATTCTCCCCTCTCCGCGAGGCACGAGCGGGGAGGGGCCGGGGGAGGGGCCCCGCGCGGACGCAGTGCGCTGCCTTTCGTCGACCGCAGACGCCCGAGTCCGCGCAGGCGGACTTCGTGCCGTTGTAGCCGCGGTTTCAACCGCCCCGGACGGCGCCGGTCGAGCGGGGGCTCTCGCGCCGCGGCGTATGAATCACCCCCGCCTCGCGCCGGACCGGGGACACGATTAGGTTAGAAGGCCCTTTTCCACCGCAAACATGATCTTTCAGCAGGACCCGCGCTTTACCTTCGAGACGTTCGTCGTCGGCCCCGGCAACCGGATGGCCGCGGCCGCCGCGCGCCGTGTGGCCGAGGCCCCGCGCACCGCGTACAACCCGCTGTTCATCCACGGCGCTCGCGGCAGCGGCAAGACGCACCTGCTGCAGGCCGTGGGCGCGCTGGCGCTGGCCGTGCGCCCCGACCTGCGCGTCTTTTACCTGACGGCCGACGGGCTGGTGGACCGCGTGTCGGCGGCGGTGGGGAGCGGGTCCATGGACGGGCTGCGCGACGAGCTGCTGGAGGCGGAGCTGGTGCTGCTGGACGAGGTGCAGGCGCTGGCGGGCAAGGGCCGAACCCAGCAGGAGCTGCTGGCGCTCTGGGACGAGCTGGAGTGGACGGCGCAGATCGTCCTGGCCGGCGAATCGTCCGCGGCCGACCTGCCGGGGATCGAGCCCGACCTGCGCGCCCGCTTCGTCCGCGGCCTGGCCGTGGACCTGCCCGCCGCCACGGACGAGGGCGACCACTCGCGCCAGGAGATCGCCCGCCGCGCGGCGGACCAGCGGGGGATCACGCTCGTCGACGGCGCCGCGGCGGAGATCGCGCGGCTGCCGGTGGCGGACGCCGCCGGCCTGGTGCAGGCGGTGGAGCGGGTGGGCGCGGCGCAGACGGAGCGCGGCGGCACCCTGAGCGCGCACGAGGTGGCGGCGCTCAACCACGCGCAGCCGGCGGCGCACACGCCCGACGAGTTCAGCGCGTTCCTCAGCGACATCACCGCCACGGTCGAGGAGATCGTGGAGACGGCGCCGTGGCGCAAGCGGCTGGCCGAGGCCATCCTGCGCTGGGAGGGCGAGGGCATTCGCACCCGCCGCCTGGAAGCCGCGCTGGACGCCGACACCGCGCCCGACATGGACGCCATCCTGGACGCGTTCGCCGCGGACGTGGAAAAGCTGCGCGCCATCCGCGCCGAGCTGGAGGCCATGCGCTCCGACTCCGCCAGGTCGCCGCTGCTGGCCGATCCGGACCGGGTGGGCGAGGCGGAGGCGCTGCTGGTGTCGGCGAAGGCGGCCGCGGAGCGCAAGGCGGAAGAGGCCGTAAAAGCGCAGCCGCAGGTGGACCGCTGGTACTTCAATCCCGAGAAGGCCGCGTGGGACTGGCTGGCCCTCGAGGATCGCCTGATCGAGGAGCTGGCCTGACATGGCGATCAAGGGAAACCTCAAGGAAGCCAGCCTTCCCGACGTGCTGCAGCTGCTGGCGATGGGGCAGAAGACCGGCTGCCTCTCGCTGACGGACCGCAGCAACTTCGGCTACATCTTCTTCGAGCGCGGGCGCATCACCTACGCCAGCATCGTGAACCGGCGCGACCGGCTGGGCGACCTGCTGGTGAAGAACGGGCTCATCCAGTCGTCGCAGCTTACGGACGCGATCGACGACCAGGCGCGCGACCCGGCCAAGAGCCGGCTGGGCGAGATCCTCATCCGCCGCGGCGCCATCACCCGCGACCAGCTGGAGCAGTACATCCGCATCCAGATCGAAGAGGCGGTCTACTACCTCTTCACCTGGTCGCAGGGCTCCTTCTACTTCGAGGCCGAGCAGCGCCCGGAGGAAGGGGCGATGCGCGTCTCCATCAACCCCGAGAACCTCCTCCTCGAAGGCGCCCGCCGCATCGACGAGTGGAGCCTGATCGAGAAGAAGATCCCGTCGCTCGACCTGGTCTTCGAGATCGACCGCTCCAAGCCGATGGCGGGGCTGGAGCTTTCGGAGGAGCAGCACCGCATCGTCCCGCTGGTGGACGGCAAGCGCAGCGTGCAGGAGCTGATCGACGAGAGCGGTATGGTGGAGTTCGACGTGGGCAAGGCGCTCTTCGGGCTCATCCAGGCCGGCTTCGCGCACCCCGTGGGGCGGCGGCAGGCGCAGGTGAAGGAGGTGCCCCAGGCGCGCATCGACGAGCACCGCAACCTGGGGATCGCCTTCTACAAGACGGGGATGTACGACGAGGCGACGCGCGAATTCCGCCGCGTGGCCGAGCTGCAGCCGCGGAACCTGGACGCCCGCTTCCACCTGGCCCTCATCGGCCTGCGCAAGGGCGACGACCGCTTCGCGCTCCGGTATCTGAAGGAAGTCGTGGAGTTGGGCGGCGCCCGCGCTTCCGTCTTTCACGCCATGTCGCTGGCGCTGGAGCGGCTGGGGCGGATGGCGGACGCCCGCTTCGCCGCGGACGAGGCGGCGCGGCTGGCTCCCAAGCGCCCGCAGGTGCTGCTGTCGCGCGCCATCCTGCTCCTCAAGCTGGGCGAGGTGCACGCGGCGGCGGAGGGGTTCGCCGCCTACCGCGAGGCGCTGGGGAGCGGGCGCCCGCCGGCCGCGTACTACGCCTTTGCGCTGCTGGCCGAGGCCGCCGCGGGGACGGTGGATGCGGCGCTGCGGCTGGGGGACGAGGGGATCGAGCGGCACCCGCACGCGGCGGCCGTCTACCTGCACCAGGGCGCCGTGCTGGAGCGCAAGGGCGACTGGGAGCAGGCGGAGGTCATGTACCGCCGGTCCACGGAGGAGGACGGCGACCTGCCGCAGACCTTCAAGGCGCTGGGCGACGCCCTGTACCGCCGCGGCGCGTACGACGAGGCGGCGGAGTGCTACCAGCGGGCCGTGAAGCTCAATCCCCGGCTGGGCGACGACGTGTACTTCCGGATGGGGAACATCCACTACAAGCGGATGGAGCGCACGCAGGCGGTGGAGCTCTGGCGCAAGGCGCTGGAGATCAACCCGCGCAACAGCGTGGTGCGCACCAACCTGGAGCTGGTGGAAAGCGTGCTGCGATGACGGGCTCCGTACCGCCGGCGTTCCCCTCGTTCTCCCTGCAGATGGAGGGCGACGACGAGGGGCTGGAGACGCTGAAGCAGAAGATCGAGAAGGACCGCGGCTTCAACTGCAAGTGGTACAAGGAAAAGTGCCTGCGCAGGCGCATCGCCGTGCGCATGCGGGCGCGGGGGCAGAAGACGTTCCAGGAGTACGGCGCCCTGCTGGACCACGACCCGGCGGAGTACGACCACCTGCTGGACACGCTCACCATCAACGTCACCAAGTTCTTTCGCAACCTGGAGACGTGGCAGGCGGTGGAGCAGAACGTGCTTGGCCCGCTCTTCGACCGCCCCGGGCCGGTCAGGGTGTGGAGCGCGGGCTCGGCCAGCGGCGAAGAGGCGTACACCTGCTCCATCCTGATGCGCGAGTGGCTGGAGAAGCAGGGGCGCTCCGCCGAGGCGTCGCGCATCCAGATCACGGGGACGGACATCGACCGGCGCAGCCTGGACGCGGCGCGCAAGGGCGAGTACCCGGACCTGTCGATGACGGAGACGCCGCCCCGCATCCGCGACCGCTGGTTCACCGGCGGGCCGCCGTGGACGGTGCGCCCCGAGGCGCGGCCCGGCGTGACGTTCGAGCGGCGCGACCTGATCTCCGGGCAGGCGCTTTCCAAGCAGGACCTGATCTTCTGCCGCAACGTGGTGATCTACTTCGACCGCGAGATCCAGGAGCAGCTGTTCAAGCAGTTCCATGACGCGCTGGCCCCCGGCGGGTTTCTGGTGATGGGAAAGGTGGAGACGTTGATCGGCGAGGCGCGCCTGCTCTTCAGGCCGGTGAACAACCGCGAGCGCATCTTCCGGCGGCCGGCATGAGCAAGTCCAACGGATCGACGTTCGTCAAGGTGGCGCAGGCCGCCGTGGGCGGGCCGGACGACACCCTGGTCACGCTGGGGCTGGGCTCGTGCGTCGCCATCCTGCTGCACGACGCCGAGGCGCGCGTGGGCGGGCTGGCGCACGTGCTGCTGCCGGAGCCCGCGCTGTCGCGCGACCAGGGGAACGCCAGCAAGTTCGCCACGACCGCCGTCCCCGCGCTGGTGCAGGAGATGGCGCGCATGGGCGCGCGCCCCGGGCGGCTCAAGGCGCGGCTGGTGGGCGGCGCGGCCATGTTCCAGACGCTGATGGTTCCCGGCTCGCTGAACATGGGCGCCCGCAACATCATCGCGTCGCGCCAGGCGCTGGAGGATGCGGGGATCCCGGTGGTGGGCGAAGAGGTGGGGGGCGACTACGGCCGCTCCGTCCGCTTCTACGTGGGCGCGGGAAGGACGACGGTGAGCTCGGTGGGAAAGGCCGATGTCGTTCTCTGAGCGCACCGAGCGCACCCGGCCGCACACCGTGCTGGTGGTGGACGACAGCGCGTTCATGCGCCGCGTCATCAGCGACATCCTGTCCAGCACCGACGAGTTCCGCGTGGTGGGCACCGCGCGCGACGGCAACGACGCGCTGCGCAAGGTGCACCAGCTGGAGCCCGACCTGGTGACGATGGACGTGGAGATGCCGGGGCTGGACGGCCTCTCCGCGCTGGGCTACATCATGAGCGAGACGCCGCGCCCCGTGGTGATGCTCTCCGCCTACACCACGGAGGGCGGCGACGCCACCATGCGGGCGCTGGACTACGGCGCGGTGGACTTCGTCGCCAAGCCGTCCGGCACCATCTCGCTCAACCTGGACACGGTCGCGGACCGGCTGCTGCAGGCGCTGCGGGCGGCGTCCACCGCCAACCTGGCCGTGCTCCCCGTCCGCGTCCGCCGCCCGCCCGCGCCGCCGGCCGGCGCCCCCGCGGAGGCGGATGCGGATGCCGCCGCGTCGGACGAGGCGTCGCCGCCGTCATTGGCCGCGCCGCCGCGCCGGCGGAAGCGCGCACCCGCGGCGCCCGCCGAGCCGCCGACACGCGCGGTGCACGTCGGGCGCTCCGCGGAGACGGTGGTGGCGATCGCGGCGTCCACGGGCGGGCCGCGGGCGCTCACGGAGCTGGTGCCGCGGCTGCGCGCCCCGCTGGGCGCCGCCGTCCTCATCGTGCAGCACATGCCGCCGCGCTTCACCCGCTCCTTCGCCGAGCGGCTGGACGGGATGAGCGGCCTTCACGTGGTCGAAGCGGCGGAGGGCGACGTGGTGCGCCCCGACCACGTCTACCTCGCCCCCGGCGACTGGCACATGCGCGTGGTCCGCGAGGGCGGCCAGGTGCGCATCACGCTGGACCAGGAGCCCACCATCTGGGGTGTGCGCCCCGCGGCGGACCCGCTCTTTCGCACGGTGGCGGATACGTACGGCGCGCGCTCCATCGGCGTGGTGCTCACGGGGATGGGCAAGGACGGCGCCGAGGGGCTGCGCGAGATCGTGCAGTCGGGCGGCTACGGCATCGCCCAGGACAAGGCGTCCTCCGTCATCTACGGCATGCCCGCCGCCGCCGCCAGGATCGCCGACACCGTGCTGCCGCTGGACGAGATTCACCAGGGGATCGAGCGCGAGGTGGACGCCCGCGCCGCCCCCGCATTCGCCGCCGCGCCCGTGGGAGAGACGCCGTGAACGCGCCCGCCGCACCCTCCGGCATGGACTTTCGCACCCTGGTGGACCGCGGCGAAGGCGCGCAGGCCGTCGTGTTCCGCCTGGGCGGCGAGCTGCACGGCTGCGACATCCGCCTGGTGGAGGAGGTGGTGACCAAGCGCACCATCCAGCCCCTGCCGGACATGCCGCCGCACCTGCTCGGCGTGCTGATGCTGCGGGGGGAGATGGTGCCGGTGATGGACGTGTCCGCCGCGCTAAGCGTGGCGCTGCAAGGCGGGCGGACTCCTTCCATCCTCGTGGTGACGATGGGGGAGGGGCGCGTGGGCGTGGCGGTGGACGCGGTGCACGAGGTGCTGGACGTGCCGGCGGAGTGCGTGCGCCCCGCGCCGCACACCGGCGGCGACCGCGACGCCTACGTGGTGTGCGTGGCCCGGATCGACGACCGGCTGGTGACCCTGATCGACCTCGCGGAGATCCTCGGCGAGCGCACCACCCTGGACAGCGCGGAGAGATGAGAAACGTTCGGCAGGCGGCGGTGCCGCAGGTAAAGCTGGTCACCTTCAAGGTCGGCGGCGAGGAGTTCGGGCTGGACGTGTTCGCCGTGCACGAGATCCTGCGCTACCAGGGGGTGACCCCGGTGCCGCGCGCGCCCGCCTTCGTGGAGGGCGTGCTGGACGTGCGCGGCGCCGTGGTCCCCGTCATCGACCTGCGCCGCCGCTTCGAGGTCCGGGAGTTTGCCTTCGACGACGACACCCGCATCGTCCTGGTGGACTACGCCGGCGAGCGGCTGGGGCTGGTGGTGGACAGCGTGACGGAGGTGCTGAGCGCGCCGGAGACCAGCATCTCCCCCCCGCCCGCGTACATCCGCGGCCTGGCGGCGGAGTTCATGCGCGGCATCGTGCGGCTGGACGCGCGGCTGGTGCTGCTGCTGGACCTGGAGCGCATCCTGAGCAGCGAAGAGCGCATCGCGCTGGAGGGGGCGGAGCTGGTCCCCGCAGCGGAGGGCGGAGCGGCGGAAGGGGCATGACCGCGCAGGAGCTGCTGCAGGCGCTGGAAGCGCGCTACGACGCCATCGACGCCCGGCTGGAGAGCGCCGGGGCGGGGGACCGCGACGCCCTGCGCCAGGAGATCGTGGGCTTTTTCCGCGAGACGGAGTCCGCCATCGACGGGCTGACGGCGCTCAAGGAGCGCATCCGCGGGCTGGTGGAGCGCTACAAGGCGCTTCCCGCGCCGGCGGCGGCGCCCGCGCAGCAGCAGACCATCGTCAGCGACCACATCGGCAGCAGCACCTACGTGGAGCGCGGCTGGACGGCCATCGCGTCGGGCGATCCCAGGCGCGCGGTCAAGGAGCTGGAGCGCGCGCTGGAGCTGGCGCCCAACGATCCGCACGCCGAGAGCCTGCTGGGGTGGGCGCAGATGCTGCGCGAGCAGTACGACGACGCGCTGATGACCTACTACAAGGTGCTCATGCGCGACCCCAACAACCCGCTGGCGCGGGTGAACCTGGGGTACATCTGCCTCAAGAAG
>DASUVG010000013.1:0-66615 GCA_036379135.1 Longimicrobium sp.
ATCCACCTAGAAAAATTCTCATGGCCCCCTGCCGCGCTTCCCTCCCTCTGCCGTTCCCGACGCGTCCACACACGCGTGGAGCAACCCCCACCCGCCGCCGTGCCCTGACACCCTTCCACTGCATCGCGGGTCATCTCGCCCGTGGAGAGCGCGCCCGCAGTCTGCAACCAGATCCGCGATGAACCTCTTTTTTCAGGATCCAGGATGATCGTCGGGGAGCATGCCGCTCACCTCGGTCGTGAAGTTGGCGGATGGTTCCAGAGATCGCGGATCAGGTGGTGTGATCGGCTTGTTCCCGCGCGCTGCCGAGAGCATCCGGCGATCCACATCCCTCCCCCCCAAACCGCGGATTGCCCCCTGCCGCATTCCATCTCCCTCCCGTTCCCGACGGGTCCGGGGATCGTGCCTCGCCAACCGGCGCGCCATGCCTCCGCTCACCACGGCCAGGCTTCCGGCCGTGAGGCCAGAGGAAACGGCACGAGAAAACTCCGATGACTCCGCTAACTCTGCGTGAGACCCATTCTTTTGCCGATTTGGGATGAAGCCCTTGACTGCTTCCCCTTGAGGACGAAGAAGCGCCGGCCCGTGGAAGGATCCACGGGCCAGCGGCTGAAGGGGGATCAGGCTGCGTGCGCTACTTCTGCGGGCAGGTGGTCGCGCCCGTCTGCGGGTCCACCACGCACGCCGACGACGCGCTCGCGGCCTCGGGGTCCGTGGGGGCCAGCGACGAGGTGGAGCCGAACAGCGGGTCCGGCGCGCCCACCCGGAAGATGCCCCACATCCCGCCGTCGAACAGCATGGACGTCTGGTCGCGGTACAGGTAGTCGCCCTGGATGCTGCCGCGGCCGCCCGCCCCGTGCTTGAGCAGGATGTCGAAGTGGTTGGTGGGCCCGTGCCCGATCATGGTCCCCTTCCACTCCGAGAACGGGTTGGCGCCCAGCCGGGCCGAGTTGTTCTGGTAGGGAAGCTCCTCCCAGATGTGGCCGTGCAGGTTGAACACCGAGTTGCGCGCGTGCCCGCCCGGCTCCACGATGCGGAAGCGCACCTGCCCGCCCGCCGGCGCCGTGAACACCGGCGTCTGCGGGTCCGCGCCCCCCACCTGCCCGTTGGCCAGCACGTACGAGAAGTCGAACCCGCGCGTGACGTCCAGCGGCGCCTCGGGCGAGTACCCCTTTCTGAACCACAGCGGCTCGGTGCGGTAGTTGAAGCCCTTCTGCCCCGAGTCTTCGGCGTCCTCGAACCCGTGCAGGTTGGGCACCGGCCCGCCGCTGACGTACGTGCGGGTCTGCCCGTTCCCCACCGACAGCGTGGTGTTGCTGCCGAAGCGCAGGTTAAGGTCCGTCTGGAAGAAGAGCACGTTCTCGCGGAACCGGCCCGTGGGGGTGATGATGGTGGTGGACGCGCGGGCGTTCGCATCCCACGTGGAGCCCACCGGCTCGATGACCAGCGCGCCGATGGCGCCCTTGCTGGCCTGCTTGAGCGGGTCCGCCGGCATCAGGTTCAGCACGCCGAACTCCACCGGCCGCGCCACCAGCGAGTCGCCCACCAGCGACAGCGTGCCCGCGTACCAGGTGTACGTCTTGAACGCCCCCGGGTTCACCGTCTGCACCGGGTTGCCGCCCACGTTGGTGCCGTCGGAGCGCGTCACGTCGTAGGCCAGCGACTGCACGTGCAGCCCCACCTTGTTGCTGACCCGGATGTGGTTGTTGTTGAACTGGTCGATCAGCATGGGCAGCGTGTTCCACCCCGGCAGGTCCGGCATCTCCTCCGGCAGCGCGTTGCGCAGGGTCACGTTGATGCACTCGCCCGGCAGGGCGCGCAGCACCAGCGGCTCGCGGGGGACCCCCGCCTTGAACCGGCCCGTCACCGGGTCGATGTCCCCCGTGCGCACGTACATGATGGCCGTGGGATCGTGCAGCGGGCCGCCGTGGTTGGTGCGCGCGTTGTACACCAGGGTGTTGGCGCCGGGGATCACGTCGCGGGCCAGCTTGGCCGTGACGTCGAAGTTGCGCACCGCCGCCGTCCTGGGGCACACCTCGTTGAAGGCGCCGATGTTGCCCACGGCGAAGTTGCCGCCGCGGTTCCCCGGCAGCTGCTTGAGGCCGGCGTACCCCGCCCCGCGCTGCGACACCCGCAGCAGCCCCCACGCCCCGTTCCACAGGTCGTCGGTGGCGCTCCCCGCGCGGTACAGGTAGTCCATCTCCGCGCCCACGTTGTTCTTGGGGAGCGGCGGCAGCAGGAACTCGTAGTGCTCCGAGATCCCCATCATCTGGCTGTTGCGGACCCCCGAGTTGGCGTCGGCCGGCTCGAAGTTCCAGTGGTTGCCGTGGATGCTGAAGTTGTGCCCTTCTTCGTGGGCCCCCACCAGCACCCGCACCTGCACCTTGTCACCCTCGTACCCCCACATCAGCGGCGTGTAGGGGTCCTGCAGCGTGGTGCCGGGACGGTGGTTGGGGTCGTCGTACGGCCCCCACTGCAGGGTGAAGGAGTTGTTCAGGTTGGACATGAACAGGTCCGCCAGGTCCTCCACCTGCGTCTTGGTGCCCCCGCCCACCCGCAGCGCCAGCGGCTCGTTGCGGTAGTTGACGGTCATGGTGCCCGGGTCGTCGGCCGAGATGAGCTCGGGGCACGGCGCCGGCGTGCCGTTGGGGCAGCCGTTGGTGCGCGCGACCGGCGGGCGCAGCAGGTCGGGGATGGAGTCCTCGAACTTGCCGGGCGGGTTGATGGCCGCGGCCGGGTTGGCGCCCAGCTGGTTGATGGGCTGGGCGTTGGTGTACGCCAGCGTGAAGTCCTGCAGCTGCAGGTTGAACTCGCGGTAGCTCCTGGTGCTGTCGGACGTGATGATGTCGGCCTTCCAGCTGGTGGGCCCGCCGTCGGTGGTGCGCGTGCCGAAGTAGGCGCCCGTGTGCATGTCGCGCCACCGGCTGCCGGCCGGCTCCGTCACCAGGCCGGCGTAGAGGCCGGTCTGCTGGTGCGTGCTGGGGCCGAAGTGGTCGTGCGTGAACACCGTCCGCAGCGTGCGGTCGCGCCCGGTGGCGTCGAGCACGTTGTCCACGTACCAGCGCTGCACCGTCTCCTGCGCGCCCACCCAGTCACCCACCCCGTTGCCGTCGTGGTCTACCCCGTTGCCGAAGCTGGGGTGCGCCACCGCCGTGGGGCACTGGAAGGTGCCGTTGGGATCGCCCGAGTCGCACCCGTTCCAGTAGCGGATGGCCTTGATGCGCTCCTGCACCTCGCCGGGCGAGAGCGAGCCGTCCTCGTAGTTGAACCCGTTGGCCGCGCCGTCCGACGAGGTGACGTCGAACTTCACCAGGTGAATGTGCTGCCCCACGATGTCGGTGGGGCTGCGCACCTGGAAGTCGTCCATCTTGTACTCGTGCGGAATCAGGTTCACCAGGTGGTAGTTGATGCAGTCGTTGGTGTTGGCGCGGAAGAAGAGCGGCTCCGGCGCCTTGCTGCCGTTCAGAAAGCCCGTCACGTCGCCCCACAGCGCGAACATGCGGTGCTGCGGAAAGTGCCACCCCGCCTTGTTGTAGCGCACGTCCAGCTGGAACGCCGCCGCCTTGTAGGTGCGCAGCACGCCCGCCGGGCCGGTTCCCGCGTCGTTCACGCAGGGGTCGGCGAAGGGCGCGCCCGCGATGGGGGGGCGGCCGTTGGTGCGGAAGGTGGACGTGGTCACGGCCCCCGTGACGGGGTTCACCAGCCAGCTGGACTGCGTGGGCTGGGCGTGGAACGCCATGGCCGCCTTCTCGGCCACCGTCCCCGAGTCCGGCAGCTCGATCACGGCCAGGCTGGTGCTCACCTTGCTGAAGTCGGTGGTGTTGAGCGCCGGGAAGCTGGCGGCGCCGTCCACCACCACGTGCCGGCGCAGCCCGCCGTTGCGCACCACGTCCAGCGGCGGCGAGGGCGGGCGGTGGCCGGCGCGGCCCGGGATGTAGAAGGGGAACCCGGCCATGGTGGCCGTGGGCATGGGCGCCAGCGCGTACGTGGGGATGGGCACCAGCCCCGGGATCGGCGTTCCCGTGGGGATCTCCCCGTCCGGCAGGGCGCGCGACCCGCTGGCGGGACGGCCGTACTCATCCAGCACCGTCCCCGTCTCGAACACGTCGTGCACCCGCCACAGCGCCCACATCCCCTGGGCGAAGTGCGGGTAGAAGTGGCAGTGGAAGATGGCGTCGCCCGGCGTCTTGTTGCGGTTGCCGCCGCCGTCGTAGGTGATCTCGTAGGTGAACCCGCCGCCCGGCCCGATCGCCTGCGAATCCAGGTACGTGGACGAGTCGCTGTCGGGCGAGTGCAGCCACTGGTGGGCGTGCAGGTGAAAGATGTGGTGCTCCTTGGGCCCCGCGTGAAGGTTGCGGATCTTCACGTGGTCGTTCATGTAGCTGTGGTACACGTTAGACGGGTCGTCGGGGTATCGCACCATCGTCGTCCGGCGGCCGTTGTCCAGGAACGGCAGCTGGCTGGAGGGCGCGTCGGCGGGCACGTCCGGCACCATGGCCGGGTCGCCCACCGCCCACGAGCTCAGGAAGAACTCCTCGTACTTGCACTCCACGCAGTTCGCCATGGGCCCGCGCCTGAGCCGGTTGGCGATCACCTCGCTGCCGATCCCCGCCGTGCCGTAGTTGATGGCAAAGGCGTCGCGCCCGCTGTGCAGCGTGTGCTCGAACTTCGTGCTGCGGTACAGGGAGTCGAACGCCTGCACGATCCCCGGCTCGTCGTGGAAGATGATGGTGTACTCGCGGAACGGCTTTTCGCGCTCCCGCTCCACCACCACGTTGGGAAACACGCTGTCGGGGAACGGCCCCCGGTTGGGACCGGTGATGATGGCCGTGAGGTCCGAGTGCACGATGCGGTTTACGCTGGTCATCCGCAGGATCGGGCGCCCCGCCAGCGGGTGGCCGGTCGGATAGACCGCGTCGTAGTCAAGCACCGGGTGCCCGCCCGGGGTGGTGATGGGCACGCCCGACGAGTTCTTGCGGGTGGCCAGGGCCAGGTCCTCGGCGGTCACCTGGCTGCGGTACCACTCGCTGAAGCGCGGCTCCACGTTCACGGCGCCGAACAGACCCTTGCTGATCTGCCCGCCGTCTCCGTCACCCCCCGTGACCTGGGAGGTGCTGTACATCAGGTACGTGCCTTCCTTCTCGGCGTAGACGAAGTAGGTGGCCTGGTTGGGCGCGCCCGACACGCCCACCACGGTGCCGTCGTTGCTGATGTTCTCCTTTACCTGCATCCCCGTGATGTGGATGTTCACGTCGCGGGTGGCGGGCTGGTTGTTGCCCGGGGTGGACGACAGCCGGTTGGTGAAGAAGATGAGCAGGCAGTCGCCCTCGCGAACCCGCAGCACCAGCGGGCGCGGGCGCTTGCCGGGGCGCAGGCGCCAGTTCCCCGAGCCGTCCTGCACGACGTCCTCGTTCAGCGCGAACATCATCGCCGCTGGGTCGTGCGCGCCCAGCCGGTTGTACCACACCGGCTGGTCGATGGCCGACACGTACGCCACCGAGGCCGTGCAGGTCTGTGCGCTGGCCTCCGCGGCGGGGAGCAGGGCTCCCAGTGCCGCGGCGGCCAGCAGGATGCGACGTCCGCGTCCGGGGGGCGCGGTCCACCTTCGCCTGTGCAACATGGCGGTCTCCAGGGGTTCAGGGGAGACGAAAAGCCCCTCGTCTCCGCGCGCGCGGGGAGAGGATGCAGGGCGTCTCCAGGGGCAACCGATGTTCCGTTCCCCGCCCGTGCCCGCAAGTGGCTGTCACCACCCGGCATGCCCGCCAAACTGCTACACAGCGCCCGCTTTTCCCGTGCACACATCATGTGCAAAAAGGCGCCGTGCATGCACACATCATGTGGATGCACAGACCTCCGTCATCCCCGCGACGCGGAGGTATCCACTCCTCCCCGCCCTCTGCAACCAGCCTCTTCCCACCCCCTGAATCCCGCCCCTTCCTCCCTTCGGCCGCCCTGCCCCGGTGGTGCCTTCACCATGATTTTCGTCGCACCACCTCTCCCGCCACGCCCGCGCCGCACCCTGCCCACGCCCGCACCCGATGCGCGCATCAGGTGAATGCGTGCGGCCTGTTCCAGCGCGCTGCGGAGAGCGGGGCAGCTTCATCCGGGACAAGGGTGATGATGCTCTCCACCCGCGTCTCCAGCTCGTTCACCTCCGGATCTACCGGGACCACTCCTGCGAAGGGGAAGAAAAGCGGTATACTGAGGGCGAACGCCGTGTTCTTCGAGTCGAGTCGGAACGGGAGCTTCGACGCGCGGGGCGTTCATGCGCGCTCCAGAAACCAGTTGCATCCAGAATCAGCCGTTTCAGCCTGCAACCGATTGCACAACGCAATCAGAACCGCGCGGATGTGCCGCGTGAGGAAAGGAATTGGGTATGGCCAGGCTCGTGTTCGGAATGAACCAGTCCCTGGACGGCTACGTCGACCACATGGCGTTCGGGCCAGGCCCCGCGCTCTTCCGCCACTTCATCGAGGAGGCTCAGGGGCAGGCGGGCAGTGTGTACGGTCGCGGAATGTATGAGGTCATGCGCTACTGGGACGACGATCATCCTGAATGGGACGCAGAGGAACACGCCTTCGCGGCGGCGTGGCGGAAACAGCCGAAATGGGTCGTCTCGCGCTCGTTGAAGTCGGTCGGTCCCAACGCCACGCTCGTTGGGGATGATCTCGAGGGCGCGATCCGCGAGCTGAAGGCCGAGCGCGACGGGGAGATCGAAGTTGCTGGCCCGCACCTGGCGCACAGCCTCACCCAACTTGGGCTGATCGATGAGTATCGAATCTACCTGCACCCGGTCGTCCTTGGTCACGGCAAGCCCTATTTCGCCGGACCCCGGCCGCCGCTCCGCCTTGTGGCTCATGATCGGATTGGGGAGGATGTGATCAGGTTGACCTACGTTCCTGCCTGATACGACCAGGCTTCCAACCCGGTGAGCCGAGGAAACGGCACGAGAAAACTCCGCTAACTCCGCTAACTCTGCGTGAGGCCCATTCTTTTGCGGATTCTCCGACGAGGACGAGGCCGGTTTCCCCGTGCGGGCCAGAAAAACGTGCCGGCCGCGGCAAGGGCCCGCGGCCGGCGGTGAGAGGGTCAGCCGGATGCGTCCGCCGTAAGGACGGAACGCAGCTTTCTCCGCGGCCCCGCCTCTGCGTTCTCCGCGTGAAACTCCTGCGGTCAGCGCAGGCGCCGCAGCTTCTGGCGCAGGGTGTTGCGGTGGATGCCCAGGATCTCGGCGGCGTGCCCCAGGTTGCCGTCCGTGAGCGAGAGCGCGCGGCGGATGTGGCGCTCCTCCACCTCGCGCAGCGAAAGGAAGGGGCCGTCCGCGGGGTGCGCGGCGCCGGGGCGGGCGGGGCCGCTGTCGCCGCGCACCTCGGGCGCCAGGTGCTCGGGAAGGAGCGTGTCGCCGTCCTGCACCAGAAGCGCGCGCTGGATGACGTTGCGCAGCTGCCGCACGTTGCCGGGCCACGCGTACGCGCGCAGAAAGCCCAGCGTGGTCTCGGCGATCAGCGGCACGGGGCGGCCCAGCTCGCCGGCGAACTCGCCGGCGAAGTGGCGCGCCAGCAGCTCCACGTCGTTCCCCCGCTCGCGCAGCGCGGGCAGGTGCACGGTGACGACGGCCAGGCGGTAGTACAGGTCCTCGCGAAAGCGGCCGGCCAGCACCTCCGTCACCAGGTCGCGGTTGGTGGCGGCGACCACGCGGACGTCCACGTGGACGGGAACGTCGCCGCCCACCCGCTCGATCTCGTGCTCCTGCAGCGCGCGCAGGATCTTGGCCTGCATGGCGGGGCTCATGTCGCCCACCTCGTCCAGGAAGAGCGTGCCGCCGCTGGCCCGCTCGAAGCGGCCCACCCGCCGCGAGGTGGCGCCGGTAAAGGCGCCCCGCTCGTGCCCGAAGAGCTCCGTCTCCAGCAGCGTCTCGGTGATGGCGGCGCAGTTCACGGCCACGAACGGGCCGCCGGCGCGCAGCCCCTGGTCGTGGATGATGCGGGCCAGCAGCTCCTTGCCCGTGCCGCTCTCTCCCTGGATCAGCACCCCGGCAAGGCTGGGAGCCACGCGCCGGGCCACGGAGAGCGCGGCCATCATCCCCACGCTGCTCCCCACCACCGGCGCGCGCCCCTGCACGGGGGCGCCCCGCGGCCGCAGGGCGGTGTACGTGTGCGTCTGGCTGGCCGGCTTGAGCATCTGCACCTGTCGTCTTGTGTCGCTGGGGGGCTACCGTTCCACCACGTTGACCAGCACGTACTTCCCCGCCCCGCCCATGGCCGCCACCGCGCGGATGCGCGCCCGCACCGGCGACCCTTCCGGCTCGGCCTCGGCCACCAGCTCCGCCTGCGCGGGGGTGAACGCCACGGCCGCCAGGAACCCCGCCATCTGCTCCGCCAGGCGGCTGCGCTCGTGCCGCGGCAGGGCGTCGGACACCTCGTACGGGCTCAGAAAGGGCGCCTGCGCCCGCCGCCGCACGATGGCCTCGGCCGCGTCCGGCCCGATCCCCGGCAGGGTGCGCAGCACGGGGACGGGCGCGGAGTTCAGGTTGATGCGCCCGTCGCTCGCCACCGTCAGGTGCGGCGCCACCCGCGCGTAGTCGCCGAACGCGATCCCCGGCACCTGGCGCAGCCCCTCGACGGCGGTGAAGGCGCCGCGCGGCGGCAGGCGCAGCGTCTGCAGCGAGTCCCTGCCCGCGGGGACGAAGGGCGGCGCGTTCCGCAGCCGCCAGCGGACGATGGCCCCCGCCATCTCCCGCGCCCGCTCCGGCGCCACCCCCGCGGCGGCGAACACCTCCCGCAGCGAGCCCTCGCCGGCCAGGTTCAGCTGCACCCGGGCGCGGGCGTCGGTCACCCGGGCGCGGATGGCGATCTCCTCCAGCCGGTAGGCCAGCGCCGGCACCAGCAGCGTGTCCGCCACCGGCGGCGCGCCCTCCGCGGACTGCGCCGCCAGCTTCGCCCGCAGCGCGTCCTCCGCCCGGGCGAGTGCGCCGCGGGCCGCCCACCGGGCCCGCGCGGCGGCGCGGGCGTTGGCGGCGGCGCGCTGGTCGGCGCGGACGCCGGCGTGAACCTCCAGCGCCAGCGCGGAGCCCAGGACGATGATCCAGAGCACCGCCACCAGGACGAAGCCGCGCCGGTCGGAGAGAGCGGCGCGTCGGCGGAGGGCCCCGCCCCCGGCCCCTCCCCGCTCGTTCCTCGCGGCGAGGGGAGAATTCGACCGCGCTCCGGAAGGTGCGTCGCACCTCCCTTCCCCACGCAGTTTGTGGGGGAGGGCCGGGGAGGGGGGCGGCTCAGCATCTCGCGCCACCACTCGCCGAAGCGCGCCGAATCCCGCCCAACCCCTCCTCCGGGGTTGGGGGAGGGGTCGCCAGCCGTCGCGAGGAACGAGCGAACGGCCTGGCGGGGGAGAGGGCCCGTCCGAAGCGTCCGCCGCCCCGTGCGAGCCGTGCCGGTCACCCGCCCGCATCGACCCCCTCCTTCTCCAGCGGCGAGGGGCGCAGCGGCAGGTAGAGGGCCAGCCGCAGCGCGTCGGGGAGCCCGTCCCCCGCCGGGTCGTTCACCCGCTCCGGCGCGGGAAGGACCTCCAGTTCCAGCGCCTCGGGGAGCACCCGCTCCGACTCCCACCCGTCCAGCCACGCGTCCTTCATCCGCACCTTCGCCCGGTAGCGCACGTTCAGTCCTGCGGCGGTGGGGGCGAGCTCCAGCGTGTCCGTGCGCTCCGCGTCCCGCCGCTCCGCGGGGGCGATCTCCGCCAGCAGCCCGTGCGGCCGGCGCGTGCGGTCGCGCTCGATCCACAGCGTCACCCGCCGCCGGCCGGGGTAGAGCGCCCCGCCGTCGTCCACGGTGAAGCTCAGCTCGTCCACCGGCAGCGGGCCGATGCGCCGGTCGCGGCCGCGGAAGGGGCCGGAGCCCTCCCAGAGCGCGGCGGAGCGCAGCCATCCGTCCAGCGCGCCGCGCACCGCGGGCCCGGGAAGGCGCGCCTCCCGCTCGCGCGCCACCGCCGCGCGCCCGTCCGCCGTCCCCGCCAGCACCCCGTATCCCGCCGCCGCCACGACACCGCTCACGACGAGGGCGACGATGACTTCGATGAGGGTGAAGCCGGCGCGGCGCGGCGAGTTCCTCTCGTGACGCCGGGCCCGGCGCGCCCCCTCCGCTGGCTCAGGCTCGCACCTCCCCCAAAAAACCCTGGGGGAGGTCCGTTGCCGCCGGGAACGGGGCTCGGCGAACGGCATCGGACTGCGCCCGACGGGGCCCCCTCCCCCCAGCCCCCTCCCCCGCTGCGCGGGAGAGGGGGAGACTTCGGGTGCGCTTCGGCGGGGTGCCGGTCGAGGCGCGCCACCTCGCACGGGAGAGGGGGTGATGGCGGACGCGGACGGACGCCTGAGGCCGGCCGCGCGACTTTCGGGCGCCCGGCATACCCTGTCCACAAAATCCATAAATCCGCTCATCGCGTCACCGCGGCGTCGGGGAGCATCCCGGGGCGGTGGAAGTACGTCTCCAGGCTGTACTCGCGGCCGTCCCACTCCACCACCACGGCGGCCTGCAGCACGGCGGGTGCGTCGGCGCGGGGGCGCACCAGGGCGCGCCAGCGGTACGCGGCGAAGGGCGCGGGAAAGACGCCGGTGCGCGGCTGCAGGTAGGCGGGGATGGAGTCCAGCGGCAGCAGCTCCAGCTCGCCCATCCGCGCCTCGGCCAGGGCGACGGCCTCCACGGCACCGCCCACGTCCGCCTGCGCGCGCACGCTGCGGCTCACGGCGCCCAGCAGCGGCACCAGCGCGGCGCCCACGATCACCAGCGCCACCAGCGCCTCGGCCAGCGTAAAGCCGGCGTCAGCGCGGGCGGACGGCCGCGGCCCCGGTCCACGCATCGACAATGATCTCCTGCGTTCCGCCGCCATCGCTCACGGCGAGCCGGTCGGCCCGCGCGCGCCCCAGCCCGTCGAATGCCACCCGCGCCACCCTGCCGTCCCCGCCCGCCAGCCGCGTGTCGGAGGAGAGGGGGAGCGCCCCCGCGTCCGTCGTATCCGCCGGCCGGTCCGCGGGGTGCGCCACCGCCGACCACACCCCGGCGGCGAGGTCCACCTCCACCGAGACCGGCACCGCGCGCGTCACCGCGGCCAGCCGCGCCCGCGCGATCGCCGCCGCCAGCGCATCGGCCGAGGGGCTGGCGCCGCGCTCGTCCGGCCGGCGCAGGGCGGGCACCACGGTCATCCCCGCGACGCCGATCATCATCAGCACCACCAGCATCTCGACCAGGGTAAAGCCGGCGCGTCGGACGGCATCGGGCCGCGTCCGCGAGGGGCCCCTCCCCGCCCGTTCCTCGCGGAGAGGGGAGAATTCGATCGCGCTTCGACGTTCCCCTCCTCGGCGTCCTCTCTTTCTTCCTCTGCGCCCCCTGCGTGAAACTCTCCCGGCGGTGCGCGGCGAGCCGGGGAGGAACGCGACGTCCGGCGTGCTCCCCGGGACCGGCGGCACCGCGGGCTGCACGGCCGCGGGGGCCACGGAAGCGGGCGGCGTGATGGTGTCCGGCAGCAGGTAGAGGGTGTCGCCGGCGGGGCGCCAGAAGAGCGGAATGCTGTCCGGCAGCGCGCGGTCCAGCCGCTCGGCGCGGGTGCGCACCAGCTCGGTGGCGGCGTCCACGTCCTCGTCGGTCTTGAGCACGTGCGGGATCATGAACAGAAAGAGCTCCGTCACGTCCGTGCGCATGCTGTGCGAGCCGAACAGCCGCCCGATCAGCGGGATCTCGCGCAGGAAGGGGATGCCGCTGCTCCCCCGGCTGCGCTGCGTGTCCACCAGCCCGCCGATGACCACGGTGTGCCCGTCCTTCACCAGCAGCCGCGTCTCGGCCTCGCGCGTGCTGATGACGGGCGCGCCGAACTGCGTCTCGGGGGTGGCGCTGCTCACCTCCTGCAGCACCGCCAGCGTGACGTAGCCGTCGGGGTTGATGGTGGGGCGGATGGTGAGCTGCGTCCCCACCTCGCGGTACTGCACCACCTGGTCGCGCGAGGCGCCGTCCGTGGGCAGGGAGCGGGAGATCTGGATGAACGGCCGCTCGGTGCCCACCAGGATGCGCGCCTCCTCGTTGTTCTGCGCCATCACCACCGGGCGCGAGAGCACGGTCACCTCGCCCGAGGCGGAGAGCGCGCTCAGCACCACGTCCGCGCGCACGGCGCCCAGCTGCAGCACGCGAAGCACGACGTCGCCGGTGGAGGTGCCCGACAGCTCACCGCCGATCACGGCGCCGCTCTCGCGGTCCAGCTGGTTGGGGACGCGGATGCTGACGCCGGTGTTCAGCTGCCGGTCGCGCCGCACCTCGGCCACCAGCACCTCGATCAGCACCTGCAGCGGGCGCGTGTCGAGCTGGTTGATGGCCTCGCGCAGCGTGGCGTAGTCGCCCGCCGTGGCGCGGATGAGCAGCGAGTTGGTCCGCATGTCGGGGACGATCTGCACCGGCCCCTCGAGCATGGCGTTCATCCCGCTGCGGACCGCGTTGGGGTCCGGGCTCTGGGGCGCGGCGGGATCCTCGTAGCGCTGGCCGCGCAGCTCCTGGGTGAGCGACGTGGGCCGCTCCTCGCGCCCGCGAAAGCCCCCACCGCCGTCGCTGATGCCGTACAGCGCGCCGATGGAGCGGGCCAGGTCGTCCGCCGGCGCGTGGCGCAGGGGGTGGACGAAGACGCGCACGGGCCCGCCGGGCTGCACCGGACCCATGGTGCCCGGGAGGACGGACGGGCTCCCCCCCGCCTGCCCCCCCGCGACGCTGCCCACCACGCGCAGCAGCCCGCCCTCTTCCTCCTCCAGCCGCAGGTCGTGCGCGCGCAGCAGGCTTTCCAGGTACACGCGCAGCCGCTCCACCGGCACCGGCGCGCCGGTGCGCAGCGTCACCGGCCGGCTGGGCAGGTCGGCGTAGACCAGGTTGAGCCCGGCCGCCTCGGCCAGCGCGGCGACCACCACCCGCATGTCCGCGCCCTGGAAGTCGATCTGCACGCCCCCCGCGGTGCGCTCGATCCCGCCCGTCTCCTGCGCTTCGGCGGGAACCGAAATCAGCACGAGGATGATCATGATCCGCCTGAGCCAGCTCATCTCCACCCTCCGCACCCGCTTCTCCTTCTCGGGGGATGTTGTCGAACCGCTTGACTTCCCGACACGAGCGTTGACTTCCTGAGGGAGGCGCCGCTCCGCAACCTGCGGATACGAAGAGCCCTGGCGCCGACCGAAGGACCTCGCCAGCAGAACCGCGGGGCTGGCTTCCACGCCCTGCAGCCAGCCCCTGCGAGAGGCAGACGAGATCCTTCGGTCGCGCGCCAGCGGTTGTGTGGGTTCAGGTTCCCCGTGGCGCTCCCTCAGGAAGTCAATGCCGCCGGTCAGGTGACGTTCGCTTATCCGCTCGTTCATCACTGCGAACCTCCCTCGGGGGTGCGCAGGACGATCGTGGTGTCCGCGCCCTGGAGCGTGACGACGCCGGGTGCCACGCGGACCACGCGGAACCCTTCGATGCTCTGCCCCACTTTCAGCACGCGCCCTTCCCCGCCCTGCCCCGCGACGGCGGCCAGGCCGCTGCCGTCGGGAAGGATCACCGTTCCCAGCGCGCGAAAGGCGTAGCTGCGCGCCGGCTCGGTGTAGACGGGCGGCGTGTACGCGGGCACGGCGGCGGCCGGCATCTCCTCCCCCGGCAGGCGGTAGCGGCCGGGCGGGCGGCGCCGGTCCGGGCGAAACGGGTCGCGCGCCACCGCGGCCAGCACCTGCACGCCGGAGGCGTCGCCGGGGCGCGCGGCGATCTGCGGCATGGCCTCCATCGCCTCGGGCTCGGCGCGGCGCGGGAGCGGGTCCAGCCGGCGCGCGTCGGCCACGGCGGTGCCGCACAGCGCCGCGCTCAGCGCGGCCGCCGCCAGGGCGATGCGGTTGGACAGGGTCCATCCGGCGAGCAGGCTCATCCCTCGTCTCCCGTCACTTCGGTGCCTTCCGCCAGCGTGAACCCCCTGATGCGCAGCCGGAACCCGATCGTCTCCGGTACCCCCGCGGGCGGCGCGGCGGCGACGCCCGTCATGTAGTCCGTGGGTGCCGGCGCGGCGGAGGCGGGCGTTTCACCCGTCTCCAGCGTCATCCCCGTGACGTGCACCAGCCGGGGGCCGGTCTCCAGCAGGTGCAGCATCGTCATCACCCCTTCAAGGTCCGCCTCGCCGCTCACCTCCAGCGGCAGCGCGGTCACGCCCGCGCCCGCGTCCGTGGAGGACGCGGGCTCCACGCGGGTCAGGTGCACGCGCGCCGCCTGCGCCACGCCGCGTACGTATCCCGCCAGCGCCGCGCTGGCCGCGCCGTCGTCGCCGCCGCCGATGAGGCGCGGAACCTCGGCCAGCAGCCGGTCCGCCCCCGCGCCGAACTCGGCCGGGTAGCGCCCGGCGCCGGCCAGCACCTGGAGCTCGCGGTCCAGCAGCCCGCGCTCGCTGCGCAGCTCGGCGCGCGCCTGGCGCACGGCGCGCAGGTACGGCAGCACGCCCTGGCTCCACGCCATCCCCGGCACCAGCAGCATCGCGCCGATCAGCACCGCGCGCCGGTCGCGGGCGGAGAGGTTGGGGATTCTCATCGGGCCTCCTCGCTTCCGCCGACGGCCATCGAACTGCGTCCGCGGGGGGCCCCTCCCCCGGCCCCTCCCCGCTCGTTCCTCGCGGAGAGGGGAGAATTCGTCTCGTCCACGCCAGGATCGCGAGCGGACGGCGCCCCCCATCCCCGACCCTTCCCCCACAAACTGCGTGGGGGAAGGGAGAATTCGATCGCGCGTGGACACCCCGTCGAGCGCGTCACCTCTCCCCCATGGGGTTTATGGGGGAGAGGCCGGGAGAGGGGGGCGCCCGCGGACGCCAGCCTTACGATCGTCGAAGCGCCTGGATGCATCCGCATCACGGCTCCACCTCCGGCGCCGGAGCTTCCGCCGGAGTTTCCGCCGGGGTCTTCGCCGGCGCCTTCTTCTCCGTCGACTGGATGGATGCGGAGAGCTCGAAGCGCTCGCCGGTGTCGCCGGCCTCCCAGCGGATGGGGGCGGCCAGCCCCACGCGGTCGAAGCGCGGCGACGCCTCCAGCGCGGGGATCACGGTGGATACGGAGCGCGCCACGCCGCCCATCCGCACCCCCGCGGAGTCCGCCGTCAGCGTGCGCAGCCAGGCGGAGTCGGGGAGCGCGCGGGCGAGCGCGGCCATGCGGTCCGTCCACGCGGGGGCGCCGGCTTCCAGCGCGGAAAGCACGCGCAGCCGCCCGCGCAGCTCCGTCACCCCGCGGCGCGACTCCAGCGCCTTGCCCACCCGCGGCGCGATCTCCGCCCGCCGGGCGCGCACCGCGTCCACCTCGCGCCGCAGGCCGGACAGGTGCGCGGCGGCGGCGACCAGCAGCAGCACGCAGGCGGCGGCCGCCAGCAGCGCCGTCCGCCGCCGCGCCGCCCGCGCCCGCTCGCGGACGAGCGAATCCGGCAGCAGCGTGGGCGCCGAGTCGCGCGCCAGCGCGGCGCCCAGGGCGAGCACGGCCTCCGCCGGCAGCCCGTCCAGCCCGCCGTCCAGCAGCAGCGGCGGCGCGTCGCCCTCCGACTCCAGGGCGTAGCGCACCATCTCCGCCTCGCCGTCGTCGCCCAGCACCAGCAGCGCGTCCACCGGGGCGCCGTCCGCCGCCGCCTCGCGCACCGCCGCGGCGATGTTGCGCGCCATCAGCACGGCGTCGGTGGATGCGGGAAGCGGCTGCACCATCCGCACGGCGCCGTTCTCCAGCAGCACCAGCTCCGGCGACCCCGGCGCGCAGCAGACGGCGGCGACGCGCCCCCGCCGCGCGCGCGGCACCCGCGCCCGCACCGCCTCGGCCAGCGCCACCGCCGCAGGCACCATCCGCCCGACGGCGAATCCCGCGCTCTCCGCCGCGCCCGCGACGGCTTCCACCACCGAGGCCGGCGCGCACGCCGCCAGCGCGGGGACCAGGCTGCCGCTGCGGGGGCCGGGCATCCGCAGCGCGTCGGCCACCAGCGGCTCGTCGCGCACGGCAAAGTGGCGGCGCGCGTTGCGGCGCAGCAGCGCGCCCAGCTCCGCGCGGCGGACCGGCGGGAGCGGGACCACCTTGGCGTGCGCCATCCGCCGCATCAGCGCCACGTCCAGCCGCCCGCCCCCCGCGCCCAGCTCCGCCGCCAGCCCGCGCAGCCCCTCCTCCAGCGCCGCGCCGTCCGCGGACGGCAGCTCGTAGCGCATCACCTCCTCCACCCGCGGCCCGCGCACCCCGCTCCGCAGGCGGACGACGACCAGGCGGTCCGGCCCCGCCGCCATGGCCAGCCGCGCGCGGCCGCGGGGGACGGGCGCGCGGTGCTCGGCGATGGGGATCACCTGCCGCGGATCGGCGCGTCGCTCCACGGCGGCGGCCGCGTGGGCGCCAGAGAACGCCGATCCGGGAATGGGACGAGGGAGATCAGAATGCATCCGCGCGAATCCCGTAGATGGCCTGCAGCAGCGAGAGCGCGACGAATCCCACGATCCCGCCGAAAACGACGATCAGCAGCGGCTCCAGCAGGCGAAGCAGGCGGTCCAGGCTGCGCTCCAGCTCGCCCTCCATGGCCGCCGCCCCGCGGTCCAGCATCTCCGGCAGGCGGCCCCCTTCCTCGCCCACCTCCACCATCTGCACGAAGAGGAAGGGAAAGATCCCCGTCCGCCGCAGCGATGCCGCCAGCCGGTCGCCCGCGCGCACCTCTTCCCGCGCCCGCAGCACCTCCGCCGCCACCGCCGCGTCCGCCTGCGACTCGGCGGCGACTTCGAGCGCGGGGAGGATCGGCAGCCCGCTTTCCAGGAGGGTGGAGAGCGACCGCCCCAGGCGCGCCGCGGCGACGCGTCTCCTCAATCCGCCGATCACCGGCACGCGCAGGAGGACGCGGTCCGTCGCCGCGCGCCCCTCGTCCGTGGCCCGCCACGCCGCGAAGGCCGCCACGAGTGCGACGATCCCGATCACGATCGCCACCCACCAGCGCGAGACGAACCCGCCCGCCGCCAGCAGCGCCGCGGTGGACCCGGGCAGCGCGGAGCCGGTGTCCGCCAGCAGCGCCACGAAGCGGGGGAGCACGTAGACGAAGAGGACCACCAGCGCCCCCGCGCCCACCACGCACATCACCGCCGGGTAGACCATCGCCGAGGCCAGGCGCGAGCGCAGCGCCTGCTCGCGCTCCATCTGCGTGGCCAGGCGGTCCAGCGCGGCGGCCAGGTGCCCGCCGCGCTCGCCGGCGCGCACCATCCCCACCGCGAAGCGGGGAAAGATGCGGGGGTGCGCGGCCATGGCCTCTTCCAGCCGGGCGCCGCCGCGCACCCGCTCACGGGCGTCCATCACCGCCGCCGCCACGTCGCGCCGGGCGACCACGCGGCTCACCGCGGCCAGCGCGCGGTCCAGCGGAAAGCCGGCGTCCAGCAGCGTGGCCAGGTAGCGCACCGACTCCACCACGTCCGCGCGGCGGCCGCGAAAGCCGGCGTGCCGCGGCTCCGCGTCGGCGGCCGACGCGGGCGCCACGTCCAGCGGGTACAGGCCGCGCAGCCCCAGCTGGCGCTCCAGCGCGGGAACGCTCTCGGCCTCTTCCACGCCGCGGACGGTGCGTCCGGAGGCGTTGGCCGCGCGGTAGGCGAATGCGGGCATCGCTACTTCCAGCTCAGCACGTCGGCGTCCTCGCCCTCGCCGCCCTCTTTGCCGTCGCGGCCGTGGGTCAGCAGGTCGAAGCCGTGCGGGTTCACCGTCCCGGGGCTGCGAAAGACGTAGGGGTTCCCCCACGGGTCCATGGGCAGCTCGCGGCGCAGGTACGGGCCCCGCCAGCGGCGCGGCGCGGGCGCGGAGGACGGCGTCTGCCGCAGGGCGGACAGCCCCTGCTCGGTGGTGGGATAGCGGTCGTTGTCCAGCCGGTACGCGTCCAGCGCCGCGGACAGCATCTCGATCTGCGCCTGGGCGGTGGACGATTTGGCGCTGTCCACATGCTGAAAGACGCTCGGCGCCACCAGCGTGGCCAGCATGGCGATGACGATGATCACCACCAGGATCTCCACCAGCGTAAATCCCGCCCTGCGCATGCCGCCCCTCCGGTTGCTGTCGATCGAGCCGATCACGATGCCGATGCCAACCGCTGCTTCCGCGCGACCCGCGGCGCCCCCTCCGGGCTCGCAAACCTCGCCCACCTCCCCAAAAACCCCTGGGGGAGGTTGGGGATTCCGACGGGTTCGAGGCTCGGCGACGGGTTCCGAGCTGCGCCCGCGGGGGGCCCCTCCCCCGACCCCTCCCCGCTCGTTCCTCGCGGAGAGGGGAGAATTCGATCCCGCCGCGACGGGCTTTCCTGCCGTTCTCCCTCCCCCACGCCGTTTGTGGGGGAGGGCCCGGGAGGGGGGCCGCCCACCATCCCGCACCACCCTCTCCGAAGCACCTCGCACCTGGCCCCACTCCCAACCTCCCCCAGGTTTTTTGGGGGGAGGTGGGCGAGGTTTACGAGCCCGGAGGGGGCGCGGCGGACGCAGCTGGATACCGGTCGTCGAACCGCGTCCCCGCCCCCTCACGCCACGCGCAGGACCTCCCCCGGCGTGGTGACGCCGGCGGCCACCTGCCGCCAGCCGTCGGCGCGCAGGGGGCGCATGCCGCGCTGGACCGCGATGGCGCGCAGCACGTCGCTGCCGGCCTGGCGCGGCACCTCGGCGCGGATCGCCTCGTCCACCGTCAGCAGCTCGAACAGCCCGGTGCGCCCGCGGTAGCCGGTGCCGCGGCACGCCGGGCATCCCACGGCGCGCGGCACGGAATCCACCGGGTAGCCCGCGTCCGCCATCTCGCGCGCCACCGCCGGCGCCGGCGCCTCGCGCCCCGCGCACTGGCGGCAGACCCGGCGGACCAGGCGCTGCGCCAGCACCGCCTCCACCGTGCTGGCCACCAGGTAGCCCGCGATCCCCAGGTCCAGCAGGCGCGTCAGCGCGCCGGGCGCGTCGTTGGTGTGCAGCGTGGAAAGCACCAGGTGGCCCGTGAGCGCCGCCTGGATGCAGATCTCCGCCGTCTCCGGGTCGCGCATCTCGCCCACCAGCAGGACGTCGGGGTCCTGGCGCAGGATGGAGCGCAGCGCCCGCGCGAAGGTCAGCCCCACGCGCGCGTGCACCGGCACCTGGGCCACGCCGGGAAGCTCGTACTCCACGGGATCCTCCACCGAGACGATCTTCTCCCGCCCCGTGCGGATGCGGTCCAGCAGCGCGTAGAGCGTGGTCGTCTTGCCGCTTCCAGTCGGCCCGGTAGCCAGCAGGACGCCGTGCGGCTTCGCGGCGAAGCGGAGGAGCGCCGCCAGCGTGTCGTCCGCCATCCCCATCCCGTCCAGCCCCACCCGCTGCCCCTCGATGTCCAGCAGGCGGAGGACGACGGACTCGCCGTGCAGCGTGGGGAGGGTGCTCACGCGCACGTCCAGCTCGCGGTCGCCGGTGCGAAGGCGGACGCGACCGTCCTGCGGCAGGCGGCGCTCGGCGATGTCCATCTCCGCCATGATCTTAAGGCGGCTCACCACGGCGTGGCGCAGGTGCGCGGGGGGCGACGGCGCCGGCTGCAGCACGCCGTCCACCCGGTAGCGCACGCTCATCGACCGGCTCTCGGCCTCCAGGTGCACGTCGCTGGCGCCGGCCTCCACGGCCTCTGCCAGGAGCAGGTTCACCAGGCGGACGACGGGCGCCTGGTTGGCCATCTGCTCCAGGTCGTGCGCCGCCCCGTCGCCGTCCGCGGCGGAGTCGATGGACCCGCCCAGGTCGGCGATCAGCCCGGCGGCGGTGGGCTCGGCGCGGCCGCTGGCGCGCTCGATGGCGTCCGCAAGCTCCTCGTCGTCCAGCTCGCGCAGCTCCGCCGCCGCGCCGAACAGCGCCTCCAGCTCCGCCACCGCCTGCGGGTCGGGGCGCCCGGCGTGGCCAAGCACCAGCCGCCCGGCCTCCCAGGAAAGGGGGGCCAGGCGGTGCTCCTCCAGGTACTCCGGCGCGACGGCGCCGGAGAGCCCGGGGGCGGCGTCAGATCTCGCCGTCGGCGGCATGAAAGATCACCGGGCTGCGGTCGCGCAGGGTGATGCCGTACGAGGGCACCTCGAAGCTGGCGTAGTACACGCCGCTGCCGGGCAGCTCCAGCGACACCTCGTAGAGCCCCCCGCCCGCCGGCCTGGCCGGCAGCCGCCGCGCGAAGCCGTCGGTGGAGGCGAACTGCACCGTCACGTCCTCCACCCGCTCCAGCGGCTGCCCCGTCTGGCTGTCCGTCAGCCGGAAGCGCACCGTGTTGGCGCCGGGGCGCAGCCGCAGCTCGCCGGGGACGATCTGCAGCCGGTCCGCCACCCGCGCCGGGTCCGGGCGAATGCTGAAGGAGTGGCACCCAAGCGCGTACGGCTCGGGGATGCGGACGATCAGGTCGTAGTCGCCGGCGCGCTCCAGCCGCACCGTGGCCGCGTAGGTGCCCGGCTCCAGCTCGCGCATGCGCCGCGACACGGTGCGGATGGCCTTGGGCTCGAACCCGTACGTGGTCAGCCCGCCGTGGGGAACGGGCATCCCCTCCATGTAGTGGTAGCTGTAGACCATCCGCTCCGTGGGGTTCAGCACGTACACGGCGTCGTGCATCCCCGGCTGCGTGATCACCACGTCGCCCAGCCCGCGCCCCGCCACCGAGCCGGGCTCGCGGCCGCCGGCGGGAAAGTAGTCGTGCGGCCCCGTGGCGCCGGAGGTGGGGTTGTTGAGGGGGATCATGGCCACCGACGCCGTCCCCGCCGTGCGCACGTAGGCGAAGTTGGCGCTGAAGCCGATCTGGTCGGGCTCCGGCGCGCCGCTCAGGGTGCGGATGACCTGCCTGGACATCGCGTCGTAGATCTGCAGCGTCCCCGCCGCGGGGTTCACCACGAAGGCCAGCCGCGACGCGTCGGTCGCCTGCATCCCCCCGTGCCCGCCGTGCGCGTCGTGCGACGGCGTGGGGGCAAAGCGGATGAAGCGGATGCCGGGGGCAAAGGGGATGCGCTCCGTCACCGCCCGTGCGGCGGGGTCCACCACCGCCACCGTGCCGTCGCCCTCGTTGGCCACGAAGAGCGCGCTGCGGGCGGTGGACCAGGCCATGTCCGCCGGCCCGTCGCCGGTCCGCACCGCCGCCATGGGCCGCAGCGCCTGCGCATCGATCACCACCACCTCGTCCGCGCCGCGGGCGGCGACGAAGGCCAGCTTTCCGTCCGCGGAAAAGACGATCACGTGCGGCCCGGCGCCCACGGGGATCACGCCCAGCTCCCGCAGCGTCTCGGCGTCGAACACGCGCACGGCGCTCCCCGCGCCGGCGTCGTCCGTCACCCACAGCCGCCCGGCGCCGTCCATGGCGGCACGCATGGGCTTCGTCCCCGCCGGCAGCAGCGACTCCACCCGCCAGGTGTGCGTGTTGACCACCGCCACCTTGCCGTCGCCGGGGATGGTGACGAACACGCGGCGGTCGTCCGGCGTGCTGGCCCAGTCCTCGCCCACGCCCGGCAGGATGACCGTCGTGTACAGCCGCGTGCGCCCGAAGCCCTTCACGGGGTCGATCACCACCACCTGGGGCGAGCGCGCCAGCGCCAGCAGGTAGTGCCCGTTCAGGTCTTCCACGGGCTGGGTGATGTTGATCTGCCCGTGCTTCACGTGCAGCGTGCCGTCCAGGAACGCGCCCACCTTCTGCCGGCAGCTTTCCCCCGCCGTCTCCGCCGCGTCGGCGCGGTAGTCGATCCACCCCATGGGCAGCAGGCCGCGCACGGGCTGGCCGGTGGCCGGGTCGGTGACCCGGATGCGCAGCTCGGCCTCGTCGCCCGCGTTCACGCCGGTGTCGCCTTCGCGCACCGGGTGGAACGCAAAGCTCACGTTGGCGCGCTGCGGGCCTTCCGGCTCCGCCGTCGGCCGCGGGCCGGGCTGCGCGAGCGGGTTCGCGGCGGGCTGCGCGGCCGGCTGCGCAGCGGGCGGATGGTGCTCGTGCTGGGCGGCGAGCGGCCCGGCAAGGGCCGCCGCGGTGCAGAAGGCGGCGGCACACAGCCGCGTTGCCCCGGGCGCTGAACGCATCGGACGAACCTCCCTTCAGGAGCTGGCGCCCCAGCCGGCCCGCAGGCACCGGGGGCAACGAGCCACGGCGAGAACACAAAGTTCGCACCGTGGCCTCATAGAGTCTCTGCGCACTCGTAGAGCGTCGGTTGCCAAGGGCGAAAGCGCTGCTACAGGCGTCCGGAGCAGAGAAACGTAAACCGCTGTTTTTTGCCCAGAACGATCGGCCTCTTTCCTACCATAACCCCACATCCGCGCCGGCGCTAGGGTTTTGTTCACAGTCCGGAAGAATTTGTATAACTTACGCTATACCAACAAGTTAGGAGTTTTACCGTTCATCACATGTTCCGGCCAGTTGAGAGTGTGGAGAAAGTGGAACATACCCATCCACCCCATATTACCGGACGTTTAAAGGGCAAAAAACTGCCCCGGTTTTCACGGAGTCGCTCAGGCGGGGACATCCGCTTCCCCGCGCCCGCACTTTGTTTCCGATAATGTTTAGACCAGGTTGATCATGGGATCAAAATAATGAAGATGATGAAAGGAGATTCGCTTTAACGAAGGTCCCAAATCATCCGAAAGTGAACAGATGAGGTCCCGCGTCTACGCTGAGGTGATTACGCAACACGGGAAAAAGGAGGCGTATCGGGCGCCGCGTCGCCGTGGTCCTGGAGCACACACCTGTGTCCGCCGGTAACACGGCGGCTTCGTGCGACCCCTCCCGGGCGGGACGTCGCTCCAGGGGCTGCGGCCCGCTTTCGTCGGACACCGGTCGGCGAAGCCAGGGACGATTCAGGAGGACGGGCTCGCGGCATCCGACGTCGGCCGGCGCCTCTCCTCCGCCGACGCCGACGCACCCGCGCCCGCGCCCCACCCGGCCCACGCTTCCACCGGATGCGCGCCCTTTTTGCGCGGGGTCCGGCACGTCCACGGCGCGTGTGTGGATGCCGCGGACCGGCGCGTTCCGGGCGGATTTGGGGCACCCGCGCGCGTAGGCGGTGTATCTGCGCCCTCGCGCCACTGGTGCGCGGCGCCCCGCAAGTCCATATTTCAGGCGCTGTCCCGCGTTTTCCCCCTCACCTCCGCACTGCCGTGTCCTTCCTGAACCGCCCCGGTCGGGGCCTGCTTGCCACCGTCCTGGCCGCCACGCTGCTGGCCGGCTGCGGCGGCGACGGCGGAGGGGACCCTCTGCCGCAGCCCACTGCCCTTACCGTGACCTCGACCGGCCGCCTGGAGCGCGGCGACGTGGTCACCATCGACGTGGCCGCCGACGGCCAGCCCGTCGCGCCGGGCCAGGTGTCGCTCACCGTGACCCCCGCCGACGCCGCCGAGGTGGTGGGCGCGGGCACGCTGCGCCTGCTGCGCGCCGGCGAGCTGGAGGTGCGCGCCACCTCCGGCGCCCGCACGGGGACCGTCAGGCTGACCGTGGCGCCGCCCCCCACCATCGTCTTCGACATGACCGTGGGCGGCAACCGCGACATCTACAAGGTGGCGCTGGACGGGGGCGACCTGGCGCGGCTCACGGAGCACGCGTCGGACGACCGGGACCCCAGCACCGGCGGCGGCACCGTGACCTTCGTCAGCTTCCGCCACGGCAACGGCGAGCTGTACTCCGTGCCGCTGGCCGGCGGCGCCGAGACGCGCGTCACCACCAGCACGCGCTCCGAGTCCGCGCCCGCGCTCTCCCCCGACGGGCAGCGGCTGGCGTACGCCACCGACCCCTCGGGCGTGGCCAAGCTGTGGACCTCGCTCTCCACCGGCGCCGGCGCGGCGCAGGCGGCGCCCAACTTCGGCTTCGGGGGGAGCCCCGAGACGTCGCCGTCGTGGGCGCCCACCGGCAGCCGGCTGGCGTTCGTGGGCACCGCCACCGGCACCGCCGACATCTACCAGCTCACGCTGGGGCAGACCCCGCAGCTGGTCGTGGGCGGCACCGCCGCCGAGGTGGACCCCGCGTGGAGCCCGGACGACAAGTGGGTGGCGTTCGCCTCCACCCGCGAGGGCGACCCGGCCATCTTCGTGGTGCGCCTCTCCGACGGCGCCGTCACCCGGCTCAGCAGCCGCGTGGGCACCGAGGCCGAGCCGACGTGGACGAAAGACGGGCGGCTGGTCTACACCGAGTTCCTGGGCAACGACCAGACGCGGCTGGTGTGGATCGACCCCGCGGCCCCGCAGACGGTGAATCCCATCCCCGTGCAGGGCGGCTTTCCGCGCCGCCCCGCGGTGGCGCAGTAGCACACTCCACGGAGATCGATGACCGACGAAGCGCGCACCCACCGGGTTCCCGACGACGTGCTGGCCGCCCACCTGGAGGGCGAGGCGGTGCTGCTGCACATGGACACCAAGAACTACTACCGGCTCAACGCCACCGCGGCCGTGGTCTACAAGGGGCTGGAGCGCGGGCTGGGGCGCGACGCGCTGGTGGACGACCTGTGCGCGCAGTTCGAGGTGGAGCGCCCCGTGGCCGCCGCCGAGGTGGACCGGCTGCTGGCGGAGCTGGCGGAGCGCGGCCTGGTGGCGCCCGCCGGGGGCGACGCGGCGTGACACGGCTGGTGGGGGCGGCGCTCACCGGCGCCCTCTCGGCGCTGCGCGTGCCCCTGTGGCTGCGCGGCCGCCGCTGGCAGGAGCTGCTGGTCCCCCCCGCCGATGCGCATGCGGAGCCGGACCTGCCGCGCGGCGTGCTGCGCGCCGCGCACACGGGCGTCCGGGTGCTGGCGGCGGTCCCCGGCTCGCCCTGGCGAAACACCTGCCTGTACCAGAGCGTGGCCGTGTGCCTGGCCATGCGCCACTACGGCGTCCCCGCCGTGGTCCGCATCGGCGTGCGCGCGGGCCGGGGGTCGGAGACGCCGATCGTCGCCCACGCCTGGGTGGTGCGCGATCCCGCCGCCGAGCCCGCCCCGCCCGACCGCATGAACCCCTTCCCCCTGCGCGCGTGATCCCTTCCCCGACGCGCGCGTGATCGTCCGCTCCCTGCTCGAAGACGGCCGTCTGCGGATGGAGGTGCACCCGCCCCTCCTGTCCGCGCTCGCCCGCTGGCTTCCCCACGTCCCCGCCGACACCCCGGCCGACCCCTCCGGCTCGGTGATCCGCGTCCTCGCCGGCGACGCGCCGCCCCCCGCGCGCCCCGCGCGGGAGCGGACGCTGCAGCTGGGAAAGATGGACGCGTGGGTGGAGGGGGACCGCACCCTGCTCGCGGGCCCCTCCGGCGTGCACGGCCTGGT
Organism: Longimicrobium sp.; assembly: GCA_036379135.1. Classification (GTDB taxonomy): domain Bacteria; phylum Gemmatimonadota; class Gemmatimonadetes; order Longimicrobiales; family Longimicrobiaceae; genus Longimicrobium. Next base: position 25,221 of record DASUVG010000013.1, read on the forward strand.
CCGGCTGGACGCGGGCGAGGCGGAGCTGCGGGTGCCGCGAGAGGCGGAGGGGATGGCGTGGGACCTGTTCACCGCGTCGACGCTGGCGTGCGCGCTGCTGCTGGGGCGGATGGGCCGGCCGCTGGTGCACGCCGCGGCCGTGGCGCCGCCGGGGGGACGGGCGTGGCTGCTGGTGGGGGATACGCACGCGGGAAAGACGACGACGTCCGCCAACCTGCTGCGCACCGGGTGGAGCTACGTCTCCGACGACCACGTGGTGCTGCACCGCGACGCGCAGGGGCGGATCGCGGTGGAGGGCCTTCCCCGCGCCTTTCACCTGGACGAGGGATGGGAGACCGGCCAGGTGCGGCGCCGCCGCGGCTCCACGGATCCGCGCGAGCGCTTTCCCGGCGCGTGGCGGCGCACGGCCCCGCTGGCGGGCCTGCTCTTTCCCCGCATCCACGCGGACGAGCCGACGGCGCTGGCCCCCGCGGGCGCGGGTGAGGCGCTGGGCGCGCTGGTGCGCCAGTCGCCCTGGCTGCTCGCCGACCGCGGCTGCGCCCCGCGCGTGCTGGCCCTCCTCCGCGAGACGGCCCTGCTCCCCGCCCACGCCCTGCGGCTGGGCCTGGACACCTACGCCGATCCCCCGCTGCTGGCGGAGCGGCTGGGCGCGCTGCGCGACGCTGGCGGAGACGGCGAACCCCCTGCCATGGACGTGTGATCCGCGGGTAGGGTCCGCCCCGCCTCGCATGCGCGCGTAATCCGAAGGGATTTGCCCGCCCCGACCACGACGCGCCATACCTCGCACACGGCGTTCCCTCCTATTCCTTGTCCCCTTGTCCCCTTGTCCCCTTGTCCCCTTGTCCCCTTGTCCCCTTGTCCCCTTGTCCCTTTGCCTCCCCCGTTCCCTATTCCCCGCCCTTCCCCTAAATTCAGGCGCTGCATCCACCTGAAGGCGCGCCACGAACGGACGCTGAAGCATACATGGACAATCGCACCGCGCTGGTCGAGGGCCTCATGGCCCGCTTTCCCCACATCCCCCGCGAAGCCGTCTTCAAGGAAGACCTGCTGCGCACGGGGATGTCGTTCGACGACTCCGCGCTTACGGACAACCTGGAGGGCGAGGTAAAGCCCAAGTCGTACTTCATCTTCAGCTTCGACCAGAAGCCGCTGGCGCAGCTGGGGAACGCGGCCAAGCGCCGGCCGCCGGAGGAGATCGCCCTGACCGGCGGGCCGTACGAGCTGCGCCGGACGATCGTCTCCGTGCGCATGAACCCGGACTCGCCGTACCGCGTGTCGCGAGGCGAGGACGGCGCGCTCACGCTGTCGCTGGACGGCCGCGTGATCGCCGACGTGGGGCTGCCGCCCATGCCCGAGTACTACCGGCATCCGCTCAGCAACGGCAAGCAGGTGATGGAGATCGCGCCCACCATCCAGTGGGGGTACCTCATCTACCTGACCGTCTTTCGCATGTGCCAGTACTTCGGCGCCAAGGAGGAGTGCCAGTACTGCGACATCAACCACAACTGGCGCCAGCACAAGCAGGCGGGGCGGCCGTACACCGGCATCAAGCCCATCGACGAGGTGCTGGAGGCGCTGGCCATCATCGACCAGTTCGACACGGCCCGCGTCAGCCACGCGTACACCCTCACGGGCGGCAGCGTGACCAGCAAGGTGGATGGATACGCGGAAGCGGACTTCTACGGCCGCTACGCCGAGGCCATCGAGGCGCGCTTTCCCGGCCGGTGGATCGGCAAGGTGGTGGCGCAGGCGCTGCCCAGGGAAGACGTGCAGCGCTTCAAGGACTACGGCATCAAGATCTACCACCCCAACTACGAGGTGTGGGACAAGCGGCTGTTCGAGATCATCTGCCCCGGCAAGGAGCGCTACGTGGGCCGCGAGGAGTGGCACCGGCGCATCTTCGACGCGGCGGAGGTGTTCGGGGCGCGCTACGTGATCCCCAACTTCGTGGCCGGCGTGGAGATGGCGCAGCCGTTCGGCTTCGCCACGGTGGACGAGGCGATCGCCTCCACGGCGGAGGGGCTGAACTACTTCATGTCGCGCGGGGTCACGCCGCGGTTCACTACCTGGTGCCCGGAGCCGGCCACGCCGCTGGGCAAGGACAATCCCGAGGGCGCGCCGCTGGAGTACCACATCCGCCTGCTGGAGGTGTACCGCGAGACGCTGGAGAAGCACGGCCTGCAGCCGCCTCCGGGCTACGGCCCGCCGGGCGCGGGGAACGCGCTGTTCTCCGTCAGCTCCTTCATGGACACGCTGGCGCCCAACGAGGAGAACGCCGACGAGCTGATGACGGCCGGCGCGGGGGCGTAGGCCTCATTCGTTGCTGGATGATACGAACGGCGGCCCCGCTCCGAGCTTTGGAGCGGGGCCGCTTTCGCATCCGGCGGACGAAGGCCGCGCAGCGCGTCCGGCGCGGGCGCTAGTTCACCGTGACCACCACGGTGTCGGGGCGCGAGCCGGACTGGCTGGCGACGACGTTGGCGGTGCCCGCGCTCACCCCGGTGACCATCCCCGAGGTGCTGCCCACCGTGGCCACCCCGGTGGCGCTGCTGGCCCAGGTGATGGACGAGATCGCCATGGTGTCGCCCAGCGCGTTGAGCCTCCAGGCGTTCAGGTCCACCGAGTCACCCACCGCCACGGTCGCCGTCGCCGCCGAGGCCGAGGTGATGGCCGCCCACTGCATGTTGGTGCTGATGCCCAGCGTGAACTCGAACTCGTTGACGGTGCCCGTCAGGCTGAACTCGTAGGGCTTCTCCGCCACGGTCGTGTCCTGCGACTGCACGATCTCGTTCCACTGGTGGTACTTCTGGTTCGATCCCGTAAAGCTGCCGCTGGTGGAGGGCTGGACGATGGATACGCTCCCCGATCCGTTCGTGACCGTGGGATTGGACCAGAAGAAGAGCCGCACGCCGCGCGAGTGCAGGTTCACCCCGTCGTCGGTGCCGATGGGCTGCGGCACCAGGTTCACCACGCGCAGGTCGAACGACACCGAGGTGCTGGTGGCCACGTAGTCGTTCTGCACCACCAGGGCGTGCGGCGCGCTCTGGTAATAGATGTAGTGCGCCGCCTGCGCGGCCCCGGGGCTCGCCACGGGTGCCGCCTCGCGGCAGGAGACCGTCCCGGCCCGCACGTCGGCGGTGCAGCGCAGGTACGCCGCCGGCGTCACCTGCTGGATGGGCGTTTCCGGCCGCGTGCGCAGGGGCCCGCCGTCGTCCGAGCACGCGGCGAGGGCCGCCGCGGCGCACAGCAGGGAGAGTCCCGCGAACGGGAGGGGACGCTGGCTGATACCCATGGGGATGACTCCGGGCGAGGGCGGAAGGAGGGACCAGGCCGGCTCGGTGCCAGCCCCGGACAGGGGGGCGGAGCAGGGGCAAACCGCGCCTCTGCCCGAACGGCCATACGTTCCTAACGCGCCACCTATCGCAATTCACAATCTGGTGTCCACCTCTCGCCCCGGTCAAGCAAACGTTCAGCGCAACTCGTTCCCGCCGAGCCGTGTCAAGTCGATTACACACCGTAGGCGCCAGAATCACGAAACTGCGACATCGGTCGGAAGGGGCGCGCCTGGAAGGCCGGCCGTGTCGAACGAGCCCGGGCCGCCGTGAGCGCGCGGGGCCGGCCTGGGGGAGCGGTTGAAGCCCCGTTCGGCGCCGCGTCAGCGGCGCCGAGACGGGGCTTGTGGCAGTTCCAGCCGCAGGCTTCAACCCGTGCTGCGAAGCCCCGGAGAACTCCGCGGGCTCCGTCGCCCTGAACGAATTTTCTCCATCCCGTGAACCGCCGTGTCGCCTCGTAACGCATGACCCCAAAAGGAGTTGCGCTCAACGGCAAGCGCAGGCCGCGCTGATTCCGTTGACTTCGTGTGAGGCCGATCCTCTTCTTTCGGCGGGCGGGGCGAGCGAATCGTCATCCAGGAGAAAAAACGCTCCCGGTCCCATCCAGAACCGGGAGCCTCTTCGTCCGACCCCACACCCGCCGTTCCACATCCTTACCCGGAGCCTGCCATGGAACCGTTCTCGATCGACAGCGACCTCAGGGCGCGGCCCTCGCCCCTGACCGCGGCGGGGATCGACAAGTACCTGACCACCATGGCGTCCGGCCTGAACGGCATCGGCAAGGCGGTGATGGCCGCGGCCGCAAAGTACGGCATCAACGCCACCTACATCCTGGCCCACGCCATCCACGAGACCGGCTGGGGAACGTCCGCCATCCTCAAGAAGAAGAACAACCTCTTCGGATGGGAGGCGTTCGACGATTCGCCCTTCGCGAGCGCGAAGGGGTTTCCGGACCAGGCCACCTGCGTCGACTTCGTGATGGGAAAGGTGAAGGAGCGCTACCTTTCCCCCGGCGGCGTGCACTTTCGCGAGAAGCCCTGCCTGGGGAACAAGACGTACGGGATGAACGTGAAGTACGCCTCCGACGCCCAGTGGGGCGAGAAGATCGCCCGCATCGCGCGAAAGCTGGAGAAGGACATGGGCTGAGCGGTCATCGCGCGCCCACGATCCCCCGCCAGCCGCGCAGCACGGGCGGCGCCGGCGCGGGGATCGCGGGCTCCGGGACCGCGGCTGGCCGGCCCAGGATGCGGCTGGTGACCACGCCGGCGGTCATCGCGCCGCTCACGTTCACCGCCGTGCGGCCCATGTCGATCAGGGGCTCGATGGAGATCAGCAGCCCCGCCAGCGCGATCGGCAGGTTCAGGGTGGAAAGCACCACGATCGCGGCGAAGGTGGCGCCGCCCCCCACCCCCGCGATGCCGAACGAGCCCAGCGTCACCACCAGCACCAGCGTCGCCAGGAACCGCGGCGAGGTGGGGTCGATGCCCACGCTGGGCGCAATCATCATCGCCAGCATGGCGGGATACAGCCCGGCGCACCCGTTCTGCCCGATGGTCGCGCCGAAGCTGGCGGCAAAGTTGGCGATGGCCGGCGGCACGCCCAGCCGGACGGTCTGCGCCTCCACGTTCAGCGGAATGGTGGCCGCGCTGCTGCGGGACGAGAACGCGAAGGTCAGCACCGGCCACACCTCGCGAAAGTGGCGGACGGGGTTGACGCCGGTGAGCGCCAGCAGCGCCGCGTGCGCCAGCAGGATGAGCCCCAGCCCCACGTACGACGCCGCCACGAAGCCGCCCAGCCGCACGATGTCCCGCGGGTCGGAGGTCGCCACCACCTTCGTCATCAGCGCCAGGACCCCGTAGGGGGTGAGGCGGATGACCATCCGCACCATCTGCGTCACCAGCTTCTGCACCGCGTCCATGGCGTCGATCACGCGGCCGCCCGCGTCCGGGCTCTCGCGCCGCAGCGCCAGCGCCGCGAACCCCAGCAGCACCGCGAAGACCACCACGCCGATGATGGAGGTGGGCCGCGTCCCCGCCAGGTCCGCGAACGGGTTGGTGGGGATGAAGGAGAGGAGCAGCCGCGGCACGTCCAGCGCGGCGACATCGGCCGCCTTCGCCTGGATGGCCGCACCCTGCTCCAGCTCGCGCGCGCCCTGCACCAGCCCGTCGGCGGAGAGCCGGAACAGCCGCGCCACCCCGATGCCGATGGCGGCGGAGACGGCCGTGGTCAGCATCAGCACCCCCAGCACGCCCGCGCCGATGCGGCCCAGCGCCCGCGCGTCGTCCAGCCGCGTGACGGCGGAAAGGATGGAGACCAGCACCAGCGGCATCACGATCATCTGCAGCAGCCGCACGTAACCGCCGCCCACCACGCCCACCCAGTCGATGGTGGCGCGCACCGCGGGATGGCCGTGCCCGTACGCCGCCTGCAGCGCCGCGCCCAGCACCACGCCGGCGAGCAGGCCGGCGAGCACCGTGCGGGACAGCGGCGCCCCGCCCCGCCGCCTGCGCGCCAGCCATGCGAGCGCCAGGGCGAAGACGCCCAGGTTCAGGATCACGTAGAGACTCATGTTCGCTCCGGACGCGGCGGTCCGCCGCGTCGGTGTGGGACGAAAAGAAAACCGGCTCTCTCTCGTCGTGGGAGAGGGCCGGTTCGGAAAGGGACCGGCGCGGGGCCGGCTCGTTTCGTCGGGTCAGGCGGCGCGCCGCGTGGACGCGCACACCCGGGCATCTCCCGGGGGCGGGCGGTATCCACAGCACGGACAACAGGCGAGCGCGGTCTGGCTCATCGTTCGGATCAGCGGGACGTTGGCATCAGGACGCAAAAAAGCCCTCCCGAGCGGGGAGGGCCGGAAAGGACGATCGACGGTTCTCGTTCGATCTACGCGTTCACCACCACGCGCGCGCGTCCCCCCGACTCTCCCACGGGAGAGGCGCGGCGACAACAACAAACGGTGGAGATGCGGACGTGCATGTCGGTCGGATCCGGTCGCGTGCTCGCCGCGGGAACCGCTCCCGCGTGCTTCCGGAGGTTAGGTACGCGCGAAACGGATGTCAACCCCGGGCAGGGGGACAGGGGGACAGGGGGACAAGGGGACAAGGGGACAAGGGGGGCGGCTCCGTCCTGCATGGTTCATTTGTCCCGGTGCGCGAGTATTTTCTTGACTTGCCTGTGAAGTTACCCACAATCTGTGAAGCACACTTTCTCGCCCACCGTGTCCAGGCGCATCACCGTCCCCCGCGACCGCGCGGGCGCTCCGGTGGCGCGACATCGCACCCTTCTTACCTCTTGCAGACAGGACGTCATGAGAAAGCTTCGCCTGTGCCCCGAAGAGCTGCGCGTGGAGTCGTTCCCCACCGCACAGGAGCCGGCGCCAGCCGGGACCGTGCACGGCAACGACTTCCCCACGTACTGGGTCCCCGGCTGCTATACGGGGCCCGACTACGGCTCCACCTGCCAGCCGGTGTACACCTGCCCCGAGTGCGCCTCGCCGCCGGAGACGCAGTACAACTGCGACCCTCCCGTGGAACCCTGACTCGCGTTCTGGGCCGCCGGAGCTTTACAGGCCGGGCGGAGAGTGTGATCGGAAGGGGACGAGAAGGAGGCGAAGGTGTGCCACGGAGTCGACGGAATTTCTCTCTTCCGTGAACACGGACTTCATGCCGCCACGCTTCTCCGGGCCTCGTCGCACTCCTCGCATCCCGCGCCGGGGGGATGGAGGAAGACGAGCGGATCGCTGGCCAGATGCTCCAGCGCGACGGCGACGACGTCCCGCGCGCGGATGAGCCGCGCATCCGCATATCCCACGCGCCCTTCGGCCTGCAGCCCGCGCTCCCGCAGCCATGCGTCCGCCAAGGCAAAGCGCTCGCAGCAGTGGTCGTTCTCGCCATAGCTGATGCGGGCCGGGCGGCCGTCCTGCATCACCGTGATGGACTTCGGCAGGCGATACGGAACGCCCGCGATCAGCTCCGCCAGGTGCAGCGTGGTGTCCGCGTCGTGATTGACGCCGAGCAGCAGCACCTGCCCGTCCAGATCGTGAATGTGGCCGACGGGGCTTTCGGGGATGTGCGGCGGAAGTGGAAGCGGCCCGGACGTGATCTCCTCCGCCCGCGGGCCCGCCGCCGCGAATGCGAACGGATGGCTGCTCCGCGCGACACCGGGCATCCGCCAGAACGTATCCGCCACCACCCCCAGATCCGCCGCCGCCGGCGTGGACGCCGCGTCGAACGGCGTCTCGTCATCCCCCGTCCACGACGGCATCACCAGTGTGCCCTCCGGCCCGATCGCGGCACGGAGCGCCTCGATCAATCCATGCGGCCCTCCCTCCACCGGCCGCACGGCACGAAAGGAGGTGTGGACGAGCAGCACCCCGCCCTCGCGCACGCCCAGCGCACGCAGCTGCCCCGCGACCTCGGCTCTGCTCAGCTCACGCGTCTCCATCATCCCCATTCCCGTTGCTTCGACGCCGTCCCCAGGCGAGAAATGCATCCACCCACGAAACAGTTCCTGCTCCGTCGACTCCGGTGACTCGGGTGATACCCGACGGGGAAAATGTGACTTCCTGAGGGAGCGCCCGCGCAGATCCTGTCGCCTGCACTGACTCCGGCGCGCGACCGAAGGACCTCCTCTCGGCAGCGCAGGGGCCGGATCAGGACGTGGAACCAGCCCCTTCGTTCTGCTGGCGAGGTCCTTCGGTCGGCGCGCCGGGTTCCCGGTCAGGGCAAGGTTCAGCGCGGCGCCTCCCTCAGGAAGTCATGCACTCTTTTGCCGGATCTGGAATGAGGCCGGTCCCTTCCATCACCGAACAAAAAGGCAGAGGCGCGAAGATGACTCCGCGCCTCTGCCTTTGTGCCGCGTGCGAGTGGAGCGGCCCGTGATCCGAACGCGACGGGCTGCCCCCGCAAAGGCGGTGTGCTCGCCGCGATTCGAACCGTACACGGGCCTCGGACCGCTCCGGGACAGGCCGTCCGCCCCCAGTCCGTTCACTCGTACGCGGGAATGCCCGGAAAGTTACGAGCCGACGCCCGCCGGTTGCGCGGCCGGCGCCGGTTCCGCGCCGCGCAGGATCCCCGCGACCGCCTGGTCCAGCGCCCGGTCGCCCTCGCGCCAGCCGCGCAGCTGCCCGTCGAGCCGGCGCGCGGCGTCCTTCCACCCCGCGCGCAGCTCGCCGATGATGCGCCGCAGCGAGACCTGCGCCGGTCCGCCGCCGTACGCCGCCGAGGCCGCCACCGCCGCGGGATCCAGCCAGGCCGGGTCCGCCGTCAGCCCGCGCTCGCGGAACAGGGCGCCGGCGGAGTCCGCCAGCGGCTCGCCGCGCTCGCTGGCCCCCGTCACCAGCGCGCCCACCAGGTGGTGCGCGCTGCGAAAGGAGATGCCCGTCCCCAGCACCAGCCGGTTGGCCAGCTCTGTCGCGGGGGTGAACCCCTCCACCGCGCGCCGGTGCATCTTCTCCGGCTGCGGCTCCGCGCCGGCGATCACCAGCTGCGCCAGCACCACCGCCTCCGTCAGCTCGTCTAGCGCGTGCCAGAGCGGCTTTACGCCCTCCGTGCCCACCGCCACCGAGTTGCTGAACGGCGTGGCGTGCATCGCCATCGCCGCCGCCGTGAACGCGCCCAGCGGTGCCCCGCCGCGCCCCTTGATGTGCTCCAGCAGAAAGGCGTTGCGCTTCTGCGGCATCATGCTGCTGGAGCCCACCAGCGGGTCGGGAAAGCGGATGAAGTCGAACTCCGCCGTGCTCCACAGCTGCAGGTCCGTCGCCATGCGGCTGAGCGTTACGCCCAGCGTGGTGGCCGCGCCCAGCAGCCGCAGCACCAGGTCGCGCGAGGCCACCGCGTCCAGCGAGTGCAGCACCCCTTCCCCGAACCCCAGCAGCCGCGCCGTCCGCGCCGTGTCGATGGGCACCGTGGTGCCGCCCGCGGCGCCCGCGCCCAGCGGGCAGCGCTCCAGCTCCACGGCCGCCTCGGCGATCCCGCGCAGGTCGCGCTGCAGCGCCACCGCCACGCCCGCCAGGTAGTGCCCATAGGTGACCGGGAGCGCCGCCTGGTAGTGCGTGTAGATGGGCATGGTGAGCCCGGCGTGCCGCTCCGCGCGGCGCACGAGCACAGCCAGCAGCCGCAGCATCTCGCGCACCAGCCGGTGATGGCGGGCGCGCAGGCGCAGGCGCAGCACCGTGGCGTTGATGTCGTTGCGCGAGCGGCCCAGGTGCACCGCGCCGCCCACCTCTTCGCCCAGCCGCTCGATCAGGTAGTTCTCGTACAGCAGGTACAGTCCGCGCGGCGCCGGGCGGCCGCGGAGCGCCGCGTAGTCCTGCGCCACCAGCTCGTCCATCACGCCCAGCAGCCGCCGCCCCGCCTCCGCCGGCAGAAGCCCCTGCTCCAGCAGCATCACCAGGTGCGCCCGGTCTATCTGCACGTAGAACGGAAGCTCCTCGCGGATCGCCTGCTCCACGTGGTCCCCGAATACGATCTGCCGCGCGGCCCGGCTCAGCGGCCTGCGGATGCGCCCGGTGTTCTCCACTGCGCCGCTCCTGGCAAGGGATTCGATGCGCACGCCCCCGCTCGCGGCGCATCACGTTTCATCCGCGCCCTGCCCCACCAACGAAACGCGCCCGGAACCGAACTTGTCGGCCCGGGCGCGTGGTGCGTGGATCGGGTACATGGAGCGTATCGGGCTCGAACCGATGACCTTACGCGAAAACTCGCGACGCAACGCGACCAGTCACCGCAAAATATACAGGCATAGCAACGGTTTGTCGAGAACCACTCATCGGTACAGCGCGACGTTACGCGACGGAGTGCGACCCAGCACGAAAAACCTTGTTACGCGCGATGTCATGCGCGACGAAATAAGGGGAGTTGGCTCGAATCTACGTCCCACGCCGATCCGTCCTCGTTACTCCGGTTGGATTCGATCGTACACAGAGCAAGAGTAGATTTGGATTCAGAGAAAATAGATGATTTGATCGAACCTGATCGAACCTCCAGGATGCGGGGCCGCCACAGCCGGTCGCCCGATCATCCTGACTGACCCGATCCCTTGCCTCTCACAGGGTAGAAAAAGCATCCGACCCCGTGTGCGCACCGGGTGTCGATTTGCTTGACAAGCAGTATCCGACGCTTCATCCTGCAATATTCATTGTGCGCACGCACCTTATCGAACCGCCGTCCGGCGGCGGAGATGCAAACTGCTCGCGGCACCGGCGGCGAGACGGGTCGCGGTCGAAAACATCATGATGCCTCCGGTCTACTATTCTGCGGTGGAAAGCCCGATCGGCTTGCTTCTGCTTACGTCCGACGGGGAAGCCATTACGGGCCTCTACATGGAGAACCACAGGGCCGGCCCCGGCATCGCACCGCACTGGGTGCGCGCGGACGAGCCGTTCGCCGCGGCCCGCGCGCAGCTCGCCGCCTACTTCGCCGGTGAGCGGACCGCGTTCGATCTTCCCCTCCGCGCCCCCGGCGGCACCCCGTTCCAGCGGCGGGTGTGGGACGCCCTGCAGGAGATCCCCTTCGGCGAGACGGTCAGCTACTCCGACCTGGCCCGGAGCATCGGGCGGCCGCGCGCGGTACGGGCCACGGGCTCCGCGAACGCGCGCAACCCCATCTCCATCTTCGTGCCCTGCCACCGCGTCGTAGGCGCGGGCGGGGCGCTCACCGGGTACGGAGGCGGCATCGACCGCAAGCGGGCCCTGCTGGAGCTGGAGCGGCGGGTCCGCGCCGCGAACCCGTAGGACGGATCGAGCGGAGGACGAACCCGGCCCCCCGCCGGCGCCTTCCGGAAGATGAACCTTCCACCCGAAAGGAGGGATGAGGCGAAGCCGGGGCCCGGCAGGGCTCCGAAAGAGACACCGCGTTGCAACTGACACTTTGATATCGGGGTCCTTCCATGATTCGCATCCTGATCATCGACGACACCCGCATCTACCGCGAGGGACTGGCCAGTACCCTGGGGGGATGGGACATGGTGGCGGGGGTCACCACGGCCTCCACCCGCGCCGCCGCCCGCTGCGCAGCCGCGGAGCTGGGGCCCGACGTGGTTCTGATCAACCTGGCCTCCGCGGAGGCGCTGGAGACCGTGCGGCAGATCCTGTGCAGCTGTCCCGCCACCCGCGTGGTGGCCCTGAGCGCCGGGGAGGACGACGACGAGGTGGTGGCCTGCGCCGAGGCCGGGGTTGCCGCGTGCCTGTGGCGCGACGGCTCGGTGGAAGACCTGGAGCGGGTGGTTTCCGCCGTGCTGCGCGACGAGATGCCCTGCTCCCCCCGCATCGCCGCGGTGCTGCGGCGCAGGGTGGCCACGGCGGCCACGGAACGCACCGGGACCGCGTATCCCGCGGAGCCGTCCGCGCGGCTGACACCGCGCGAGGCGGAGATCGTGCGGATGCTGGAGGAGGGGTGCAGCAACAAGGAGATCGCGCGACGGCTGAACATCACGGCCCTCACGGTCAAGAACCATGTGCACCACGTGCTGGAGAAGCTGAACGTGCGCCGCCGCGGCCAGGTGGCGGCCGCCGCCCGCGCCCTCCCGCAGCACTCCCGCACCGCCGCCCTCCGCTGATCCGACTCACGGCTGTGAGTTCGCGAGTTCGCGGGGGATGACGTAGAGGACGCGGATGAAGGCATCATTCCCGTCCTCTCCGTTCGCTGTCTGCGTTTGCCCGAATCCGGGGAAAGACCGGCGTGAGCAATGTGCCGCGCCCCTCAATCCGGGCGGCCGAGGTTCTCGGAATCACGCATCAGGGGGTGTGAAGTGAACACCCTGGGCCGGGGGGCCGAGGAGGCCATCGGGCGATCCGCATCTCTCCAAAAAAGATGCGGACGGCCCGCTGCCGCATTTCATTTCCGTCCCGTTCCCCCTCGCCGGCTCCTGCCTCGTCGCATCCGCTCACGGGCTTCGGATCGTGAGATCGGAAGAACCGGCACGAGAAAACTCTGCTGATCCTGCGGCTGCGCGAGGCCGATCTTTGCGGATCGGATCCGACCTGACGCCGCCGCGTCTGCGTGAGCCTCACGCCGGAAGCCGCGTATCCTTTCGGACGAATCGCCCGCGCCCCGGCCGCCCTGCACTGCGGCCCGGGCGTCGTTTTCTCTTCCATCCGCCCTGAGCCAATCCATCCCCGCGGAGAGGGAGGGATTGGACCGGACGGACTAGTTCATCCGCTCCCGCCGGTGTGCCGCATGGTCCATAGGAGCGGCCGAGAGAGGGCGGCATCTTGGGGACAATGACGAGAGGCGGATCGGATGAAACGGCTTCGGGTTCTCGTCGCGGCTCGCTCCCCGGACCTCCAGCGCCGAATGCGCCACGTCTTCGGGCACGCCGACGACATGGAGGTGGTGGGCGAGGCCGGCTCCCCCGTGGAGTTGCTGCTGCAGGCGGGGCGCACCGCCGCCGACCTGGCGGTGGTGGAACTGGAGGACCAAGCGCTGCCGGGAATCGCCAGCCACCTGCTGGCCGAGTACCCTGACGCCCGCGTGCTGGGCGTGAGCGGCGATGCCCGCCGCGCCTGCCTGTACGAGATGCGGCTGGCGCGGGTGCCCCTGGCCGGGGGGCCCGCCCTGCTGGACTCCCTGCGCGGCGCGCTGCGCGGGAGCCGCGCCGAGGACGGGGCCTGCTGAACTCACCCAACCGCAGGAAGCGTGTCGCATGGACCTGGGCATCATCAAGAACATCGGCATCTACGACGTGATCGGGGTGGGCTTCGGGCCCGCCGGCATCGCCCTCGCGGCGGCCATGCAGGACGCCGAAGAGGCGAACCCCGACGCGGCGCCCTGGCGCAGCCTGTTCCTGGAGCAGGGGTCCGGCCCCGCGTGGCAGCCGGACATGCTCATCGCGGGGACCGACATCCAGCACCACTTCCTGCGCGACTTCGCCACCCCGCGCAACCCCCGCAGCCGCTTCACCTTTCCCTGCTACCTGCACGAGAAGGGGCGCCTCTTTCACTTCGGCCTGCTGGGAGGGGCCGTGGGGCGGGTGGAGTGGGCCGACTACGTGACCTGGGTGGCCCGCCAGCTGGAGCACCGCGCCCTGTACAGGCACCGGGTGGACGCGGTGGAGCCCGTGCGGCGCGGGGCCGAGGGCGGCTGCGAGCTGCTGGCCGTGCACCCCACGGACCTGGAGAACGGGGCCCGCCACACCTTCTACACCCGCAACCTGGTGCTCTGCACCGGGCGCCGGCCCAGCGTGCCTCCCCTGTTCCAGGAGATGCTGGGGCCCCGCGTCTTTCACTCGCACCACTTCCTCTCCCGCATCGCGGGGGTGGACCCGGCGGCGGCGCCCTCGTTCGCCGTGGTGGGTTCGGGGCAGAACGCCATCGAGATCATCCTGTACCTGAGCGACCACTTCCCGCGCTCCACCATCACCTCCATCAACCGCAACAGCGGGTTCCGCATCTACGACCTGGGCCACTTCAGCAACCAGGTCTACTTCCCCGAGGAGGCCGAGTACTTCTACAGCCTGTCGCGCGAGGGGCGGCGGAGGCTGTTCGAGGACGTGCGCTTCACCAACTACTCCAGCGTGGACTTCGACGTGAGCCGCGCGCTGTACTGGAAGGTCTACGAGGACGTCGTGCAGGGGGCGGAGCGCATCCGCGTGCTCAAGCGCTGCGAGGTGCGCGAGGTGGCGGAGGAGGGCGGGCGCTACCGGCTGGGGCTGGCCGACGTGTACCGCGGCGCTCCACAGACGGTGGACGCCGACGTGGTGGTGCTGTGCACGGGGTTCGTGGAGGACTCCGTCCCCGCCCTGCTGGACCCCCTGCGCCCCTCGCTGGCCTTCGACGACGGGGGCGAGCTGGAGGTGGGGCGCGACTACCAGGTGGGGACCCGCGAAGGGCTGTCGGCGGGGATCTTCGTCAACGGGCTCACCGAGCACACGCACGGCATCAGCGACGCCACCTCGTTCAGCATGATGGCCCTCAAGGCGCAGCGCATCCTGGACCGGCTGGAGGCCCTGCGGGCGCCGGCGGCCACCCCTGTGGAACACTTCGCGGGAGCGGAACGATGACCCTGGCCATCCCCGGGGCCGAGCTGGACCGGCTGTCCCCCGTCTGGCCGCGCTTCACCGGGCTGGAGGCGGACCGCGGCGAAGGCGCCTGGCTGTTCGACGTGGAGGGGCGCCGCTACCTGGACTTCACCTCCGGGATCGGCGTCACCAACACCGGCCACTGCCACCCCCGGGTGGTGGAGGCCGTCCGCCGGCAGGCCGGACGCCTGCTGCACGCCCAGATCACCATCGCCCGCCACACGGCCGTCCACGAACTGGCGGAGGAGCTGGCGGCAGTGGTGCCGGCGGAGCTGGACTGCTTCTTCTTCGCCTCCAGCGGCAGCGAGGCGGTGGAGAGCGCGCTCAAGCTGGCCCGCCACGCCACGGGGCGCACCAACGTGGTGTGCTTTCAGGGCGGCTACCACGGCCGCTCGGTGGGGGCCATGTCCATCACCACCGCCAAGACCGTCTACCGCGACCACTACCAGCCCCTAATGGCGGGGACGGCCGTGGCGCCCTTTCCCTACGCCCGCCGCGACGGCCGCGACCCCGAGGCGCTGTCGGCCTGGTGCCTGGAGGAGCTGCGCCACCTGCTGCTGACCCAGAGCGCCCCCGGCGAGACGGCGGCGCTGGTGGTGGAGCCCGTCCTGGGCGAGGGCGGCTACGTGGTCCCCCCCGCCTCGTTCCTGCGCGGGCTGCGGGAGATCTGCGACCGGCACGGGATCCTGCTGGTGTTCGACGAGATCCAGAGCGGGTTCGGCCGCACGGGCGAGATGTTCGCCCTGGAGCACTTCGGCGTCGTTCCCGACGTACTGGTGATGGCCAAGGGGCTGGCCTCCGGGCTCCCCCTGAGCGCCATCGCGGCGCCGCGGGCGCTGATGGACTGCTGGCTCCCCGGCTCGCACGGCGGCACCTACTGCGGCAGCGCCATCCCCTGCGCCGCGGCGGCGGAGACGATCCGCGTGATCCGCGACGAGGGGCTGGTGGAGAACGCGCGGCAGCGCGGGGCTTCGCTGCGGCGCCGGCTGGACGCCGTGCAGCAGCGGCTGGGCGCCCCGGCGGAGGTGCGCGGGCTGGGGCTGATGGTGGGGTGCGAGTTCACCGCCCCCGACGGACTCCCGGACCGCGCCCTCGCCCGGCGGGTGCGCGAGGCGTGCCTGGAGGCGGGGCTCCTGCTGCTCACCTGCGGCACGCACGACCACGTGATCCGCTGGATCCCCCCGCTCGTCGTCACGGAGGGACAGCTGGTGGAGGGGGTGACGGTGTTCGAGGCCGCGGTGGCGGAGGCCCTGGACGCGCGGCGGGAGCCGTGAGCCCCCTGCCGGACGTGGCCGTGGTGGGCGCCGGGGTGATGGGGGCGAGCGTCGCCTTTCACCTGGCGGCGGCGGGGGCGCGCGTGCTGGTGCTGGAGCGCGGCCGCCCCGGCGCCGGCGGCGCCACCGGCGCGTCCGGCGGACTGGTGCGCATGAACCACCCGCACCCCGGGGTGGCCGCCCTGGCCTGGGAGAGCCACCGCGTCTTCGAGGAGTGGGGCGACCGCGTGGGCGGCTGCTGCGGCTACCGGCGGACGGGGTTCGCGCTCCTGGCGGGGCCCGGCGGGGCGGCGGAGCTGGCGGCCCGCGCCGCGCGGCTGCGGGGGATGGGGATCGCCGTGCTCCTGCTGGACGCCCGCGCCCTCTGCCAGCTGCAGCCGTACCTGAGCCCCGCGGGGATCGGCGCGGCCGCGTTCGAGCCGTTCAGCGGCCACGCGGACCCCGCCCGCGCGGCCCGCGCCCTCCTTCGCGCCGCCCGCGCCCGCGGGGCGCAGGTACGCCCCTTCGCGGCGGCGGCCGTGCGCGCGGGGCCCCGCGGCGCCTCCGTCCACGGAGCGGCGGGGGAGGTGCGCGCGGGCGCCGTCGTCGTCGCCGCGGGGTGCGGGACGCGCCGGCTGCTGGCGGGGGCGGGGGTCAGGCTTCCCCTGCGCCCCCGCCGCATCGGCCTCTGCCGGGCCGCGTGGCGGCCGGCGGAGGGAGAGGCGCCCCTGTGCACCTTCGTGGACGAGACCACGGGGACGTACTTCCGCCCCGCGGCGGAGGGCGTGCTCCTGGGCGTCCGCACGGGGGGCCCCGCGCGCCGCGGATCCGCGCCCCCCACGGCGGCGGAGGTGCGGGCGGCGGGCGCGCGCCTGGCGCGGCGCATCCCCGCCGCGGCGGGGGCGGCGCTGGAGGAGGCGCGGACCGGGGTGGACGCCTACACCCCGGACGCGCTTCCCCTGATCGGCCCCGTGCCGGGGTCCCCCGCCCTCTACGTCGTCGCGGGGTTCAGCGGCACGGGGTTCAAGCTGGCCCCGGCCGTGGGGCGCCTGGCCGCCGGCGAGCTGCTGGAGAGCCGCGCCCCCGAGCTTCACCCGTTCCGACCGGAGCGCTTCGCGGGCGGGGTTCCCGTCCCCGCCGCGGCCTGATCCACCCCCCTCTGCGAGCGAAAGGAGGCATACCGCCATGCACCTGTTCCTGTCCTACGGCCTGGGCACCGACCCCGAGCGCACCTGCGCCGACATCGGCGCGCGGGTGCGGCACTTTCCCCTGATCCTTCCGGACCACGTCTACACCTTCACCGGCCGCCACCCCGAGTTCGACGACGCGGGGACCTCAACCCTCCTTCCCTACCCCGGCGGGATGGTGCTGGGCGTGGCGTACGAGGTGACGGAGCCGCAGCTGGAAGCGCTGGTCGCCAACGGGCACGGCTACGTGCTGCGGGCCACGCGCACCCCGGTGGAGGGGCGCGAAGAGACCGTCTACACCCTGCAGCCGGAGACCCCCGGAGAGCCCAACCCGCCCGCGCCGCGCTACCTGGCCATGATCCGGCACGGGCTGGAGCAGCACTACCCGGCGGAGGTGGTGGAGATGTACCTGGCGCGCGCCCTCAAGCGGGCCGCCGGCGTCCCCGAGATCCCCGCCCGCGTGGCGGGCCCCGACGCCTTCCGGCGCGAGTACGGCTGCGACCTGCGCCGCCTCTTTCCGTGGGAGCCCATGCGGGCGCGCCCCTTCGGCGGCGCGTGGGCCGTGCTGAACGAGGGCGACGCCACCACGCCGCACGCCCACGACGAGGAGGAGACCTTCGTCTTCGTGGGGGGCGAGGGGGTGATGAACGTGGACGGGCGCGAGATGGCCGTCCGCCGGGGCGACACCGTGTACCTGGAGCCCTTCAGCGTGCACACCGTGCGCAATACGGGAACGGAGCCCCTGGAGATGCTGTGCATGTGGTGGGGGGCCATCCTCCCCGCCCCCGCGGCGCCGGCTGAGGCAGAGGCCGCGGCGGCCGACTGAGGCCCGCCCACCCCCGATCCAGACACCCGAACAGCGAGGCGCAGCGATGGAACCGCTCCTGGTCACGGGCTCTCCGCCCACCCCAAACGGCGACCTGCACGTGGGCCACCTCTCCGGCCCGTACCTGGCGGCCGACGTCTTCGCGCGGCACCAGCGGCAGCGGGGCCGGCGCACCCTGTACCTGGTGGGGAGCGACGACAACCAGAGCTTCGTCTCCACCACCGCGCGGCGGCTGGGGCGCGACCCGCGCGAGCTGGCGCGCCACTACACCGACGTTATCCAGGACACCCTGCGCGCCGCGCGGATCAAGATCGACGGCTACGAGACGGCACTGGACAACGCGGAGTACACGGCGTTCGTGCAGGACTTCTTCCTGGACCTGTACCGCCGGGGCGAGCTGGTGGCGGACACCCGCCCCGCTCCCTGGTGCGAGGCGTGCCGGCGCTTCGTCTTCGAGAGCTTCGTCAAGGGACGCTGCCCGCACTGTGGCGAGGGGGCCAACGGCAACCTGTGCGAGGCGTGCGGGCGCGCCGGCAACGCCGCGGAGCTGGTGGACCCGCGCTGCGTGACCTGCGGGGGCCCGGCGGTCCTGCGCGAGTACCGGGGGATCTTCTTTCCCCTGGAGCGCCATCGCGCCGCCTTGGCCGCGACGTACGAGGCCCGCCCGGCCTGGCGCGCCCACACCCGCGCCCTCTGCCGCTGGCTGGCACAGCGCCCCATGGCCGACTACCCGGCCAGCTACCCGGGCGGCGGCTGGGGGATCCCCGTCCCCGTGCAGGGGTTCGAGGACCAGGTGATCAACGTCTGGCTGGAGATGTTCCCCGGCTACGTCTACACCACCCGCGCCTGGTGCGCGCGCCGGGGAGAGCCGGAGACGGCGGAGCGCATCTGGAGCGGCGGCGGCGCGCGGGTGCACTTCTTTGGATACGACAACTCTTTCTGCCACGCCGTTCTGCACGCCGCGCTGGCCCTGGCCTCCGGCGGCCGCTACGCGCTCCCCGAGTCTGTCGTCGTCAACGAGTTCTACTTCCTGGAAAACGACAAGTTCTCCACCAGCCAGAACCACGCGGTATGGGGCACGGACATCCTGGCCGCCGTCCCCGCCGACGCCCTGCGCTACCACGTCTGCCGCACCAACCCCGAGTTCATGCAGAGCTCGTTCTCCCTCGCCTCCCTGTCGCGGACGCTGGAGGAAGAGCTGGCGGGGACGTGGGGCGGCACGGTGAACCGCTTCCTGGCGCACATGCGGGAGACGCGGGACGGGGTGATCCCCGCCGCGCCCGACCCGGACCTGCAGGCGCAGGGGCTGCTGGGGTGGGCCCGCGAGTCGCTGGAGCGGCAGTACGGGCTGGAGCAGTTCACCCTGCGCGGCGCGGCGGCCACCCTGGGCGGATACGTGGAGGGGTGCGCGGCCTTCCTCGACCGCCGCGTCCTGGCCCCCGCCGCCGAGGCGCGGCTGCGCGAGGTGCGCGCGGGGTCCGCGGGGTGGCTGCTCACCGGGCTGGCCGTCTTCGCCGCGCCGATTCTGCCGGACTTCGCGGGGGAGCTGTGGGAGGCGCTGGGACGGCCGGGGAGCGTGCACCAGGCGCGCTGGGACGAGGCGCTGCGCCCGCCGCAAGCGGAGAGCCGGGCCGGCGCGCCCCGCGAGTGGTATCCGCGCCCGCGCCCCGTGGAGCTGGCGGCGGTGCCCGGCGAGGGCCGCCCCGCGCTCGCCGCCGTCTGACGCGGCGAGGCGGCATGCGCATCCAGGTGCTCAAGTTCGGCGGAACGTCGCTGGTGACGGCGGCGCGGCGGCAGCAGGCCGCCGCCCGCGTCCGCGAGGCGATGGCGCGGGGCGCCACCCCCCTGGTGGTGGTCTCGGCGCTGGGCCGCCGCGGCGACCCCTACTCCACCGACACCCTGCTGGACCTGGCGCGGGGCACGGACGTCCCCGCCCGCGAGGTGGCCCTGCTGGCGGGGTGCGGCGAGGTGATCTCCACCGTCGTCACCGCCCAGACGCTCCGGCGGCAGGGGATCGAGGCGGTGGCCTTCACCGGCGCCCAGGCGGGGATCCGCACCACCAACGGCCACACGGGCGCCGTCATCCTCTCCATGGACCCGGGCGGGCTGCTGGACACGCTGGCGGCGGGGCGCGTCCCCGTGGTGGCCGGCTTTCAGGGGGGCACGGCGAACGGGGAGATGACGCTGCTGGAGCGCGGGGGAAGCGACATCACCTGCACCGCCCTGGGCTACGCCGTGCGGGCGGAGCGCGTGGACATCTTCACCGACGTTGCCGGCATCCTCACCGCGGACCCCCGCCTGGTCCCCGACGCGCGGCCGGTAGAGGCGCTGACGTACGAGCAGGCCCTGCTGCGCACCTCGCACGGGGCGCGGGTCCTTCACCCCGAGGCGCTCACCTGGGCCATCCGCGGGCAGCTTCCCGTCTGGGTGCGCTCCCTCTGCGAGCCCGAGGGGGGGACTCGCCTCTCCGCCGGGCTTCCCGCCGGGGCGGACCCGCCGCCGCCGTGCGTAGCCGTGAACGCCCCCGAGGGGTCGCCGCTGGCGGAGGTCTCCCTGGTGGGCGGGCCCGGGGAGGTGGGCGAGGGGCGCGCCGCCGTGCGCGCGGCGCTCACCCAGGCGGGCGTGCCCGTGGTGCGGCTGGCGGAGGCGCCGCAGGTGCTGAGCGCCGCCGTCCCGGCCCCGTGCGCGGGGACCGCCGCGCGGGCGCTACACGCCCGCTTCGTGGGACGGCCGGACACGGCCGAGTTGGAGCTCCCCTTTGCCGTCTGAGCAGCTGGCACACCCCCCGCGGCCCGTTCGGCCGCGGGGAAGCGGGGCCCTGGCCCGGCTGCGGCGCCTGCTGCTCCGGCTGCTCCGGGCACTCCTCACCAAACTTCACCCTGGAGGTGGCGCAATGGCACTGGACCGAGACAAGGACGCGCCCGACGCCGGACGCTCCGCCGCCGGCACTCCCCCGCCCCCGGCGGCGGACGCGGAGGCGAAGCCCGGCGCGAAGGGCGGTGATTCCTTCGCGGCGCCGGGCGGGACGGCGTCCACTCCCGGCGTGGGCTTCGGCGGCCCGCCGCCGCGCGGGAGCGGAGGCGGCGGCGGAGGAGGCGGCGGAGGCGGAGGCGGAGGCGGAGGCGGCGGCGGAGGCGCGCACCAGCGCTTTGCCGAAGTGCTGGACCGCTACGCCCGGGCCCTGCAGGAGGCGGTGTATCCCCCGGAGTTCCAGCGGCGGGCGGACGAGGCGTTCCGGCGCTTCGCCCAGGACATGGAGGAGACCTTCTCCCCCGACGCCGTGCGCGCGCGGCTGGTGGCCGCGGACCGGGAGTATCTGTCGGCCGTCAAGGACGCCTGGGGCGACGTGGACGAGGGAGCGCTGGACCTGGCCACCCTGGGCGGCATCGGCGACACGCTGCGCGCCGCGGCCTGTCTGGCCGCCGCCACCGGCGTGCGCGAGACGCTGGGGCAGCCCCCGGCGGGCTACACGGCCGCGGCGTGGCCGCCCGCGGGTGGGCAGGCCGCGTTCGGCTGGCCGCAGCAGGGGTTTGGCGGCCCGGCCTCCGCCTGGCCCGCGGGGAGCGGCTGGCCGGCCCCGGGATGGGGCGGTAGATCGACGTGGTGAGGATACTGACAACGTGTCGCCGGACCTCCCGAGCCGTCGTTTCCGGGAGGATCCGGCCACCCGGTATGGTGGGCCGGCCCTTTGCGCGCGACCGAAGGATCTCGCCCGCCGTGCGTCGGGATGAGATCCGGGCGCAGAAGCCAGCCCCGCGGCTCTACCGGCGAGGTCCTTCGGTCGGCGCCAGGGTGCAGTGTCCAGGCAGGATTCAAAGTGGCGCCTCCCTCAGGCTCAGGAAGTCGACCGCGGTGGGAGAGGAGCAACGCCCTCTCAGGAAGTCATGACCGTCCGCGGAGGTTCGACGACACCTCAAGCGGGTCACCACGCATCGTTCAGGTCGATCACCCCTCTCCGAGGCGCACGGCAGGCACCGGGAAGACGAGATCCATGGAGAACCCGCTCGACGCCATCGGCGCGCTGTCGCCCGAGAAGCTCGCCCTGCTGCACCGCCGGCTGGCGCGGCAGAACGGGAGCGCGCCCGCCGGCACCATCCCGCGGCGGCCGCCGGGGAGCGTGGCACCCCTCTCGTTCGGCCAGCAGCGCCTGTGGTTCGTGGACCGGCTGCAGCCGGGGACGGGGCAGTACAACCTGCCGATGGTGGTGCGGATGGGGAGCACGGACCCGTCCGTGATGCAGCGGGTGCTGGACGAGGTGGCGCGCCGCCACGAGTCGCTGCGCACCACCTTCACGGCCGTTGACGGGCACCCCGTGCAGGTGGTGTCGCCCCCCGGTCCCGTGCCGCTGGCGTGCGAGAGCCTGGCCGCGCTCCCCGCGGCCGAGCGCGAGGCGGCGGCCTCCCGGCGCGTTGCCGAGGAACTGGCCCGCCCCTTCGACCTGGAGCGGGGGCCGCTCTTCCGCGCCCTGCTGCTGCGGCTGGCGCACGACGAGCACGTGCTGGTGACGTGCATGCACCACATCGTGGGCGACGGATGGAGCCTGGACGTGCTCTACCGGGAGATGTCCACCCTCTATCCCGCCCTGGCGAGCGGCCTTCCCTCTCCCCTTCCCGAGCCGGCGCTGCAGTACGCGGACTTCGCCGCCTGGCAGCGCGAGCACCTTGCCGGCGCGCGGCTGAACGGAGCGCTGCGCTGGTGGACGGAGGCGCTGCGCGGCGCGCCCACCCTGCTGGAGCTGCCCGCGGACCGCCCCCGCCCCGCCGTGCAGAGCTTTCGCGGCGCCGTGCACCCCCTGGCCGTGGACGAGGGGGTGGCGGACGGGGTGCGGGCGCTGGCCAGGGAGGAGGGGGCGACCCTGTTCATGGTGCTGCTGGCGGCCTTCCAGGCTCTGCTGCACCGGTACACGGGGGAGGACGACCTGCTGGTGGGCACCCCCATCGCGGGGCGCACCCGGCGGCAGACGGAGGAGATGGTGGGCTTCTTCGTCAACACGCTGGTGCTGCGAGCCCGCTTCGCGGACGGGCTGACCTTCCGCGGCCTGCTGCGGCAGGTGAAGGAGACCACGCTGGGCGCGTACGCGCACCAGGACCTCCCCTTCGAGCGGCTGGTGGAGGCGCTGGCGCCGGAGCGGTCGCTCTCCCACGACCCGCTGGTGCAGGTGCTCTTCGTCCTGCAGAACACCCCCGGCGCAGCCCCCGCGGCCGCCCCGGCACCGGAAGGCACGCCCGTCGCCGGCGGGACGGCCAAGTCCGACCTGATGCTCTTCCTGGGCGAGGCGGGCGGCGGGCTGGCGGGGGGGCTGGAGTACGGCACGGACCTCTTCGACGCGGCGACGGTGGAGCGGATGGCGGAGCACCTGCGCACCCTCCTGGCCGCGGCGGCCGCCGCGCCCGACACCCGCGTGGCGGACCTTCCCCTCCTGCACCCCGCGGAGCGCGAAGCCCTGCTGGGGGCCGGGCACGCGCCGCCGCCGGAGCCCCCGGGGCGGATGCACGAGGTGTTCGAGGCCGCCGCCGCGCGCGCGCCCGACGCGGCGGCGCTGGCGTGGGACGGGGGGACGCTGACGTACGGGGAGGTGGATGCGCGGGCCAACCGGCTGGCCCGCCGGCTGCGCGCGCTGGGCGTGGGGCCGGAGCGGCGGGTGGGGATCTGCCTGGACCGCTCCCCGGAGTACGTGGTCGCCGTGCTGGCCGTCCTCAAGGCGGGCGGCGCCTTTCTCCCGCTGGACCCGGACTACCCGGCGGAGCGGCTCCGCGCGATGCTGGACGACGCGGGCGCGGCGCTGGTGCTCACCCGCGACTCCCTCCGCGCCGTCGTGGAACGCCCCGGAGTGCCGGTCCTCTGCCCGGACGAGGAGGCGCCGGAGCTCGCCGGCCTTTCCGATGCTCCCGTGGACGGCGGCGCGCGTCCGGGGAACCTGGCGTACGTCATCTACACCTCCGGATCCACGGGGACGCCCAAGGGGGTGCTGGTGCCGCACGGGTCCCTCCCCACCATCGCCGCGGAGCTGGAGCGGGCGCTGGGGGTCGCCGCGGCGGACCGCGTCCTCCAGTTCGCCTCGCCGGGGTTCGACGCCTCCATCTTCGAGATGCTGATGGCCTGGGGCCCCGGCGCCACCCTCTGCCTGGCGCCGCGCGACGAGCTGATCCCCGGCCCGGACCTGCTGCGGGTGCTGGGCGAGGGGCGGGTCACCACCGCGGTGCTGGCCCCCTCCGCCCTGGCGGCGCTCCCCGCCGCGGCCCTCCCCGCCCTGCGCACGGTGGTGAGCGTGGGCGAGGCGTGCCCCGCGGCCACCCTGCGCCGGTGGATGGAGGGGCGGGCGTTCTTCAACGCCTACGGCCCCACGGAGACCACCATCTGGGCCACCTGGGCCCGGTGCACGGACCCGCAGCGCGAGCCCCCCCTGGGCGCCCCGGTGGCGGGGACCCCCGGCTACGTCCTGGACCCGCGGATGGAGCCCGTCCCCCCTGGCGTCCCCGGCGAGCTGTACCTGGGCGGCCCCGCCGTCACGCGCGGCTACCACGGCCGCCCGGGGCTGACCGCGGAGCGCTTCGTCCCCGACCCCTTCGGCGGTGCGCCGGGGGGGCGTCTCTACCGCACGGGGGACCGCGCCCGCCGGCGCGCGGACGGCACCCTGGAGTTCCTGGGGCGGGTGGACCGCCAGGTGAAGGTGCGCGGCTTCCGCGTGGAGCCGGGCGAGGTGGAGGCGGCCCTGCGCCGCTGCCCGGGCGTCGCGGACGCCGTGGTGGACGCCCGCCCGGACGCTTCCGGAAGCAAGGTGCTGGTGGCCTGGATCGCGCCCGCGCCGGGGGCGGGCCCCGCGCCGGGGGAGCTGCGGGCCGCCCTGCGCGCGTCGTTCCCCCCGCACATGGTCCCCGCGGCGTTCGTGGAGATCCCCGCCGTCCCCCTGACGCCCAGCGGCAAGGTGGACCGGCGGGCCCTCCCCGCCCCGGCGGGCGCGGGCGGCGCCCCGGCCCCGGACTTCGTCCCCCCGCGCACCCCGGCGGAGCAGGCCGTGGCGGCGATCTGGCGCGAGGTGCTGGGGGTGGAGCGGGTGGGCGCCAGCGACTCGTTCTTCGACCTGGGCGGCCACTCTCTGCTGGCCCCGCAGGTCGTCTCGCGGGTGGCGGAGGCGTTCGCGGTGGAGGTCCCCCTGCGCCGCCTGTTCGAGCACCCCACCCTGGCCGCCTTCGCGGCGGAGGTGGCGGCGGCGCGCCCCGCGGCCGCCCCGGCGCGCATCCGCCCGCGGGAGGCGCCGGCGGAGCCCGCGTCCCCGGCGGCAGAGCGGCCCGTGGCGGCGCTCTCGGACGAAGAAGTGATGGAGGCCCTCCGCCGCCTGCTGGCGGAGGGGCGCGCGCCGCACCCGGCGGGGCCGCGCTAGCCCGGAGCACCGAAACGCGCCCCGGTCCGCCGGCGCGCCAGGAAAGACCCCTCGATGCGCGAGATCCTCACCCAGATCGCGGGCCTGTCGCCGCAGGAACGGCGGGCGCTCCTCTCCGAGCTGCTGGCCGCCGGCGCCCCCGCGGCGCCGTCGCCCCCGCGGCACGCGCCCCTCTCGTTCGGGCAGCAGCGGCTGTGGTTCCTCAACCGCCTGCAGCCGGGCTCGCCCCTGTACAACATCCCCGTGGCGCTGCGGCTGGGGCCCACCGACCCCGCCGTCCTGGGGCGGGTGCTGGACGAGCTGGTGCGCCGGCACGAGTCGCTGCGCACCACCTTCGCCATGGTGGATGGCCAGCCCGTGCAGGTGATCGCCCCCGACGCCGGGGTGGAGCTGGCGCTGGAGGACCTCTCCGCCGTCCCGCCGGAGGGGCGCGAGGCCGCCGCGGCGCAGCGGGCGGCGGAAGACGCCATGCGCCCGTTCGACCTGGGGCGGGGGCCGCTCTTCCGCGCCCGCCTTCTCCGCCTCTCCGCCGCGGAGCACGTGCTCCTGCTCTGCATGCACCACATCGTGAGCGACGGGTGGAGCCTGAACGTGATCCTGCGCGAGATGGGGGCGATCTACCCCGCGCTCGCCGTAGGCCTTCCCTCCCCCCTCCCCGAGCCGGAGCTGCAGTACGCCGACTTCGCGGAGTGGCAGCGCGAGCACCTGTCCGGCGACGTGCTGCGCGCGCAGCTGGACTGGTGGACGGAGCAGCTGCGGGGGACCCCGGCCGTGCTGGAGCTTCCCGGCGACCGCCCGCGCCCCGCCGTGCAGAGCTTCCGGGGCGGGGTGCAGCCCCTGGCCGTGGCCCCCGCCGTGGCGGACGGGCTGCGCGCCGTGGGACGGCGGGAGGGGGCGACGCCCTTCATGGTGCTGCTGGCCGGCTTTCAGGCCCTCCTTCACCGCTACAGCGGCCAGGACGACCTCGTCGTCGCGACGCCGATCGCCGGGCGCAACCGGCGGCAGACGGAGGGGATGGTGGGCTTCTTCGTCAACACGCTGGCCCTGCGCGCCCGCTTCGGCGGCGACCCCACCTTCCGCGAGCTGGTCCGCCAGGTGAAGGAGACCACGCTGGGCGCCTACGCGCACCAGGACCTCCCCTTCGAGCGGCTGGTGGAGGAGCTGGCCCCGGAGCGCTCGCTGGCCCACAACCCGCTCGTGCAGGTGGTCTTCTCCTTCCAGGCGGCGCCCCCGGGCGCGCCCCTTCCCGCCGTCGCCGCGCCGTCGGACACGCCCCAGTTCGGCTCCGGGCTGGCCAAGTGGGACCTGATGCTCTTCCTGGCGGAGACGGCACAGGGGCTCACCGGGGGGCTGGAGTACGGCACGGACCTCTTCGATCCCCCCACGGCGGAGCGGATGGCGGCCCACCTGCAGGTGCTGCTGGCGGGCGCCGCGGCGGACCCGGACCTCCCCGTCTCCGCGCTCCCCCTGCTGGGCGCCGCGGAGCGCCGCACCCTCCTGGGGGCGTGGGCGGGGACGGACCGCGCCCTCCCCGACACCACGGTGGACCGGCTGTTCGCCGCCGCCGCCGCGCGCACGCCGGAGCGGACCGCCGTGCTGGCGGACGACGAAACGCTCACCTACGCCGAGCTCGACCGCCGCTCCAACCGCATCGCCCGCCACCTGCGCGGGGCGGGGGTGCGCCCCGGCGTCCCCGTGGGGCTCTGCCTGGAGCGGGGGGCGGGGCTGGCGGCCGGCGTCCTGGGCGTGCTCAAGTCCGGCGGCGTGTACGTCCCGCTGGACCCCGCGTATCCGCCGGAGCGGCTGGCGTACATGCTGGAGGACGCGGGGGTCGCCGTGCTGGTGACGCGGGCCGCGCACGCCGCAGCCCTCCCCCCGCACGGCGCGCGCACCCTCTGCCTGGACACCGACGCGGCGGCGCTCGCCGCGCAGGACGGCGCGGCGCTCCCCCCCGCGGCCCGGGCGGACGCCTCGGCGTACGTCATCTACACCTCCGGCTCCACCGGCCGGCCGAAAGGGGTGGCGCTGGACGGGCGCGGCTTTCTGAACCTGTGCCTGTGGTACGTGGAGTTCTGCGGGATGACGGAGGAGACGCGGTCGCTGCTGATGGTGCCCATCGGCTTCGACGCCGCGCTCAAGAACGTGGTGGCGCCGCTGCTGGTGGGCGGCGCGGCCGTGCTGACGGCGGCGGAGCTGGTGGATGCCCCCGCCGTGCTCTCCGTGATCGCGGAGCGGGGCGTCACCACCATCAACTGCGCCCCCAGCCTATTCCACCCCCTGCTGGACCACGCCGCGCGCGGCAACTACGCGGCGCTGTCCTCCATGCGCGAGCTGGCCCTGGGGGGCGAGGCGCCGCAGCCGGACCGGCTGCGCCCCTGGCTCACCCGGCACGACTGCCGCTGCCGGCTGCTGAACATCTACGGACCCACGGAGTGCACCGACATCGCCGCGGCGCACGCGGCCACCCCCGCGGAGGTGGAGGGCGCCGCGGCGGTCCCCATCGGCCGCCCCATCCCCAACGTGCGCTGCTACGTGCTGGACCGGCGGATGGAGCCGCAGCCCGTAGGCGTCCCCGGCGAGCTGTACGTGGGCGGCGTGGGGGTGGGCGCGGGCTACCTGCACCGGGGCGGGCTCTCCGCCGCCGCCTTCGTCCCCGACCCCTTCACCCCCGGCGGCCGGCTGTACCGCACGGGGGACCGGGCGCGGTGGCGGGCGGACGGCACCCTGGAGTACCTGGGGCGGCTGGACCACCAGGTGAAGGTGCGCGGGGTGCGCGTGGAGCCGGCGGAGGTAGAGGCCGCCCTGCGCCGCCATCCCGCCCTGGCCGAGGCCGCCGTCGTCGCGCGGGACGACGCGGGGGGCGCCCGGCGGCTGGTGGCCTACTTCGTCGCGCGGGGCGGGGACGGCGAGGCGCCGGACCCCGCGGCGCTGCGCGCCTTTCTGCGCGAGTCGCTGCCGGAGCCCGTCATCCCCACGGCGTTCGTGGCGATGGACACGCTCCCCCTGACCCCCAACGGCAAGGTGGACCGCCGCGCCCTCCCCGTGGTCGACGGCGCCCGGGCGATCGCGCGCGCGCCGTACGTGCCCCCCCGCACCCCGGACGAGGCCACGCTGGCCGCCATCTGGGCGGAGGTGCTGCGGGTGGAGCGGGTGGGGGTGAACGACGGCTTCTTCGACCTGGGCGGGCACTCGCTCCTGGCCACGCAGGTCGTCTCCCGCGTCCTGGACGCCTTCGGGGTGGAGCTCCCCCTGCGCTACATGTTCGAGCGTCCCACGGTGGCGGGGCTGGCGGAGACGCTGGCGGAGGAAGCCGCGGCGGCTCGGGAGGGGGTGCGATGAGCGACGCGCAGGGCGGGCCGCGGCGGCGGGGGATGAGCGTGGCTCCCCTCTCCTCCGGCCAGCAGCGGCTCTGGTTCCTGGACCGGTTCGAGGCGGTGCCCGGGCTGTACAGCGTTCCCGGGGTGCTGCGGATGGGCCCCACGGACCCCGCCGTGCTGGAGCGCGCGCTGAACGAGCTGGTGCGCCGGCACGAGTCGCTGCGCACCACCTTCGCCGTGGTGAACGGGCGCCCCGTGCAGGTGGTCGCCCCCGCCGGGCGCCTCCCCCTCCCCGTGGACGACCTCGCCGCCGTCCCGCCGGCGGAGCGCGAGGCGGCGGTGGCGCGGGCCGCGGCGGCGGAGGTGGCGCGCCCCTTCGACCTGGCGCGGGGCCCGCTCTTCCGCGCGCGCCTCCTCCGCCTCTCCCCCGCGGAGCACGTGCTGCTCCTGTGCATGCACCACATCGTGAGCGACGGGTGGAGCCTGAACGTCGTCTTCCGCGAGCTGCGGGAGCTGTATCCCGCCTTCGCCCTGGGCCTCCCCTCTCCCCTTCCCGAACCGGAGCTGCAGTACGCCGACTTCGCGGAGTGGCAGCGCGAGCACCTGGCGGCCGGCGCCCTGCGGGGACAGCTGGAGTGGTGGATGGAGGCGTTGCGCGACGCCCCCGCCTTCCTGGAGCTGCCGGCGGACCGCCCCCGCCCCGCGGTGCAGGGCTTCCGCGGCGCGGTGCACCCGCTGGCCATCGACCCCGGCGTGGCGGAGGGGGTGCGGTCGCTGGCGCGGGAGGAGGGCGCCACCCCCTTCATGGTGCTGCTGGCCGCCTTCCAGGCCCTGCTGCACCGCTACAGCGGCCAGGACGACCTCGTCGTGGGAAGCCCCATCGCCGGCCGCACGCGGCGGCAGACGGAGGGGACGGTGGGCTTCTTCGTCAACACGCTGGCCCTGCGCGCGCGCTTCGGCGGTGACCCGTCCTTCCGCGCCCTCCTCCGCCAGGTGAAGGAGACCACGCTGGGCGCGTACGCGCACCAGGACCTCCCCTTCGAGCGGCTGGTGGAGGAGATGGCGCCGGAGCGGTCGCTCGCCCGCAACCCGCTCGTGCAGGTGATGTTCACCTTCCAGAACACCCCCGGCGTGAGCGGCGCATCCGTGCTGAGCGACCCGGACCCGGAGGACGCGGCCCGGACGGGGGCCACCACGGCCAAGTTCGACCTGATGCTCTTTCTGGGCGAGACGCGCGAGGGGCTGGGCGGCGGGCTGGAGTACCGCACGGACCTCTTCGACCCCGCCACGGCGGCGCGGATGGCCGGGCACCTGTGCGTCCTGCTGGCCGGCGCCGTCGCGCACCCGGACCGCCGCGTCTCCGCCCTGCCGCTGCTGCGGGCGGAGGAGCGCGCGGCGCTGCTGGCGGCCTCGCGCGCGGCGCCCGCGCGGACGGAGGCATGCGTGCACCGGGGCTTCGCGGCGCAGGCGGCGCGCACGCCCGGCGCGGTGGCCGTCGCGGCCGCGGACGGAACGCTGACGTACGCGCGGCTGGCCGCGCGGGCCGGGGCGCTGGCGCGC
This sequence comes from Longimicrobium sp., assembly GCA_036379135.1. Taxonomy (GTDB): domain Bacteria; phylum Gemmatimonadota; class Gemmatimonadetes; order Longimicrobiales; family Longimicrobiaceae; genus Longimicrobium. The sequence goes on from DASUVG010000013.1 coordinate 55,090, forward strand.
CGGCTGCGCGCCCTGGGGGTGGGTCCCGACGTCCCCGTCGCCGTCTGTCTGGAGCGCTCCGCGCTGGGGGTGACGGCGCTGCTGGCCGTGCTGGAGGCGGGGGGCGCCTGCGTCCCGCTGGACCCCGCGTACCCCGCGGAGCGGCTGGCCTTCATGCGCGCGGACGCCGGCGCGCGGCTGGTGCTCACCCGTGCGGCCCTACGCGCCTCGGTGGCCGCGCCGGGGGTACGGGTGATCGCGCTGGACGAGGCCCCCGCGGAGGACGAGGGGTGGGCGGAGGTCGCCGGCGGCGCGGAGCCGGGGCCGGAGAGCCTGGCGTACGTCGTCTACACCTCCGGCTCCACGGGGCGGCCCAAGGGTGTCGCGCTCCCCCACCGGACGCTGGCCGCGCTGGTGGCGTGGCAGCTGGAGGGGGCCGGCGCGCCCGCCCGCACCCTGCAGCTGGCGCCCGTCAGCTTCGACGTCTCCCTGCAGGAGACCTTCGTCGCCCTGTGCTCCGGGAGCACCCTGGTGGTGGCGCCGGAGGAGGCCCGCCGCGACCCTCGCGTCCTCCTGCGCCTGCTGGACCAGGCGGCGGTGGAGCGGCTGTTCCTCCCCCCCTCCATCCTGCACCTGCTCGCCGCGGCCCCCGCCGGCGCCCCCGTCCCCGGCGCCCTGCGCGAGGTGGTCTCCGCCGGCGACGCCCTGCGGGTGACGGACGCCGTCGCCGCGTTCTTCGGCCGGCTCCCCGGCGCCGTCCTGCGCAACCAGTACGGGCCCTCGGAGACGCACGTGGTCACCGAGCAGGTGCTGGACGGCGTGCCCGCGGGGTGGCCCGCGCTCGTGCCGCTCGGCCGGCCGGTGGCGGGCGCGGCGGCGTACGTGCTGGACGGCGCGGGCTCGCCCGTCCCCGCCGGCGTGGCCGGAGAGCTGTACCTGGGCGGCCCCGGCGTGGCCCGCGGCTACCACGGCCGGCCGGCGCTCACGGCGGAGCGCTTCGTCCCGGACCCCTTCGGCGCGCCGGGCGGGCGGCTGTACCGCACGGGCGACCGGGCGCGGCGGCGGGCGGACGGCGTGCTGGAGTTCCTGGGGCGGGTGGACCGGCAGGTGAAGGTGCGGGGCTTCCGGGTGGAGCCGGGCGAGGCGGAGGCCGCCCTGCTGCGCCATCCCGCCGTCCGCGACGCCGCCGTGGACGTGCGCTCCGACGCGTCCGGCGAGCACGCCCTGGTGGCGTGGGTGCTCCCCGCGCCCGGGACCCCGGCCCCCGCGGCGGCGGAGCTGCGCGGCTTCCTGGCGCGCTCCCTTCCCGAGCACATGGTCCCCTCCGTCTTCGTCCCCGTGGACGCGCTCCCCCTGACGCCCAGCGGCAAGGTGGACCGGCGCGCCCTCCCCGACCCGTCCGCGGCCCGCGCCCCGTCCTCCGCGCCCTTCGTCGCGCCGCGGACGCAGGTGGAGGCGGCGGTGGCCGATGCGTGGCGCGAGGTGCTGGGCGTGGAGCGGGTGGGGGTGAACGACGGGTTCTTCGACCTGGGCGGCCACTCGCTCCTGGCCGTGCAGGTTCTGTCGCGCGTGCAGGAGCGGACGGGGGTGGAGGTGCCGATCCGCGAGTTCTTCGAGGCGCCCACCGTCGCCGCGCTCACCGTCGCCATCGTCCGCGGCGAGGCCGCGCGTGTGGACGGCGCCCTCACCGCCGCCCTGCTGGACGAGCTGCGCGCCCTCTCGGAAGAGGAGGTCGAGGCGCTGCTCGCCGCCCCCTGACGCCCCCCGCCGCGCCCGGGGCCGCGAAGGGAGGCGATCGATGGATGCCGGGGCGGCGTGCAGGCGCGGGAAAACGACGGGAGGAACAGCGTGGACCGGGGATGAGGACGAGGATCGGAAACGTCACTTCGGGAGGGGACGATGACGCTGATGCAGGAAGCGCCGGTACGGCCCGATTACGCCGCGATGGCCACGAACCGGCTGGAGGGCGGGGATCCGTTCGCCGTCGCGGAGGCAACCCCCGCGCGGCTGGCGGAGGCCGTGGCGGGGCTCACCCCCGAACAGCTGCGGCGCCCGGAGGCACCGGGGAAGTGGTCCGTCCTGGAGGTGGTGCAGCACCTGGCCGACTACGACCTGGTGAACGGATACCGCTTCCGCATGGTCCTGGCGCACGACACCCCGCCGATCCAGGGCTACGACCAGGACCTGTGGGCCGGCCGCCTGCGCTACCGCGACGTCCCGCTGGACGCGGCGCTGGCGCAGTTCGCCGCCCTGCGCGACGCAAACCTGCGCCTGCTGCGCACCCTCCTCCCCGCGGAGTGGGAGCGCGTGGGGCTGCACGCCGAGCGGGGGCCGGAATCCGTCCGGCGGATGTTCGAGCTGATGGCGGGGCACGACCTGGTGCACCTGGACCAGATCGCCCGCATCCGCCGCGCGACGGGCGCATGACGCCAATCGTCACGGTGACGCCGGGGCGGGTCGATCGGCACGACCTGCCGGAATCCGGCCACCTGCTCCCGTTTATTGTATCAAAAGGCTTGCCTTTTACGAACCGGATCACATCTTTTCCAGAGTGTTTTCATGGAGCCGCAGCCTCTCCGCGCCGCCTTCCGGCGGCTGCCTGATCCCATCCCCCCGGAGAACCGCACGATGCTCACCCTGGCCGCAGTGCGCGCCCGCGCCACCCGCCTCGCCGCCGTGATCGCGGCGGGGATGGCCGCCGCCGGGTGCGGGGACGCAGGCGCGGAGCAGCAGCAGGCCGCGCAGCCGCCCCGTGCGGGGGTGGCCGCCTCCGCCGGCGCCGTGGACAGCGCGGGCGCCGCCGCGGCCGCCGCCGCCGAGGACGGCCAGTGGCTCATGCAGACCAAGGACTACCGGGGGTGGCGCTACAGCGCGCTGGACGAAATCAACACCACCAACGTGCACCGGCTGCGCATCGCCTGGAGCTTCTCCGACGGCACCCTGCAGGGGCACGAGGGCGCGCCAGTGGTGGTGGGGAGCACCATGTTCGTCGTCACCCCGTTTCCCAACATCGCCTACGCCCTGGACCTCAGCCAGCCGGGCACGCCCCTCAAGTGGACGTACTCGCCGGGCCCCTCGCCCATGGCCGTGGGCAAGGCGTGCTGCGACGTGGTGCTGCGCGGGTGGGTGTACGCCGACGGAAAGCTCTTCTACAACCTGCTGGACGGGCACACCGTGGCCGTCGACGCCGAGACGGGGCGCGAGGTGTGGCGGCGACGGATGGCGGACCCCGCCAAAGGCGCCACCATGACCATGGCCCCGCTGGTGGTGCGTGACAAGGTGCTGGTGGGCAACAGCGGCGGCGAGATGGGGGTGCTGGGGTGGATCGCCGCGCTCGACGTGGCCACGGGACGCGAGGTCTGGCGCGCCTACAGCGCGGGCCCCGACTCCATGGTGCGCATCGGGCCGGAGTTCCGCCCCTTCTACCCCTGGATGCGGGGCAGGGACCTGGGCGTCAGCTCCTGGCCCGCGGACATGTGGAAGCAGGGCGCCGGCGCCGTGTGGGCGTGGATCACCTACGACCCCGACCTGGACCTGATCTACTACGGCACCAGCAACCCCGGCCCCCGCGTGGGCACCCAGCGCCCAGGGCTCAACCTGTGGACCAGCGCCATGTTCGCCCGCGATCCCGACACGGGGATGGCGCGCTGGGCGTACCAGTTCACCCCCCACGACGAGTGGGACTACGACGGGGTGAACGAGAACATCCTGGTGGACATCCCCGTCGCCGGGCGCATGCGCAAGGCGCTGGTGCACTTCGACCGCAACGGCTTCGCCTACACCATGGACCGGGTGACGGGCGAGGTGCTCATCGCCAACCAGTACGTGCACCAGAACTGGTCCACGGGGATCGACCTGGCCACGGGGCTGCCGCGGGTGGTGCCGGAGAAGCGGCCCCGCCCCGGCATCACCATCCGCGACATCTGCCCGCCGGACCTGGGGGGCAAGGACTGGCAGCCCGCCGCCTACTCGCCGCGCACCGGGCTCTTCTACGTCCCCACCATGAACATGTGCATGGACCTCACCGACCACGAGGTGGGCTACATCGCGGGGACGCCGTACGACGGGATGGAGATCGTGCGCCGGGCGGGGCCGGGGGGCAACTGGGGCGAGTTCATCGCCTGGGATGCCCGCACGGGACGCAAGGTGTGGGGGATCAAGGAGGCGATGATGACCTTCAGCGGCGCGCTGGTGACGGCCGGCGACGTGGCCTTCTACGGCACCGTGGACGGGTGGTTCCGCGCCGTGGACGCCCGCTCCGGGCGGGTGCTCTGGTCGCAGAAGCTCAGCTCGGGGATCGTCGCCCAGCCCATGACCTACCGCGGCCCCGACGGGCGCCAGTACATCGCCATCTACACGGGCGTGGGCGGCGCCGCCAAGGTCACGCGCACGCAGCCCGGGTACCCGCCCATGGGCGGCACCCTGTACGTGTTCTCACTGGACGGCAACTCGCCCAGCGGCGGGCCCAGCCAGCTGACCAACCAGGCCACCGTGGCCGCGCCCGAGTACGAGAGCCCCCACCAGCACTGAGGCGAGCCATGCCCATCGCACGCCTGCTGCCGCGCGCCGCCCTCGCCGCCCTCCTGCTGCTGGCCGCGTGCGGCCCGCGCGAGCGCCGGCCGCCGGACCCGCCCCGCCGCGCGACAGCCGGCGGGCTCCCCCGCCAGGGCCCCACCGCCCACGTCCCCCTGGGCGAGATGGCGGGCGTGGGGGTGAGCCGCCTGGGATACGAGATCCCCAACCCGTACGCGGGGAACCCCGTCGCCATCCAGGACGGCCAGCGGCTCTTCGGCGCCATGAACTGCGTGGGGTGCCACGACTACGACGGCTCCGGGGGGATGGGCCCCAACCTGCGCGACCGCTACTGGCGCTACGGCGGCACCCCCGCGGAGGTCTACAAGACGATCTTCGAGGGGCGCCCCAAGGGGATGCCCGCGTGGGGGAGCGCCCTTCCGCCGGACGAAATCTGGCGGGTCGTCGCCTGGATCCAGACGCTGGGGGGCTCCTGGCCCGCCTCGCCCACCGCGGTGGGGCTCAGCGACGGCACCCCCGACCCCACCTCCGCCGGCGGAGGCGGCAAGTGACCCCCGCCCGCCGGGCCGCGGGCGCGTGCACCCTGGTCCTGGCCGCGGCCACGGCCGCGTGCGCGGGGGCGCCCAGCTACCTGCGCCCCGCCGGCGCCCCCGCGGACGGCGAGGCCCGGCTGGGATGGTGGCTGCTCGCCTCCGCCGGCGCCGTGGTGGTGGCGGTCACGGCCCTGCTGGTGGCCGGCCTGCTCCGCCGCCGCCGGGGGGAGGCGCCGGGGGACCCCGTGCGGTGGATCCATGCCGGCGCGGGCTTCTCGATCGTGGTGCTGCTGGCCGTGTTCGCGGGGCTGGTGGCGGGGCTGGCGTACGCGTCGCGAATGCCGGGACGCCCCGCGGCCGTGGTGGAGGTGACGGGGCACCAGTGGTGGTGGGAGCTGCGCTACCTGGGCACCCCGGCGGAGGACGTCTTCATCACCGCGAACGAGGTGCACGTCCCCGTCGGGCGCCCGGTGCGCTTCCGGGTGACGTCGATGGACGTCATCCACAGCTTCTGGGTCCCCGAGCTGGGGGGCAAGATCGACATGATCCCCGGGCGCACCAACGAGACCTGGCTGCGCGCCGACCGCCCCGGCGTGTACCGCGGCCAGTGCGGCGAGTTCTGCGGGCGGCAGCACGCCCGGATGGACTTCGTGGTCGTGGCCCAGAGCCCCGCCGCCTTCGCCGCCTGGCGCGCGGAGCAGCGCCGCGCCGGCCGCGCCCCCGCGGGGGCGGAGGCGCGGGCGGGGCGGCAGATCTTCGAGCAGCGCTGTGGGGCGTGCCACGCGGTGCGCGGGACGGAGGGGCTGGGGCTGGTGGGGCCGGACCTCACGCACGTGGGCAGCCGCCTCACTCTCGCGGCCGGGACCATCCCCAACACCCCCGCCGACATGGACCGCTGGATCGCCGACCCGCAGCGGGTCAAGCCCGGCACGCTCATGCCCGTGGTGGGGCTCACCCCGCGGGAGCGGCGCGCCGTGGTGGCCTACCTGCAGCAACTCCGCTAGCCTGGAGCGCCCCGTGTCCATGCAGACCGCCCCCGCCCCCACCCCCGAGCACCTGCGGCGCGCCTGGGAGGCAGTGCCGGGCTGGCGGGGGTTCACCGCCACGCTGGACCACAAGCGCACCGGCGCCCGCTACCTGGTGACCGCCTTCGCCTTCCTCCTGGTCGGGGGGGCCGAGGCGCTGCTCCTGCGCACCCAGCTGGCCGGGCCGGACGGGGGGCTGCTCTCGCCGGGGGAGTACAACCAGCTGTTCACCATGCACGGGGTGACCATGCTGTTCCTGTACGCCGCGCCCGTGCTGTCCGGGTTCAGCAACTACCTGTGGCCGCTCCTCGTCGGCGCGCGGGAGATGGCGTTTCCCCGGCTGAACACCTTCTCGTACTGGATGTACCTGTGCGCCGGGATCTTCCTGTACAGCAGCATCCTCTCCGGCCGCCTTCCGGACACGGGGTGGTTCAGCTACACCCCCCTCTCGGGGCGGGCGTACACCCCCACGCTGAACCTGGACTTCTACCTCCTGGCGCTCCTCCTCCTCACCATCTCGACGACGGGGACGGCCATCAACTACGTGGCGACCTTCGCCCGGGTGCGCGCCCCGGGGATGTCGCTGGGACGCCTGCCGATCCTGGTGTGGGGCACCGTCTCGTCCGCCTGCGCCAACCTCTTCGCCCTTCCCGCGCTCACGGCCGCCTGCCTCTTCCTCTTCCTGGACCGGCGCCAGGGCACGCACTTCTTCGACCCCGCCGTCCTGGGGCAGCCGCTGCTGTGGCAGCACCTGTTCTGGATGTTCGGGCACCCGTGGGTGTACATCGTGGTGCTGCCGGCCATGGGGATGGTGTCGGAGGTCATCCCCACCTTCTGCCGGCGCCCCCTCGTGGGCTACACCTGGGTGGCGGGGGCCAGCGTGGCCACGTCGGCGCTGGGGTTCGGCGTGTGGCTGCACCACATGTTCGCCACGGGGGTGGACCCCGTGCCCCTGGCGTTCTTCGGGGGGAGCAGCCTGCTCATCGCCCTTCCCAGCGCCGTGGCCATCTCCGCGTGGATCTCCACCATCTGGCACGGGCGCCCGGTGCTCGCCACCCCCATGCTGTTCATGTCGGGCTTCATCGTGCTCTTCGCGCTGGGCGGCGTCTCCGGCGTGGTGACGGCCGTGGTCCCCTTCGACTGGCAGCTCACGGACAGCTACTTCGTCGTGGGGCACCTGCACTACACCCTGGCGGGGATCAACCTCTTCCCCGTGCTGGGCGCCCTCTTCTACTGGTTCCCCAAGATCACGGGGCGAATGCTGGACGAGCGGCTGGGGCGGATCAGCTTCTGGATGCTCTTCACGGGCGCCAACCTGGTCTTTCTCTCCATGCTGGTGGTAGGGCTGCTGGGGATGCCGCGCCGCATCTACACCTATCCCTCCGGGCTGGGGTGGGCGGCGCTGAACGGGACGGCGACGGCGGGGGCCTTCCTCTTCGCCCTGGGGATCGCGGCCGTGCTCGCCAACGTCGTCCGCGCGCTGCGCCGGGGCCCGCCGGCCGGGGCGGACCCCTGGGGCGGGGGCACGCTGGAGTGGGCGCCCCCCTCTCCTCCGCCCGCGTACAACTTCGCCACCGTCCCGGTGGTGACGGCGCGCTATCCGATGTGGGCGGCGGACGGCGGGGGCGATGCCGCGCGCGCCGCGGCCGTCGCGGAGCCGGAGCTGCCGGAGGGCCGCTCCGTACTGGTGACGACCGCGGACAAGGGCCATCCCCGCGGCGTGCTGCGCCTTCCCGACGACACGCCGCTCCCCCTGCTGACGGCGCTCTCCATCACGGCGGTGGCGTACGGCCTGCTCCTGGCGCTCCCCGCGCTGACGGGGCTGGCGCTGGCCGCCTGCGCGGTGTGCGTGGTCGCGTGGCTCTGGCCCGCGGCGGGACCGCACCGGGCCGCGGTGCCCACCCGCTTCGGCGAGCTTCCCACGGACGAGAGCGGCGTGCGCGCGGCGGCGTGGTGGGGGATGGCGGCGTTCACGGCCACGCAGGCGGCGCTCTTCATCTACCTGGTGTTCTCCTACGGATACCTGGCGGTGAACGCGACGGGCCCCTGGCCCTCGGCCGTGCCGCCGCTGGGGCTGGCGGTGGCCGGCACCCTGCTGCTGGCGGCGAGCTGCCTGGCCGCGTGGGCGGCGTCGTTCGCCGCGGAGCGCGGGCGCCCGCGGACGACGGTGTGGGCGCTGGTGGCCGCGCTGCTGCTGGGGGCCGGTGCGCTGGGCGTGCAGTTCCTCCAGCTCCGCCGCGCGCCCGTGGCGCCGACGACGGACGCGTACGGCTCCATCTTCACGTTCACGCTGGCCGCGGAGCTGGCGCACGTGGCGGTGGGGCTGGTGGTGCTGGCCGCGGGGCTGGCGGCGTACCGCCGGCGCGGCGCCCCGGGACGGCCGCTGGCGGTGCAGCTGGCCACCTTTTTCTGGTACTTCGTGGGGATCGTCTGGCTCGCCGTGTTCTTGATGCTCTACGTGAGCCCGCGGATGTAGCGGCATCCCGCGCGACCCGGACGCGCCCGCGCGCGTCCGGGCGGAGAGCCGGCCGCATGCCATTCCTGCTGCTGCTCGGCCGGATTCCGTTGTGGCGCCCCCGTCGCCGACGTACGATGGGTGCTCCCCTTCCGCCGGCGCCGTCCGGCACCGTTCCTCTTCGCGCACCCTTCCCGTGGAACCGAAGAATCCACGGCTCGCGCACTACTGGCACCGCACCGTCGCCGAGCTCACGGCGCGCCCTGAGCCCGGGTGAGGTGGAGCGCCACCGGATCTACTCCCTGCTGCTGATGGCGATCGTCCATCACTACTTGAACGGCAACAAGTACGGACGGTGGGGCACGTACCCGTGGAACGCGCCGGCGGATGCGGAGGCCGGCCCGTTCCATGATTCGGACTACCTGGGCCGCAACATCGCCGCGACCGCGGTGGATGCGGAGGGCTTCGTCGTCGACTTGGAGTTCAACCACAACTCGCTCTTCAACAGCTCGGCCGAGCACGCCGAGTCGCGCCTCATCCGCCGCGTGTACGACCTGGCGCAGGTGAACGACTCGTGGGCACTGAACCGCGAGCCCAGGCCACGCGACGACTACACGATGTTCGAGGACATGACCGTCTACACCTCCCTGGAATCCTGCTCGCAGTGCACCGGGGTGATGGCGCTCGCGCGCGTATGGCAGATCATCTATCTCCAGCCCGATCATGGGATGTAGATGATCGGCAACATCGTGCGGAACCTGACGGAGGGGACCAGGCTGGAAGCCCCGGCACCCATTCCAGGCGAGCAAGTCGGCGTGGAGCAGTTCAGGAAGCTGGATGCCGCGTTCGACGTGTTCGCGGAGCAGCTGAAGGAACACCCCTTCTTCCAACCGTCGGACCCGGCGAAAACACCCAACGCGAGCCACTCCGTCACGTCGTTCCTTTGCACCCGCATGGCCCGTGACCTCTTCGGACGGGGGACAGCGCCGCCCCGCGCGGATTGCGCCGAGGCTCCTCCTCTGCCCGGGAATAACGGTCGAAGTCCTCGCATGCGGAGGAGAGCGACCGCATCGTAGAGGACTCGGGGCCGGATGAGGGCACCTGCGCCCCTTGGGCATGGACATGTGCTCCTACCACGATCACCGGACCAATCATGTGCGACTTGTCAGTCATCTTGTCATGGCGATGGAGCAGTCAGCGCCCAGACCCGTACGCGTATAGACGTACTTGTAGCGGACGCCTAGCGGGTCGCAGGCCCCCTATTGATATGAGTCTCGAGAACCGTTCGAAGGGCATGGTGGTACCATCATCCGGAGAGTGAATCTCCCTTGACTTCACCCGCCCGAGAACCGTTTCACAGAGGTCGTGGCATCTACGAAAGACGAGGGACAAAGGAGCAGAAATTGACCACGGTCGCGGGCACCGCAGGTGAGGTCGGAGGATCGTTACCCGGCGTCTGTTACCACCCACTGGGGAACGAGAGGTAAACGAGAAAGCGCCCGAACCGGTGATGCCGGCTCAGGCGCCCTGAAAATCCCCGTAAGTCCATGGAGCGTATCGGGTTCGAACCGATGACCTTCCGCTTGCAAAGCGGATGCTCTCCCAGCTGAGCTAACGCCCCTTCGTAGCTGTTTAATTTAGCGGAATTCTCCGCCGGGTTCAACCCCGCGCCCCGAAGGCTTTCCCTGCTTCAACGGCCTGGAGTGCCGAACCGCCGCGGCCGCTGACAGCGCGAGCACGACAAAAGGCCGGCCCCGGGAGCGGGGCCGGCCTTGCCGAACGTGCATCCGTCTCCATCCGCCCGACGCGCCGCGTCAGCCTGCCTCGCCCTCGACTTCGCGCCGCAGCTTGCCGAGCCAGGCGGGCACCTTCATGCCGCTGGCGCCAAACCGCCGCTCCATGGAGCCCAGAAGCTCCAGGATGGCGGACCTGCGCTCGCGTTCGGGAAAGTAGCCCGCGAGAATCGTAAGCGCCGCCCGGGCCTCATCCTCGCCTTCCGGCGGCCGCGTGGCCATACGCCGTACATACCACGAGTTGAGCTTGCGGACCGTGCGCGCCTGCGGCGTTCCTTCGTTCAGAAGAAAGGCGCGCAGGCCCATCGGCGTGATGTCCACCTCGCGTGCGACGGCACGGAGCGAGGTGGCATCGCGGGCCAGCTCGGCCTCCCGCCGGATCGCGTCGAGGGGTATGCGCAGATCAGGGGGAGGCATGTGCCTCCGCCCCGCCGCCGGTCCCCCGCGGGTGTACAATCCGTAAGCAAAAGATAAACGTACACTGGTTAGCTTACTCCCGTCCCGACCCTCCCGCAAGCCCCCCGTTGCGCCGGGCACCCGGCTCCCGTCGAGGCGGCAGGCCGCCGGCAGCGACAGCGCGCCCGTCGACGGGAAAGATGAAGGCACGCTGAGCGCAGGATTAGCGGATGATAAAATTCCAAAAAATCTGTCAGGATCCGCCACGCGCCGTGCGTTGACACGGCAGCCGGGGAGCAAAGCCTCTGCGCTCCGGATGCGGATCAACATCTACCTCAACGGTGACCCCGATGCAGAAGCTTGCCCTGAACGTCGACGAGCTGAACGTGCAGTCCTTTGAGACCACCCACGAGCTGCGGGAGCTGCGCTGCACCGTCCGCGGCTACATGGACGACGACGACGGCGGAGACGGTGGCGGCGACTACAGCGACGTGTGCTCGGCCGTCTACAGCTGCGCCGACTGGGAGACGTGCAACGCCGCCTGCGGCGTGGAGCAGCAGCGCCGCATCATCCTCTACTGAGCCCGCCGCGCGGTCCGTGACAGGGCCGGTCCGGAGATCCGGGTCGGCCCGTTCCTTTGTCCCCCGCTCTCGCACTCTCGCACTCTCGCACTCTCGCACTCTCGCACTCTCGCACTCTCGCACTCCCGCACTCCCGCACTCCCGCACTCCCGCACTCCCGCACTCCCGCACTCCCGCACTCCCGCACTCCCGCACTCCCGCACTCCCGCACTCCCGCACTCCCGCACTCCC
>DASUVG010000014.1:0-32759 GCA_036379135.1 Longimicrobium sp.
ATCCACCTAGAAAAATTCTCATGGCCCCCTGCCGCGCTTCCCTCCCTCTGCCGTTCCCGACGCGTCCACACACGCGTGGAGCAACCCCCACCCGCCGCCGTGCCCTGACACCCTTCCACTGCATCGCGGGTCATCTCGCCCCTGGCGGGCGCGGCCGCAGTTTGCAACCAGATCCGCGATGGACCCGTTTTTTGTTGGCGGATGGGGCGCCCGGCGAGTATAGATTGGAATCATCCATCCCGTCATCCCCCTCGCGCCCCCGCGCATGAACGGCAGCATCACCCTTCCCACCTGGCAGTTCGCCGCGCTGGTGCTGCTGGCCGTGGTATGCCTGCTGGACCGGCTGATGGTGCCCAGCGCGCGCTGGTTCATCCGCCAGCGCACGCTGCGCGTGCTGGAGGAGGTGAACCGCAAGCTGCCCATCGAGATCCAGCCGTTCCGCATGGCCCGGCGGCAGGTGCTGGTGGACCGGCTGATGTCGGATCCGCGCGTGGTGCAGGCGGTGGGCGAGCACGCCAACGAGCACCGCGTGCCCCTGGACGTGGCCACCGCCCGCGCAGAGCGCTACGCGCGGGAGATCGTCCCCGCCTTCAACGCCTACCTGTACTTCAGGCTCGGCTACGCGCTGGCGCGGCGCGTGGCGCGGCTGCTGTACCGCGTGCGGCTGGGGTGGAGCGACGAGGAGGGGCTGGCCCGCATCGAGCGCGGCAGCACGGTGGTGTTCGTGATGAACCACCGCAGCAACATGGACTACGTGCTGGTGGGCTACCTGGCCGCCCGCCGCGCGGCGCTGAGCTACGCGGTGGGCGAGTGGGCGCGCATCTGGCCGCTGCAGCAGCTCATCCGCAGCATGGGCGCGTACTTCATCCGCCGCCGCAGCAACGACGAGCTGTACCGCCGGGTGCTGGAGCGCTACGTGGCCATGGCGACGGCCGCGGGGGTGACCCAGGCCGTGTACCCGGAGGGCGGCCTGTCGCGCGACGGGTCGCTGCGCCCGCCCAAGCTGGGGCTGCTGGACTACATGCTGCGCAGCTTCGACCCGGCGGGGGAGCGGGACCTGGTCTTTGTCCCCGTGGGCATCAACTACGACCGCACGCTGGAAGACCGCACGCTGCTGCTGGACTCCGGGCACGGCGACAGGCCCCGCGGCGGCGCCCTGCGCGCGCTGGGCAACACCTTTCGCTTCGTGGGGCGCAACCTGGTGCTGATGGCCCGCGGCCGCTGGCACCGCTTCGGCTACGCGTGCGTCAACTTCGGCACGCCGGTGTCGATGCGCGCCTGGTGCGCGGAGCATGGCGTGGACTTTCGCCGCCTGGACCGCGAGAACCGGCAGGAGTCGGTGGCGGAGCTGGGCGGGTCGCTGATGGCCGAGGTGGGCCGCGTGATCCCCGTGCTCCCCGTGTCGCTGGTGGCGACCGTCTTCATCCGCGACCTGCAGGCGCAGAGGAGCGAGCTCGAGATCAAGGGGTGCGTGGCGGACCTGGTGGACGAGGTGGAGGCCGGCGGCGGACGCGTGTACGTGCCGCGCCGGGACATGGACTACTCCGTCACCGTGGGGCTGCGGATGCTCACCGAGCGCCACCTGGTGCTGGAAAGGGACGGCCTGTTCGCCGCCAACCCGCGAGAGCTGCACGTGCTGCGCTACTACGCCAGCTCCATCGCCCACCTGCTCCCCGCCGAAGCGCCGCTGGCCCTGGCGGTGTAATCCCCCGGCTCCGCTGTGCGTCGACCGAAGGACCCTCGCCAGCAGAACGAAGGGGCTGGTTCCGCGTCCTGATCCAGCCTCTGCGCAGCCGAGAGGAGGTCCTTCGGTCGCGCGCCGGAGTCAGTGCAGGCGGCAGGATCTGCGCGTGCGCTCCCTCAGGAAGTCACATTCTTTTCCCGGACATAAAGGCCGAGAGCTCGGGATTGAGCCGCCGCCGTAGTTCTTCCCTTGATCTCCCGCGCGCAGGGGGGGAAGGATCGGGGAAGAGGCGGCCGCGCCGGGCGCGGTCCGATCTCCGACGCAGCGTCCGGGTCCCTCCGGTTCGTCCTCCGCAGCACTGCCTTTGTGCGACGCCCCGCCCCGGAGTGCGCACCAGAACGGTGCACCCTGCACCGCTTCGTTTCGGCCGCCCGCGTGCACCACTCCGTCAAAATCGTTGCAGCGCCTTGGTTTACGGTGGCACAACAGATGTTTAAAGGTATGGCGCACCGCTTGCTTTACACCGGGCATCACCATCGAACGGACGTTCACCCCGCGGCGAGCCCCCTAGCTCTCCCCTCCGGACGATCGTTCTCATCCATCCCACGCAGCAGGGAGCACACTCGATGTACCGTTTTCGCACCGCCGCCGCGGCCGCGCTGACCCTTGCGGTCGCCGCCTGCTCCGATGCCCCGGCTGGCCCCGAGGCCACGCCTGCCCGTCTTCCGATGGCGCAGCAGAACCAGGACGCCGTGGTTCCCGGCGAAGTCCTGGTGAAGATGAAGGACGGGTTCGAGTTCGACGCGCTGGTGGGACGTGAGGGGCTGAGCTTCAGCCGCGCCGGGTACAAGAGCGAGTTCGCGGTGATGGGCGTGGAGCGCGGCCAGGAGCGCGCCGAGGCTGCCCGCCTTGCCGCCGATCCGCGCGTGGAGTGGGCCGAGCCCAACTACCTGCGCCAGACCACGGCCATCGACCCCAAGCTGTGGGCCTTCTACAACCCGGGCGGCCTGACGGCGTACTTCAACGACCCGGCCGACTCGCGCAACGGCCAGCCGCTGGGCGCCACCTACGCCTCCATCGCCGACGCGGATGAAGACGCCATCGCGGGCATCGGCTCCGGCGGCGGCGCGGTGGTCATCAGCAGCATCGACACGGGCGTGGACAGCGACCACTCGGAGTTCACGGGCCGCCTGATCATCGGCAAGGACTGGGTGACCGGCGACAACAACCCCGAGGACGAAGACGGCCACGGCACGCACACCAGCGGCACCATGGCCGGCACCACCGTCGGCGTGGCCGGCGTGACCGGCGCCTCGGCCAACGTCCGCATCCTGGTTCAGCGCGTCTGCGGCCCCAGCGGCTGCCCGACCTCGGCCATCGTGAACGCGATCCGCGCCGCGGCCGACTACCCCGGCATGGTGGCGATGAACCTGTCGCTGGGCGGCAGCATCGAGAGCCGCGCCGAGAAGGACGCCATCAAGTACGCCGTGGTGACCAAGAACGTGCTGGTGATCGCCGCCGCGGGCAACAGCGGCAGCGGCAAGGTGGGCTGCCCCGCCTGCGACCCCTACGCCATCTCGGTGGCCGCCACCAGCTGGCGTGACGCGCTCGCCTACTACTCGCAGTACGGCAGCGGGCTGGACATCAGCGCCGCGGGCGGTGAGCTGTACAGCAACACCACCGACGAGATGGGCATCTGGAGCGCGTACCTGAACAACGGCTTCGCCATGCTGCAGGGCACCTCGATGGCCACGCCGCAGGTGACGGGCGCCGCCGCGGTGGTCGCCAGCAAGACGGGCCTGCGCGGCAGCGCGCTGCGCACCCGCCTGGAGAGCACCGCCGACGACATCGGCGCCGCCGGCTACGACACCAAGTTCGGCAACGGCCGCCTGAACGTGCACCGCGCCGTGACCGGCACCACGCTGGGCGGCGGGCTGTAATCTCCACGCCGGTTCAGAGTTGAAGGATCGGGGCCCCGCCACCACGGCGGGGCCCCGATTCGTTTCGGGAGTGCGGAAGTACGAGAGTACGAGAGTACGAGAGTACGAGAGTGCGGACGCACTTTCGCGCTTTAGCCGCATTCGGGATCTGCGAGTGCATCCGGACATGATCGTGATGCCAGATCCGCAAAAGAATAGGCCTCACGCAGAGTTAGCGGAGTTAGCGGAGTTTTCTCGTGCCGTTTCCGCTGCTCTCACCGCGAAGCCCGGTCGTAGTGAGCGGAGGCATGGCGAGCGGGGCGACGAGGCACGAGCCGGCGTGGGGTGTCGGGAACGGGAGGGAGATGGGATGCGGCGGGGGCCATCCGCATTTTTTCGGAGGGATGCATATCGCCGGATCATCTCCGACGCGCACTGGAGAAAGATGCCCGGACCCCCTGATGCGCGATCTCGAGAACCATCCGCCGGCTCCACGATCGGCGGGAGCGGCACGTCCGCGGAATCGGCATCGACCACGTCCGCAGTCCCGGAACGGGCGGCGCGCCGCAC
Organism: Longimicrobium sp.; assembly: GCA_036379135.1. Classification (GTDB taxonomy): domain Bacteria; phylum Gemmatimonadota; class Gemmatimonadetes; order Longimicrobiales; family Longimicrobiaceae; genus Longimicrobium. The sequence continues at coordinate 4,174 of DASUVG010000014.1, forward strand.
AATTTCGATGCGGCGCGCACCGGTGTGATGCGCCGCGAGAGCAAGGGAAAACGGGGCCTGGACTGGCCATCTCGCTGTCGCATCATCGTTTGTACAACCTGACGGAAAACGGTCCACGGGTTGCTTTCAGAAAGGGCACTCACATCCAGGACGCCACCCCCCGGGAACGCGGCGTCCGATCAATTCCCCCTCCTGGAGGACGCCCCATGAAGCGCAGTCTGTTCGTTCTGGCACCGCTGGCGATGGCCGCGTGCGCCGACAACCCGACGTCGCTCACGCCGGCCGCCGAAGGCCCCGCGTTTGCCGCCGCCGCGGCCCCGGCGTTCGTCCCGGGCGAGGTGATCGTGAAGTTCCGCGCCGACGCGACCCCCGCGGCCCGCGGCGCCGCCCTGCAGCACGCCAACGCCGCGGTGCGCGAGCGCATCGTCACCGCCAGCATGCGCGGCAAGGGTGACAACGAGGGGATCACGGTGATCCACTCCGGGCTGGGCACCGGCGCCGCGCTGGAGCGGCTGCGCGGCAACCCGAGCGTGGAGTACGCCGAGCCCAACTACATCTACCAGCACAACGCCGTGTCCAACGACACGTACTTCACCAACGGCTCGCTGTGGGGGATGTACGGCGGCGCCAGCTCGCCGGCCAACGTGTACGGCAGCGGCGCGGCCGTGGCGTGGGCGGCCAACCACACCGACTGCAGCAGCGTGTACGTCGGCATCATCGACGAAGGCTACATGTACACGCACACCGACCTGGCCGCGAACGTCGCCAAGAACCCGGGCGAGGTGGCCGGCAACGGCGCCGACGACGACGGCAACGGGTACGTTGACGACGTGTACGGCTGGGACTTCGCGGGCGGCGACAACACCGTGTTCGACGGCACGACCGACGACCACGGCACGCACGTGGCCGGCACCATCGGCGGCGTGGGCGGCAACGGCACCGGCGTGGCCGGCGTGTGCTGGAGCGTCAAGCTGCTGAACGCCAAGTTCCTGGGCCGCAACGGCGGCACCACGGCCAACGCCGTCAAGGCGGTGGACTACTTCACCGACCTCAAGACGCGCCACGGCCTGAACCTGGTGGCCACCAGCAACTCCTGGGGCGGCGGCGGCTTCTCGCAGGCGCTGCAGGACGCCATCGAGCGCGCCAACACGGCCGGCATCCTGTTCATCGCCGCGGCCGGCAACAGCTCGTACAACTGCGAGACCAGCTCCTGCTACCCGGGCGAGTATCCCAACGCCAACGTGATCTCGGTGGCCTCCATCACCAGCTCGGGCGCCATGAGCTCGTTCTCCAACTACGGCAGCACCACGGTGGACATCGGCGCCCCGGGGAGCGGCGTGTACTCCACCGTCCCGGCGAGCAGCAAGGGCGGAGTGGTGTCCGGCTACGCCAGCTACAGCGGCACGTCGATGGCCACCCCGCACGTGAGCGGCGCCGCGGCGCTGTACGCGGCGTACCACCCCGGCTCCTCGGCCGCGGCCATCAAGAGCGCCATCCTGACCAGCGCGCTCCCCACCGTCTCGCTGAACGGCAAGACCGTGACGGGTGGGCGCCTGAACGTGGCCGGCTTCTGAGCCGCCGCTCCTGAAGCGGAAGCGCGGCGAGGACCGCGCTTCCGCTGGCCACACGAAGCCCCGGCCGCGCGCGCGGCCGGGGCTTCGTCGCGTCCGCCGTCTCCGCGAAATCCTCGGATCGCCCGCCGGTGCGACTCGTACGGGTCAATATGGGGAGACGGAGGGACATCCGTGCGCATCCGCGCCCGCCGCCCGCCTGGCCGGTGCACGGCGGAAGTCGAATCCAGCTCACGGGTTGCGCCGTACGGTGCCACGCCCCGCGCCGCGTGGCCGCCGACGTGCGTTCCGGTGCGGCGGTCCTGGTGACCGTCCCCCTGTCTCGATCACGGATTGCCGATCATGCGCGCACGTGCCCTCCTCCGCCTCGCCCTCGTGGCCGCCGCCGCGCTCGTGCCGCCGGCCGCGCGGGCCCAGAGCCTTACGCCCCGCGAGATCGCCGCGGCCGCGCAGCGCGCCACCGTGCAGATCCGCGCCCTGGACGCGCGCGGCGGCGTGAGCGGGCTGGGCAGCGGGTTCTTCGTGAGCCCGGACGGGGTGATCGTCACCAACTTCCACGTCATCCAGAACGCCCACGCGCTGCAGGTGGAGACGTTCGACGGCGAGGTGTACGACAACGTATACCACGTCACCTCCGACCCGCGGCGCGACGTGGCGGTGCTCAAGGTGCCCGTGGAAGGCGCGGTCACCCTGCGCCTGGGCAGCGACACCGCGGCCGTGGTGGGCGCGGAGGTCTACGCCATGGGCCATCCGCTGGGGCAGACGAGCACCTTCAGCGACGGCCTGGTGAGCGCCGACCGCACCGTCCGGGGCGTGTCGATGATCCAGATCTCCGCGCCCATCTCGTCCGGCTCGTCCGGAGGGCCGGTGATGGACGGCCGGGGCGAGGTGATCGGCGTGGCCACGATGGTGATGACGGGCGGGCAGAACCTGAACTACGCCGTCCCCGTGCGCTACGTCCGCCCGCTGCTGGGCACGGGCGACACGCCCCAGCGCTTCGCCCGCTCGCAGCTGCCGCGCGCGTCGGGAGGCCTGGCCTCCGTGGGGGAGCGCCCCTCCTCCGCGGCCGCGGGCTCGTCCGGCGGCGACGGACGGCTGCGGCGGCGCTCCGGGCCCACGCGGAGCCGCTGGGAGGAGCAGGTGATCGGCTTTCTGGAGAACGGCGAGGAGGTCCTGGAGCGCGAGGGCTTCAGCCGCACGCGCGAGTACGAGACCGGCGCGCTCGACCGTGGCGCGTCCCGGACGGTCCGCATTCGCCTGGAGGAGGGCGTCACGTACATGCTGCTGGGCGCGTGCGACACGGACTGCGACAACATGGACCTGAAGATCTTCGGCCCCGGCGGCAGGCTGCTGGACAGCGACGTGGCCGGCGACGACTTCCCGGTGCTCACCGTGACGCCGGCCGCGAGCGGCGAGTACACGGTCCGGGTGACGATGACGAGCTGCGAGACGGCCTACTGCTACTACTCGCTCGGGGTGTACGGAAACCGGTAGCGGCGAGAATGAGCAAACATCCCACTGCGTCCGACGGGCGCCCCCTCTCCCGGCCTCTCCCCCCAAAACCCCTGGGGGAGAGGTGACGCGCTTCGACACGCTTTCGCGCTGCGTCGGCGGGGAGCGCCTCCCCGGCCGCTCCCGCTCGTGCCTCGCGGAGAGGGGAGAATCCGAACGCGCGCGACACGCTTTCCGGATCGCGTCACCCTTCCCCCACGCAGTTTGTGGGGGAAGGGCCGGGGATGGGGGGCGGCGTCGGGCGCAGCTCGATGACGTTCGCCGCTCCGTGATCCCGCCCCACCCCAACCTCCCCCCGCGTTTTTGGGGGGAGGTCGCGAGGGACGAGCGGGAGGGGGCGTCGCGCGGAACCGTCCGACGCGCGTCGCCGCTTTGTCAGTGCCCGTGCGGCAGGTCCTCCTCGCTTGGGATGACGGGCTCGTCATTCACACCACCCGACCGCGACGCCAGCCGCCGCGACGACTGCACAAGGCGCACGAACGCCGCGCGGTCGCCGTGCGCGTCGCGGCCCACGGCGCCGCGGGCCAGCTCGACGACGTCCTCGTACGACGCGCGGCCGGCGTGCGCGGAGCCGCGCAGCAGCATGCCCCACTGCGCCACGGCGGCGGCAAAGCGCAGGTCGTCGGACGCGTCGTCCAGCCGGCGGCCGGACTCGCGGACGGCGCGCTCGATCAGCCGGCTCTCGTCGCCCTCGGGCTCCTTGTAGCGCAGCTTGACCGTCATCAGCTCGTCGGAGGCTTCAGCGCCGGAGCGGGCGCGGCGGTCCTGGTAGCGCAGCGGGTCCACGCGCGCGCGGCCGCCGCTCGCGGCGCCCGCGGGCACCACCTCGTACAGCGCGGTGACGGTGTGGCCGGCGCCCAGCTCGCCGGCGTCCTTGCGGTCGTCGTTGAAGTCCTCGGCCGCCATCACCCGGTTCTCGTACCCGATCAGCCGGTACGACTCCACCACGGCGGGGTTGAACTCCACCTGCACCTTCACGTCTTTGGCGATGGTGAACAGCGTGCCCCCCATCTCCCGCACCAGCACCTTCTCCGCCTCGTCCTGGCCGTCCACATAGGCGTAGTTGCCGTTGCCGTGGTCCGCCAGCGCCTCCATCCGCGCATCCGCCAGGTTGCCGCTGCCGAAGCCCAGGACGGTGAGAAAGATGCCGTCCTCCCGCTCCTGCTCGATCAGCCGCACCAGCTCGCCCTGGCTGCTGACGCCCACGTTGAAGTCGCCGTCCGTGGCCAGGATCACGCGGTTGTTGGCGCCGCGGACGAAGCCGTCGCGCGCCAGACGGTACGCCAGCCGGATCCCCTCGCCGCCCGCGGTGCTGCCGCCGGCCTGCAGCCGGTCGAGCGCGTCCAGGATCTCGCGCCGGTCCGACGTGGGCTCCAGCACGACGCCCGCCGCGCCGGCGTAGACCACGATCCCCACCCGGTCCCGGTCCCGCAGCTGGTCCACCAGCCGCGACAGGGCGGCCTTCACCAGCGGCAGGTCGGGCTCCATGGACCCGGAGACGTCCACCAGGAACACCAGGTTGCCGGGCGGCATGTCGCGCACGTCCATCCGCCGACCCTGGATGCCGATGCGCACCAGCCGGTGCCCCGGGTTCCACGGCGCATCGGCCACCTCGGTGCGCACGGCGAACGGCTCGCCGCCGGTGGGATCGGGATCGTCGTACTCGAAGTAGTTGACCAGCTCCTCGATGCGCACGGCGTCGGCGGGCGGCATCTGCCCCTGCTCCAGGAACCGCCGCACGTTGGCGTACGAGGCGCGGTCCACGTCGATGGCGAAGGTGGAGAGCGGCGTGGCGCGCGCGTCGCGGAACCCGTTCTCCGCGACGTGCGCGTACTCCTCGGTGTTCGAGCCCGGCTCCGGCGCGACGTATCCTGCGGTGTCGTACGCCGTCGACTGGACGGCGGCATCCTCCACCGCGCCGTCAGTGCCGCCGGTGGCGCAGGCGGCAACGGAAAGCAGGGCGAGCGCGGCGAGGAGAATGGGATGGCGTGGGATCATGGTAACCTCCCGGATGGGTGACGCGATGCGGTGCCGGAAGTCGTCCGGCCCCGGCGCGTCTCCGGTAAGGCATTGCGCATTCCGGGGAACACCCGTCTCCCGCACCGGGCACAAGCCGATGCGGGAGCCGTGATTACGGTGGATGACGGCGGTTGGCGGCGGAAGCGTTCGTCCGGGTCCCGACGCGTTTACTGAACGTCCGCCGCGTTCAGCGGACAGTCCGAACACCGCGGAGAGATGCCTTTACGGATGGTTCCGAACGGCTGACGGCGGGCGTGATATCGAATCCCCAAAGAATTATCAAAATCATTCGGATCGGGCATGAGCATGAGATCCCGGGGCACGTCATTCCGCGCCGCCGTCCAGCATCTCGTTCACCTGCCGCAGCCGCTCCGCCTTCTCGCGCTCCGCGGTGCGCACGCGCCGCGTGACGAGCACCGCCGCCACGGCGACCGCCAGCGCCGCGGCCCCGCCGATCCAGCTGCCCCGCGCCGCCGCGAGCACCCCCAACACGACCATCAGCAGGACGAAGAAGGGGCTGCACCCGCACCCTGACAGCTCGCTGCGCACGTCGTCGTCGCGCACGTCCAGCGAGCGGTTGTGAAAGGCGAGAACGGTGTGGATGCCCTTTTCGCCCGGCTCCCAGACGACGGCGAGATCGTCCCCCTCCTTGATCGGCACCGGCGCGCGGCCCCGAAAGCAGAGCCGCGTCCCGCCGATCTCGAACAGGGCCAGGTGATCGGTCTGGCTGCCGCCACGCGTTACGTGGACGGTGTGCCGAACGTCCTCGGCGATCCCGGCGAGGCGGTCCATGGGGAGGCGGATGGAGGGTTCGCGCCGACTCCGCCCGCCGTGCCTGCCGGCGGGGACGCGGAGCCTGATCGATTACGCGCGCGGCGGCGGGCGGTTTCATCCGCGCGCCGGCGGGAGCGCGCCTTTACTCGATGGACGGGCGCGGTCAGTCGTCCGGGATGAACATCTCGCCCTCGCTCACGGGCACGGCGGCGCCGCCCACGCGCACCTGCGCCACGCGGCCGTTCAGCACGTCGGCTTCGACGACGATGCGGCTGGGGCGGCCCATCTCCACCCCCTGCGCCACCTTCCAGCACCAGGTGCCGTCGGTGCCCGCGTCGCGCTCCGCCAGCAGCCCCGCGAGCGCGGTGGCGGCGCCGCCGGTGGCCGGGTCTTCGGCAATGCCCATGGCCGGCGCGAACATGCGGGCCCGCAGCGCGACGCCCTCTTCGCCGGTGTCGTCGGTGCTCACGTACAGGTGCGGCGCCCACGCGGCGGCCACGTGCCGCTCCCACGCGGCCAGGTCCACGCGCGCCCGGGCCAGCGCGTCGCGGCTGCGCACGGAGACGAACAGGAAAGGCACCCCCGCGGTGTAGTTGGCCGTGGGCAGGGATCCGCCCAGCTCCGCCTCGTCGATGGACAGAACCTGGGCCAGCGCGGCGGGCGCGGGGGGCGGCGGGCCCGGCTCCGGCACCCGCGGCGCGGCGAACGTGGCGAAGGTGGGCCGCCCGTCCTCCATCCGCACCTCCACCGGCACCGGCCCCACCTTCTCGCGCAGCACCAGCCGCGCGACGCGCTCCCCCGCGGGCACCCGGCCCAGCATCGTCAGCAGGAACGCCGTCCCCACCGTGGGATGCCCGGCAAAGGGCAGCTCGCCCAGCGGCGTAAAGATGCGCACGGCGAACGACGCCGCCTCCGCGCCGGTGACGAACACCGTCTCCGACAGGTTCAGCTCGCGCGCGATCCGCTGCATGGTTTCCGGCGCGATCCCCTCCGCGTCGGGGAACACCGCCAGCGGATTGCCGCCGAACACCCGGTCCGTGAACACGTCCAGCGTATGGAACTTCGCCCGCATCGTCCCCTCCTCGCCGTTGCCGATCCGTGCGTCCCCCCACCGAACTTTGATGGGCGGGCTGGTGTCCGCAAGCCGCGCGCGGTAAACTGCTGAACGCGTTCAACATATCGAAGGGACGGAATGGCCGATGCGGCGGGAAAGACCGCGAAGGGCGAGCAGACGCGCGCGCTGATCCTGGAGACAGCGCTGGAGCTGTTCCGCGAGCGGGGGTACGAGGAGACCACCATGCGCGCCATCGCCGAGCGGGCGGGGGTGGCGCTGGGGAGCGCGTACTACTACTTCCGCAGCAAGGAACAGCTCATCCAGGCCTTCTACGGCCACACGCACCAGGAGCACCTGGCGGAGGCGGAGGAGGTGCTGCGGACGGAGCGCACCCTTCATGGACGGCTGCTGGGGGTGATGCAGGCCAAGCTCCGGACCATCGAGCCGTACCACCGCTTCGCCGGCATCCTCTTTCGCACCGCGGCGGACCCCGAGAGCCCGCTGAACCCGTTCAGCGAGGAGTCGCTTCCCGCGCGGCGCGAGGCGACGGAGCTGTTCGCGGAGGTGGTGCGCGGGGCGGAGGACCGGAAGCTTCCGAAGGACCTGGAGGCGGAGCTGCCGGAGCTGCTGTGGACGTACCACATGGGGATCGTGCTCTTCTGGATCCACGACCGCTCCCCCGGCCGCGTGCGCACATGGCGCCTGATGGAGCGCACCGCGGACCTGGTCGCGCGCCTGATCGGGCTCTCCGCCCTTCCGCTGATGGGCCCCATCCGCAAGATGGTCCTCAAGCTCCTCGCCGAGCTCCGCACCCCCGTCCCCGGCGAGGACCCCACCACGGGCTGAACGCCGCCACGGGTTGACCATCCCGGGCCCATGTCCCGGGGCCTTGTTTCGCCCACGACTCCAGGCCCCGTCACGCCCGCCGCCCCGGGCTGAAGCCCGGGGCTACAAATGCCATAAGCCCCGCCCTGGGCTCGCGGAGCTCGCCCGGCGGGGCTTCACCTGCTCGGGGGGGCCAAGGCCTGCGCGCGTGGTGAGGGTGGGGGTGAAAACTCCGGAACCGGCGGCAACGCCCCGCAAATTTGCGCGACGTTCATACCCTCTCCCGCTTGCGGGAGAGGGTGCGAGCCTAAGCGAGCGGGTGAGGGACCCCGCGGCGCGCAGCCCGATCCTTCTTTTGCACTTTCGCACTCTCGCACTTCCCTACTCCATCTCCACCTGCCGCACTTCCAGGATCTCCGGCTTGGACGCCAGCAGCTCGATCACGTCCTGCGGGATGCGGCTGTCGACGGAGACGGCGGCCAGGGCCTCGCCTCCCACCTGCAGGCGCGCCTGGTGGTACTCGGCGATGTTCACGCCGGCCTCGCCCAGCAGCGTGCCCACGCGGCCGATGACGCCGGGGACGTCGCGGTTGCGCAGCACCAGCATCACGCCGCGCGGCGCCACGTCCACGCGGAACGGGCCAATGCGGATGATGCGGCCGTGCGTCTCCCCCAGCACGGCGCCGCCCACGCGGATGCTGCGCTCGCCGCCCTCCAGCCGCAGCTCGATCTCCTCGCCCAGCTCGCCACGGCCGTCCACGTGCGTGGACGCGGTCTCGATCCCCCGCTCCGCCGCCACGTGCTGCGCGTTCACCAGGTTGATGGCGCGGCGCTCCACCACGTCGCGCATGGCGCCCTGCAGCGCCGCCAGAAGCAGCGGCCGCGGAGCCTCGGCGCGGGCGCCGGTGTAGCGCACCTCCAGCGAGGTGAGCGCGCCCGGCACCAGCGCACGCCCCAGCCGGCCCAGGCGGTCCGCCAGCGCCAGCAGCGGCCGCAGCTCCCGCATCCCCGCCCCGCCGACGCTGGTGGCGTTCATCGCCGCGCTCAGGTCGCCGGAGACCAGCGCGTCGCGCACGGCCTCGCACGCCTCGATGGCCACGTTGCGCTGCGCGTCGCGGGTGGACGCGCCCAGGTGCGGGGTCAGGACCAGGTTCGGCACGGTGCGCAGGGGGTGCTCGGCGGGGAGGGGCTCGTGGTCGAACACGTCCAGCGCGGCGCCGGCGATGCGCCCCGCCTTCAGCACGTCCACTAGCGCGTCCTCCGCCACCACGCCGCCGCGCGCCAGGTTCAGCACGTAGGCGTCGCGCGGCAGCCGCGCCAGCTCCGACGCGCCGATCATCCCTTTCGTCTCGCTGTTCAGCGGCACGTGCACCGTCAGCACGTCCCCGCGGTCCAGCGCGTCGGAAAGCCGCACCACGCGCTCGATCCCCAGCTCCTCGTAGCGGGCGGGGCCCACGTACGGGTCGTAGCCGACGACGTGCATGCCGAACGCGCGCGCCCGCCGCGCCATCTCGCTGCCGATGCGGCCCACGCCGATGATGGACATCGTCTTTCCCCGCAGCTCCACGCCGCCCAGCCTGGACCGGTCCCATCGCCCCGCGTGCATGGACTCCCACGCCTGCGGCAGGTTGCGCACGAGGCCGATCAGCACCCCGAACGCCAGCTCCGCGACGGAGACGGTGTTGCCGCCGGGGGCGTTGATGACGGCGATCCCCAGCTCGGTGGCGGTGGGGATGTCCACGTTGTCCACCCCCACGCCGGCGCGGCCGATGACCTTGAGCCGCTCGCCGCGCTGCAGCAGCTCGCGGCTCACGCGGGTGGCGCTGCGGCCGATGAACGCGTCGTACTCGCCGATCTCCTCCAGCACCTCGGCCGCGGGGCGCGTAGGCTTCTCGAAGACCTCGATCATCGGGTGCGCGCGCAGAAGGGCCACGCCTTCGGGGTCGATCTCGTCCGTCACCAGGACGCGGTAGCGCTCCGTCATCCCAGCACCTCTTCCAGCGCCGCCAGCAGCGCATCCAGCTCATCCACCGTGTGGTCTCCCATGTGCCCGATGCGGAACGTGGTGTCCTTCAGCTTTCCGTAGCCCGTGCCCAGCGTCCAGCCGCGCGCCGTCATCCCCGCGCAGATCTCCGTCCCCGTCTTTCCCCCCTCCACCCCGATGGTGGTCACCGTCGGCGAGCGGCGGCCGGGGGGCGCGAAGAGGGAAAGGCCCCGGCGCGCGCCGTGCTCCTCCACCCACGCCCAGGTGCGCTCGGCCATGGTCCAGTGCCGCAGCGCGCGCGCCTCCACCCCCTCCGCGGCGATGCGCTCCGCCTGCGCGGCCAGGGCGTAGAGGAGCGAGACCGCGGGGGTGTTGGGCGTCTGGTGCTTGCGCCAGTAGCTGTCGAACTCGATCAGGTCGAAGTACTGCCCGCGGCCGGGAAGCGTCCTGGCGCGCCCCATCATCCGCTCCGACGCGGCGCCGAACGCCAGCCCCGGCGGCAGCGCCATGGCCTTCTGCGAGCCGGTGAGCAGAAAGTCGAGGCCCCACGTCTCCGCCTCCACCAGCATTCCCCCCACGCTGGTCACGCCGTCCACCAGGAGCAGGATCTCCTCGCCGCTCTCCGTCTCCGCGCGCCGCACCGCGTCGGCGATCTCCACGAGGGGATCCAGGACGCCGGTGGAGGTCTCGGAGTGCACCACCGTCACCGAATCGAACCCGCCGCCGCGCAGGCGCCGGAACACCTCTTCGGGCGTGTGGGCGTGGCCCATGGGCACCTCGTACGTCTCCACCTCGCGCCCGCAGTCGCGCACCAGGTCGCGAAAGCGCTCGCTGAAGGCGCCGTTCACCAGCGACAGCGCGCGCCGGCGCACGCCGTTGCGCACCGCGCCCTCCATCAGCCCGGTCGCCGACGCGCTGGCCACGTACACCGGCCGCGAGGTGCGAAAAACGTCGCGCAACACGGGATCCACGCCGCGCAGCAGGGACGACAGCTCCGGCCCGCGGTGGCCGATGAGGGGGTGCGTCATCGCGGCCAGCACGTCCGGGTGCACCTCGGTGGGCCCGGGGAGAAAGAAGCGTCCGAAGTCGGTCCGCGGCGGCAGGTCCAGCATCGTATCGGTCACGTGTTCGCGTGCGTGGGGTGGATGATGGATGGCGGTGGATCTACGGCGGAGGCTCGGCGACGGGCATCCAGCGGCGCCCGACGGGGGCCCCTCCCCCGGCCCCTCCCCGCTCGTTCCTCGCGGAGAGGGGAGAATTCGATCGCGCTCCGGCCTGATACAGCGCATCGCCGAGCGCGACGACACGCATCGAGCTGCGCCCGACGGCGCCCTCCTCTCCCGGCCTCTCCCCCTGAACTGCAGGGGGGAGAGGAGAATTCGATCCCGCTACGACAGGGTGCGTCGCACCTCCCTCCCCCACGCTGTTTGTGGGGGAGGGCCGGGGAGGGGGGCGCCCGCCCCTCGCGCCAACCTTCCGGCGCTCACCGCGCGCCGTCAGCCCGCCGAATCCGCCTCGCGCAGCAGCTCCGCCCACGGGGTATCCGCCAGCCGCGCGCGGTCCTCGTCGGAGCAGGCGAGGGCGAGGACGGCAGCCAGGCTGGGCTCGCGCAGCACGTAGTCGGCGCCGTCGGCCACCGCGGCGCGCCAGGCGACGCCCATGTACGCGGCGAACGCATCCACGGCGGGGCGCGCCTCGCGGTCGGTGGCGCCGTCGCCCACCAGCAACGCCGGGGCGGGCAGGTTCCATGCGCGGATCACCTGCGCCTTGCCGCTGCTGCGCGCCAGCGGCGACGCGTGGTCGAACCCCGCGTACGCGCCGTCCGCGCCAAAGCGGATGCCGACGGCGGCCGCGTCGCCGTCGTCCATCCCCAGCTCCCGCGCCACGGCCAGCACCGCGGGGAGCAGCCCGCCGGAGACGATGCGCACCGTCTTGCCCAGCCAGCGCAGCGCGGCCACCGTCTCCCGCGCGCGCGGCACCAGCGTGCGCACGTACTGCGCGCCCACCGCGTCCACCTGCGCGCGGGTGGGGCGGATGAGCTCCAGCCGGCGGCCGTACACCTCTTCCAGCGGCACCGAGCCGTCCATGGCGGCATCGGTGAGCGCCGCGATCTGCGCGCGGAAGGGACCGGAAAGCTCGTCGATCCCCTCCACCGCAACAAGGGTGGAGTCGCAGTCGAAGACGACGGAGGCAAAGCCGCTCATGCCGCGCGCAGCAGGGGGTGGATGGGCCGCCGCGCCTGGTGCACGCCGCCGCCCGGGCACGGTGGGAAAATGAGCGGCGCTCCGCAATGGCTGGAGGGGAAAGGTTACAGAGGAGAGGGAGGGGAGAGGGGACGGGTCGCAGGGAAAACGGTACCGCCGGCCGCGTCCCCTCGCACTTCAGGCCAACGAAAAAGCGGGCGCCACCGGAGCGCCCGCTCATCCACCGAACTTCCATCCGTCACGCCGGCGGAAGCGTGACCGCGTAGGTGCACGTCTCGCCGCCCCGGGCCTTGCACGGCTCGCCCGCCATCGGGTCCACCTGCGGCCGCACGCGCAGCAGGTGCTGAAAGAAGCCCGCGATCACGCCCCGGTCAAAGTCGCACGGGTACGGCGTGCCGGTGGTGATGGTGGCCGTGCGCGCGTTCTTGAGGTCGTAGGTGATGGCACCCGGCCTGGCGCCGCGGTGGTTCATGTCGAACGCCATGCCGAACGAGGCCAGCACCTTCTCGAACGTGTCCAGCCCCGGGGGCAGCGGCACGTGGTTGGGGATCTGCCGGCCGATCTGAAAGAGCGTGTTGGGCCCCATCTTTTCGCCGATGGCGCGCAGCGACAGCACGTACGCCGACAGCGGGTACCACCCCTCGGCGGTCACCTGGGGGATGCCGTGCTCCTGCAGGATCCCTTCGCCGCGCTTACGGAACGGGCCCATCGCCGCCAGCATGGACAGGATGTTGCCGCCGCTCACGGTTGCGTCGGCCGTGAAGCGGGAAGAATGCACCGGGCTGGCTGCGGTCGCGTTCGACATGGGTGTGTCCGTTGCTGCGGGAGCGTGAGGGCAGTGCGCCCGGTGGCGATGGCAGGTTTACACCATCTGTTACAATCTGGTGTCGCAGATTACGCGGGAAGATTAATGCAGCATTCCTTTCCTGTCAAGGTTTGCTCCACCTGTATCTCCCTGTCGCGGAGCGGTTTAGACAGACAAAGGCGCCGCAACTCCTTGTGCGGCGCCGAAAGCGGGGATGGACGTAAACGGAGTGGCCGGGCCCCGCGGTTGGCGGGGCCCGGCCACACGGGGACGGAGCGACGGGTGCGTCAGGCCACCTGCTCCAGCAGCATGGGCGAGATGCGGCCGGCACGCGCCGGGACGCCCGACGTGGCGCAGACGATGGCCACCAGCGTCTCGTCGCCGTAGTCCAGCCCCAGGTAGCCGTCGCGCGCGGCCACCCGCACGGGGCCCGACGACGGCATGCCCACCATCCCGAAGTCCGCGCAGGGCGCGAAGCCCGCGCGGCGCAGCCGGTTCACCCACACGTCCACGGGCTCGTGGCGCTCGCAGCGGGTCTCCTCGGCATTGGCCAGGATGTCCTCGATCTCGCGGGCGAAGAACATCTTCATCGCGCTCTTCTCCGCGTCGCCGATCTCCAGCCCGTCGATGATGCGGAAGGTGAGCCCGAAGTGGTGCCACGAGGCCTCGAACCGCTCGCGCAGCGAGGGGGAGTCGTGGTTGCTGCTGGGCTCGCACAGCACCACCGCGTCCGGCTCCAGCGCGCGCAGCCGGCGGAACAGGGCGTCGCGGGCGTTGCCCCGCGCCTGCGAGCGCACGTGGTGCACGGCGAACGCCCCCAGCACCACCATGGGCGAGCCGAACGAGGCGAAGAAGCGCCAGTCGGACTCGTCCAGCTCTTCCACCACCTTGTGCACGGGGTGGAACTCCAGCTCCAAGCCCAGGGTGAGCGCCGCCTCGGCCAGCGACTCGCCGGCCTCCAGCAGGCTTCCCGCGTCGGGCTCGATGGCGATGATGTTCAGCTTGCGGGGAAGGCGGCGCTGCGTGGCCAGCAGGTACAGCAGCCCCACCTCCTGCCGCCCGGAGCCGATCCCCACGTCCAGCAGCGTGACCTCGTCCTCGCCGCCCACGAAGCCGGCCAGCACCTCGTTGGCCAGCGGCCCGGCCAGCTGCACGGTGGGCAGGTGCTGCGCGAGCAGGTTGAACAGGGAGATCTGCGTGGTTTCGAACTGCCGCAGGTACAGGTTGATCTCCGCCGCCTTGTCCGAAGCCAGCCGCTTGGAAAGCGCCGACGCAAAGATGTAGTACTGAAGGTCTTCACTCCCCGCGCCGGCGTTCAGCTGGCGCTCCACCAGGTCGGAGAGCAGCGCGCGCGCGTTCTCCGTCCGCCCGGCCAGCGTCTCGTCGACCACCGAAGCCAGCGTAGCATACTTTTTTGCGTCCATGCTCGTCAGTCTCCCTGAGAGAGGGGGGTGATGGTACAGCGGCGGGTGATTGTATTATTCTGTCCGAATAGGACAGTCGCGTCGGGCTTGCAGCGCCCGCTCCAAACATCACCCGGAGGAACAGCTGAGGGTGGTTCAGAGCGGGAGAGGAACTGGCTACCGCGCCGTTCGCGACCTACCGTCGAGAACGAACATAACTACTCCGTTTACGTCTGTAAAGACCTTTGATGCATATTCCCCAGCCGGAGTCTCGCGGAAACGCCGTAGCAGCCCGTTGCAGTTTTGCCTTCGGTCGAACGGAAATTCGCCGAAACGCCCAAGTCGTTCATTCCGAACAGGTTCGCGCTCTGCACAGGGCGAGGCCGCCCCCCGCCCGCCCCATCCGGAGGCGTGCTTTGTCAGAAACGGACTGTGGGCATCCGCCTTTTCCTCCCGCCCGCACAAGGGGAGATTTGCTGTACCCGTTCCCCAATTCGATCCGAATTGCAGTGGCCCGGGCTGTGCCGTGGCGCCACAACCTGGGACATACATTCCACGACTCCCCCGCTCCTCGCGCGGACGCCGGCGGACGGGCGCGGCGCGCAAGACAAAGCGGGAAAATGGGTTGCAAAGGTGCGGCCCCGCTGTGCCGCCGGGGGGCGCAGCGTTTGCCGGCGGGGCGGTCCACGCCCGGCGATCCCCCCGTCGCCGCGCGGTCCCCCCAGCACCGCCGTTTTCCCCGATGGTCCCGCAGGTCGTCCCCCCGTTCCCCCTTTGCGCCGCGCCGCCGCCGTACACGCACTGGGTACCCGTCCGCCGCGGCGACGCGCCGCCGGCGGGCGCCGTGCTGGCGCTCACCCTCTCCCACGCGGAGCGCGACCGCGAGGCGCTGCGCGCCTGGGTGCCCCGCCTGCGCGCCGCCCACCCCGACCGCGCCCTGGTGCTGCGCCTGTCCGCCGGCACGGGGACGGAGCTGGCCCGCCTGGCGCCGCTGGCGGTGCGCCTGGGCGCGCGGGCGGTGCTGCTGGACGGCGAGCCCCCGGCCGAGGCGCTGCGCAGCGCCCTGTGCGAGCCGCTGGACCTGGGCGACGACGTGCTGGAGTGGCTGGCGCTGCGCGGCACCCCCCTTCCCCCCGCGCTGGGGCACCTGGTGGGGTGCATCTTCCGCTGCGCCGCCCGCGAGCCGGAGCTGGGCCCCCTGCTGCGCCGCTGCGGCGAGGCGGACCGCACGGCCCGGGCGCGCTTCCGGCGGCGCGGGCTTCCCGCCCCCAACGCCTGGCACCAGGCGGCGCGGGCGCTGGCCGCGGCGCTGCGGCTGCAGCGCGACCCGGGCCTTCCCCTGCTGCGCGCCGCCTTCGAGCTGGGCTACACCGACCACTCCGCGCTCAGCCACCAGCTGCGCCGCGCCTTTGGCGTGCGCGCGTCCGAGGCGCGGGCGCGGCTGGGGTGGGAGTGGCTGATGGACGGCTGGGCCCGCCGCGCCCTTCGCGAGGAGGTTGTGACGGTAGCGGCATGAACGCGCCGCTCTGCACATCGCCCCCGGCGCCCCGCGGGCGTACCGTTGGGGTCCCCGCGCGGCCCGCGCCGCGAGCGCCCTTCACACACCGCCGTTCCGCGCAGTTCCCCCCATCCATGAAGCCGCACCTGGAGGTCCGTCTGCGCGCCGGGGTCGCCCCTCCCGAGGCCCCCTACTGGGTGGACGTGATCCGCGACCGCTCGCTGAGCACCGAACGGTTTCAGCCGGAGGTGGACCGCGTGCTGGCGCGGCACCGGGTGCCGGTGTGGGTGACCCGCGCCTACCCGCCGCAGGGCGGCGCCGCGTGGTCGCCGGAAGAGCTGGCGGCGGGGCTGGACCGGGTCTACCGGCTGGTCCTGCAGGAAAGCCGCGCCATCCCGCCCTCGCTGCTGGACGACATCCGCCTGGTCCCCGTGGTGGAGTGGGTGCGGATGGGCGCCGTGGGGCAGGCGGAGCTGCCCGCCGCGCGCCCCGCCGCCATGAGCGCCACCACCGACCAGGAGTCGCGCGACGCCATCGGCCTGGAGCGGGCCCACGCGCTCACCCGCGGCGACGCGGGGGTGACGGTGGCGGTGCTGGACACGGGGATCTGGCTAAGGCACCCCGAGCTGAAGCACGCCATGCTGCCGGGGTTCGACTTCGTGGACATCATCGACGGCGCCACGGAGTTCCTGGGCGACTACGTGGGCGCGGACGAGGACGCCACCGACGAGGTGGGGCACGGGACGCACGTGGCCGGCATCATCGCCGGAGCCGGGTCGCGCATGCCGGCCGGCGTGGCGCCCGGGTGCAGGATCCTCCCCGTCCGCGTGCTGGGAGCGCTGAAGCAGGGGGAGAAGCGGGTGGGGGCGGGGCTGCTGGACAACATCAACGCCGCCGTAAAGTGGGCGGTGGACCAGGGCGCCGCCGTGATCAACATGAGCCTGGGGGTGCGCCACACCGGCGGCGGGCTGCCGCACGCCGAGGTGGTGGACTACGCCAAGAAGAAGGGTGTGACCATCGTGGCCGCGTCGGGCAACGACGGGCGCGAGGAGCGCTACTACCCGGGCGCGCTTCCCCACGTGGTGGCCGTGGGGGCCTGCGAGCGCGACGGGCGCGTGGCCGGCTTCAGCACCTGGGGCGAGCAGGTGAGCCTGGTGGCCCCGGGGACGGAGATCTACAGCACCTTTCTGGACGATGGATACGCGTTCAGCAGCGGCACCAGCCACGCGGCGCCGTTCGTGGCCGGCGCCGCCGCGCTCCTGCAGTCGTACGCCCGGCAGACGCGCGGCGCGCGGCTGGGCGACGGGCAGGTGAAGCACGTGCTCAAGCACACGGCCGACCGGCCGGACGGCAGGTTCAAGACGCGCAAGGCGGGGTTCGGCATGCTGAACCTGGCCGACGCGCTGCGCCTGCTGGACCACAAGCTGGACCAGATGGAGAGCCGCCATGCCGCCTGAACCCGACGAGCCGCTGCCGCCGGAAGGCGGCCAGGACCCTCCCGGCACCGCCGGGAGCGGCGCCGCTCCCGCGGGGGACGCGGCGGCGCCGGTGCCCGACCCGCCCCCGCGCCCGGCGAGCAGACGCCGCCGCCGCCAACGAACCCTCGCGACCGCTACGGCCGCCACACTGGCCCCGGAGACCGCCATGTCGAACTTCGAACCGTTCACCCCCCTCGTCGAGGCCCCGGCCCCCCGGCTCTCGATCGCCAACTTCACCCTTCCCTCGGGGGACCTGTTCCACATCCCCCGCCCCACCACCTTCGTGGACCCGGTGGCGCAGGGCGCGCTGGACGTGGTGACCGGCAAGCTGGCCGCCACCGGCCACCTGGAAGGCGCCGACCCCGCGGGCGCGGCCCAGGAGCGCATGTTCCAGGACGGCCTGTCGCAGACGGTGAGCGAGCTGACCGCCCGGCTGCGCGCGACCACCGCCGTGGACCGCACGGGGCGGCTGCTGCTGAGCACCCGCGGCGTGTACCACTTCCTCTTCCTGTGGGCGCTGGACCGCGACAAGGTGCCCAGCAGCGACGTCAGCGGCCTGGCCAACTCCATCCTGCGCAACCTGGGCGAGCTGGGCGCGCAGCCGGACCTGCCCGGCCTGCGGTCGCCGCGCCACTTCTTCGCCGAGCGGGTGGTGGAGATCGTGGCCACCAACCGCATGCTCACCCTGACCCCCACCCTGCGCGAGCGGCTGGTGGCGCTGGTGCGGGGGACGGACCTGCAGGTGGGCGCCGGGCAGCCCGACGCCACGGTGATGGCGCTGCTGGATGCCGTCCGGCAGGACGGCGACATCCCGCAGGCGGTGGAGAGCTTCGCCAAGCTGGGCGAGGTGGACCCCAGCCGCTTCACCCCCGCCGTCAAGCAGGCGATGGTGCAGTACCTCAAGGACATCGGGCTGCGCATCGACCCCACGGCAGACCCCAAGCGCTACGACGAGTACATGGCGCTGGCGTACCAGTACGCCCTCACCGTCTCCGACGGCAACGCCAACGACCCGCTGGACGCCGCCCGCCGCCGCGGCACCACGAACTGGAACTTCGAGGTAGACCCGTTCGACTACGAGCAGGCCGTCGTCAAGGCCAACATCCTGGCCGCCGGCGCGCTGGACTACGTGTACGTGCTGGGCGAGCACCTGGGCGTGTTCCGCCTGGCCGACGCCCTGGTGCTGCGCTGGGCCGCGGGCGCGCTCGACGTGGCGCAGGGACCCACCGCCGGCCGCCTGTACCGCTACTGGAAGCTGCGCGAGGAGCGCAGCAGCCCCGAAGAGCGCGCCATGCTGTACAAGCGCGTCTTCGACCGCGGCGACTCGCAGCTGCTGGGCGGGATGGTGGTGAACGAGCACTTTCCCACCCTGTGGGGCGACCTGATGACGGAAGTCGCCAAGTACATCGAGAAGAGCGAGGGAAGCAGCCTGAGCGAAAGCTTCGTCTCGCGCATGCCCGTGTACCAGGCCACCCGCCAGCT
Source organism: Longimicrobium sp. (assembly GCA_036379135.1). Classification (GTDB taxonomy): domain Bacteria; phylum Gemmatimonadota; class Gemmatimonadetes; order Longimicrobiales; family Longimicrobiaceae; genus Longimicrobium. The sequence goes on from DASUVG010000014.1 coordinate 22,782, forward strand.
GCAGTTCAACCTGACGGAGCACATGACGGGGATGGCGCACATGCAGGTGACGGAGATGTACGCCCACCTGCGCGAGGCCATGGACCTGCTGGCCTGTCCCGAGATCCTGGACCAGTACGCCAGCGGCCGGCGCCGCAGCGTGTGGACCGTCATCGAGCGCGCCAGCAAGGAGGAGTTCGGCACCGCGCCCAACATCGCCGGGCTGCGCACGCTGGCGGTGGACGGCAACCGCATCTTCAAGTGGATCGCCGAGTTCGACCAGGGAGCGGTGCGCGCCGAGGACTTCCGGGCCTTCGTCGACGCGGCCGAGAGCTGGATCCTGGCGCAGGGCTCGGCCGAGGACGCCGTGCCCGTGGGCGGCGAGCCCGCCGGGCCCGGCGCCGACGAGGACGACTGGGACGACTGAGCCGACCCTGACCCCCGATTTAACGAACCAGAGGAACGCACATGTCATCCCTTGCACCGCACGTGGAGCGCGCCCGCGAAGAGACGCGCCGGGTCCTGGCCGAGTCCGCCAGCTTTCAGAAGCTGGAGCCGGCCGACCAGCTGGCCCTGTACCGCACGATGGTGGAGAACCGCGCCCGCGAGCTGTCGCAGCGCTCCGGCGCCATGGCCGCCAAGGGCTCGGCCGGCGAGCTGATCGACCGGAAGGACTTCGAGAACCGCCGCATCGACCAGGCGGGCGACCTGGCCGGCGACTTCATCGACCAGGTGGACTTTCCGGGGTTCGTAAAGGACCTGCTCAAGGGCGTGTTCGACGCCAACCTGAAGGTGACGCTGGACCAGATGGCGGCGTACCAGAAGCTGCTCAAGGAGGCCAGCGCCTCGGTGAGCAAGTTCATCAACGCCATCAAGGACGACGAGGCGTTCGGCTACCTGGCCGAGAACCAGCCCGACGAGTTCAGCATCGAGTTCACCGACGAGTCGGACGAGAGCGGCAACCGCAAGGTGGCGCTCACCGACCGCGACGGAAACCGCCTGGACATCGGCGACAACGAGGTCAAGGCGCGGGTGATGGACGCCAAGATCCGCATGGCCCAGGAGCAGCGCGCCATGCTGCGCGAGATGGTGCTGATGGGCGTGCAGCGGCTGGTGGTGGAGAAGGGCAACGTCAAGGCCAACGTGGTCTTCGACATCAAGGCCAGCGAAAAGATCACCCGGCAGGACAAGGCGCAGCTCACCAGCGCCTCGTCCAGCGGCGGCTCCATCAGCGCCAGCGGCGGCCTGCTGGGCTCCATCTTCGGCGGCCCCCGCGGCGGCCACTCGTGGAGCAACCAGAACACCAAGATCAGCGTGTCCAGCGCCAAGGGCGACGCGTCCACGGACCTCTCGGCCAAGCTGGGCGGCTCGGTGGACATCACCTTCAAGTCCGACTACTTCAAGCTGGACAACTTCGCCGCCATGTACATGAACGGCGCGGGCGGCGGGCCGGCGGGGACGGGCGGGGTGGGCGGCCAGCAGCCGGCCGCCGCGCTGCCCGCCGCGGGCGTGCCCAGGTAGCCGGCCATGGCGCTGGCGATCCTGCGGTTCCAGGGGGTGGAGGGCGACCGCGCCCTCTTCTCCCTGGAGGCCGGCGCCAACCGGTGGTACGCCGTCGCCGTCGGCGGGGGCGAGGCGGACCGCACGCACGGGTTCGCCGTGCTGCGCGACCCCGTCCACACCTCGCCGCTGGCGCCGCTGCCGGCGGACGGGATGGGCCGCGGCACCGTGGAGGTGCCGCTGGCCCACCTGGGCCCGCGGGCGCGGCACGTACAGGTGGCCACCTACCGCAGTCCGCGCCGCGACGGGCCGGCGCTCTCGGAGATCGTGGCCGTGCCCGTGGTGCGGCCGCTCCCCGACGACCCCCTTCCGGCGCTCACCCTGGGGATGGGTACTCCCATGCACGCGACACCTTCCCGGGCCCTGGCGGTGCCCTACGCGCCCCGGCGCGACCGCCCGCTGAGCTCGGCGATGTTCCTTCAGCACCTGGCCTCGCTCCTTCCCACCCTCCTTCCCGTCGTGGGGCAGGTGGTGGGCGGGCTGATGGGCGGGGCGCGTCCGGCCGCGGCGGTCGGCGGAAGCGGTGGCGGGACGGCCACGGCCGCGCCGGCGCTCCTCACCCCGCAGACGGCGCAGCTCCTTCAGCAGCTGCTGCAGCAGATCCTGGCCGCCGCCGGCGGGGCGGCGGGCGGCACACCCGCGGCTCCGTCCACGGCCAGATCGATGGCGCGCGGCCTGTCGCATCCACCGGCGCGGGGGGTGTCGTATCCGCACCCGCAGAAGCCGGCGAGGCAGCCGCGGTCGGAGGCGTTCGTGGCGCCGGCGCTGCTGGCGGCGCTCCCCGCGCTCATGCCGCTGCTGCAGCAGGTGCTCTCTCCCGAGACCATCAAGAACGTCCTGCAGACGGTGGATCCCAACCGGCTGCTGGCCACCATCACCAGCGGGCTGGTGGACCTGGGAAAGCTGGGCGCGCAGATCCAGCAGCAGGAGATGCAGCACCTGGAGCGGCTGAACCCCGGCGTCACCAACGACGCGGCGACGCTGCTGCTCGCCTCCATGGGGATGTCGGCGCCGCGCGAGGCGCCGTACCGCCGGGTGGAGTCCGTGGCGCTGCACTTCGCGGGCGTGCGGCCGGTGATGCTGCGCGGCCGGGAGCGGGTGGTCTACCGCGCCGGGACGGACCTGGCCTTTCCGCTGGACCTGCGGACGCCCAGGCCGATCCGCGACGCCACGCTGCGGCTGGCGGTGAAGCACGCCCGCACGCTGCAGGTGGCGGCCGAGCGCTCCTTCGCCCTGGCCTGGTGCGACACGGGGCCGCTCTCCGTGGTCCCCTCGCTCACCGCGGGAGAGACGGCGTCGCTGCGCGCGGGCGAGGAGTACCTGGTGTGCGCCACGCTGACCTGGAAGAACCGGGCGGGGCGCGCCGTGGGCACCAGCCGGCAGCACCTGGTGACCGTCGCCGGCGAGTTCCTGTTCGACGCCGTGGGCGAAGGGGGCGAGGCCGTGCCGCTGAACGACGTGGCCAGGCACCGCGACTTCTGGCACCGCGTGTGGCGCGGCACCTTCAGCGGCGAGTATCGCAAGCGCATCTGGGAGGCGCGCTACCACTACGCGCTGGACGCCGCCGGCCACGCCAACGGCCGGATGGAGACGGTGACGCGCGAGGACACGGACGAGGGGCGCGAGCGCACGGGGCGCCTCAAGAGCGGGATGTCGCTGAGCCCGTACGTGCTCAACGCGCTCCTTCCCCAGCTCTCCGATTCCGCCACGCCGCTCTCCCAGGCGGAGCTGGAGGCGCTGCGCGCGCCGGAGTTCGCCGAGCGCTTCGCGCAGTCCGGGCGCACGCAGCTTCAGCTGCGCGGCCGCGAGGGCGAAGAGGCCGCCTGCTGGGTGTTCCCCGAGGTGCGCCTGCAGGAGGTCACCCTGCGCCGCATCGTCCGCACGGGCGACGACGGGCAGGCGCTGGAGCTGGCGGAGCACCCGGTGCGCTTTCCCATCCCCAGCCACGTTCACTTCGTCGGGACCCGGAGCCGGCCATGAGCGGCAGAGACACGCGGCAGACGGTGTTTCCCATCCTTCCCGCCGGCCTGCACCGGGCGCTGGAAGACGCCCCCGTGCTGCTGGACGGAATGGAGGTGGTGTTCGACCAGCGCGTGGCGCTCACGCCGGTGGCGCTGGAAGGCCGGGACGAGGCCGATGCACGCCCCGCCCGCTGAGCCCTTCATCGTCCCCGCCCTCCTTCCTTCCTCCACCGACCCGGTGGAGGCGGAGGCGGGGGTGGCGGAGGACGCGTGGGCGGAGTACCGCCTCCCTTCGCTGGCGGAGATGGTGCTCGCCTTCAGCGGGTTCGACGGCGGCGGGGTGCGGGGGGAGGATGAGGACGACGAGATGGCGTACGACGGGGTGGAGATGGAGGCGCTGCGGCTGGAGCTGCCCGTGGAGCTGCAGGTGGACGTGGATGACGACGGCCGGCCCCGCATCGGACTGGCGCCGCCCACGCAGACCACGGAGACCACCATCCTCCCCGTGTTTCACCGCATGACGATCGCGATCGAGAGGGACGGCAGCCGTGGCTAGCTCCGACGCCTGGAACCTGGAGAACTTCCTGGACTCGCTCATCCTGGAGCTGGACCGCGCCCAGGATACGCTGGCCCTCAAGGGGCTCAACCGGCGGCTGACCTACACGGTCAAGGACATGTCGCTGGACCTGCAGCTCTTTCCCGAGTTCGACGGCAACGAGGTGCGCTGGAGGACGGCGCGCCCCGGCGAGCAGGGGGCCAGCAAGATCGCCTTTCAGCTGGGCTCCATCACCGACCGGCAGATCCGGGAGACCACCAAGGAGCCCATCACCCGGGACGACGTGGCCATCGACACCGTGGCCGGGATCGACCCGGAGACCAAGCGGACGCTGACGAAGATGGGCGTGCGGTCGGTGAGCGACCTGGAGCGGATCGAGAAGAAGAACATCGACCTGGACCGGGCCGCGCCCGCCCGGATCGACTACGGCAACCTGGCCAACCTCATCAACCGCGCGCGGCGGCAGGAGCAGGCGCCCCGCGTGAGCCGCGCCACCATGCAGCAGGCGGCGGACGGCCCGCGCCTTTCGCTGCGCGGCGAGAACCTGGCCACGGCGCACTCCGTGGGCGGCTTTCCCGCCGCCACCGTGGACGGCCAGCCCGTGGAGGTGCTGGACGCCTCGGCCCAGGAGATCACCCTGCGCGTTCCGCCCGCGCGCGGCGGCGGCCCCCGCGAGCTGCGCGTGGCGCTGGACCCCTACGCCGTCATCAACCTGGAGCTGCGCTCCTGAAAGAGGCACACATGCGGCGCATCGACATGAAAAGATCCGGACTCTTTGCCCTGGAGCGCGAGGTGCGCGGCCACCGCGCCGCCGCGCGCGCCGCGTCGGCCCCGGCGCGCTCCGCCGCGCCCCGCCCCGCCGCGGAGCGCACGGCCGCCTTCGGGTTCGACGGCGGCGAGGCGCTGGAGCTGCTCTACGACCCCGCCTACCACGCCGTCACCGGCGAGCCCGCCCCCCCGCGCACCGCCGCCTTCACGGCGGAGCTGCACGACGGCGCGCTCTCGTACTTCGTGGAGCCGTTCGAGGACGACGAGCCCTCGCGCGCCGCCTCCGCCCCGTCGCCCAAGCCGGAGCCGGTGGACGCCGTCTGGGCCGAGGCCGCGTCGCTCCCCGCGCCCGCCGCGGAGGCGCAGGACGACGACCTGCACCGGGCGCTGGAGGCGGACCTGCGCTCGCTGCTGGGGCAGGCGCTCTCCGCTCCCGAAGCGGCCGCGGAGCCCGCGACGCCGCCCCCCGCGCCCCGGCGCGAGGAGCCGCGCGCGCCGGAGCCCGCGCCCGCGCCGGTGCTGGAAGACCGGCACGCCGTCTTCGACCAGGTGGGGCGGGCGCTGGCCTTCGCCACCACCTTCAACCTCCCCCCGGTCTCGCTGGAGCAGCGGTTCGACGACTTCGACCGCGTGCTGGAGCGCGAGGAGACCGTGCGCGAGACGGTGCGCGCGCAAAAGGCGCAGGCCGCGCAGACGCCCCCCGCCGCCGCGGCGCTCTCGCTGGACGCCGAGACGCTGATGAACGACCTGCGCATGCTGGGCGGCGGCGACTTCGGCGCGCAGCGGGCGCCGCGCCCCGCGGTCCCGGCGGAGCCGTTCGCGGCGGAGCCCGCCGCGGCGCTGGCCGTGGCGGACGCGCCGGAGCAGCCCGGGCCGGCGTCGTTCGCCGCGGGGCCGCAGAGCTTTCACGTGAGCTACGACGTGCCGCTGGTCCCCCAGCAGACGGACATGTCGTGCTGGGCGGCGGGGGCGGCCATGGTGCTGGCCTGGCGCGACGACGCCTCCGTGGACCCCGGGGCCATCGGCCGCGCGGTGGGCTACGTCAAGCAGTACCAGCACGGGCTCCCCGCGGACGACACCCGCGTGCTCACGGCCTGGGGCTTTACCCCGGAGCACGCGCAGACGTACACGGTGGAGGGCTTTCGCGCGCTGCTGGAGCGGCACGGGCCGCTGTGGGTGGCCAGCGCCGAGCCGGGCCCCCACATCCGCGTGGTCACCGGCCTGTCCGGCGACGGCACGCCCGACGGCACCCGCGTGCACATCAACGACCCGTGGGAAAGGGGGATGGACCCCTTCCGCCTTCCCAACGCGGGCGCGCAGTACCAGGAGACCTACCGCGAGTTCGAAGAAAAGCAGCGGCGGCTCGCCCTGAAGGAGCTGCACCTGCAAGGCATCTACGTGGCGCACCTTTAACCGCCCCCACCCCGGGAGACCCAACGATGGGAAACCGACTGCTCGACCTTGAACGCGACGTGCGCCATGCCCGTGCCCGCGCCCAGTCCCTGGCGCGGCAGAAGTCCGTGCGGCTGGCGCCCGGCACGCGATCCTTCTCCACCACGCCGGTGAACTTCCGCGTCCCCGGCCTGGTCCCGATCGTCGCCCAGCCCACGGGGATGACGTGCTGGGCCGCGGTAACCACCATCCTGTACTCGTGGAAGGCGCAGCAGTCGCTTTCCATCGAGACGGTGCTGGCGCAGATCGGCCAACGCTGGCTGGACCTGCGCAACCGGCCCAACGTGCGGGAGCAGGGGCTGGGTCCGCGCGAGAAGGACCAGTTCCTGAGCGACGCCGGGCTCTACGCCATGTACGGGCACAGCCTGCCGCTCACGGAGTGGGAGCGGCTGCTGCGCACCCACGGCCCGCTGTGGGTGACCACGGACGAGGATCCGGACCCCACGTACGGCATTCACGCCCGCGTGCTGGCCGGCCTGCACGGCGACGGCACCCCCGCCGGCACCCGCGCCGACATCATCGACCCGGCCAACGGCGGCAGCGAGTACACCGAGCCGTTCGACGTCTTCCTGCGCAAGTTCGAGGAAGAGGTGCGCAACCCGAAGCGTCCCGTGCGCGTGCAGATTGTGCACTTTCGCGATGCCGTGTCGCGCACCCGCTCGCTCTCGCTGAGCTTCGACCGCAAGAAGTTCTTCGACGGCTACCGGGCGAAGTACGGCTCGCTCAAGCAGGGGCAGGTGGACGGGCTCAACGCGCTGCTGGCGGCGGTGGAGGCCGACCCGGACGTGAGCGACGTGCGCTGGGTGGCGTACATGCTGGCGACGGTAAAGCACGAGTGCGCCGACACCTGGCAGCCGATCGAGGAGTACGGCAAGGGCAAGGGCCACAAGTACGGCAACCCCGTCACCGTGACGGACCCGGACGGCAACACGTACACCAACGTCTACTACGGCCGCGGCTACGTGCAGCTCACCTGGGAGGCCAACTACCGCAAGATGGGCAGCGCCCTGGGCAACCGCCTGCACTACGAGCCCGCGCTGGCCCTGCAGCCCGACGTCGCCTACAGGATCATGTCGCTGGGCATGCGCCGGGGCGACTTTACCGGCAAGAAGCTGGCGGACTACATCAGCGGCACGACCGCCGACTACGTCAACGCGCGCCGCATCATCAACGGCACCGACCGCGCGGACCTGATCGCCGGCTACGCGCGCGACCTGGAGGCCATCCTGCGCGCGGCCCAGTAGCGCCGAAGCACGTTCGATCGAGGCGGGCCCGCCGGAATCTTTCCGGCGGGCCAGCTTTTTGGGCCTCACGCAGAGTTAGCGGAGTTAGCGTAGTTGAGTCCCCTCCAAGAAGTTACTCCGCGGATGCGCGCCTCCCCGCACGAGACGCCCCCCAGGCTCTCTGCCGCAGCGGCCTGATACAGCAGGGTTGGAGTACAGAGGAACAGAGAAAAGCACAGAGGAACAGAGGAAGCCCGGGAGAGCCGTCCTCTGTTCCTCTGGTTTTTCTCTGTTCCTCTGTACCCTTACGCCGTTTGCCGTTCGACGATCAGGCCTCGTCCTCGTGGTCGTCCCACTTGATGAACTCGAAGGCGGTGCGGCAGCGGAGGCACCAGTACTGGGCCACGGAGAGCTGGCCCCCGAACGGATTCACCAGCTCCGTGTCCGTCCCGTCGCAGAACGGGCAGGGCGCGGACCTGGGGACCAGGTCCTCGTCCGCCGGATGGGTGGACGGGCGCTCCTCCATCAGTCCATCAACAGCGCGCGGTTCTTGTCGCCGCGGGCGCGGGCGGCCGTCTCTTCGTCCAGCGTGCCGCCCGACCGGCGCGTCTCCGGGTTCCATCCCTCCCACTCCAGGTGATGGACGTACGCCCACTCCCCCGCGCTCATCTCCACGCCCAGCTGCTCCGCCAGGCCGGCATCCGCCAGCACGGGGCCCACGCGCGCCAGCACGCGGTCACGCAGCGAGGACGGGTCCGCCGAGACCAGCCCCTCTGCCACCAGCCGCTTCGACGCCGCGGCGGCGTCATCCCCCAGCCACTGCAGCGCCTGCGGAAGGTAACGCGCCAGCGACGCGGCCAGCTCCTCGCGCACCTCCGGCACGGCGGCTATGCGGCGCACCCAGCCGGCGGCGTACTGAAAGTGGAAGCGCTCCTCGTCCAGCATCTTCTGCACGCGGTTGTGCGCGGGCGTGTAGCGGCTTTCCACCAGCGCGCCGTACTGCACCACCAGCGACGTATCCACCAGCAGAATGCAGGCGATGAAGTCCGCCCATGATTCGAAGCCCGCGTCCAGCGCCGGGTGGCTGCGGTACTCGGCGGCCGTGCGCTCGTGCTCCAGCGCCTTGGGGTCGTCGCCGAAGTCGCCCAGCAGCGCGTAGGTCAGGCGCGCGTGGCCCCACTCGTCCTGCGCCATGGAGCTCGCGGCGATCCCCGCCTCCAGCGTGGGCGCGCCCAGCATGCGGTCGCTGTAGCGCAGCCCCAGCACGCGCTTGCTGTCCGCCAGCGTAAGGATCAGCGAGCGCAGCGCGGCGCGGGCGTCGTCCGACAGCTCCGCGGCGCTCTCCACGCGGGCTTCCGTATCCACGCTCATTTCGTCACCTCGCCGCCGCCGTACGAGCCGGTCCCCTTGCTGTGCACCAGCTCCTGCTCCGCGTCTCGCCCCATCATCGTCACGAACTGGCTTTCTTCAGGATTCACGGGGATGATGGCGTCGCGGGGGATGACGCACATCTCACCCCAGTTCTGCTCGTCGTACATCTTCCACGCGTACACCTTCGCGAGGTCGCCATCCACGGCGTTCACAAAGCCGATGTGGCGCAGCGGCTCGCCCCGCGACTTGCGCGCGAAGACTTCATAGACAGGCTCTATCACGGCAGAAAGTCTGGTGCAAAGGTTCAAGTGCCAAGGTTCAAGTGCCCAGAATCAGTTACTTGATACTGGGCACTAGGCACTAGGTACTGCCGTTCCCTACATCGACACGCCGAACTTCCGGAGCGCCTCTTTGCCTTCGGGCGTGATCCGCGACTTGGTCCACGCCGGCGTCCACGTCTCGATCACCCGCACCTCTTCGACGCCGGGCTCGCGCTGCAGGCGGTCCTGGATGTCGTAGTGGATAAAGGCCATGCACGGGCACGCCGTCGCCGTGAAGGTGAGGTCCACCTCCACCTGTCCCCCGTCCTGGCGGATGTCGTAGATCAGGCCCAGGTCCACCAGCGAGATGGGGATCTCGGGATCCATCACCTCGCGCAGCGCGTCCCACAGCGGGCCCGTGCGCTCCTCCGGCGGGCACGGGTAGGCGGACGGCGCGTCCAGCACCGCCGTGCCGCCGTCCGATCCGCCGAAGCGCGATTCCGTCGTGGTACAGCTCATCAGGCGGCCGCCTCGAGCTGCCGGCGGAAGCCCTTGCCGTCCTGGATGCTCTCGACGAACGCCTTGTTGGATGGGCCGCGGCGCTTCCAGCGCTCGAAGACCTGTTCCCAGCTGATCTCGCCCTCGCCGAACAGCCACTGCTTTTCGTCCTCGTCGTACTCGCAGGGGAACGAGTATTCCAGCACGTACTTCTGCTCGCCCTCGTCCCAGTGCGCCGGCACGTCGATTCCGATGGACTCGCACAGCGGCACGGTGGACTTCATCCACGTCTGCCGCAGCTCGTCGTTGGTCATCCCCTTCAGGCGGTACTCCAGCTGGCCGCTGTGGCG
>DASUVG010000015.1:0-13737 GCA_036379135.1 Longimicrobium sp.
CTCCGCCGGAATGCACCAGCAGCAGCGTCTCCAGCAGCTCCGCGGAGTCGATGTTGTGATCCACGAAGGTGCGGACCTGCTCTGGTATCTGTGCCTGGCTCATCCGCTCCGTGGTTGCGTTGCGTCTTCGTCCTTCTCGCGGCCGGCACGGCTCGGCCGCGTCAAAGGATAGAAGGCGGGCTCGCGTGTGCAGGCGCAATACCACTGATGCGAGATCGCAAAACAGATCTCCGCCTTTGTGAAAACTGTTCGACGACCTGGGGACACATGATCGCGGGGGGCACCTTCGGCGGCCGGTTCCAACCACGTCGGGAGACCGAGTTGGGGCAAATCCCTGCGGGACGTACATATCTCGGCAAAGTCCGCTTCGTCGGTCCCGTACAGGCAGGTGAACCCCTGCGCACCCGCACTTCGCCTGACGGGTTTCCGGCCCGCCTTCACGATCAGCAAATCCCTACACGCCGCACCAGCCTCCCCCTACGCCTCCGCCTCGCCTCCGCGGCTATCCATACGTGTGTCCCAGTCCGCCGCGCGGGCGCGCGGCGAGGCGCGGGCCCGAACCGCGGAGGCATTCCGTGGACACCGCCACGCGCGCACCCGCCGGCGTGCAGCCGGAGCGCATCCTCATCGCCGCGGCTGCGTGAACGGCTGCCCCCGCTACAACACCGGTGGCCGATCCCGCGCCTGCGGCAGGGCGGAGGCCAAGGAGGAAAGGATGTCCACGCACCATCGGGCCACCCACCTCACGCGGATCTTTCTCCTGGCGGGCCTCTCGCTGCCCGCCGCGTGCGATTCCCCCAGCATCTCCGGATCGCGCATCCCCGCGGCGCTCCAGGTGGTGAGCGGCGACCTGCAGACGGCTGAGGCGGGGCAGCCGCTCGCCGCCCGCCTGGAAATCCGGGTGCTGAACCGGTCGGGCGAGCCGGCCGCGGGGGTGGAGGTGGCATTCGAGCCCGGCCTCGGCGGCGGCACGCTCGATCCCGCCACGAGCCGCACGGACGCGGGCGGCGTCGCGAGTGCCGCGTGGACGCTCGGTCCCGCCGCGGGCGCGCAGACCGCGCGTGTCATGGTGGTACGCCACCGGCTGGACACGCTGGTATTCACGGCGCAGGCCATGACGGGGGCTCCTGTGAAGCTCATCGTGGTGAGCGGAAACCATCAGGAGGGTGTCGTTGCGGACACGCTCGCGGAGCCGCTGGTGGCGCGGGTGGTGGATGCGCACGGCAACGGAATTCCCGGCATCCCGGTGCGGTGGGGGTGCTCCGGATACCTCTGCAAGATGCTCTTCGACTCGATCCCGACCGACTCGGCGGGCGAGACGCGCGCGCGATGGAAAATCAGCGCGAGCGCGGGACACCGGACCAGCGACGCGTGGGCCGAGGCGCTGGGCGCGCGCGTCTACTTCAGCGTCCTGGCCGCGCCGGGCCCGCTTGTCCGGATCTTCATCCGTCCCCACGAAAACCTGATCCGTCTGCATCCGTCCTCCATCCGCATGCACGTAGAGACGGCGGACCGGTACGGCAATCCGCTGTTCTCCGACACCGCCGTGGCCTGGAGCACCTCGGATTCCGCCGTGGCGGTGGTTCATCCTGATCCGGTGCGCCGGTACGCGACGCTTTCCACGCGGGGAGCGGGGACCGTACAGGTGCGCGTGCGCATCGGCGCGGTGGGCGCGTCCTTGCCCGTGAGCGTACGCGCCGTGGCGGATCCGTACACCGCCGTGAACGTGGGACTCGAGCGGGCCAGCGCGCTCAACGACCGCGGCGAGGTGGCCGGGTACGTCCCGGGAGGCGGCATCGCCGTGTGGCGCGACGGCGCCCAGACGCTGCACTGGATCCCCACGCTCGCGTCGGATGCGTGGCGCACCACCCCCGCCATGAACAACGCCGGAACGGTGATCCTGCACGAGCCCATCCAGAGCGGAGGCCCGACCGATTCAGGAGACTCCTGGCTGGTCAGGGGCGGCACCCTGGAGACCCATTTCATCGGCAGGGTGGCCGACATCAACGACCATGAGCAGGTCGTGGGCACCCGCCCCGAGTCGCAGGAGTCTTTCCAGGGCTTCGTGTGGCAGGCGGGGCAGACGGTCTGGCTCGACGCGCCCACCCCGTGGTGGCCCAACACGCGGGCGGTGGCCATCAACAACCGCGGGCAGGTGGTGGTCAACGCGGCGCTGGGTTCTTCCTGCACCCCCACCACCTGTCTTCCGTGGGAAACCGCGTACCTGTGGGAGGCCGGGCGGTACACGCCGCTCCCCGCGCCCTCCACCGGCTGCGTTGCGCTCATCGGCCGCGACATCAACGAGGCGGGGCACGTGCTGGTAGAGTGTGTAAAGTCTGGCGACACCTGGAACTTTCTGTGGGACGGAGCCGGGTATACCCGCATCCTGGGGTTGAGCCGGGTGTACGGTTTGAACGACCGCGACGAGGTGGTTGGCGCCGCGGACGACGGGCTGCACCTGTGGCGCGACGGCCACCTGACCCTCGTCGTCCGGTTCTTCGGGGACTTCGTAGACATCAACAACCGTGGCCAGATCCTGCTGGGCACGACGCTGTTCGGCGGATACCTCCTCACGCCGCGGCCATAGCCCCGCGCGCGGCGGGGCGTGAGATGCACGCCGCGCCGGCACCGTCACGGCCGGTGCCGGGACGGAGACCAGGATTCAGCGGCCGCGCCTCCGCTCCGCTCTGCATCGTGATTCGTCGTGTGCCGCTGGGCGGCCCTGCTGGACCTCTCCTTCGCCTGAGCGCGTCCCTCCGCGACGACGATCAGCAAATCCCCACACACCGCACCAGCCTCCCCCTACGCCCGCACGTCGCCTCCGCGGCTATCCATACGTGTGTCCCGGTTCCGCCGCACGGCAGGCGCGCGGGGGGCACGGACCTGAATCGTGGAGGAAGCCATGAGCATCGCGACACCCGCAGCCGTCCCCGCACAGTCCGGCCGCATCCTCAAGACCATGAAGGCCGCCGTCTTCGTGGCGCCCGGCCGCATCGAGCTGCAGGAGAAGCCGGTCCCGGAGGTAGGCCCCGGCGACGCGCTCCTGCGCGTGACCACCACCACCATCTGCGGCACCGACGTCCACATCCTCAAGGGCGAGTACCCGGTGGAGTCCGGGCGCATCATCGGCCACGAGCCGGTGGGCGTCATCGCCGCCCTCGGCCCCGGCGTCACTGGCTACCGGGTGGGGCAGCGGGTGATCGTGGGCGCCATCACCCCCTGCGGCCAGTGCAACCCTTGCCTGGACGGCCAGAAGTCGCAGTGCGGCGGCAAGGCCATGGGCGGCTGGAAGCTGGGCAACACCATCGACGGGTGCCAGGCGGAGTACGTCCTGATCCACCACGCCATGGCCAACCTGACCCCCGTGCCCGACGGCTTGACGGACGAGCAGGTGCTGATGTGCCCCGACATCATGAGCACGGGCTTCGGCGGGGCGGAGAGCGGCGAGATCCGCATCGGCGACACGGTGGCGGTGTTCGCGCAGGGGCCCATCGGCCTGTGCGCCACGCTGGGCGCGAAGCTCCGGGGCGCCAGCCGCATCATCACGGTGGACGGCGTGCCGGAGCGGCTGGAGATGTCCAGGCGGCTGGGGGCGGACGACACGATCGACTTCCACGAGCAGAACCCCGTGGAGCGGATCATGGAGCTGACGGGGGGGCGCGGGGTGGACGTGGCCATCGAGGCGCTGGGGACGCAGCAGACCTTCGAAAGCTGCCTGCGCGTGCTCAAGCCGGGCGGCACCCTCAGCAGCCTGGGCGTCTACTCCGGCAAGGTGGAGCTGCCGCTGGACGCCTTCGCGGCGGGGCTGGGCGACCACCGGATCGTGACCACGCTCTGCCCGGGCGGCAAGGAGCGGATGCGGCGGCTGCTGAACGTGGTGGCCAGCGGCCGGGCCGACCTGCGCCCCCTGGTGACGCACCGCTTTACGCTGGACCAGATCGAGGAGGCCTACGACCTCTTCGGCCACCAGCGCGACGGCGTGCTGAAGGTGGCGATCACGGTGTGACGATGCAGTGGGCGGCGGGAGGCGCCCCCTCCCGCCGCCGTCCCGGTGCGGTGCCGGCCGGGGCGGCGCTCCGCCCCGCTGCGCGGGAGCGGAGCAGACGGAAGGGAGGGCAAGATGATGCGAATGCACGCGCTCCTGCTGCCGATGGCGGCCGCGGGGTGCATCTGGCTCCCGCTGGGGAGCGACGCGGTCCCACGGGTGGAACTGGAGGGGGTGGACCGGTCCTCCGCTTCCGGAACGGAGTGGGCGGCCAGGCCCGGATTGGAGCCCGACGGACGGGGGGCCTTCTTCGAGGACTCGCTGATCGCGTTCCGCACGCACGCGACCACGGAAGGCGTTCGCTTTCGCCTGTGGAACAGGCGGGATGAGGTGATGCGGATCGAGTGGGATCCCGCCGCCGTGGGAAAGGCGGAGGTGCAGTGTCCCGCGGTGACGCTCGGCTGGGAGATGCGGTGGCGCGGGGGCGGACCGCCCGCGGACGTGGTGCCGGCGCGCGGCTCCCGCGAGGACGAGGCGGTTGCCGTCGCGCGCGTGCCCACGCTGCAGGGCGGCCTGTGGACATCCGTGCCGCTCGACTGCCTGGCCGGCGACCCGGGGGACGGACGCGCGCCGCTGCGCCTGACGGTGGAGGTGGGGGGCGAGCGCTACGCCTACACCTTCTGGTACGGCGTCCAGCCGCCGCGCGCGGACCCCTTGATGACGGCCGGCGCGGAAGGCGCAGAGGCGCCGCTCCGGCCATGAAGGAGCATCGGGCACGCGAGCGCGCGCCCGGAGGGAAAGCCGAACCCGCACCATGGAGGCACGCATGTCCACTCCGACGCTGACCGGCACCGGGCCGAAGCCCGCCGGCGCGCAGCCGGCGCCCGCGGCCGTGGCCGCGGCCGGGGAGAAGTTCCCGCGCCGTGCCGCCGATCCTCAGGACGACTGGCCGGAGGACGTCCATCTGCCGGATGAAAAAGAGGACGACGAATGCTGACCGGGCGCGGCGGCGGGGCAGATCGGCTTCCGCCGCCGTGCCGCGCGTCATGAAATCGGGAGGGAGCGTACGATGATCGAGTCCTGGATCCGCTGGTTCGACGAGCTCGGGCTGGACGACGTGCCCCTGGTCGGCGGCAAGAACGCGTCGCTGGGCGAGCTGCGCCGGGCGCTGGCGCCGCGGGGCGTGCGCATCCCCAACGGGTTCGCCACCACGGCTGACGCCTATCGCCGCTTTCTGCGCGAGGCGGGGCTGAACGGGATCATCGACCGCGCTCTTGCCGGGCTCGACGTCCAGGACCTGGACCGGCTGCACGAGGCAGGGCGCACGGTCCGCGACGCGATCCTGGCGGCGGAGCTCCCGGCGCCGCTGGCCGCCGCCGTCCGCAGCGCCTACCGGCGGCTGGAGGCGGAGTACGGCGCCGGCTGCGACGTTGCCGTCCGCAGCAGCGCCACCGCAGAGGACCTTCCCGAGGCCTCCTTCGCCGGGCAGCAGGAGACCTTCCTGAACGTCCGCGGCGAGGCAGCACTGCTGGACGCGGTGCGGCGCTGCTTCGCGTCTCTCTTTACCGACCGCGCCATCGTCTACCGCGCCGAGCGGGGGTATCGCCACCAGGACGTGGCGCTCTCCGTGGGCGTGCAGAAGATGGTGCGCTCGGACCTGGGGAGCGCGGGGGTGATGTTCTCGCTCGATACGGAGAGCGGCTTTCGCGACGTGGTGGTGATCAACGCCGCGTACGGGCTGGGCGAGAGCGTGGTGCAGGGGACGGTGAACCCCGACGAGTACGTGGTCTTCAAGCCCACCCTGCGCCAGGGCTTCCGCCCGCTCCTGCAGCGCCGCGCCGGCAGCAAGGAGATGAAGCTGGTCTACGACGAGGGCGGCACCCGCCCGGTGAAGAGCGTCCCCGTCCCCCTGGAGGAGCGGGGCCGGCTGGTGCTGGACGACGACGAGGTGCTGACGCTGGCGCGCTGGGCGTGCCTGGTGGAGGACCACTACTCCGCGCATCACGGCACCCCCACGCCCATGGACATGGAGTGGGCAAAGGACGGGCGCACCGGCGAGCTGTTCCTGCTGCAGGCGCGCCCGGAGACGGTGCACGCCCGGCAGAGCGGCCTGGTGCTGGAGCGCTGGGTCCTGGACGAGACGGACGAGGTGCTGGCGTCCGGGCGCAGCGTGGGCGAGAAGATCGGGCAGGGCCGCGCGCGCGTCATCCGCTCCGCGGACGACCTGGAGCAGCTGGGGCAGGGCGAGGTGCTGGTGACCGAGATGACGGACCCCGACTGGGAGCCGGTGCTCAAGCGCGCGGCCGCCATCGTCACCGACCGCGGCGGGCGCACCTGCCACGCGGCCATCGTGAGCCGCGAGCTGGGCATTCCCGCGGTGGTGGGCACGGAGCGGGGGACGGAGGCGATCCCGGACGGCACGCCGGTCACCGTCTCGTGCGCGGAGGGGGTGGAGGGCAAGGTCTACCGCGGCCGTCTGGCGGCGCACGTGGAGCGCACCGACGTCACCACGCTGGAGCGTCCGCGGACCCGGATCATGCTCAACGTCGGCAACCCGGACGAGGCGCTGAAGCTCTCGATGCTTCCCAACGACGGCGTGGGCCTCGCGCGGCTGGAGTTCATCATCTCGTCGCACATCCGCGTGCATCCCATGGCCCTGCTGCACCCCGAGCGCGTCGCCGATCCGGCGCAGCGCGCGGAGGTGGAGCGGCTGTCGGCCGGGTACGACGATCCCGGCGACTACTTCGTGGAGCGGCTGGCGGAGGGGGTGGGCACCATCGCGGCGGCGTTCTGGCCAGAGGAGGTCATCGTCCGCCTGTCGGACTTCAAGACGAACGAGTACGCGGGGCTCCTGGGCGGGGCGGCGTTCGAGCCGGCGGAGGAGAACCCCATGCTGGGCTTTCGCGGCGCGTCGCGCTACTACGACGCGCGCTACCGCCAGGCGTTCGCCATGGAGTGCCGGGCGCTGCTGCGCGTGCGCGAGCGGATGGGGCTGACCAACGTAAAGGTGATGGTCCCCTTCTGCCGCACGGTGGACGAGGGGCGCCGCGTGGTCGCCGAGCTGGCGGTGAACGGATTGGTGCGGGGGGAGAACGGGCTGGAGGTCTACGTGATGTGCGAGATCCCGGCGAACGTGATCCTGGCGGAGGAGTTCGCGGAGGTGTTCGACGGCTTTTCCATCGGCAGCAACGACCTTACGCAGCTGGTGCTGGGGGTCGATCGAGACTCCGCTCTGGTCGCGCGGCTGTTCGACGAGCGGAACCCCGCGGTGACGCGCATGGTGTCGCAGGCGATCCGCGCCGCGCACGCGGCGGGCCGCAAGATCGGCATCTGCGGCCAGGCGCCCAGCGACTATCCGGAGTTCGCCCGCTTTCTGGTGGCGGAGGGGATCGACAGCCTCTCGCTGAACCCCGACTCCGTGGTGCGTACCACGCTGGAGGTGCTGAAGATGGAGCGGGAGCGGGACGCCGCGGCGCCGGCGGTCGTCCAGCTGCCCGCGCCGGTGATCGCCGCGCGGGAGCCGGTGATGGCCTGAGGGGCAGGGAATTCACCATCAGCGGGGCATCCGCCCCGGGGGGATACGATGAACACGATCGCGAGCGAGCTCCACCATGCGTCCATGCACCCGGTGGACGTGCGCGTGGCGCCGCAGACCGAGAGCCGGAACCGGCTGACGACCGGGTTCCGCATCATCCTGGCGATCCCGCACCTGCTGCTGGTGGGCGCGCCGGCGGCGTTCGCGTTCTCGTGGGGCGTGGGGCCGAACGACAACCCCCGACTGGAGTGGACCGGCGCCGGCGTGCTGGGCGCCGTGGCGGCGGTGTGCGCGCTGATCGCCTGGTTCGCCATCGTCTTCGGCAGCCGCTATCCCGAGGGGCTGCGCAACCTGGCCACGATGTACCTGCGCTGGCGGGTGCGCGCCGCGGCGTACACCGCGCTGCTGCGCGACGAGTACCCGCCCTTCGGCGACGGGCCGTACCCGGCGGAGTTGGTGCTGGACGTGCCGGAGGCGCCGCGGGACCGGGTGTCGGTGGCGTTCCGGATCATCCTGGCCATCCCGCACCTGCTGGCGGTGTGGGTGCTGGGCGTGGTCTGGGCCCTGGCGACCGTGATCGCCTGGTTCGCCATCCTGTTCACCGGCCGCCATCCGCGGGGGCTGTACGACTTCGGCGTGGGCGTGCTGCGCTGGAACACGCGCGTAGAGGCCTACCTGCTCCTGCTCCACGACGAGTACCCGCCGTTCTCGCTGGAGTGAACCGGGCCCGTGCAGGCCGCACCTGCGGGAGGTGGTGCGGCGGTTCGTGGTTCGAGATGGACCGGCGATAACACACGGCAGCCGCGGGGGGATATCCCGCGGCTGACGAGATGTTTGTCCAGCGGAATGACGATACAAGCGTCAGGGGATGCGGGGCCGGCGCGCAAGGCCTGTCGTTCCGCAGAAAGCAGTACCGGCCCTGCACGTTTATCTGCGAATGGCGCGAGCACTCGTCTGGAGAAGCTTGGGGCTTCGGATCGCGAGGTATGGCAGGGAGCATCGGATTACCCCGCCCAGGCCTCAGTCGTCCTTCGCCATTATGTGGTCGCAGTAGCCGCAGAGCGGAGACGAGGTCAACTCAGAGGGTGGTATGGTACACCCACACCTCGTGCATTCATGTTCCGCCTCATGACCACAGTAGAGGCATCGACCTTCCTCAAGTAAGTAGGTTTCTTTGAAGCAGAACGGGCATTCGGCAAGTGGGCCGTCCCCTCCGTCCTTAAGCGCCGCGTATGTATCCCATTCGAAAGCCAAAGCCAAAGCACTCGGAATGAAGTTTTCGGCCTCGATAACGGCTCCGCACGAGCGACACTCAAGAGTCGCTGATACTGCCTCTGCGCCTTCGATCCGAAGTAGGTTCGAACCGCATGAGTCACAGCTATAGTCCGCGATGGCCGACCTCAGAATATCGGAGGCCCACTCGACTGAGCCAAGCGAGGCATCGCACTCTGCGCGTTCGGCGGCATAAACGTCGGCTGCTTGAAGCATTGTGTCCCAGGTCGCCTGTCCCAACAATTCCCGCGGCTCTTCTTCGAGTTCCTCCACGCAGAAGCCGCGGATGATCAGGAAAGCGGACGCAATCACACCAAGAATGCTTTCATGGGTCACGTCCGCATAGTAGTGTTCGATATCGTTGCGAACCTTCGCAATCTGTTCGAACCGCCGCCAATCGGTATGGATCCCCAAGCTTTGGAAGCGGTCACGGATCTGTTGGGTATCCAAGGTCTTCCGGCCACTTCCAACCATCCTCACGTGACCGGCCGCATCGACTTCGGCTGACAGTCGGGCTTTGATAAGAAGCTCGTTTGTGTTTTCTGGAGACAGACGCAACAAGGCTTCCTTGTACATCAGGAGAATGCCGGCGTGGATGTTCCGGACGGCTGACAGGAGGCGTGGCCGGGTCCGCACCTGCCAATCCTCAACGCCAACCTGAATCGATTCTATCGCGTTCGTGAGTAAGTCCATTCGCTCACCCCCCGGCAAGGCCTAACGACTGCGGCGTCAGCGGTGCGGAGCGACCACGCCCGCAGCCGAGACTTGCTCAAAACAATGCATAGCTCCGCATCCACTGCACGCCTGCAGTTATGTGGCGCTTTGCTCCCTCTCGACAACGGACCAATCCTCATGCTGGGGATAGGGATACTTGAAAGAGGGCGACGTTCCCGGTATTGAAGACTTGATCCGCGCTTCTGTCCATCCAGATAGACTCCATATAGCCGACGTGTACATGTACCGATAAACGTCGTTGCTAACGTCGTGCGGATAAGGCATTTCATCAAGTTTATTGGTTGGATGCTTTTGGTACCGCAGCAACACCAAGCGATATAGGGCAAGGAAGTATTGCCCTACGTGCTCGGCGACTTCCGTCGCATGGTACTCAAGCATCCCCCGAATATGGGTTTCGTAGTCTTCGCGAGCGGCTACAGCCTCGGCCGTGGTCAAGGGACAGCCGCTCGCCGCACACTTCTTCTGAAGGCGTCCGATCTCCCGATCAAGGCGCAAGAGTCTATGCTTCTCAAGATTGGCACGCATTGAGATGATGCTTCGCATTGGAAGCTCCAAGCGGAGATGGCGCGATACACTCGGAGCCCAGAAAACGATTCTATGAAGCCTATCGAACCACTCTGCTGCGCCTCTATAAGCTGCGTCGAGGCCGGCCTCTCTTGCTTCGTCTGGATATCGAGTGGTGAGCCACGCCCCGCCCGAGAAAAGAGAAAACTCTCCGGGCGCGGACGCTACAGACGAAACTTTGGTTGTTGGCGCAAGGAACTCGTGTACTCTGATATAGAAGAGCGCCTGTATTTCAGCCGACGAAAACATCGCCTGTTGCTCGCCGGCCGTGCCGGAAACACGATACATGTACGGGCCAACGATGCTCCCGAGCAGGTCAAACGACTCGGCGAGCACTACTGCCTCAAGATCACCCGCAGTCTGGATGCCAACAGTATCGCTCAATTCGCCCACCTCCAGCATGAGGACACCTAACAATACACGGGTCCGGGGGTGTGGGGCTGGCGCACAAAGACTTATGTCCCGCTCAAAGGCATGGACGGCCTCGCAGACACCCGATTGTTAGGCCGCGGCTACGCCTTCGCTTCCATCTCGTCCGCGAGTTTGATTAAGGCTCCGCCGCGTTCGCGAGCGAGCTTCGCCACCGCCTTCTCCCAACCTGGAGGAGGTGAGCGATACGATGAGGCGGACGTGCTGAGTCGCGCCTGCCGCAGCAGACCGTGCGACACACCGAGTTCCTCGGCAAGGTCGGCGAGCGAAACGGTGCCGATCAAACGGTCAGTCGCTCTCTTGAACGGCTCGCTCACGTTTACGCACCTGTTGACAGATGCAGCGCCGTTTACTATACTGTAAACAGCGGGGCACAAGTAGAGGCTGACCGCCTCCTCGGCCAGGAAGACACGGCCAGCCTCCCACACGAACGACTCGAGAGCCGTCCGATCGGTAGAGTAGCCCTGCTCGTCGGCGCGGGTCAAGAGATGGAGGTGCGCATGGAACAGCAGCTTCCGCCCTCGCCGATGCGGCTACTGGAGATCCTGAAAGATCGGTTCGGCGCACTCGAGGCGGTCGCCAATTCTTCAATCAAGCTCGCCCGCTACGCACCGGAAGACGAGGTGGCGATGGATCTGCTCGTTGCGGAATCGGTGCTGGAGTTCGGCAGCAGCCTGCGCGAGGTGAGGGATGGGGCGATGGAGTGGGCGCGGGCGCGGGGTGTGGCACCGCTTTCGTGAGGATCGCGCGGCAGCCGCTGGGAGCGATCACCTGCGGCTGCCGCGATGTCAGGCTATAGGCTAGCGGCCTGACGACGCAAGCCGCCCGGCTTGATCAGCCGAGTAGTTCGATGAACTCGTCGCGGGAGAGTTCGGTATCGCGGAGGATCTTGCTCATGAGCCCAGGGCCGATGGTTTCGCCCGCGTGCACGGGGACTACGGTGGCTCGCCCATCCGGATGATGTAGAAAATGATGGCTGCCTTTGATCCGGACCACCTCAAATGCGGCCTTGCCCAAGGCTCGCACGACCTCGGAACCTGTTGGGCGGGGTAGGCGGCTCACGCTGCAACAGAGATCCGCTGAACACCAACGAACGTCATGGGCTCAAGCTCTTCACCCGCGACTTCCAGGCAGAGCTCGACGGCTTCCCGCATACGCTCCATTAGCTCGTCGAGCGAGCGAGCCTGTGTATGACAGCCCCGGAGCGCGGGGACAGACCCTACATAGTATCCTGCTGAGTCGCGCTCGATGACGACGTCGAATTCTCGCTGCATGCTTCCTCCACGGCGAATGCTTCTTGTGACCACCGAACAATCGCGCAAATCACTCGGGATGCGCAAGATCTAAACTAAACACACGGCAGACGCGGGGGGCGATCACCTGCGGCTGCCGCGATGTTTGGCCAGCGGCCTGACTTTTTGTTCAGTGGACTGCGGAGATCACGCCTCACCGTCAGGCGGGGCGGGACCGGCGTGTTGGTGCTCGCCGTGATGGTGCTTGCTCTTGTGACCGTGCTTCTCCACCGCGTCGCGGTTCAGGGGAAGGTATTCGGCGGCGCGGACGTGGACGGAGCACTCGTCCAGGTGCCGTTCCGGCGTTCCGCCGCTCCGCCTCAGGCCGCTGTCGCCGCGGGAGGGTCTGTCCGGGGCGCCGGCGAGAGGCCCAGGTGCGCCCTGGCGGCGTCCAGCGCCTCGTCCAGGGTGCCGCAGAGGTCGGATTCGCCGATCTCGTCCAGCAGGTCGGCCCTGCCCAGCGCGATCATCGGCTGCGCGTGCACGCCCACGAGGATCACCCGCGCGCCGTCCCTGTGCGCGCCGCGGACCAGCGTGCGCAGCATGCGGATCCCCGTGGAGTCGATGGCGCTCACCCGGCGCATCAGGATGATCCACACCCGCGGAGTTCCCTTCACCTGTCCCACCGTTTCGCGGAACTTCTCCGCCGCGCCAAAGAAGAACGGGCCGTCGATGGCGTACACCTCCACCCCCGGCGGCACCGGCTCCCCGCGCAGCGCCGGCTCCGCGCCCTCCCCGGCCTCGCCGGTGAGCGCCGTGACGCTGGTGACCTCCGCCATCCGCAGCATGAAGAGGAACGCGGCCAGCACCATCCCCACCTGGATGGCGACGGTCAGGTCCACCAGCACGGTGAGCAGAAAGGTGGTGAGCAGCACCGCCACGTCGCTCCGGGGCGCCTGCAGCTCCGAGCGGAACACGCGCCACTCGCTCATGTTCCAGGCGACGACGACCAGGATGGCGGCCAGCGCGGCCAGCGGGATGTACGACGCCAGCCTGCCGAAGAAGAGGGTGATGAGCAGCAGCGTAAGGGCGTGCACCATCCCCGCCACCGGGGTGCGGCCGCCCGCCTTGATGTTCGTCGCCGTGCGGGCGATGGCGCCGGTAGCCGGAATGCCGCCGAAGAGCGGCGACGCCACGTTCGCCACGCCCTGCGCGATGAGCTCCGCGTTGCTGCGGTGCCGCCCGCCGATCATCCCGTCCGCCACCACGGCGCTCAGCAGCGACTCCACGGCCGCCAGCAGCGCGATGGTGAACGCGGGCGCCACCAGCAGGCGCATCTCCTCGGCCGGGACGCGCGGCAGGTGGGGCCGCGGCAGCGCGGACGAGATCTCGCCGAAGCGGCTGCCGATGGTCTCCACCTCCAGCCCGCCAAAGCGCGCCAGCAGCGTGCACGCCACCAGCGCCACGAACGGCGCCGGAACGGTGCGGCTGACCCGGGGCCAGAACCGGAGGATCGCCAGGCCCAGCGCGGAAACCCCGGCCGCGGCGGGGGTGAGGGTCCCCAGGCTGCGCGCGATGGCGATCCACTTCTCCACGAAGCCGGCGGGCACCTCGCCCATCCGCAGCCCCAGCAGGTCCTTCACCTGGCTGGAGAAGATGATGACGGCGATGCCGCTGGTGAAGCCGGTGACCACGGGCGCGGGGATGAACTTGATGGCGGCGCCCAGCCGCGCGACCCCGAAGCCGATCAGGATCAGCCCCGCCATCAGCGTGGCGACGGTGAGGCCGTCCACCCCGTACTGCTGCACGATGCCGTAGACGATGACGACGAACGCCCCCGTGGGCCCGCCGATCTGCACCCGGCTGCCGCCCAGCGCGCTGATGAGGAAGCCCGCGATGATCGCCGTGTACAGCCCCGCCGCCGGCGGCATTCCGCTGGCGATGGCGAACGCGATGGAAAGCGGCAGCGCCACGATCCCCACGAT
>DASUVG010000016.1:0-13370 GCA_036379135.1 Longimicrobium sp.
CCTCTGCCGTTCCCGACGCGTCCACACACGCGTGGAGCAACCCCCACCCGCCGCCGTGCCCTGACACCCTTCCACTGCATCGCGGGTCATCTCGCCCCTGGAGAGCGCGACCGCAGCTTGCAACCCAATCCGCGATGAACCAAATTTTTTTATGGCTTGATCAGGTATGCGCGCCTAGATTGCCTGGCACGGTGCAGCATCTATCCAACCCCTTTACACGCGGAGGATGGAGATGAACAAGCTCAGGCTGGACGACCTGGCGGTGGAGAGCTTCGACACCACGGCAGACAGGGAAAAGGAGCGCGGGACGGTGTTCGGCGAGCAGCAATGCACCTGCTACACCGTCTGCACCTGCCCGGGCTGCCCCACGTGCGCCTACGCGTCGTGCATGAGCAACTGCAACACCTGCGCGGCGAGCTGTTGGGGCACGTGCGACGCCTCCTGCGAGTACGGCACGTGCCGGGGCCAGGCCACCTGCGGCGGCGGCGACACCTGCTGGGACAGCTGCGACACCGCCTGCGGCACGTACTTCTGCGTCTAGCCGTCTCCAGGCTGCACACGGAGGAGGCCCGGCATCGATCATCGATGCCGGGCCTCCCGCGTTCGGTCAGAAACGCCCCGTTCCACGGTCTCCCCCTGCCCCTTCCCTGCTCGATCCTCAGTCCCGCGGCCCCACCGTGGAGCGAGTTCGTCCCGGCCCATCACCACTCGTCCCCTCTTCCTGCCCGGTGCCCAGAGGGCCGCCTACATTGCGCCTCGCTGTGCAGTATAAGGCCAACCCTACGACGTGTGGAGTGGAACGATGAACAAGCTCAAGCTGGACGATCTGGCGGTCGAGAGCTTCGACACCACGGCCGATCCGGAGGAAAAGTGCGGGACGGTGTTCGGGGAGCAGTGCACCTGCCACACCAACTGCACCTGCCCCGGCTGCCCCACCTGCGGCTGGGTGTCGTGCCAGACCAACTGCGCCACCTGCGAAGCGACGTGTGGCGGCAACCAGACCTGCTGGGACAGCTGCGACGGCATCTGCGGCACGTACTTCTGCACCGACTGATCGGAGGGCCGCTTCACCCGAAGGGCGCGGGGAGCAGCGTCTCCCCGCGCCCTCCGGCCTGCCTTCCGCCCCCAGGCCCCATCATCCCATTCCCGCCCCACCTGTCATCCTGAGGAATGACAGCGAGCCGCTGAAAGCGGCAAACGAGCGAAAGCCCGCCACATCCCTCCGGCGGGCCACCCGCGCCTCCTCACCTCCGGATGTTTTCTGGCGGATTCTGACGCACTCTGTAGATTGCACGCCCGCGGTTCCGGCGCTCTACCACCCCGTCCGCGACAAGCGCGGGGACGGCGGACGGAGTGGGTGATCCTGATCCCCGCCATCCGGAGGACGTCCATGAACAAGCTGAAGCTGGAAGACCTCGCCGTGGAGACGTTCGACACCACGGCCCAGGAGCACAGCCACGGGACCGTCTACGCGGAGCAGTGCACCTGCCCCACCAACTGCACCTGCCCGGGGTGCAACACCTGCGACCCGTCGTACTGCGACACCGGCTGCGAGACGTGTCCGTACAGCTGCTACGGCAGCTGTGGCGGCACGTGCGACCACACCTGCCCGCAGTTCGTCACCTGCAACTGGAACACCCACTGCGAGGTGTGAGCCCGTTCCCGGGACGACGCTGACATCCGAAACACGAAAGCCCGCCGGATCACCGGCGGGCTTTCGCATCCATCTCACGGCCCGTGGGGGCCTACAGCTCGGAGCCGCAGATCTCGCAGTACCAGGAATGCGGCTCGTTGATGGCGCCGCACTCCTTGCACAGCAGCGGCTCCGCGCGGGAGGCGGAGCTCGCGGCGGCGGCAGCGGGCGGGGTCGCGGCGGGTTGGGCCGGCGGCGGCCTGCGCCGGAACCGTGTTCGGCGAGCAGCAGTGCACCTGCCAGACGGCATGTACCTGTCCGGGGTGCAACACCTGCGAGGTCTCGGTGTGCGACACGGGCTGCAACACGGCATGCTTCTCATGCGGCGGATCGTGCGGCGCCTCATGCTACATGTCTTGCGAAGTGACGTGCTACGCGCAGGACACCTGCCGGGAAAGCTGCGACACCGCGTGCTGGTAGCTCGGCGCGGGCGCCCGCGGATCACGCGGCACGTCGGCGGCTTGACCCGGGCCCGGCATCTCTCCTCGATCCCGGGCCCTCGCAACGCGCCGAGCCACGCCCGCCGCCGGGATGGTGAGGATCACTCAATTCGTCCACGACACAATCTGCCGACGAGGCACGAGCAAACTCCGCTAACTCCGCTAACTCTGTGTGAGGCCCATCTGTAAGAGTCAGCCGAACGCAAAAGCCCGCCGGATCACCAGCGGGCTTTCGCATTCGTCCAGGCGCGGCGCGGGCTACAGCTCGGAGCCGCAGATCTCGCAGTACCAGGAATGCGGCTCGTTGATGGCGCCGCACTCCTTGCACAGCAGCGGCTCCGCGCGGGCGTTGGGGCCCGCGGCAGCGGCGGCGGGCGGCGTGGCGGCGGGCTGGGCCGGCGGCGTCTTGTTCCCGCGCCCGCCGGACGCCGGGCCGCTGCCGATGGCGCGGTCCAGCTCCTCCAGGAACGCCAGGTCGTCCGCGCCCAGGTCGGCGGAGGCCGGCGGTTCGGCGGCCGGGCGGGTGGACTCCTCGATCTCGCGCAGAAAGTCCAGCCCCTCGTCCGCGCCGGCCGCGGGCGGCGTCCAACCCCCGCCCGCCCCCGTCGCTGCCTGGTCGATCCCCTCCAGCCAGGGCAGGTCCTCTTCCGCATCTCCCTGCTTGGGCTCGGTGCCGAACTCGCTGCCAAACGGGTCCCACTCGTCCGTCGATACCGCGTCCGCCGCCTGGCGCACGTCCGCCGGCGGGGGCGCCTCGAACGTCGTCTCCGCCGCGGCGGGCGCGGCGACGTCGTCCAGGCTGGGGAGGTCGTCGTCCGGCAGCTCCGGCTCGAAGTCCGCTGTCGCCTCGCGGTCGAACGGGCCCCCCGCCGTCTCCGCCGCGGCCGCCTCGGGCTCCGGCTCGGCGGCAGCGGGCTCAGGCTCGGCGGCAGCGGGCTCGGGCTCCGGCTCCGCGAAGGCCGGCGCGGCGGCTTCGGCGGCGGACGCGGCGGCTTCGGCGCTGGCGATGTCGGCGGCCAGGGTCTCCAGGCGCTCCACCTCGGCGCGCGCCTCGGCGACGGCGTCCTCGGCCTCGCGCACCCGCGCCTCCAGGTCGGGACGCGCCGCGTTCCACGCCGCCTCGTCCAGCTCGCCGATCAGGTGGCGCAGGCTGGCCTCGTCCATCTCGTCCGCCGCGGCCAGGCGGTGCTGCTCGGCCTGCTCCAGCGCGCCGCGAAAGCGCTGCAGGTCGGCCTCGATCTCGCCGCGGTGCGCCGAAAGGCTCTCGTTCACGCGGCGCAGGCGGTCCGCGTAGTCGGCGCGGATGCGGTCGGCGGCGCGGGTGCTGGCCTGCCCGCCCACCTCGTCCAGCCGCGCGATCCAGCCCGTGAGCTGCTCGCGCTGGCGGATCAGGTCGTGGACGGTGGCGCCGGGGATCTGTTCACTCATGGCGTGTCCGGGAAGGCGGCCGTCAGCCGCGGAACATGTCGATCAGCACTTCCACCACCTCCTGCGGAGGCACGGCCTCCACGGGAGCGTCGGCGGGAAGCTGCGGCGGGCGGTAGAGCGCGCGGTCCAGGTGGCGGTCGAAGCCGGACCACCCCCCCGGCTGCAGACCGAGCACCGTCCGCATCCCCGGGTTCATCTTGGCGTCCAGCTCGTCCGCGTTGTGCAGGATCAGCGCCTCCAGCGTCATGGGCACCTTGGGGCTGGCCCACTCCAGGCGCCCCTGGTGGCTGGCGATCAGGTGCTGCAGGTGCAGCAGCCGGTCCGGGCGCATCCCCGGGATCTGCTCCGCCTCGCGGGTCACCATCTGCAGGCCGATCAGGATGTGCCCCAGCAGCTGCCCCTCGTCGGTGTAGACGAACGAGCGGCGGGCCGCCAGCTCGCGCACCTTGCCGATGTCGTGCAGCAGCGCGGCCGTCACCAGCAGGTCGCGGTCAAGCTCCGCCCCCTGCTCGCGGTAGTGCGCGCATAGCCGGTCCGCCGACTTGGCCACGGAGAGGGAGTGCTCCAGCAGCCCGCCCAGGTACGCGTGGTGGTTGCGCTTGGCGGCTGGATGCAGGCGGAACTGCCTGCCCATCTGCGTGCTCTTTCCCACGCAGCGGACCAGGAGCGTGCGCAGCGGCAGGTCCGTCACGGTGGCGATCAGCGCGTCCAGCTCGCGCCCCATCTGCCCGCGGTCGCGGGGCGACGAGGGGAGGAACACCTCCAGGTCGTCGTCGCCCACCTCCACCGGCTGCATCACGCTGATGGTGAGCTGCAGCTTCTCGTTGTACAGGCTCACCCGCGCGCGGATGCCGACCACGTCCTCCAGCGCCACCGCCGCGTCCAGCCGCTCCGCGTCGTCCCACACCTTGGCCTCGATGGTCCCGGTGCGGTCGCCCAGCGTGAGCGTAAGGAACGGCTTTCCCGCTTTCGTGTCGCGCTTCTGCTTGTCCAGAACGAGGTAGCAGGCCACCACCTCGCGCCCGTCGTCGCGCAGGTCGGCCACCAGCGGCCACGTGGCCGCGCCGCAGAACACGCGCGGGTCGGTGCGCGGCGTGATCGATCGCAACGGAACCAGCTCCCTCACACTGCTCCTTCCATTCATTCCTGCCAAAGCCTCAGCGTCTCAACCCTGCCAGACCGTGCGCCCGCCGACGATCGTCCGCACCGCCCGGCAGCGCAGGTCGCGGCCATGGAACGGCGTGTTGCGGCTCATCGAGAGGAAGGTGGCGCGGTCCACCGTCCACTCGATGCGCGTGTCGATCAGGGTCACGTCTCCCTGGTACCCCACGGCCAGCGATCCGAGCTTCATCCGCGTGTCCAGGCTCATCGCGCGGGCCGGGGCGCAGCTCATCCGGTCGATGAGGGCGGAGAGGTCCAGTATCCCGGGCGCGACGAGCTCGGTGTAGCTGAGGCCGAGCGACGTCTCCAGCCCCACGATGCCGTTGGGCGCGTCCTCGAACGCCTGCTCCTTCTCGTCGTAGTGGTGCGGCGCGTGGTCGGTGGCGATCACGTCCAGGGTGCCGTCGCGCACCCCTTCGCGCACCGCCTGCCGGTCCGCCTCGGAGCGCAGCGGCGGGTTCATCTTGGCGTCGGTGCGGTACGCCGCCACCGCCGCGTCCGTCAGGGTGAAGTGGTGCGGCGTGGCCTCGGCCGTCACGCGGATGCTGCGGCGCTTGGCCTCGCGGATCAGCTCCACGCCTCGCCGGGTGGATACGTGCTGCACGTGCAGCCGGCCGCCGGTGAGCTCCGCCAGCATCAGGTCGCGGGCGATCATAACGTCCTCGGCCTCGTTGGGGATCCCCGTGAGGCCCAGGCGCGTGGCGATGATCCCCTCGTTCATCGACCCGCCGCGCGAGAGCGTAAGCTCCTCCTCGTGCACCGCGACGGGAAGGTCGAACGCCAGCGCGTACTCCAGCGCCATCCGCATCATGCTGGCGCTGCCGACGGGCCGCCCGTCGTCCGTCACCGCCACCGCGCCGGCCTCGATCAGCTCGCCGAACTCCGTCAGCTGCTCGCCGTTCTGGCCGATGGTGATGCAGCCGGTGGGATACACCCGCGCGCCGCCGGCCTTGAGCCCTTCGGCCAGCACGAAGCCCACGTTGGCGGGGTTGTCGATCGGCGGATCGGTGTTGGGCATCGCCACGACGGCGGTGAACCCGCCCGCCGCCGCCGCCCGCGCGCCGCTCTCGATGGTCTCCTTGTGCTCCTGCCCCGGCTCGCGCAGGTGCACGTGCACGTCGATCAGCCCGGGCGCCACGACCAGGCCCAACGCATCCACCGTCTCCGCCCCCTCCGGCGCGTCCAGGTTCTCGCCGAGGGCCGCGACGCGTCCGTCGACGAGCACGACGTCTAGCACCGCGTCCAGCTTCTGCGAGGGATCGACCACGCGCCCGCCGCGGATCAGCATCGGCTTCATACCGCGCCCTCCGTCGCGCCCGGGATCCGGCCGGCGCCGTGTGCGCGCGGGCAGACGGCGTGCAGTCGCAGCCGCGATCTCGATCGCTCCGGCGAGGGCGTCCGCATCCCCGTGATCGGCCTCATACCCCGCCTCCCTTGGCCGCTTCCGCCTGCTCGGGCGCGTAGCCGGAGAGGAGGTAGAGCACCGCCATCCGCACCGCGACGCCGTTGGTCACCTGCTCCAGGATCACCGAATGCGGCCCGTCGGCCACGTCGCTGTCGATCTCCACGCCGCGGTTCATGGGTCCGGGATGCAGGATGAGCAGGTCGCGCGGCGCCGCCTCCACCCGCCTGCGCGTGACCCCGAAGACGCGGTTGTACTCGCGGAGCGAGGGGATGAAGCCGCCCTTCATCCGCTCCAGCTGCAGGCGCAGCACGTTCAGCACGTCCGCCCAGGCGATCGCGTCCTCGATGCGCGCAAAGACGGTGACGCCCAACTCCTCCACGCACGGCGGCAGCAGCGTGCGGGGGCCGCAGACGCCCACCTCCGCGCCCAGCGTCTTGAGTCCGTGGATGTTGCTGCGCGCCACCCGCGAGTGCAGCACGTCGCCGCAGATGCACACCCTGAGGCCCTGCAGGGGGCCGCGGTGCTGGCGGATGGTCATCAGGTCCAGCAGCCCCTGCGTGGGGTGCTCGTGCTTGCCGTCGCCCGCGTTGATGACGCCGCTGGCGATGCGCTCGGCCAGAAACTGCGCGCTCCCCGACGCGTGGTGGCGAATCACCACCATGTCGATGCGCATGGCCTCCAGGTTGCGCGCCGTGTCAACCAGCGTCTCGCCCTTGGCCACGGAGCTCCCTGCGGTGGAGATGTTCACCGTGTCGGCGCTCAGCCGCTTCTCGGCGAACTCGAAGCTCACGCGGGTGCGGGTGCTGTTCTCGAAGAAGGCGTTGACGATGGTCTTGGTGCGCAGCACCGGCACCTTTTTTACCGGGCGCTCCGAGATCTCCTTGAACGTCTCGGCCGTGTCCAGGATCTGCGTGATCTGCTCGCGGGTCATCCCTTCCAGCGCCAGCAGGTCCTTTCCGAACGAGGCTACCGTCGGCGGCGTCATCAGGCGGCAGCCTCCGGCCACGTCAGGTCCACGCCCCAGGCGCCGTCGATCTCCGGCACCTTGACCTCCACCACCGCGCCCTGCGGCACCTCCACCTTCGCGCCCACCACGTCCGCCTGGATCGGCAGCTCGCGCCCGCCGCGGTCCACCAGGATGGCCAGAAGGATGCGCGCCGGCCGCCCGAAGTCGGCCAGCTCGTCCAGCGCCGCGCGGACGGTGCGCCCCGTGTACAGCACGTCGTCCACGATCACCAGGTGCCGGCCGTCCACGCCGCCGGTGGGAAGGCGCGTCTGCCCCACCACGGGGCGCGGGCCCACCGTCATCAGGTCGTCGCGGTACAGGGTGATGTCCAGCGAGCCGGTGAGCGGCGTCTCGCCGCCGGCGGCGGCGATGGTCTCGGCGATGCGCTGGGCCAGCTGCACGCCGCGCCGCTCGATCCCCACCAGCACCACGCCGGCCGAGCCGCCCGTGTGCGCAACGATCTCCTCCGCCATGTGCGCGAGCACCCGCTCCACCTCGGGCGGGTCCATGAGGGAGCGTCGCTGGGGTTCGGCCATGCAGGTCGCCGGTCGTGTTGCGGGGAATGGTCGGAAGACTGCGCAAACTTACCCGGTGCGCGGGGCGGGTGTCAACGAATCCCCATCCGCCAGGGAACGATGCCGCTTTGTCGTGGAGAGATGGTCACAGGCGGACGGGAGCACGCCCCGCCATGCATCCCCCCGGTACGAAGTCGCCTCATGAGCAAAGCTCTTGTTCCGCCGTTTCGTGCGAATTAACGTGTATTTGTCTCTCCATTTCACCCTCTCCTCACATCCCGGGGGCATCATGCGTTCGATGAAATCGTTGTATTCCGCCGGCTTGGCACTCGCCTGCGTCACCTCGGCGCCCGACGTGCTGACGGCGCAGACCAGTTACATCTGCACGACGACGACAAGGACCACGACGTACTACTCGCACGACGACATGGGCAACTATTACGAGACCACCGTAATCGTCGTTTCCAGGGTCTGCGTTCCCCAGAACGACTCGTAGCACCCCGGACTGCGTCGAGCGAAGCGGACCGAGGCCCCCCCGGCGCTTCGGTTCGTTCTCCATCCCTGCCTTCCTACACGCCGCGTTCTTCCGTTGCCGATCATGCAGTCTACGCGTCCTTCCCGAGTCGTACGTCCTCTCTCGCGGCTGGTTGCCGCTGCAAGCTTGTTTCTCTGCGCCTGTGGCCGCGCCGGGGAGAGCGACGTTGCGTCGCAGCAGGGCTCATGGAATCGAGGTGAGCAGTGGCGGGTGGAGGAGGAAACGCGAATCGGTTCCGCTGAGGGAGAAGGACCCGACGCGTTCGGGAATGTGGTGGACGTGACGCTCGACCCTATGGGACGCGCGTGGGTGGCGGATGCGCATCGTTTCCAGATTCAGGTATTCGACGCGACCGGAAAGCACGTCCGCTCCATCGGCAGAAAGGGCGGTGGCCCCGAGGAGTTCGGTGCCATCTCGGGGATGGCGTGGGGACCGAATGACCAGCTCTGGGTCCTGGATGGCGCGAACGCGCGCTTCGCCGTCTACGATACCGCCGGAAAGCTGGTCAACACGCGGCCGCGGAACTCCATCATAACGATAAGCCCGTGGCCCGGACGCTTCGACCAGCATGGACGTATGTACGATGTGGCTGCCGTTCCGCGGCCCGACGGCTCCATCACGTCTTTCATCGTGCGATCCGACAGTGCCGGTCAGGCGCAGGACACGTTTCACCTCCCCGAATTTCGCCCGGAGGTGTTCTCAATCACTCAGGGCGACAGGCAAAACCAGCGAACCACGCAGGTAGGGGTGCCCTTTACCGGGCGGCAAGCCTGGACGATCGATCCGGAGGGTTACGTCTGGATCGCGAATACGGGCCACTACCGCATCGAACGACACGCGTTCGGCAGTGGTATCGAGCGCGTGATCGAGCGAAATCCCCCCCTCATCCCGGTTACGCCCGCGGAGCGCGGCCAGATGATGGAGAACTACCGCCGTTACACGGAGCAAGGGATCAAGATCGACCTGTCGCGCATCCCCGGGCACCACCCGCCGCTGAGCAGCTTTTTGTTCGACGACGCCGGCAACATGTGGGCAAGTCCGATGACCAGCCCCGACGAAGGCCGCGCGCTGGACGTGTTCGATTCGAAGGCTCTCTATCTGGGACGCGTTCAGCTTCCGGTAACACAGCGCACGGCGCTGAAAGCGGTCCGGGGCGACAGGATGGTACTGGTCGCTCGGGACAGCCTGGACGTGCAGACGGTAATCGTGATGCGGATCAAGAAACCCGAACGGTGACTACCTTCTGAAGCACAGATCAGCACTGATGGGAGGGTTCGCCTGTCACGCTGCAGAACCTGTCCATTGGATGCGACTCAGCGTTCCAACGCCTGCGGCCATCCCTGTTGCCTCCGCGCGCACGGATGCGCATCATCTTCTCCGGCATGGGGGGTGGTCGGAAGACTGCGCACTTACCGCGCGAGCCCGGAGGCGTCAACGAACCCTGTGCAGTGGGTGCGGATGCGAGCCGCAACCCGCACGCGCGATGGCGGATGTGTGGCGCCGAGTTGAACGTCACGCCGTGCACGCTCGCTGGCGGAGACCGATAACGCCCCTTTTAGGAAAATCAATCCTCTTGCAAATAACCTTTCTGGACATAATACTTGAAACAGTTGTTTGAATCCTTTCTACTCCGCCCACCTCGGAGGCTCCCATGAAATCCATCCGCCCCACAGTTGCCCTCGTCGCGCTCGCCCTTGCCGCGCTGACCACTGGGTCGGGAGAACTGCTCGCGCAGCAGATGTACGAATGCATCACGACTACCCATACCTACACCATCAAAGTCTATTGGACCGACGGTACGTACGACATCTTTACCTGGAGCGACTCCGTCACGAAATGTACGCCCATCAACCAGGCGTGAGCGTTCGAACAGATCGAGCTTTATCCTGTTCCGCGCCCTTCACCTCCAGTCCCCGCCGCGTGCCAAACCCAACGACGACCCGACGAATCGTATTGCTCATCGCCCTGCTGCCCCTGCTCGGGTGCGATGCGGAGACCGGCGGCCGTGACGACGCCAGCTTCATCGTCCGGAATCGACCGCCGGGTGAGTGGGATACTACTGACAGGTGGCGCCTGGTCGAGGAGGTACGGATCGGCGGCGGCGCGTCCGGGGGCCCGTCTGCGTTCGGCCGCGTAGTGGGCGTGGCGCTGGACTCTCTGGCCCGCGTGTGGGTGGCCGACGAGCTTCAGCACCAGATCAGCGTCTTCGAGCCCGACGGACGGCATGTGCGCTCCATAGGACGGAAAGGCGCCGGCCCAGCCGAGTTCCAGCGTATCGCCGGCATGCGCTGGGGTCCGGACGGCAACCTCTGGGTGCTGGACGCAGGTAATTCGCGCTTCGCGGTTTACGATACCGCAGGCAAGCTCGTCACGACGCGTAGTCGCGCCGGGAACGCGAGCGTGTCCCCTTGGCCGGGCGGATTCGATAACCAGGGGCGGCTGTACGATCTCGGAAGTCGTCACCAGCAGGGAGAGACCTCCGTCACCACGCTTGCGCGCGTGAACGTCTCCACTGGAGCCGCGGACACTCTGAAGCTTCCGCCATTCCGCCAGATGTTCTTTGGATCAATCACCCGTTCCGATGGTCCGAACAAGCGTACCAACCAGGCGCCCGTGCCGTTTACCGGGACGCAAGTCTGGGCAGTAGACCCCCGGGGATACGCATGGTTTGCATCGACCGATCGCTACCGGGTAGAAAGGCTCTCAGCACACGGGGCACCGGACCGGGTGATCGAGCTGGAGAACCGCGCGGTACCCGTGACCCGGCAGGACAAGGCCCGCATTCTCGAGAACTACGCCTGGTTCGAACAGCAGGGCGGCAAGCTGGATCCTTCCCTCATCCCGAACACACAGCCGCACCTGTTGGGTTTCTTTTTCGACGATGCGGGAAATCTCTGGGTGCAGCCTACCTATCCAGCCGGCCGGAACACACCGCTGGACGTGTTTGATGCCGACGGCACCTATCAGGGACGCATCGAAGGACCTCTGCGCCTGCTGTCCAGGCCGGCGCCAGCGATACGCGGCAATCGGATGGCTGCGGTTATGGGCAATGCCGACGACGTACACTCCGTGGCGGTGTTCCGGATCGTGAAGCCGGGCCGCTGACACCCTTGCCGCGGAGTATGCACGAGCCCCGGCAGGTCTGACCGGGGCTCGTCATGTTTGCCGATGATGAAGTTGTTGCCTCCGCTCTCCGGCGTGCGCATCATCTTCTGCGGCACGGGAGATGGTGAGGGTAGGCCAGCCACACACCCATCAGCCGGAGGGGACGATGACTCGCACGATCGTCAGCGCCCGCCGCGCGCTCTTCGCCTCGGGATGCGGGGCGATGGGCATCGCGCTCCTTTCCTCCTGCGGCGGCGGGCACGTGCCGCTGCCGGCCCTCTCCGCCTCCGCGGTGGGCGACACGTCGGGGCTGGTGGCGCGCGGCGAGTACATCGTGCGCAGCGTGGCGGTGTGCGGCCACTGCCACTCCGCCGACCCGCACAACTCCGACGGCCCGCTCAGCGGCGGGATGGCGTTCCGAAACTGGCGGCTGGGCACCATCCGCGCGGCCAACCTGACCCCCGACCCGGAGACGGGGCTGGGCGCCTGGAGCGAGGCGGAGATCGTGCGCGCCATCCGCTCCGGCGAGGACCGCGAGGGGCACACACTGGCGCCGGTGATGCCGTACGCGTGGTTCCGGGGGATGTCGGAGCGCGACGCGCTGGCCATCGCGCGCTACCTCAAGAGCCTGCCGCCCGTCCGCAACCCGCTGCGCAACCGGCCCAGCCTGGCCTACCGGGCCGCGCGCGTCTTCATGCTGGGTCCGGCGCGTCCCACCGCGATCGTGGCGCCCCGCCCCGCGGCGGACGCGGAGTACGGACGGTATCTGGCCAACCACGTCTCGCTCTGCGGCGACTGCCACACGCCGCGCGGCGGGCTGCAGCAGAAGGCGGATCTCCATCGCCCGTTCGCGGGCGACGCATCGTCGCCGTTCCCCGCGAACCCCGCCAACCTTACGCCCGACGAGGAGACGGGGATCGGGCGGTGGACGGAGGAAGACTTTCTGCGCGCGCTGCGCACGGGCGTGAACCCGCGGGGCGACAGCCTCCACCCGTTCATGCCCTGGCGCGAGCTGCGCCGCATGCGCGACGACGACCTGCGTGCCATCTACCGCTACCTGCGCACCCTTCCCGCCATCCGCAATCCCATCCCGGAGAAGGAGGCCGCACCCGCGACGTGATGAGCGGCGCGCGTGGATCCGCGCCGCGAGCCCGGGTTCCGCACCACGTGCCCGATCAGCTATCCTGTTCGCGCCAGCGACCGTATCAACCTGGCGATTTCCAGCGCGCCTGTGGCGCATTCGTTGCGGTCAAGTGCCGACCACTTGCGCAGTTACGCGGATCAACCTTACACTCGGACCAACCCGGTCCGAGAGGAGAGCATGGCCACGGCTGCCCTGACCTATTACACCCCGGAAGAATATCTCGCGCTCGAGCGCCACGCCGAGTTCAAGAGCGAGTACATCGACGGCCAGATCGTCGCGATGACGGGCGCGTCCGCTCCGCACAACCTGATCGCCGGAAGTGTGCTCGCCGAGCTCCGTATGCGCTTCCGCGGCCGCCCGTGTCGCGCGTTCATCGGCGATATGCGAGTGCAGATCGAAGGAGGCCGCCGGTACACCTATCCCGACGTGGTCGCGGTTTGTGGCGAACCGAAATTCCTCGACGGAGTGCTGGACACCCTGGAGAACCCGACCTTGATCGTCGAGGTTCTGTCGCCCAGCACCGAGGCGTACGATCGCGGTGAGAAGTTCACCCACTACCGGGCGATCGAAACGCTGCAGGAGTATGTCCTGGTGGCACAGGACCGGGTGATGGTGGAGCGGTTCGTCCGGCACGGCGAGTTCTGGATGTTCTCCGCGTTCGGCGACCTGGACGAGGCGGTTGAGCTGACGTCGGTGGCGTGCACCATCCCGCTCCGGGAGATCTACGAGAACGTGGAGTTCCCCGCCCCGGCCGCGGCGGCCGATCCCGAGGCTGACGCGCATCGATCCTGATCGAAAATCGGGTGGGAGGGGGGCTCGCGCCCCCCGTCCCCCCACACCACCGGACGTACGGGTCCGTATCCGGCGATTCCTCTCAGTGTTGCAGCTTCAGATACCTTGCGGTCACAGATGTTAGCCCAAGGGTGTCAAACCACTGC
>DASUVG010000017.1:0-42220 GCA_036379135.1 Longimicrobium sp.
AGACGCAGCGCCTCCTCACGGTCGCCGTGGGGAAAGGGGAACTGCGTCCCCCAAGCACCCTCCCACGAGAAAAGCCTCCTCCACAACCGGCTGCAAAGCTATAAGCGAATATCTTGATCCTACGTGAATAACCGAGGATGACAGGAATGAGCTGTTCAAGAACGCGCTGCGAAGGAGTGGGTTGGGTCATGCTCGATTTCCGTTGTAAGAGACTCACATGTTCCGCGACGCCGGCGCGGCGGGGTAGCCCGTCGTTTCGCCACCCGCCGCGCCACCACCATGGTCATTCTCAATGTATCTAAATCTTGACGAAGATCACAGTTTCGCGCCGCCGTCGGGCTGGCGGTGGCAGCCCGACCAGCCCGAGTACCTGCAGATGGTTCTGGTGCTTTACACGACGCTCGGAGTCTTCTGCTGCTCGCCGCCCAGGACCCGCTGCGGCACCTGAGCCTCATCTGGTTCACCCTATGGTCGAGCATGGCGCACGGGGCGGCCATGGCCTGGCACGCCCTGCGAGATCCGGCAGAGCGCGGGCACCCGCCTGGCGACGTGCTGGGGCTCGCTCTCCTGGCGGTGCTCACCTGGCGCAGGCGCCCCGGCAGCACCCGGGTAGCGGCCCGTCCGCACGCGCCGGGTACGGCCTGACGTACGCCGCAGTTCCCGCACAGCACCGCACTCCGCGGCCTGACCGATCACCTGCAGCTGCCGCGGTGTTGTCCAGCGGCCTGACAGTCTCCAGCGGCCTGACAGTCGGCTGCAGGGGAAGCGGGGCTGTCCACGCTTTCGCCGACGACAGGCTTGCGCGCCGGGCCCCGCACCCTGACCCTTGTGTCGTTGGGCCGCACCGCATCGCTCCATATTCAGCACTTCCACTTCTTCGATCAATCATATGGCACTCAGTCCTCGAGCCGCCTCTGAAGGTTTCGCGGAGAGAACAAGGAAGAACCTGCTTTACGTTGATGAGGCGTTTCAGGCTGGTGCAGATGTGCATGTAATCACACAACTGGTGAACTCTTTACTCGGTCTGGTGGTCTTTCCTTGGGAGAAAAGCGTTGTGGAGCGCTTCCGACATATTCCACTAGCAACCCTCAAAGAGAAGGGCTGGCCGGAGTGGCAGCTCACCACAGGTCAGTGCTCCACGCTTGGCCAGCTCATCCGTTGCCTCCGCAATGGGACCTCCCACGGGCATATTCAGTTCTCATCGGATAGCCGGCTCCTCAACGAAGTCACGATAGAGGTGTCAAACTATCCAAAATGGTGCGCCCCTGATCCTGATTTTGAAGGTTCGATCCGTGCCGATGAACTCCGCGACTTCTGCCTCAAGCTGACGGAGTTGGTTTACAACATGGTTTCATAGCGGTTTGGAAGGTCAGCCTGAGCCGCGTGCGTTCTCGCCTGACCCGACACGCAGGGGACGCCGGGCCTGGCAAAACTGTGACGTCCGCGACAAGGCCGAAGCGGTCGCTGCAGCCTGACAATCGGCTGCGGGGGACGCGGGGCCTTGCATGCTTTCGTGCAAAGGACGGCCTTGCGCGCCGGCCCAGCACCCTCACCCTTGCGTCGTTGGGAGGCGAAGACGATGGCGAAGCGTCTGGATCAGATCCTGGTGGTCGATCTCGAATCCACCTGCTGGGAGGGTCCTCCTCCACCCGGCCAGGTCAGCGAGATCATCGAGGTCGGCGTCTGCACGGTGGATGTCGCCTCGCTGGAACGGGTCGAGAAGCGGAGCATCCTCATCAAGCCGGTGCAGTCGGAGGTCAGCGAGTTCTGCACCCGGCTCACGACCTTGACCGCTGCTCACCTGAAGGAGGCAGGCTCCCTGGCCGATGCGACACGCATCCTCAAGAAGGAGCTCTTCTCACAGGAGCGGCTGTGGGCCAGCTGGGGAGACTATGATCGCCGCCAGTTCGAGCGTGTCTGCAAGGAACAGGGCATCGGCTATCCTTTCGGGATCAGCCACCTGAACGTGAAGACGCTGTTTGCCATGGCCCTGGGCTCGGAACGCGAGCTGGGTCTGGACGAGGCGTATGCGCGATTGGGGCTTGTGATGGAAGGAACCCACCACCGCGGCGCAGACGATGCGTGGAACATTGCAGGCGTGCTTTGCCGGTTGTTGAAGGCGAACAGGGGCCAGGCCGCCTGATGGGGCGCTGCGCCGGACCGCTGGCCGCCCGGGCCGGTGCGGACACGAGAGCAGGTGCATCGGACTCGGCCACCTTCGTTTCGGCCGGAGAGACCGTTTCCTGGGTGGAAAGCGGACATCTT
The DNA here is from genome assembly GCA_036379135.1 of Longimicrobium sp. GTDB lineage: Bacteria > Gemmatimonadota > Gemmatimonadetes > Longimicrobiales > Longimicrobiaceae > Longimicrobium. The sequence continues at coordinate 2,266 of DASUVG010000017.1, forward strand.
CGATAAAACGACATCCCAGGGTAGCTTGGGATTCACAGAACCTGGAAGAGCGTAATATGTGGTCCCAATTCAGAAGATTGGCAGCCGCCGTCGGCCTGACGCCTGAACAGGTCGAGGCGGTTGAACGTGAGGGAAAAGCCACGCTCGTTCCCGTCCCGATCAACTCCGAGATCCAGATCAGGGCGCGACCAGACCCCGACTGGACGCAGCGGATGCACCAGGCGTTCGAAGGAACCCTTGCCAACACTCGGCGGGAGCGGGCGGGTACAATCCCTGTTGCGGACGGGCAGCTGGTGATCGCCGACCCGAATGCACCAGAGGAGGCGGTAACTGCTCACGTAACAGCAGGGGAATACGAGGTCGTTCTGACTGTCGCGTATGAAGGGGATGAGCAGACAGACGAGTACGAGCGGACAGACGACTACGAGGAGTATGTCTCGCACGCCTTTGCATTGCTGCGCGACCACAAGGGCGTGACCACCATCGAGCCGCTGACCGATGAAAATGGGGTTGAGCTCTGGGTGGGGGGGGAGATCGTGGCATTTGCTGGTGCTGGCGTCATGCCCCGGATCGCGGCCGAGCAGCCGGGCCTGAGCACCTGGCGCACCCGTTGGACGGTCCCCGATCTGCTACGTATCGTCGACCCGGAAGCGAATTTGCTTGACGCCCAGTGGGTGCGATTTCCTGCCAAAGATGGCACAGGTGTGCTCATCGCCTGTAATGCGGGCTATCGCCCGGGCTTCGGCCGGGACGATTATCCCTTGTTCAGGCTTGCCGATGCCGAGGGAGCTACCGTTGGAGTCCTGGTGGACTTTTGGGTCGACAATCGCCCGTGGGATGATGACCTCGCCGAGCTCTAATTCCGTAATGGGTGCGATGCCTCGCCCGTACTCGCCGGATCTGCGTAGCCGGGTTCTCGCCGCGCTGAAGAGTTCCTCGCAGCCGCGCGAGCGGATCGCCAAACGCGCAGCTGGCCCCTGCCACTCTCTACAAGTCGTCGGGTCGCGTGCTACTGCGAACCACTCCGGAGAGTGTGTTTGAGATTTTGTCTTTCAGAAATACCGAAGGTTGATTTCCTGAGGGCCGCTGTTGTCCCCGTCACGCGCTGCTCGGTAGCGGATCAAGCGTTTGGAGTTGTCAAACGACCCGAGACCAGGGTGGGCTCTGCACCGTGTCGACCGACGTTGCGTCGAGGAACGGGAGAACCGCAGGAACCGCTTGCCCATCCTGGATTCGAGCGACGGTATCGAAGCGGACGACGGTTCCACTCACCAGGACGGACACGAGTCCGGCAGTCTCTTTGGGAAGCCCTGTTGCCGAAGCGGTAAACCCGCTCCGGACCGGATCAATGGCACCGATCGAATCGACGCATGCGAAAGTAACTGTCCCGCCAACTGCGCGTCCCGCAAAATCCCATTCCGCGTCGTAGCCGATGCTCCGCCCGCGTATCTGCACACGCTTGCCGAGCCATTCCGGTGAGGAGGACCCGCAGGTCACGAACCGCACCGGCTCGGTACCGCGTTCGCTGGCGCCTGACAGGACGCTACCAGGAGTAGAGCGGTGATTAGGTAACGCGAGCCTCGCGGGAGGCGGTGGCGAATACTCATTGAAGTGCGATGCGGAGTTGGAGCTTCCCTACCGGGGAACTGACGACCGCGGCATCGCTGCCCTTGGTGAGAACAGCGGTTCCGTCGGGCCTGTAACCCTGTATTGCGCTCGTGCCGACTGAAGCGATGGGCTCTCCGATACCGCGGTTATCCGTCATCACGAGGATATAAGTGTTACCCGCGCTCACCGTTGTTGCCCTCCAACTCGCGCGCAGGAACGGGTGCTTCCAAAGATTCTTCAGCGTTTCGAAGTCGGTTGGCGATTGTTGGAGCACAGTTCCCGCCGAATCGAGCACAAGGATGCGGGGATTCAGCATCGTAAACGTGAAGCCTGTACAACTGCAGGGTGCGTCCACCGACAAACTCATCGTCGCAGCGGCGGGTAGATGGACGCGCATCAACTGGTAGTAGGAACGATTGCCATCTGACTCAATGACGGGATCCCTGTTGCTCAATTCGATTGTTCCTTCGAAGGGGAGGCGAATCGTGCGGGGGCGCGCCCGCTCCACCGCCTCACTTGGAGACCTTGCAATGACGCTCAGATTCGTATTCTGGAGCGCGTCCCGTGCGACGTAGGGATCCTTGGCGCAGGCGGTTAGCGCGAATGCAACGAGTACTCCCGAGAATAGATGGCTGCGCATCGAAACCTCCTCCCAGGCTTAGTCCTGACCAACGGTTCCTGCGTGCTCGTCATGCACATGTCTGCGGCCTTCTCACCTTCAGCGCCTCCAGTGCATTGCAGGCGTCTGCTGGGTGAGCCTCCGGGACGTGCCATTCGGTACCGGTCGCGTGTCCCACTCATCGTCTTCGCGGCACAAGTTCAACCCTGGACACCACAAGCATCGGAAGCTGCCCACCCCGCTGCGTTAGTCCAGTCGCCTCTGGGAAGAGCGATGCGTCGAGCAGCACGGCCATCCCGGTCAGAGTTGCTCTGAACCGAATGCTGTCGCCACTCCGGAGGCCCCTCCATGCCGTCACTGAACTCGAATCGATCGGCGCGAGCACGAAGTCCATGGCAACCTTCCGTCCCGATCTCGGCAAGGTGATCTCCACGGGGGGCATGCCGATCATGGCCCCTCCGGAGTCCGGACCGCTAAAGCTCTGAAAGACACCAGACCACTCCAACTGGCGATCCTGGTACTTCCTCAGCAATTCGTAGGGCGCCGAGAGTCCGAACTGCCCCGCTTCCATCGACGGCTTGAATTCCGCTATAACCTGCTGCCACGACGGCTGAGTTCCCGTTTGCTGAGCGCTGGATTCAGCAGAAACTCCGGATAAAGCCGGAGCGAGCAGCAGGACGAATATTTTGCGAGTTGGCATGGAAATTATCTCCTAGCCAAGGGGGGCAGGGTACATGAGATTCCGGATTCCTGCATGCTCATCGTGCGCATGCGTGCGGCTTGGTCACCTTCAGCGCTTCCAGCGCATTGCATGCGTTGATTCTTACCTCTTCATCGGATGAACCAGAGGCCTCCTGAATCAGGGGGATTGCCTTCCTCACCTCGAAGACACCGAGGTAATACAAAGCGGTTCCACGTTGCCGCGAGCGCTCCGATCTGGCTAAGTTGATCACCACATCCCTCCATTCCTCCCGCTCGCTCTGGGCAAGCGTTTGGATCACAGCACGCGCAGCTTCCGCGTTGGTCTCCTCGGCTGCCGCTTTCAGCACGTCGAACGCCCGCGCGTTCCCAGCTCTGCCAAGCGCATTCGCGACGTTGGAAGCCAGAAAGGACGGTGGATTCGCGCTCAATATGGCAGCAAGTTGCTCAACGTAACGTTGGGCCATTTCCGGTGTCAGGGCATCCGCGACGGCGGCGCGCACCGCTTCATCGGCACTGGGATCCGACAACGTCTCGACCAGCTCCCGCACGCCAGGTTCACTGCCGGTTTTGATGATCGCTGTCGCCGCGGCACTCGCGGTTGGGAAATCTGTTGAGCGTCTGAAGAAAGCCATCATGTCCGGAAGCGAAGTGGTGTCCTTCAGCGAGCCCAGCGCGACCACGGCGGTGCGGCGGATATCCGCATCCTCATCCTCCAGCTTCGACCGCAAGGCCGGCAGGGCTCTCGGGTCCCTGATCTGGGCGAGTGCCTCGATCACGAGTATCGTCGTCCCCCGATTGATCTCGGAAGAAAGAAGCGGCACCAGTGCCGGCACTGCCTCTCGTGTTCTTAGTATCCCGGCGTTTGCCACTGCGGATCGCCACAAGGACCCTTGCTCCCCCCGGTTGAGGATCTCCACAACCACGGGAACCGCCTCCTGGGGATGATCCTCGACAAGCCAGTTCAGAGTGAAGCGCCGACGCCAGCTCGGCAGCTGCTGGTCGCGCACATCTTCTGTGAGGGCGGCAGCACCGAGCGGGGCCTCGTGCCTGACCCCTCCCGACAAAGAGTCACCGACGCTGAGGGTCGCGGCCGCGAACTCATACCATACATGCCTCGGAGCCCGGTCGACTCCTCCCGTCGGCGTCAGGGTTGGAAGCACCACCACGATCCCACCCCTCTCCTTGGGACCGATCGGCGAAATGACTTCCGCATCGAACCGACTTTCACTCCGTGCGGAGACCCGTCCGAACGCACCGCCCGAAAAGATCGGGAGCTTCGGGGAAGACAAGCTCGCAACCCAAAGGCTCACCGAGCCGCGGCCCCCCGTCAACTCGTTGAGGGACGAAAATGGCACGAAGCTCCGTCCATCCGGGTGCACCCAGTACCCGAACGTCGTCACATATCGAGATGCGAATCTTGATGGAAAGGAATCGGCCTCGGTTCGCAGGCGTTGAACATCAAAGGTCAGGTCCTCGATGCCAAGAGAGTCGGCCGCTGCGCGTCCCGCGCCGCGAATCGTTTCGACGAGGAGGAGCCCTTCACCGAATTCCCACACCCTTGGCCCGCGGTTCCTGATCGTGGCGCGTACGATCCAGGAGGGAGACTGTACGTCGCTCGTTGCTTTGTATTGGCTTCGCACTACGGAGAGATCAACGTCTGGGGTCACCAGCGGCGCGTCGTCGCCGCCGCACGCCACCGTCGCCGCCGATAGCAGAATGCCGGCTGCTCGCGCAAGTCTCATCATTTTTGCCTCCCCACGGCGAACCGCGAGTGGAAAAGTCGACCACACCCTCAACTTGGCGCACTAGAACTAGACAAAGACTCGGGCCAGACTAGACAAAGGACGTTAAGTCGATCTATCGACGTGGTGTTCCTGCGCGCGAAACAGTGACGCGTACTACCCACTCCACGATAAAGGGAACAATAGTGGCTACAAGAGTCCTGATCGTGCCGGCGCGTCCGTGCCGCCCGGTTCCCGCGCGGGTGCGTCCGGCAAGATCTTCGAGCCGTGGGCGCGGCCATTCTCACGCTGCTCCTTGTTGCGACCCTCACTGGCTGCCAGCGGGGTTCCGTCGAACACGCCGAAAAGCGGACCCGCGCGGCGCTCGCGGCGGCAGGCTGAGGGAGCGCGCCTCCGGAACTTGAAGTTACTCAAGCGGTTGTGCGCGACCTAAGGATCTCGCGTCCAGGCGCGCAGCGCCTGCGTGCGTCCGCTCCGCGCCAGCCCGGAAGGAGGCATGCGGGGCTGGACAACCTGCGGATGAAGGCGGGCGCGGCTGATTTCGGTCGGATCAAACTGCATGGTCGCGGTGGGCGCACTCGTCTGTCAGCAGCGCCGACTGCGCTCGCGCTTCCCCGGCAGCGCCGTGATCGGCAATCACGGCGGGCACGGCGGGAGCTGCGAGCCTTATCCCCAAGTCGCGGAACAGGGTGATCGAGATGTCGAAACTCACGATTGGCGAGATGATCGAGCAGGTCCCGGAGGGGCAGGCTCAGACGTTCGAACGTTCGATCGCTGATCCGGGCGAGGAACGCTATCTCAAAGTGTCGCAGAACTGGGATTATCATCCCGAGCGGAAGGAGTGGCTCAATTACCCCTCGTCTGAAGACGCGCCGTGGTTTGGCACACGGCTCAAGCCGAGGATATCACTGTCCAGGCTCGCTCGGCCCAACGTCAGGTTCAAAGGACCCTCCGAGCAGGTCGTGGATCTCTATTCCTCCAGCAGCCACGCTTTCTTCATTTCGGACAAGCTGTTCCGGATGATCGAAGGAATGGATCCCGGCTCGCTGGAGCACATCGGTTTCGAGCTTCGCGCCAAGGATGGCGTGCTGCCGTTTCGTGCCGTGATGCCGCGCCGGCATCTGGAGGCGATCGACACGCGCCGGACGACCGTGCGCATCGAAGACAAAGCTCTCGGGGGCCAGTACTTTCGGAAGGTGCTTTTTCCCGAGGGCATCGTTTTCGACAATGACGTCCTTCAGGGCGTGTCCTCGTTTTCCGACCTCGACGCGCGCGGCTGGTTCTGGTCGAAGGACCTCATCGCAGAAGCGAAGTCGCAGGGAATCCGCGGGATCTCAGCAGCTTCGCCGGCATCCGCCGCCATGCGGCGCGTAGTCGAAAGCTTTTAGTTGCCGGCATGGGGGAGCCGGTGCGCTGGGACGTGCGCCGGAAGCTGGAGCTGTGGGCGGACCCTTCCCCGCTTTCCACGCGTCATGAATGTGCTCGCCTGCGCGTTGCAGGTGAGCCTGGTCGTTCGGCGGCTCCCCACCTTTGCGGCGCCGGTCGGCTGGCATCCGCATGCCGGGCCCGAGCCTCCTGGCCCACCGTGCCGGGTTCGGTCGTCCCATGAGGCGACTCCACACGCACAACCGCGATCGGAAAGTGCTTATGAAACGCACGACAGCGTTGATGACCGGATTGCTGGTGGCTGCGTCATTCGTCGCATGCGACAAGACCCCGCCGCCTTTTTCTCCTCCGGTTACGCCTCCCGCGGAGATTCCGATCAGCGGTGCTGCCGTGCCGGGAATGGGGTCTTACGATCAGACCATCACCGACTTCATGCGGAAGTACGCCATTCCCGGCGGCGCGGTTGCCGTGCTGCGCGATGGCAAGCTGATCTACGCGCGCGGCTTTGGTTACGCGGATGTCGAGAACAAGACGCCGGTGCAGCCCGACGCGCTGTTCCGGATCGCCAGCATGTCCAAGCCGCTCACCGCCGCCGCCATCATGAAGCTGGTGGAAGAAGGCAAGCTCGAGCTCGATGATCGCGTGGCGCCATTCATCGCGCACCTCACCCCCGCGCCGGGAGCGACGGTCGATCCTCGGTGGGAGCAGATCACCATTCGGCACCTGCTCAACCACGCCGGCGGCTGGGATCGTACCAGGCCGAACGGCGGATTCGACCCGATCGATCGGCCGGCGATCGCCGCAGCGGCGGTCAACGCGCCCGCGCCGGCGTCCGCTGAAACGCTCGTCCGCTACATGAAGGGAATGCCGCTGGACTTCAATCCGGGCGAGAAGTTCGCCTATTCGAATTTCGGTTACATCATCCTCGGCCGCGTGATCGAGCGTGTGAGCGGCATGCCCTACGAGGAGTACGTGCGCGCACGGGTGCTGCAGCCCGTGGGCGCCAATCGCACGCAGCAGGGCAAGTCGCGCATGCGCGACGCGCTGGCGGACGAGGTCAGGTACTACTGGCCCGGGATGGGCGTCAACGCGCCGCTGGTGCCATCCGTCTTTCCGGGCGAAGGCATGGTGCCCTTGAACTACGGCGGCTACCACCACGAAGCGGGGGATGCCAGCGGCGCCTGGGTCTCGTCGACGATCGATCTCCTGCGATTTCTGGGCGGCGTCGATGGCCGCGCCGATCGTCCGGACATCCTCAGCCCCGGGCTGGTGGCGGAGATGACCAGCGACGGCGCTGCAGTATGTCCAGATGGCGCGTGCTATTACGGCGCTGGCTGGTTCGTTCGCCCAACCCAGGGCGACGCGAACTGGTGGCACGGGGGAACGCTGCCCGGCACGACCGGCATGCTCGTGCGCACGTATCACAACTTCTCGCTGGTCGGGGTGTTCAACACTCGCTCCCTGACCGCCAACCTGGAGGCCGAGCTCTACGCCGCGCTATGGAATGCGCTTGCGGGCGTCACGTCATTTCCGACGCACGACCTGTTTTCGACCTTTCGATGACCTGAGGCGCAGAGGCGCCTGAAGCCGCGGCGTACGAACGGCCAGGTGAACTTGCAGGGTGGGGCAGTGTCAACACGAGTGCGATCGTTCCCAATAGCCGTCGGACGGTTTCCAGGGTGTCAGGTGTCACATGCGAATGGTGAACCCGGTCTGCGCGTTGCTCGCCCTGGTAGCTGCTTCCGGGGCGCTGACGTGTGCGGATTTCGAGAACGGCCTCGGCTCGATGTCCGTAAAGACCCCGAAAGGCAAGTTCGAGTGCATCAACAACGAGTCTACCGACCACCTCCAGGTGCTGCGCCTGGCCGGGCGGGTGATCTATGAAGAAGTGCGCGGTCCGGACGGGGTCATGGAAGACTCGACTCTTCGTCACGGCATTGTGGACCGCAGCCTGGGCTGCCCCTGGGTGGTGGCGGTGCACCGCGGCCTCGTGGTGATCGGGCGCGAGTTGCAGCCGCCCAGGTATGGAGTGCAGGGCTACGCCGTGATCGATTTCAACAAGGCGGAACCCACCCTTACGCGTCTGGCTGCGGGCCAGCGGCCGGAGGACGAGAACATTGCCTCGGCACGTCGACTCGAGTGGTCTGAAGGTTCTCTCGTGCTGCGTGTGTTCGGATACACGCCAGACGAGGAGTGTTGCTCGCTGGGCTCGCCGGCACCGAGGGCCCTTCGGGTCCGGTATACGTACGAGAATGGGAGAGTGGAGGTCGTGAGGTGAACCCTGAGAGTGTGTTTAAGATTTTGTCTTTCAGAAATACCGAGGATTGATTTCCTGAGGGAGCGCGCCTCCGGAACTTGAAGTTACTCAAGCGGTTGTGCGCGACCGAAGGATCTCGTCCCGGCTATCGTGGGGCTGGCTACGCGGCACTGATCCGCCGACAGGCCTGCGCGCCGGCTCTTCATCCCTGGACCCTTATGTCGTCAGGCTGGGCGATCATGACGAACGACGCGACGCCGCCTTTGTCCTTCGCTGGAGGTGGCGAAAGTCCAGTGCAGTACGACGCCGACTACCTGGGTCAACACTTTTATGTGCGATATCGATTTGGTGTCGTCTCTGTCGACGTTGACGATGCCGAGGTCTGCTCAAGGGAGATTGGAGATAGCCTTGACGGCGTCTGGACTGATGAGGAGACGAATGTCTATCTGACCGAAATCGGTGCCGCAATTCGTAGCGGACGCGTTCGGGGCATGCAACTGCCCTCGTTGTATGAATGCCGGAGTCATCCCGCTTTCAGGAAAGGAGCGCACCCGTACCATCTTGTTGGGTTGAAGTGCGGCTACGCCACACCCGTGGACGTATCGCGCGGTAAATTGAATCGACACGAGCGGCGGCGACGCCGTCAGCGCGCTGTGCACGATCACTCCACCTCGTGTGAAGTCTGGGTTCCGGCGTGCGATGTAGAAACCTGGATCCAGGATCACCAGGACGAGCATCATCTCCTGGTTCAGGTTTACCCACGTGCATGGCAGTCCTATCAGAGAGCTCAGCAGTCCTACGTTGACCACAACAGCAGAAGGATTTACGTCCGCTGACGTCGTGAGTGCAGGCCCTACAGGACTGGAACGCTCCATCATGACCCTGACCCTGCGCTCGAGCCGAACCGCCTCGGGCTGCGTACACGCGGCCTGACAATCGGCTGCAGGGGATGCTGGGCCGTCGATGCTTTCGGCTGACGAAAGTCTTGCGCGCCGGCCCCGCACCCCTGACCCTTGTGTCGTGAGGCGGCTGGACGACCATCGCGGCAGCCCTGGGAACTCATCAACCGAGTGTTCACCATGAATCGACAACTCTCAATGTCGCGCATCTACTGGTGTGTGGGTCTCCTCGTTGCCACCTTCGCCCGCTCCGTCTTCGGTGACCCTGCGCACGTCGCCGCCCCCACACGCTCAGCAGCATTTGTCGTCGTATGGGTGATCGCGTTCCTGGTGTATGCAAGCATCATGTACTTCCGGCCTCTGGCCAGTCGAGGTATCGATTACGTCGTGCTTACGGGCCTTCTCCTCACGATCGCCTTTGAGGTGTCCTGGCCAGTATCCGCACTTCACAACTCGCACGCGGGCATCTTGGCCGGGCCTTTGGCGGGGGCTACCCTCGGATCTCTTTGGGGCGAGCACCGCCGGAGTCATCGACGGATCGCTGAAGAAGCTGAGCCCGTAAAATGAAGACGTGCGATCCAGCTCCCGCGCCAGCTGGTCCTAAACACCACCGGGAAGGAGTTCGCCGGGCCCTGCTGACGTAGAGGGTTCGCCACGGGGACGATGATCGAGACGGGCCGTCGGACGACATGTCCGACGGCCCGGGTTTTCTTGTTGCGGCCAGACAATCGGCTGCAGGGGATGCGCGGCTGGCCACGCTTTCACCGCCGGTGACAGGCTTACGCGCCGGCCCCTCACCCTGACCCCGCCCCTGACCCCTGTGTGGTTCGGCCGACTCCGGATCGCACGCGAGGATCCGGATCCAGCGGCAGTCGATGGGGATGTCCTGATCGCGCAGCGCGGCGCGTTGATGTGATCAATGAGTTGGAGACGAGGCGCAACGGCCTCGTTTGGGCCACGCAACGACCGAAGACCGGTCCGGGCATCGAATCGATGAACTTCCCTGGAGAATGCTGATGAAACCCGCAATCGCGCTGGCGGCCTTGTTCGTTTCCGCATGCACGGGCTCCACGACCGGGGCGCGCACCGCCGACGATTCCTGCGTGGTCGCACGTCCGGATTTTGGAGGAGTGGCGACCGAAGCAGACCGGGCACTGTTCGCCTACGACGTCAATGCGCCACTGAACCTGCAGAAGACGGTCGAATCCACGAAGAACGGCGTGGAGGTCAGCGGCATCTCCTTCAACAGTCCGGACGGCGGATCGGTAACCGGAATGTTGTTCGATCCGGTCACACGCTCCGGTCCGCGCCCCGGCGTGGTGCTCATGCACGGCATGCCCGGCAACGCGCGCAGCATGGCGGGCGGCGCGCAGCTGCTCGCGGAGCACGGCGCGGTCGTGATCGCGATCGATGCCCCGTTCGCGCGCCGCGGTGGATCGCCCGTGCAGTTCAGCGCTCAGGACCGGGCCGAGCAGATCCAGCTGATCAAGGATCTGCAACGCGCCGTCGATGTGCTGCGCGCACAGGCAAACGTCGACGATGAGCGCATCGCCTACCTTGGCATCAGCTACGGCGGCGCGCTGGGCGCGCTGTTCGCCGGCATCGAACGGCGCCTCAGAACCGCGGTGCTCGTCGTAGGAGACGGCGGTCTCGTCTCGCACTTCACCGGTCCGGAAGATTTCGACTTCATGACCAGTCTGTCCTGCGCGACACGTGAAGACTGGTTGGGGGCCATGACACCCATCGAGCCGATCCGGTTCATTGCGCACGCGTCGCCCACCCCGTTGCTGCTGCAATCCGGACGGCAGGACGACCTGGTTCCCGCGGCCGATGCGCAGGCGTTGCACACGGCCGCGCCGGAGTCCAGGACGATCCGCTGGTATGACGCGGGACACGGACTCAATCAACAGGCCGCGTTCGATCGTATGGACTGGCTTCACGAGAAGATCGGTCTCGACGCCCGGCAGTAGCGCCGCGAGTGCAGTGGACGAGGGGGCCGGGCATGCTTTCGGGCATGCCACTGCAGCAGCGCACGGCCGCTCGCCAGTGAACGCCTGGTGGTTGGAGCCGCTGAGTGGCAATGAATCGCAATCGATGATCTTCCCTGGAGAGCGCTTATGAAACTGGCAGTAGCGCTGGCAGCTGCGTTCAATTCCGCACGCGCAGGCTCCGCGACCGGGGCGAGCACCGGGACCGGCCCGACCAGGCCGAGCACCCCTCCGCCCGCGTCAGGCTCCGGCGTCGGAGGCCCTGTGCGGCGTGCACTCAAGGTCGCGGCAGTCGTCGTTCTCGCGGCATGCGGAGGTGATGGTGATCCGGTCCAGGCGGGCCCCGACACCAGTGGCAGCATCCGCGGCACCGTTGCCGACAACACCGGCGCCACGGTGGCGAACGCCGCGGTCGCGTTGACCGGAAGCGGGCAGGCTCCTCGCACCACGAACACCGGCGCCGACGGCGTCTACACCTTCGCGAACGTGCCCCCCGGAACGTATACGCTGGCGGTTACGCCCCCGTCCGGATTCGTCATCGGTGCGGCGGGCACGGCGTCCGTCACGGTGGCGAGCGGGGCGCAGGCAGATGCTCCCGCGATCGTTCTCAACCGCACTCCGCCTGCGACCATCTCGGGCGTCGTAAGAGCCGCCACCGGAGCCGTGGTTGCGGGCGCATCCGTGAGCATCGGGAGCGCCACCGCGACAACCGGCGCAGACGGGCGATTCGAGCTTCCGAACGTGTGGGCTGGTGCCGCGACGATCACGACGAGCGCTCCGCGCTTCGATCAGCGGGTGGAAAGCATCACCCTGAATGCGGGGGCCAACGTCCACGACGTGGTGCTGCAGCATCAAACGCTTTTCACGCACCAGAAGCTCGTTGCATACCTGCCCACGGGGATCGCCGAGTACAGGGCGGCGATCGTTTTCCTGCCTGGCCTGAGAGACCCTGCCACCGGAAATGATCTGGATTCGCGTGCGCTCGTGCGCGGCACCTCGGAGCTGCAATGCAGCATCTGGTGCCTTGCGGACGAGAGAACGGAGGTAAGGAGGCGCGCACTCGAGCTTGCCGGCGGAAACGTGGCGCTCATTGGAACGACCACCCTGATCGACCAGCCCGGGGACTACGAAACGCTGCTTCAGGCGCTCTCCGCATTCGGCACGCAAAGCCTTCATCCGGAGCTTGCGAGCATCCCCATCGTGTTCGTGGGGCACTCGCAGGGGGGATGCACCGCGTACGGGTTCACGCGCGCCCACGCGGCCCGGGTGGCCGGGTTCGTCACCATGAAGGGCGGCTGCCACAACCCTGGCCCCACGGGGGCGGCGGCCACCGTTCCGGGGTTCTTCCTGATCGGACGAATGGATGAGCCGCACCGTACCGCGAACATCACGCCCGTGTTCGAAGCCGGCCGGGCCGCCGGGGCGCCCTGGTCGCTTTCGATCGACGACTTCGGCCACGGACCGATCGTCGACTTCGATCTGATGTTCGACTGGATCGACGCGGTCCTCGCTGCGCGCCTTCCGGCGACCGCGGGGGCGCCGCTCCGTTCGATGACGGAAACGGCCGGCTGGCTCGGCAACCGGTCGAACGGCGCGATCTCGACGTACGCGTGCTACGGCTCCACTCGTTCGAGCGCGAGCTGGCTGCCCTCTCGAGAGGCGGCGCTCGGCTGGCAGCGGATGGCGGGGGGAACCGTCGTTGTAAGCAGTTGCTGAAGCGTTGTGCGAATCCATGATCTTCCCCTGGAGAGCGTTATGAAACTGGCAGCAGCGCTGGCAACCGCGTTCATTTCCGCACGCGTCGGAGGCCCCGGGCGGCGTGCACTCGAAGTCGCGGCACTCGTCGTTCTCGCGGCATGCGGAGGGGATGGTGGTCCGACCCCGCTCGGCCCTGCCACCAATGGCAGCATCCGGGGCACCGTTACCGACAACACCGGCGCCACCGTGGCGAACGCCGCGGTTGCGTTGACGGGAAGCGGGCAGGCTCCTCGCACCACGAACAGCGGCGCCGACGGCGTCTACACCTTCGCGGACGTGCCCCCCGGAACGTATACGCTGGCGGTTACGCCCCCGACGGGATTCGCCATCGGTCTGGCGGGCACGGCGTCCGTTACGGTAGCAGGCGGAGCGCAGGCGGATGCGTCCGGGTTCGTTCTCTACCGCGTGGCGGTTGGACCCGGCGAATGGGGGCTCCGGGCTCAATTGATCCAACCCAATTCCGAGCTGGCGCTCGCCGAGTCGAACGGAAAGCTCTACCTCATGGGCGGCTATCCGCCGAGCCGGGTGACGGCCCGCACGGTCCAGGTCTACGACATCGCGAACAACAGCTGGGCGCTCGGACCGCAGCTCCCGCAGCCCAACAACCACGGGATGGCGGCCGCCGTCAACGGAAAGATCTACCTGATCGGCGGCCAGCTCACGGCTGATCAGGAGGGCTACGTCGACACGGTGTACGAGCTGGATCCCGCGACGGGTGCATGGGTCGAGAAAGCACGTATGCCCACTGCCCGCAGCGGGGGGGTGGCGGTTGTGCACGACGGCAAGATCTACGTCGCCGGGGGACGCGTGCCGCGCGGAAGCGACTTCGCCGTCTACGACCCGGCGGCCGACCGGTGGGAGGCGCTGCCGGATCTGCCCAGCCAGCGCAATCACATTACGGGCGCGGCGATCAACGGCCGCATCCACGTCGTCGGCGGGCGCCTGGGCAACGGCCTGTCGCCCCTCAAGACGACGGCGCACGAAGTCTTCGATCCACAGACGCGGACCTGGACGACCGCGGCCCCCATGCTGAGCGGCCGCAGCGGCATCAACGGCGTCATGGCCCGGGGCTGCTTCCACGTCTGGGGCGGCGAGGCGCCGACCGGCATGACGCCCCAGCACGAGTACTACGATCCCCGGACCAACCAGTGGTCGAGCCTCCCCACCATGCCCATCCCCATCCACGGGGTCGTCGGGTCGGCCTTTGTGGACGGTCTGATCTGGGTAAGCGGCGGCGGCACCCAGATCGGCGGCAGCTTCGGCAGCCTGCTCAACCAGGTCTACCGGCCGGCAGTGAGCTGCGAGTGACGCGGATCGTCGCGGGTGGGGTGGCGGCCTTCATCCTCGGCCGCCTGCCGACCCCCATGCCCGCGCGCCGGCGGGCGCCGAGGGCCGCGGCGGGAGACCGGCTCATGTTGCGAACGCATGCACGAGCGGCAGCGATCGCCGCCGTGTGCGGTGCCCTGGGGGCCATGTTCACACCGGCGGCGGCACAGCAGGAGCATCACGGCGTTCCGGCCGGCGGCGCGCAGGTCGTGCTGACGGGAAGCGCCTCCTGCGCGGAAGGCACGCCGTTGAGCGGTGCCGTCGTACAGCTCTTTCACGGCGACGGCCCCGGCCGTCACCTCATGGCGGCGTCGGTCGCCGATGCCGCCGGCCGCTTTGCCGTCCGCACCGGCGCCGGCACGTACACGCTCGAGATCGGCTACCCGGGACAGGAGCCGCACCGCCAGCAGGTAGCCATCGCGAACGCTCCCGTGCGCGTGGGCAACGTGCGCCTCCGGTGCGGTCCGCTGGGGCTGGATACGCTGACGGTGGGCGCGGAACGCGACGCGGTCCAGCTGCGCAGCGGCGCCACCGTCGTGGACACGCGCGCGTCCGCCGCGGCGGGGGGCAGCATCGCGGACCTCCTGCGCACGGTGCCGGGCGTCGAGGTGGATGCGGACGGGCGCATCGGCATGCGTGGCAGCACGGGCGTGCTCGTGCTGATGAATGGGCGGCGCATCCCGCTGGCCGGGGACGCCCTCGCCGCGTTCCTGCGCCAGATGCCGGCGACGGCGCTGGAACGCATCGAGGCAGGCACCGCCGCGTCCGCGCGGCACGATGCAAACGGCGCCGCCGGCGTGGTGAACCTCGTCTTTCGGGACGATGCCGCGCGGCGCACCGGCATGCGCTCGGTGGCGGGCTCCATGGCGACGGAGGATCACTACATGGGCTCCGCGGCCGCCTCGGGCAGCGTGGGTGGCATTCTGAGCTGGGATGCGATGTACTCCCTGTCCGGCATGCGGCCGCGGACGGACTCGAAGACGGCGCGCTGGAGCCTGGTGCCCGGGGACCTCCCTCTCCAGACGGATGAGGACAGCCGCGCGCGGGCCAGGCACCGCCTGCACTCCATCATGGCGGGCGCAGCCGTGACGCCGGCACCGGACGCGTCCCTGGCGCTGCGCGGCGCGTACACCCGGATGGAAGGCGCGTACCGGAACAGCACTGCGTTCGTGTACACGGATGCGGCGGGCAACCGGGGGACGAGCGCGACCAGCAGCCTGCTGGAGCACGTGATCCCGTCGGCTGAGCTGAGCGCCGTCGCACGCGTGGATCGAGGGCGCGTCCGTTTCACTGCCGAAGCGGGCACCAGCTTCGTGGATGAGGATTTTCGCGGCGACTACGATGACGAGGGTGCAGGCTACCGCTACCTGACGGTCGCCATGGCCTCGCGGCAGCGTGAACACGTCCTCCGCAGCGACCTCGGGATGCGCTTCCGGGGCATCGATCTGGACGTGGGGCAGGAATCCCGGTTCCGCACCATCACCGCCGCGCACCATGCGACCCACCCTGGCGCGACCGTGTCGCAGGGCTACCGCGACGAGACGGAAGTGCACGCCGGCTACCTCACCGCTCGACGGTCGGCTGGCGGCGTGCGCGCGGAGGCGGGGCTGCGTGTGGAGGCGGACCGGACCCGCATCCAGCTCCAGGCCGCCAGCGCCCGGACGGCCGTGCGCCTCTTCCCCAGCATCAGCGGCGAATGGACCGACGCGCGTCGCGCTCTCGTGGTTCGGCTCGCGTACGGCCGCCGCATCGACCGGCCCGGGCCGGAGATGCTGAACCCGTTCTCCATGGGTGAGGACGACATGAACGAGATCATCGGCAATCCGTCGCTGCTGCCGGAAGTCTCGGACCAGGTGGAATTCGGCATGGAACGGCACGGCTCGCGGTTGATGCTGCAGCTGACGCCGTTTCTTCGCTGGACACGGGATCCCATCCGCCCGCTCAAGGCGGTGACGGAGAGCGGCCGTTCGACCACCACGCTGACGAATCTGAGCCGGACGCGGGCCACCGGCGCGGACGCCAGCGTGCGCGCACGGCCCATGGACGGCACCGTCGTGACGCTGTCGGGCAGCGTGGCCCACATGGAGACGACGGGCGCCGCGTTCAGCAGCGGCGGCGTGTACGCCACGGCGCGGCTCACCGTCGATCTGCGGGTGGCGGAGAACACCACGGCGCAGCTCTACGCATACCGCCGCAGCGCACAGGCCATCGAACAGGGCGAGATCCTGCCGGCGTTCACCAGCGAGCTGGCGTTGACGCAGCGGCTTGCCGGCGACCGCGGGCGCGTGACGCTGCGCATCAACGACCCGCTGCGCAGCGACCGCCTTGCGTTCCGCGTCGCCGACGCGGCCTTCACGCAGCAGAGCCGCCGGCGCACGGCGCGGCCGCTGCTGTCGCTGTTCGCGTCCTGGGCGGTGGGTGGCGCGCCGCGCGGCGATGCTCCAGCGCGGACGGAGGGTCCCGCCCGGATCTTCTGATGCGGCGAAGTGACGGTCAGCGGGCGGCTAGCCGGCGAGACGAGCGGGCCGGCATGATGCCAGATCCTGAAAAAGAGTAAGCGTACAGAGGAACAGAGTCAGACAGAGAAAGCGAGCAGAAACACCATCTCATTCCCTCTGTCTGACTCTGTTCCTCTGTACCCCTGAAGGTGTTTTCGCGGATTTGGTATGAGCCCATTCGAATCGCTGAACTTTCTTTGAAGGGTGTTGTGAAAAAGGTAATCGCTCTGGTGCCTGTATTGCTGGCGGCCGCCGCCTTCCTGGGATGCGGCGAAAATCCGGTTGAGCAGAAGCCGCGGCTCACGCTTTCCGCGGACAGCGTCGCCGTGGACGTAGGCTTCTCCGCTTCGGTCACCGCCACGGTATTCAACACCAGTGAGCCGGCACAGTACGTCTCTCGTGACCCGAGTGTGGCTACCGTGAGTGCCAGCGGCGCCATCAGCGGCGTCGCGGTCGGCTCGACGTATGTAGTCGCTGCGCTCTCCAGCCACCCGGACGTGCGTGACTCCGTTCGCGTTCGCGTTCACCGCGATTCCTGTGGAGGTGCACGTCCCGATTTCGGAGGGGTGGCCACCACGGTCGACCGGGACCTGTTCAGCTACGACGTCAATGCACCGCTGAATCTGCAGAGGACGGTCGAATCCACGATCGATGGCGTGGAGGTCAGCGGCATTTCCTTCAGCAGTCCGGACGGCGGTCTGGTGACCGGAATGATGTGGGACCCGGTCACGCGCTCGAGTCTGCGCCCCGGCCTGGTGCTCATGCACGGCCTGCCCGGCAATGCGAGGGACATGACGGGCCTTGCGCAGAACTACGCACGGTACGGTGCGGTCGTCATTGCGATCGATGCGCCATTTGCCCGTCGCGCAGGACCGGCCCTGACGTTTACCGATCAGGATCGGGCCGAGCAGATCCAGGTAGTCAAGGACCTGCAACGCGCCGTGGACGTATTGCGCTCACGTCCCAACGTCGACGATGGCCGCATCGCGTTCGTCGGCTTCAGCTGGGGCGGCGCGACGGGTGCGCTGTTCGTCGGCATCGAACGACGCCTTGCAACGGCGGCGCTCGTGGTCGGACACGGCGGCCAGGTCTCGCACGCCACCGGTCCGCAAGGCTTCAAACACATCTCCGGTCTCTCGTGTGCCAGACGTGTCGCCTGGATCCGAGCGATGGCACCCATAGAGCCGATTCGATTCGTTGGGCATGCCAGCATCCCGTTGCTGCTGCAGAACGGGACGTCGGACGAGTTCATACCCACTGCCGATGCGGCGGAGCTGCACGCAGCCGCGCCGCAGCCCAAGACGGTTCGCTGGTATACGGCGGGACACAACCTTGGTCAACAAGCCGTGGACGACAGGCACGACTGGCTGATGGAAAAGATTGGTATCGACCTGCTCAAACCACCGGGCTGATTCGCGGCTCAGCCGCCGTGCGTCCTGACGACCATCCCCGCACCCCCTCACCGAGGATACGCACCATGTCTCCCTCCAGGCGATTCCCGATCGTTGCTGCCCTGGCCCTGCTGGTCTGCGTCGCGTGCAAAACGCCGGCGGGCGAGATCACCGAACCCGGACCGGATGCCGCTTCGGCGGCTGCCGACTCGGCCTTCGTGGCCGCGCTCCGCGCGAAGCTCGCGGCCGACACCGAGGCTGGCGTGTTCTCTGGCGCCGTGCTCGTCACGCGTGACGGGCGCACGCTGTTCGAGGGTGCCTACGGCCTGGCCGATCGGGAGAGGGGCGTGCCCAACACGCCGCTCACGCAGTTCCGCGCCGGGTCGATGTACAAGATGCTGACCGCGGTCGCCACGCTGCAATTCGTGCAGGCCGGGGCGCTGCGCCTGGACGCGCCGCTCGGCACATACCTCCCGGACTACCCGAACGCGGACGTGGCGTCGAGGGTGACGCCGCACCATCTGCTCACCCACACCGGCGGCACGGGCGACATCTTCGGGCCCCTGTTCACGGCGAATCGGCTGGAGCTCCGTACGACGGGGGATTACCTCCGCCTCTACGGGACGCGCAGCCTGCAGTTCGCGCCGGGGACGCAGCACGTGTACAGCAACTACGGCTTCATTCTTCTCGGCGCCCTCGTCGAGCGGCTGAGCGGAAAGAGCTACGACGACCACGTCCTGGCGCGCGTGCTCGCGCCGGCGGCGATGACGGCCACCGGGACGGCGCCGGAAGACTCGCTGGTGCCCGGGCGGGCGGTCGGCTACATGCGGCAGGGGGGGCCGTCCGGCCCGCTGGTGCCGAACGCGCCGACGCTCCCCTACCGCGGCACCCCGGCGGGCGGCGGGTACTCCACCGTGGGGGACTTCGCGCGCTTCGCCGTCGCGGTGCGGGACCGCCAGCTCCTGGATTCGGCGCACACGGCGCTGCTCTACACCGGGAAGGTCCCGGTCAACCCGAGTGTGCAATACGCCTATGGCTTCATGGACCGCGTCGTGGGCGGCCGGCGATGGGTCGGACACGGCGGGGGCGCGCCAGGGATGAACGGGGAGCTGGTGTTCGAGCCGAACGGCGGGTACGTGGTCGTCGTTCTGTCGAACTTCGACCCGCCGGCCGCGGGACAGGTGGCAGCCTTCATCCTCGACCGCCTGCCGGCCTCCACGCCCGCCGGAGGGCGCTGAGGGGACGCGGCCTGGCCCTTCGGAACATCGGCACATGGCTGAATTGCCCGTCGTGGCCGGTCTGGCCCTTCATCGTTGCGCGGAAGTGCGATGACGGAAACGGCCGGCGGCGAGGGGCCGGCCGGCATGTTCCCCGACCATGACGGCTCCGATCCTCGGACCGACCGATGGACACGCCTCCGGCTGCAGGGGATGCGGGGCCGTCCATGTTTCCGCCGCCGACAGGCTTGCGCGCCGGCCCCGCACCCCTGACTCTTGTGTCGTTAAGCGGCTGTTCGGCAGGTCTGCTCAAAACGAACAGACGGGACGAGATGTCCTGGCTTCACCCTGGCTGCGCGATCATCCCCGCGAGCGCCTGAGCCTCGTAGCTACTCTGTAGCCAACCATGGACTTGATTGTGATCGCCGGGGCCCCGGGAGCAGGCAAGTCGACCGTCAGCCACGCTCTGGCGCGCAGCCTCGGTTCGCCCTACCTGGAGTTCAGCGTGCTGCGCCAGCCGCACCTGGACCCAGAGTGGTCGAACGCTTCTCCGGCCGAACACGAGATGGCCTGGGAGAGTTTGCAGTTCATCGTGCGGAACTATATCAAGTACGGCTACAGGAACGTGGTGGTTACCGATCTGCGCGAAGAGCGGGAGCGGCAGGTGGCCGAGGTCTTCGGCGACCTTGATTATCGAATCGTGACGTTGGTGATCGCCGATGAAGCGGAACTACGCCGGCGGGTTGGCGCCCGTGTCGACGGCTTTGTGAACGTGGAGGCGGCTGTTGCCTGGAATGCCGCGGTGCGTGCCAGGCCACGGCTGCAGCGAGAGACGAAGATCGAGGTCGACGGCTGCTCTGAGGCCGAGGTGCTGGAGGCCGTCCGGCGAGCCGTGTAACATCGCCGATATGGCCACTCAGCGCCGCCGCTCAACGGGGGGCCGTCCATGCTTTCGGCCGACGAAAAGTCTTGCGCGCCGGCCTGGCACCCCTGACCCTTATGTTCGTTCAGACCCGAGGAGACATCGTGACGGTCAAGCGTATGGACAACGTCGGCATCGTGGTAGAAGACATCGATGCCGCCATCGAGTTCTTCACCGAGCTCGGCCTCGAGCTCGAGGGGCGTGCCCCGATCGAGGGAGAGTGGGCCGGGCGCGTCACGGGACTGGGGACCCAGCGCGTCGAGATTGCCATGATGCGTACGCCGGACGGCCACAGCCGGCTCGAGATCTCCCGATTCCTGGCGCCGCCCGTGGTCGCCGATCACCGCAGGGCCCCGGTGAACGCTCTCGGGTACCTGCGCGTCATGTTTGCCGTAGAGGACATCGACGATACGCTCGCCCGGCTCGTCAAACGCGGCGCGGAGCTCGTGGGCGAAGTGGTCAACTATCAAGACACGTATCGGCTGTGCTACATCCGGGGCCCCGAAGGAATTCTCATCGGGCTCGCGCAGGAGCTCGGACGGCAGACCTCCGGATGAGCGCATCTAACGGGTTTCAGACCAGACCTGATTGGGCGGTGCGGTAGCTGGGGCTTAAACAATCGGCTGCAGGGGATGCGGGGCCGTCCATGCTTTCGGCCGACGACAGGCTTGCGCCGGCCCCGCACCCTGACCCCTGGGGCGTTAGGACTTCCCATGAGCGGCTTACAGCGTATCCTCGTTGCTGCGAAGGCGGACCTCGCACCGTGGGAGCCGATCCCGGAGGCCCAATGGCCCAGGATCGCGGCGCAATGCGGGCCGGAGGAAGCTGTAGAGATTCACCACAGGATCGCGGCACTCGAGGCGGAGTTGGCCGCGGTGCAGTCCTGGGATGGCGATACGCAGATCGAGATCAAACGAGCCATTGAGTTCTTCCAGGGCATCCTGTCGCTGATGCCCCGGTAAACTCTGGCTCTCCCTCGCCTGACTTTGCTTGCAGGGAACACGCAGCCGCGCATCTTTCCATTCTTCGGGTTCGGCGCGGCTGCGTGCCCCCGAAGCTACCGATCACCTCCAGGTGCTGGGCCTGGCCGGGCGGGTGATCTATGAAGAAGTGCGGGGTCCCAACGGGATCATGGAAGACTCGACCCTTCGTCACGGCATTGTGCAGCGCGGTGTGGGCTGCCCGTGGGTGGTGGCGGTGCACCGGGGCCTCGTGGTGATCGGCCGTACGTCGAATCGATCGGTCCAGGGGTTCTCTCGTGCTCAGTGTGTTCGGATACGCGCCGGATGAGGAGTGTTGTACGGTGGGTTCGCCAACACCGAGGGCCCTTCGGGTCCGGTATACGTACGAGGATGGGAGAGTGGAGGTCGTGAGGTGACAGCTGAGAGGTCGTTCGGCACGGCCACGCAGCGGCGCCACGATCCGGCACAGCGGCAGAGCTGACCCGCGGCGTGCGGATTGCCCCCGGCATCGCTGGCGGCAGCCGCGGCCTGACAATCGGCTGCGGGGGAATCGGAGCCGTCCATGTTTCGGCCGACGACAGGCTTGCGCCCCGCACCCCTGACTGTTGTGGTTCGGCCGCAACAAGCTCCCATGGTGAACTACAAAGAAGACGCCGAGGCCCTCCGCTGTGGCTTGCTGGCCGGCTACGTAACCGTGCGGGAGACGGTCGCGTGGGCCGACGCCGTGATCGCGCGAGAGCCCGCGCCTGATCCCGCCATCATCGAAGTCGCGCTCGCTGGCCGTCAGCCCCCCGCCGATGTAGTCGCGTTGCTGCGAGACGTGCCTGGGGACGCGGATCCGATCCGCGTCCGGCGTCGCCTTCTTGCGCGCATGCTCCAGGTGCTCGACGGTGATCCGACACACGCAGAGCGCATCGCCCGATGGCTCTACCAGCTCGCTGTGCACGGGGAGTTGCCGGAAGAGGCGTTCGGCTGGCAGGCTTACGGGCTGGACGACACTTTTGAGCTGGCCCGGACTGGCGTGTACGGCTCGCACGCAGCGGCCGTGACCGAGCTGCGGGAGTACCTGCACCGGCACTCGGTGCCCACTGCGGCGGAACCCGGCGCTGCAGGCGACGTGCGGCCGGGCATCGTTCCAGAGTAGATCATGTCACGCCGCACGCGCCTGAGCCGAGGCGTCAGGCCGCCAGACAAACATCGCTTCAGCCGCAGATGATCGTCCCGCCCCTCTGGCCCCGCATCCCTGACCCCTGGTGTCGTCAGGCGACTCGCCCGGCAGGCGTTCTTTCGTGGCCAAGCCTATGGCTGATTTGCCTTCAGCTTCCTTCTGCACTGCCTGCTTGGTCCGGTATGCTCGCGAACCACTCCCGGTAGGGGGTGTTCCTCGCCAGGTGCCGGTTGTAATCCGGGGCCCCGTCCGTCCACCAGACTGCCCCTCGCTCTCCCAGGGCGACTTTCGCGCTGTTCACCGCGGTGCGAGCCGTGCGCACACCCTCCTCATCTCCTGCGCGCTTCGCCCGCCCGACCGCGGCACGTGCCTGCATCAGCTCTCGCGTGAGCTGCTCGCGCTCATCCTGGTTCAACCCGGGGTGTGGTACAGCGCCAGAGGCGGCCCCGCACCACGAAGTATCGTCCATCGGGAGTGGCCGGGTAGCGCATCTGCACCGTGTCCGGTAAGCTGAGCTCAGGCGTCTCCGGCGCGCCGTCAGCAGGGTTTATTCCCCCCGTGGCGCCGCTGCGCCTGACGATCGCGTTGCGTCAAAAAACCCCCATGACCGTATTCACCTACCATTTTGCGGAGACCACGATCGGCACCGCGGTCCGGGCACTTGGTTTCCCGCCGACCGGGCAGCAGGTCCCCGGCCTGAAGCACGCCGAGTGCATGACCCGGATGACGCTAGGCGCTCCGATCCTGTCGCCGGCACGGATGCAGCTCCGCCATCTGACGATGTTCGCCGCCTGGGAGAGCCAGGCGGCGGTAGATGGATTTCTGGCCGATACGCGGCTGGGCCGTGCGCTCGCCACCGGCTGGCATGTGCGGATGGCGTTTCAGCGCCGCTGGGGTCACGTCCGTGCGTTCGACGGACTGCCGGAAACCGCTGGCGAGCAGGATCCCGAAGCACCGGTGGTCGCGGTAACGCTCGCGCGGCTGAAACTGCCCCAGGTGCCGCGCTTCATCCGGTGGGGCAAACCGGTCGAAGAGCTGGTCCGCGACCACCCCGCCGCTACCCTGGCGATCGCGGCCATCCGGATGCCGCACACGGTTTCGACGTTTTCCGTGTGGACCTCCCAGCGGGAAATGGTCGACATGGTCCGTGGCCGCAGCGCCGTGCCCCGCCCGGAGCGCCATGCGGCGGCCATGGCCGAGCGCCAGCGCAAGGATTTTCACTTCGAGTTCACGACCCTTCGCTTTCGGCCGCTCGCCGAATATGGCAGTTGGGAAGGGCGTACCAGCATCATTCCAGGATGAAACACGGGTAGCCCGACAGCCGTTTGCACTACCACGAGTGGGTAATGAGCGGGTTCGCTTCCACGCCAGGCATTATGGCAGAGAATCGGGCGGGGGGCAGCATTCCTGGAGGCGGGGGATGATAAGACGTATCCGTTGCCGGGACTGCCGCAAAGAGTTCGACACGCACGTGGCCAGGGCGTGTCCCCATTGCGGGACTCACAACCGGGTGCCGCCCAAGGAATCCCTGGGCTACCGGATTCTGATGGTGATCCTGTGGACAGACGTTGCAATTACGATCGGCTCCGTAATTTATCTGCTGGGGGGTGGCTGATACCGTGGCTCCCGTACTCTCGCCGAACCAGCCTGCGAAGGCACTGATGGTAGATGTAGACGGCGTTCTGGTCGACGGGCGCCCAGAAGACGGTCGTCCCTGGCACGCATCTCTTGAAGAGGATCTTGGATTCACTCCTGACGCACTCCATGAGCACTTCTTTGTTCCTTACTGGGAGAACATCGTCCTCGGCCGCGCTGGGTTGATGGAGCATTTGATCACTGCACTTCAACAGATCGCTCCACACGTAAGTCCGGCGCAGCTGGTCTCCTACTGGTTCGAGATGGATTCGCGTCTCGTCACACCCTTGCTGGCGGAACTTTCGCTGGTTCGCGCCGCGGGAGTCCGTGTGTATCTGGCGACCAATCAAGAACACCTGAGAGCTGCCTACCTCATGCAGAAGCTGGGTCTGGCAGAACATGTGGATGGCATCTTTTATTCTGCGCGCCTTGGAGCCATGAAGCCTGATATGGAGTTTTTCGCCCGGGTTGAATCGGCTGTGGGGCTGCGTGGCGAGGAACTGCTGCTCATCGACGACAGCCGCCAGAATGTCGAGGCTGCGCGAAAGGCCGGATGGCAGGCGCTCCATTGGACAAAGCACAGTTCGCCCGACATCGTGCGCAGCTTGTGCACATGATCTGCTGCCGAGCGGCGGCCGCTCCTGACCCGCTGCTGCGCAACCAATTTGGCGCCGACCGAAGGATCTCGCCGGCAGCACCTGGGGGCTGAATCAGTGCCGCGTAGCCAGCCCCGCGATTGCCGAGACGAGATCCTTCGGTCGCGCACAACCGCTTGAGTAACTTCAGGTTCCGGAGGGCGCGCTCCCTCAGGAAATCAATCCTCGGTATTTCTGAAAGACAAAATCTTGAACACACTCTCAGGAAAACAATACTCGGTTACCCGAGAGATCAGATTCCTAAACACTCTCTGGACTATTGCATCGACGCCACGTGCTCCACGAACTGATCGAGGGCGATCTCGGTGCCCTGCAGCCAGCCGGAGGTCCTGTTCGCCTCGAAGTCGGCTTCATCCCGATGCAGCGCGGTGAAGACGTAGCGGGTGCCGGATCCCACGCTTTCCATCGTCATGATGGCGGTGATGGGAACGTCGTCGAAGACCGCCGGGCGATAGCCGGGGAACAACATGGAGGTCCAGACGAGTCGCTCCATCGGAACGACTTCCAGGATGCAGCCGAGGTTGGGGACGTCCTGACCGTCCGCCGTCGCGATGTCGATGCTGAAGATGCCGCCCGGCCGCACGTCCATCTCGGCCCGCGACACGCGCCCCCAGGCCCTGGGCATGTACCACTCCTTGAGATGCTCCGGTTTCGTCAACGCTTCCCAGACGAGCCGCACGGGAGCGTCGATGAATCGTTCGATGGCGATGTCGAGCTTCGGATTGAACGTGAATTGCTCGCTCATGGCTCTGATTCCTTTTCCTTGAGGTGTTTGACGTACTCGTCGAACCGGTCGAATCGGGATTCCCACAGCCGGCGCCGCTCGGCCAGCCAGTCCTCGGCCACGCTCAGCCGTTCAGGTGCGATCTCGTACGTCCGCACCCGCCCTCGCTTCGCCGACTTCACCAGCTGGCTCCGTTCGAGCACCGAAAGGTGCTGCACGAACGAGGGGAGCTTCATGTCGAACGGCGCGGCCAGCTCGCTGACCGTGGCGGGTCCCACGGACAGCTGCTCCAGGACTTTCCGCCGAGTCGAATTGGACAGGGCATAAAAGACGTCGTCAGCGGCTGCGGATTGAAGCATTTCAACTCGGTGGACTGGTTGGGTAACCCGATCCGACACGGAGATTCTATCACCGGAAGATACTTAGGTCAACACCTAAGTATTGGTCGCGGGATCGAGAGGCGATCGAGGCCGGGGCGGGGCAGGCTTCCGGGCGAAGAGGGGCTTGCGCGCCGGCCCCGCACCCCTGACCCTTGGGGCTTCAGGCGGCTCCCAGACGCATCTCTGACCTGACGAAGCCTGATGAGCGCACACATCCTGGACCACGGCGGTTGCCGCCTCGCCTACGAGGTGGTGGGCGAGGGTCCGCCCGTCCTCTTCATCCAGGGCGTCGGGGTGCACGGCGGGGGCTGGGCACCTCAGGTGGAGGCGCTCTCGTCGGAGTTCCGCTGCCTCTCCTACGACAACCGCGGCATGGGCCGCAGCCAGCCCCTCACGCTGCCGCTCACGGTGGAGCAGATGGCGGACGATGCGCGGGCACTCCTCACCTGCCAGGGGTGGGACTCTGCCCACGTGGTCGCGCACTCCCTGGGGGGCCCGATCGCGCTCGAGCTGGCGCTCTCGGCACCGGAGCGGGTGCGCAGCCTCGCGCTCCTCTGCACCGTCGCTCGCGGGCGCGATGCCACCCGGCTCTCACGGCGAATGCTGTGGCTGGGGCTTCGCTCCTCGTTCGGCACGCGGCGGATGCGGCGGCGTGCGTTCCTGGAGATCGTCATGCCACCCGGGGCCGTTGTCTCCAGCGAGGCGGAGGAGCTGGCGGCGCGCCTGGCACCGCTCTTCGGGCACGACCTGGCGGAGCAGCCGCCCGTGGCGATGCGGCAGTTGGGGGCACTGCGCGCGTATGATGCGAGCGCGCGGCTGGGCAGGTTGGCGGGCGTGCCGACGCTGGTCGTCAGCGCCACGCACGATCCCATCGCCCCGCCGCGATTTGGACGGGCGCTGGCGGACGGGGTGCCGGGCGCCCGCTTCGTCGAGGTGGGCGAGGCCTCGCACGGAGTGACGATCCAGCACGCGGACCAGATCAACACCCTGCTGAGGGAGCACCTCACGCGAGCGGAGGCTCTGCGTCACTCCTGAGCCCGCACCGCGTCCAACCAGCGGGTTCAGTCGATCGCCATCGATGATTCGCGGCAGGACGGGCTTGCGCGCCGGTCCCGCACCGCTGATCCCCGAGGCGTTATGCGGCAGAGGAACGTGTCGTACCAAATCCCCGCAGTTCATAGTGCATCTGGGGGGTTCTACTGCTGTCTCACACGGAGTCAACGGGGTCAACGGTAAAGAATCAAAAAACCGTTTACCCCGTTAACTCCGTGTGAGACATGCAGTTCTCGAGATGTAACTGGTGTTCAGCCGAATCGGTAGGAGATGAGTGCACAACGAATTGTGAGAAACGGTATCAATGGTGGGGAGCCGATCGGGAGACGCGGTTCGATGGCGCCTGAATTGCTGGCATCGAATCGCGTCCTCTTTGGCCTGCCCCCACGCTGCGCGGATCCTGCTTCCGCATGTGAGAGGAGCCCTGCATGGACCTCCGCCAGCTCGACAAGAAGTACTTCGGCCGCCAGGGCGAACCCGCGGACGTCATCGTCGGCAACTCCGAAGACAGCTACCTCACCGATACCCGCGGGCGCAAATACATCGACTTCATGATGGGGTGGTGCGTCGGCAACCTGGGGTGGGGCAACACCGAGATCCGCGCGGCGGTGCGGGATTTCGACGGCCCCGACTACGTTCATCCCGACTACCTCTACCGCCCCTGGGCCCAGCTCGCCGAAATGCTCGCCCGCATCACGCCGGGCAAGCTCGCGGTCTCCTACCGCACCACCGGCGGCACCGAATCCGTCGAAGGCGCGCTGCAGATCGCCATGGCCTACACCGGCCGCGGAAGCTTCGTCTCCGTGGAGGACAGCTACCATGGCAACTCCATCGCCACCATGAGCATCGGCGCATCGAGCAACCGCGAAACGTTCAAGAACCTCCTGCCCAGCTGCCACAAGATCGAGCCGCCGCTGGATCATAAGGCGCTTCGCAAGGTCGAGACGCTGCTGAAGAAGCGCGACGTTGCCGCCTTCATCATGGAGCCGATCATCTGCAACCTGGGCGCCCTGGTCCCCGACGACGAGTTCGTCCGCGGCGTCCGCGAGATCTGCACCCACTACGGCACTCTCTTCATCGCCGACGAAGTGGCCACGGGGTTTGGCCGGACCGGAAAGCTCTTCGCCTGCGAGCACTTCGATCTCGAGCCCGACGTGCTGTGCATGGCCAAGGCGATCACCGGCGGCTACGGCGGCCTGGGTGCCGTGATCACCACGTCGAAGATCGCAAACGCCATCAAGGAAGACTTCAGCCTCTATTCCACCTACGGCTGGCACCCGCTCGCCGTCGCCGCCGCCCTGGCCAACCTCCGCTACCTGACGCGCCACAAGAACAAGCTTCTCAAGAACGCCACCCAGCTGGGGGAGTACTTCCAAACCCGGCTCTACCAGATGAGCTTCAAAGGCAAAGCCACCATCCACGGCAAAGGCTTCGCGATCGGCATCGAAGTCCAGGACGAAGCCTATGCCTCCCGGGTGGGCGACACCTGCCGCGAAAACGGCCTGCTCGTCTCGGCCGAAGAAGACGTCCTCATGCTCTTTCCCGCGCTGACCATCACCCGCCAGACCGCCCAGCGCGGACTCGACATCTTCGAAAAGTCCCTTCAGCCCACGTGAAGCCGGTCGCGACGGGGTCCCGCCAGGCGGGGAAGGAGAGGGGTTTCAGCCCCGATGTGAAACAGACAGGGCGCAGGGGCAACATCCCCGGCGCCCTGTTCGTGTTTGCCACCGCCGCCGACCGGGTGGCCTTCAGTTGGCCGCCTTCTCACCCATCCACACCGCGGTGGCCTCCGAGGCCGCGCGCAGATCGTCGCCGAATTCCAGGACCGCTTCCGCGACCACCGGTTCCATCGACAGCTCGTCTTCGGAGACGTGGCGGGCGAGCTTGATGGAAGCCATGGCGATGGCCTCGAAGGCGCCGAAGCGATCCGTCAGCATTTCCAGCAGCCGCTCCGGCGAGGCGAGGGTGCCGTTCGGAGATTCGGTTCTCATGGCGTGTCCTCCGATCCTCTTGACCCCGGCCGTCCAGCAGGGCAGCTTTGGTGAGCGGGCGGCCTTCGGGTCGGTTCGCGTCAGGCGGGTGTGTCGGTGCTCTTGATCGGGAGCCGATGCACCCGCCTTGCTGTCGTGCCCTGCTGGATGTAAATATACCCTGCCGACACCGCTCTGTCAACACGTGCTGCTGACATTCGCAATGAATTTCCGAACTGCGGTCAACATCTTGGGGCGCCAAATCACGACAGCCGAGATTGCCGAGGCGGCGGGGATGTCCCCCTCCTCTATTCGTCAAGCTCGACTGCAGGAGGGAGCGCCCGGCTATCGGACGCCGCCGAAAGGATGGCACGCGGCGATTATCAAGCTTGCGGAAGCGCGGAGGGATGAGCTTGACCGGTTAGTCGAGATACTTAAAAGAGGCTCAGCTCCACTCTAGCGCGCCCCAACTACTGCAAGGCTGGACGTCAAAGCGCGGCAGGATGTATCAGCGCTCAAAAGCAATGTGTTCAATTGGCGTAAACGCCGCCCCTCTTGTGATTCGGGATTCTGAGACGCACGCTGCCAGATCCCCTCGGTCAGGTGTGGCTGAACAATCACAATTCGACGCCTCCACTTGGCGTCGATTTGCAAGATGGCATTCAGGAACGCCGCGCGGTCGTTCGGCGTGCCTGCGTGCCACGTCTGCATCGCGCCCCCACCGTTTACTCGCGCGGCAAGTCCGTCCTTGAGGTTATCTCGATCAAGATAGCGCAGGTTCTTGATCGCTTGACTTACTACAATCTCATATGCTCCCACTGCGACGGAACGGTTATCCGAATCAGAGTCGCTCGCCTTGACGTGAATGAGCGAAAGAATTTTTCCTGCATCATCTATGTGGATAAAGTCCGCTTTCTCGCCAGCCCCGTCGTCACAGGCAAGCCAACCGCCCCCGAACCCGTCGTTCAGCAATCCTGACCATTTCCACCAAACCCAACAGAAAAGAGACGTCTCCTCTCCGATTCGAGCGAGCGTCGAGGGCTTTTCTTCAAGGATTTTCCAGTCTTGGAGATCCTCCCATTCATAGCCACTGAACGCATGATCGCGATACCTGTTGCGGTAAACCGTGCGTCCGCTAATTACGTGCTCGGAGTCATAGCGAACCAACAATATATTGCCATACTCGCAATACCCTTGGATCCGGGTTAGGTCGTCGGTATACTGAGCAGCGTCTGCAACTACCGCTGCATTACAAATCGCCCCACTACCTTGTATATCGAAGTGGAGGGACAACGAGCCGATTCGCTCACCTTTGCGATTAACTATCGCAGTTAGATCTGCCCCATTTTGCGGTGTGACCGCGAACGAAACCTCACTGGCGATTCTGATCCTGTTCGCCAGATCGGGAGCATCAACTGGTGCTCCGTCTATTAACTCAGGCGGATACAGGACCAGATCAAATGCATTCTGAATATCCACACCCCCGAGTCCAGGGATAGCGAGGTAACGGATTGGTGCGTCTGAGGGGTTGTGGGTTTCAGCTAAGCGGGTAAGCATTGTAATGGTGGCCGCTTTGTACGCTTCCCAATTTCGACTGGGTCCAACCCAGATTCGGGACTCGGGAGGGGCGGCGCCAATGGTTGTTTCTGTTTCGCCATCATCGATGTGAGAACGTACAGCAGTAAAGTGATACGACTGATCATCAAGCGGGCTTAACGCGTCGTCAAGATCAAGTCCAGAGAGAGTTTTAGTATCGGACTTCAGTGACGTCGGGTGGTGAATGCCACGAAGCCAAACAGTACGTTTAGTCCCTTGGACGAACGCCGCATTCATTATACCGTTTTCTATCGCAGACAAGTTCCGGAGACCATCTACCGTCTTTTCCCCAAAGTTGTTAGCAATAGCATCTCGGATGCTATTGTCATCAGAGTGAAATGCAAAAAAATTCCCAAGCCTCGCAACAATCAGGACATGGTAGCGCTGATCTTGAATATCCGGTTGGGAGGTCCATCCAGGTCTCACCACATCATCAATAAGCATAGCGCCGAATTGGACGGCACCCGCATCGTCAAACTTTGGTTCCGCAGCCGGTGCTCTACGTCGTCGCGCGTCATCAACAAAAATGACCTTTGCACATCCGTTCAGAACATCAGCGAATAGTTGCTTTCCAGCATCAGCTTCGCTGGACTTAGCCAGCAATAGCGACACATACGGGCGCAATTCCGCGAGATCCAAACGCGGAATTACATCATTGGCTTCTGTTTGGGACATGTTTCCGAGGGATGCTGCTGGTGTTGATGAGGTGAGGTGGGGCTTGAACAAGAAGAGGCCTAATAGTGACTCCTCCGATACCTCCCGTCAAGGTTCTTAGGGTTTACAGTTGCCCAACGGCACGTTCAGCGCGGTCCTCGGTGCGCACGGGCGTCGCGGTAGTCGTTCAGTCTTGCGCGCCGGCCCCGCACCCCTGACCATTGTGTCGTTAGGCCGCCGGACAAGCACCGCGACAGCGGCAGTTCGCGGGATTCTCAGATGTGAGATGTAGAATGACAAGAGCGATTCCGGGGTGGGAACTCTACGAGCGAATGATCGCCCGCATGATGGCAGATCAGTTCCCGACCGACTACTGCGTTACGCCCAACGCCCGTCTCACCGGTAGGATTAGTCAGCGCAGTCGGCAGATCGATGTTTTGATCGATCTCAGGCACGATACGGATAACTCGCGCCGGATCATCGTTGATGCGAAGAAGCGGTCTCGTAAGATCGACGTTAAAGAGGTGGAGGCATTCCGAGGCTTAATGGACGATGTCGCGGCCACGCACGGGTATCTGGTCTGCCCCAATGGATACACCAAAGCCGCTGAACGACGTGCTCAATCGTCGGTCTCAATTCGACTCGTACCACTTGATCGCCTTGACGATTTCGATCCATCCACTTGGCCAAAGTGCGAAGCACCTAAGTGCAAGGACGGGCTCGTGTTCTGGGACGGGTATCCGGAAATAACTTTGCGTGGGAGGCCGTTGAGCGGTCCTAATCAAGGGCAGTTAGTCGATCTAGCGTATATCCATTATGTGGGAAAGTGCGACCGTTGCGGCCGATTTCACGTGAAATGCCTTACGTGTGGTGAAGTTCTCGCGCCACCAGAAACCGACGAAAGCGATTCCGGACATCAGTGTAGATGTCAGCTTCCCTGGTTCTGGCTCGCATCGATCGAAGAAGACAAGGATGGTATCCAATCCGCCGAACTGCACGCGGTGTTACTAACGCTGCCGGAGGTAAAAGTGATCACCGCCGATCGCAGAGCACTTAGCTAACTACTAATACGAAGTCCCACTCGGCTCGAATGCGAGCGGCTGACAATCGGCTGCAGCGGATGCGGGGCCGTCCATGCTTTCGCTGAGGGCAGGTTTGCGCGCCGGCCCCGCACCCTTTTCTCGTGCGGCCGCTGGACAAGCATCGCGGCAACCGCAGGTGGTCCCTCCCGCGGTTGCCGTGAGGGTGGATTCTACAACGTCCCGCGCTGCGAGTCGCCGCACTGAGGATTCCGGGCGTGCCTCGATCCTTTGCGCTTTGGAAACGCCTCCTGAGAATTCTTGGGTCGCGCGTCCGTCAAACGATTGTGCCCGACTGCATTCGCATACGAATCCGGCGGACGCCTGAACGCTTCTCAAGGAGAACCAAGGATGGCCTGCTACATCATCTCTTACGATCTCCGCAGGCAGCGGAACTACGACGAGCTCTATAAGGCAATCAAATCATACGGCACGTGGGCCCATGTCCTGGAATCGACTTGGGCCGTCGTGACGACGAAGACGGCCGTCGAAGTCCGAGACCATCTGGCGGGCCATGTCGACAGCGACGATGGACTTTTCGTTGTGAAGTCCGGAACCGAAGCCGCGTGGAGGAAGGTGAACTGCACAAACGAGTGGCTCAAGGATCATCTCTAGCCTGCGGGAGTCTCCGACGTGATGCAGCCGCTGCCCAACAATCGGCTGCAGGAGATGCGGCGCCATCCCATGCTTTCGGCCGACGACAGCTCGCGCGCCGGCTGCGTGTCGTTCGGCTGCTTCCGCACTTGGTTAGCTCATTCCCCTCATCCTCTCCACTTCTTGGATGTAACACATGCCCTCTAAGCAACTCTTCTACATGCTCCCCGGCGACGAGATGATCCACGGACCTGAGTCAGCAGATAAGCTTTGGGTCGAGGTCAATGAGGGTCGCCTCACACCAAACATGGTAGTGAGCGAATCTGGGCGAGATGGATGGGTGCTTTACTCAGCATTGACGGATGATGCGTTCAGTCCACAAGTCGTCGCCCGCGCTGCACAGTTGAA
Organism: Longimicrobium sp.; assembly: GCA_036379135.1. GTDB lineage: Bacteria > Gemmatimonadota > Gemmatimonadetes > Longimicrobiales > Longimicrobiaceae > Longimicrobium. The sequence goes on from DASUVG010000017.1 coordinate 35,458, forward strand.
CGCGAATCTGGCTGAGGCGGAGCAGTTGCACCTAAAGGCGACCTTTATCCTCAATGAGATCCAAGCACATATCTCCGTTTACCACATGCGCAACGCAGAGGTCGAAGCGAAAGCCCGAAACGCGCTGGAGTTGGTCGAGGAAGCGTTGCGGCTGATGCCCCGGCGCGCCAACTACCTGAACACAAAGGCGATTCTGCTGGCCGAAGGGCTAGGAAAGCAGGCGGAGGGGATGGCGGTGCTCCGGGAGGCCGTCGAGGTCGCGCCAAGCGATGTTCAGATTCAGCAGAATCTTCGGAATCTGGGGTCGTCCACAGCGGGGTGTGGCGCCTCGGCCATGGTGGTGTTGGCGGTACTCTCAGTGCTCGCCGGCACCGTGATGGTGGTGTAGCTCTCACCCGTTGGGAACCGCGCACACCGGCGCTGGACTCGTGCCTAACAATCGGCTCCAGGGAATGCGGCCGTCCATGCTTTCGCCCGCCGACACCAGGCTTCCCCGCCCGCCCCCGCACCCCTGACCCCTTGATCCGTCAGGCAGCGAAGTCGTGCGACCCCTCGCGAGGCGTGGCTCGCACTACGCAGGGCGATGCGCGCGCGCGAGCCCCGGCCCCGGATCGTCGCCGTTGCGCGCGCCGGCATGGGCGCGCTCCCAGATGTTCCAGAGGACCTGCGCGCCCGACGCGCCGGCGAGCACCCCCGCGACGGCCACCGTGGACAGCCCCGCACCCAGGGCGCCGATGCGGGGCCGGCCATGCTTTCGCCGACGACAGGCTTGCGCGCCGGCCCCGCATCCCTGACCCTGTTGTGTCGTTAGCCCGCTGGGCGAATCTCGCGGTGGCGGTTAGATTGACCTCTCGACGAGTTGCCTCCCTATCCCCCGCGGACGCATGCATACCTACACCGCCGTTGTCGAACGTTGCGCGGATACCGGTCTCTACGTGGGCTATATTCCCGGATTTCCAGGGGCGCATACCCAGGCTGAGACGCTGGACGAGCTCGACCAGAACTTGCGCGAGGTCCTCGAACTGTTGCTCGAGGACGGGGAGCCGCGGTTAGAGGCCGAGTTCGTTGGTACTCATACGGTCACCATCGCTGCCTGACGTGGGGGAAATCCCGGTTCTCAAGCCACGTGAGGTTACCGCGATTCTGGAGCGACTCGGATTCGAAGAGGTGCGCCAGAAGGGTTCCCACAAGCAGTTCCGGCATACGGACGGACGGGCAACCACCGTTCCCTTTCATGCTGGGCGTGACATCTCGCCCATTCTCCTGCGTCGTATCGCCGGTGACATCGGCCTTACCGTAAGCGAATTCCTCCAGCACCGGTGACTCGGTTCGCGGCCCGACAATCGGCTGCCGGGGATGCGGGGCCGTCCATGCTCGCCGACGACAGGCTTGCGCGCCGGCCCCGCACCCCTGACCCTTGCGTCGTCGGGCGGGCTTATCAATCAACCAGTGAAGTCGCACCCGTGTACAATCTCCAGAGCCCAACGTGGATCTAAGAACGTTCTCGCGACGAGTCGCCGGTCTAACCGTCTCTCATGTGGAATCGGTTGCCGAGAACGCGTTGAGCATCTGCTTCACGGACGGCTCATCGCTAACGCTGTCGGCGCACACCGAACCCGTGGTGGCGTCGTTTCAGGAACTTTCGATGGAAAGCCTGCCGGGCCGTGCTTTCGATCGGCCGTCATCCCGACAGCGTGACTATCTCGATTTCATACGTAAATTCACGGCGCGGTACGGCGTCGCTCCGGCGGAAAGCGACATCGCACGGCATTTTCTGGTATCGGCGCCCTCTGTCAACCAGATGATCAAGACACTCGAGCGACGCGGATTCATTGCCCGGGAGCGCGGACCCACCGGGCAGGCGGTGCCGCGCTCGATCCGAATCATCGGCTCGCCTTGACTTGAGTTGGGCGACCGTGTCGGGCACGTGCTTGGGCTTCACACCAGGCTTGCGTGTGGGTCTTGGCCTTGACGCGGCCTGACAATCGGCTGCAGGGGATGCGGGCCGTCCATGCTTCACCGACGGCGGGCTTGCGCGCCGGCCCCGCACTCCTGACCGATCCTCAGCCGCCCGCCGCGCCCGGGCGCGCGCCGTAACCCGCCACGTCCACCTCTTCCATGCGGTAGCCGAGCGCAGGCGCGACCGCCTCGATCCCCGGCTCCCACTTCGCCCGCATTTCCACGTATTCGCGCGCGCCGGCCTCCGGGTCCTCGCGCGTGGGGATGTCCGCCTCGCGCAGCCGCAGCAGGGCCCGCTCATAGCGCAGCCGCCCGCGCTCACGCGACTGCGGGCCGTCCGCGGACGGGCTAGAATGCACCGGAAAGTTCTGCTCGAGGGTGCGCAGCAGCAGGGCGCTGCACCGCTCGAGCTCGTCCAGGCCGGCGGATTTCTGCAGCCAGCCCACCTCGCGCGGATCCAGCGCCGTGCGGATCAGCGCGGCCGCGTCGAGAATGACCAGCAGCATGCGCGAGGCCGCGTAGAAAGGTTCCTCGAAGCGGAAGTAGAACAGCACGGGATAGAAGTGGTGCGTCTCCTTGATCGCCGCCATCTGGCCGGCCAGGGTGGACAGGTTGTTGTAGCCGCCGTCGAACTTTCCCTCCGGGCCCCAGCGCGCGATCAGCTCCGCGGCGTCGCCGGTTTCGCCGCTCTGCGTCTGCACCATCAGCCCCAGCGTGTTGCGGCTGCGCAGGGCCGTGTAGACCTGCATCAGGTAGGTGAGCGTGAGCGAGGTCACCGACATGCCCACCAGCGAGTTGAACAGGAACAGCAGCTTGTAGCCCGGGGTGGTGGGGCCATAGTCGCTGGCCCCCACGATGGACATGCTGCTGCCTCCCACGAACAGCGCGGTGATGAAATCGGTCTCGGTGGCGCCGGAGCTGGATTTGACGCCCGTGCCGAGGGCGGGATGGATGACGAGGCCGGCGCCGAGCGCCAGCAGAACGCCCCACGTCAGCACCAGCGTGACGAGCTGTGCGGGACCGCAGTAGGTGAGGATGCGGGCGTTCCTTCCGCCGGACAGCCCGCGGAAGACGCGCCACACGCCCCGGGCAAGCCGCGGCGCGAGAAGCCCGGTGCCCGCACGCGCGTACAGGACGGTGAGAAACACGTCCAGCAGGGTGATCGCGAGCACGATGCCGCCCGCGAGCGGCTCAAGCCAGTCCTGCATGGCCAGCCTCCGAAAAACTGAGGGGGATCCGGCATACGCCCGCGCGGTGCGCGAGCGTGCGGCGGTCCAGGCCGCCGCTCCGCCGCTATCCTGTCCCTGGCGCGCCGCCGCGCCGCACCAGTCGTCGATCCGCGGGCCGCCAAATCCACGCGATGCCTATCCCCGGCGCGAGCGTGCGGGGTAGCCAACGGCGGTTGGCGGCCTTCGTGCATCCGCCGCCCGGGTCCTATTCCCAGGGCTTCAGGACCACCTTGATGCAGCCGTCCTCCTTGTCGCGGAAGGTCTTGTACATTTCCGGTCCCTTGTCGATCGGGACGGTGTGCGTGATCACGAAGGACGGGTCGATCTCACCGGACTCCACGCGGCGCAGCAGCTCGTCGTGAAAGCGCGGGACGTGCGTCTGCCCCGTCTTCAGCGTGAGTGCCTTGTTCATGAAGGAGCCGAGCGGGATCTTGTCGACGATGCCGAGATAGACGCCGGGCATGGAGATGGTCCCGCCGGGCCGGCAGCACATGATGGCCTCCCGGAAGACGTGCGGCCGATCGGTCTCCTGCATCAGCATCGTCTTTGCCTTGTCGTACAACGAGTCGAGGCTCCCGGTGGAGTGCGCCTCCGCGCCCACGGCGTCGATGCAGCGGTCGGGGCCGCGCCCCTTCGTCATCTCCATCAGCTGGTCGTAGACGCCGACCTTCATGAAGTCGATGGTCTCCGCGCGGCCGTGCGTGCGGGCCATCTCCAGGCGCTCCGGAACGGTGTCGATGGCGATGACGCGCCCCGCGCCCAGCAGCCAGGCGCTCTGGATGGTGAACTGCCCCACCGGCCCGCACCCCCACACCGCCACCGTGTCGCCGGGCTCGATGTCCGCGTTCAGCGCTGCCATCCACCCGGTCGGGAAGATGTCCGAGAGGAAGAGCACCTGCTCGTCGGGAAGGTCGGAATCGATGCGGAGCGGCCCCACGTCGGCGTAGGGGACGCGGAGAAACTGGGCCTGCCCTCCGGCGTAGCCGCCCGTCAGGTGCGAGTAGCCGAACAGCCCCGCGGTGGTGTGCCCCATCACCTTCCGCGCGAGATCGGCGTTGCGGTTGGTCGTCTCGCACAGCGAGTAGAGCGTCTTCTGGCAGAAGAAGCAGGCCCCGCAGGAGATGGTGAACGGAACCACCACCCGGTCCCCCTTCCGCAGCCGCCGCACCTCGCTCCCCACCTCTTCCACGATCCCCATCGGCTCGTGGCCAAGGATGTCGCCCGGCTCCATGAACGGGTTGAATCCGTCGTACAGGTGCAGGTCCGATCCGCAGATCGCGGTAGAGGTGATTCGCACGATGGCGTCGGTCGGATCGACGAGGATGGGATCCGGGACCTCTTCGCACCGGATGTCGGTGCGCCCATGCCAGCTCAATGCCTTCATTGTCGCCGCTCCAGTCGGGATAAGAGAAAGGGACCCGCCGCTTCGGGCGGGCGCCGTGCGCTCCGTCAGTCGTGCCGCACCCGCTCATGCTTGCTCTCGCTGAGCTGGCGCGCGACGACCACATCCAGCACCGTCACCCCGACGATCGCGCTGATCGTCTTCAGGACGTTGTCGCGCTTGGGATTGTCCTTGCGCAGTCCGCTGGCGAGCGTCGCCAGGTCCAGCGCGTCGCCCGCCACGCGCCCCCACACCCACCCGGCCGGCTTTCGATTCGAGAGGATTCCCACGCCTTTGACGATCTCGCGGAAGCCGTAGAGGCGGACGAGGTTCTTCTTGTCCTCCAGCCCCAGCTCTCCCGCGATCTTTTCCGGGGCAACCACCTCGGCGAGCCCCAGCGCGATACTGAACCACCCCACCCCCGTCGCCATCGCCTGACCGTCGTCGATCCTCCGCTCGGTGGCGAGATCCCAGCCGGGAGTGAGGGTCCCGGTGCCGAGCACCGCCGCATCCTCCGGCCGGAATGCCCGCGCTCGCGAAACGTCCGTGGTCGTTGCCATGCCTTCCCCTTCGCCTCGTTTGAGTGCGCCCACCCGCGCCGGGAAAGCCGGCGGGGTGGCGGCGCCGTCGAAGCACGGCACATACCGGCGGAGTGTACACCAGCGTACAGACTCTGTCGAAGGAAGGGTGCGTGTTACGGACGGCCCGCTTCACACCGCGAGGACCCGGTAGTCGAGCGGCGGCGCCGCGGCGGCTGAGGATCGCCACCCGCCTCAGCCATCGCCGTCCATGATTCTGGTCGATGACAGGCTTGCGCGTCGGCCCCGCACCGCTGACCCTTGAGGCGTCAGCCGCACGGATCGGAAACCATGAGGTGGCCAGTGGGATGGGATGCACTCGAACGATGGGGCGCCGACGCCGCTCGCATCGAACGGCTCGCCGGCGGAGTCGCCAACGACGTGTGGAGCGTGCGCGTCTACGGGCACCGTGCGGTCGGTCGCCTCGGTGCCAGGAGCGACGCGGATCTCGCGTGGGAGACCAGACTCCTCCAGCACCTCGACCATGAAGGTCTTGCCGTTCCGGTGCCGATCCCCACGACGGACGGCCGGCTGTTCGCCGACGGCCTGGTGGTGATGACCTGGGTGGAGGGCGAACCGCCCGGGACGGAGGCCGACTGGCGCCGCGTGGCGGACACGCTCCGCCAGCTCCACCGGTTGACGCAGGGGTGGCCGCAGCGGCCGGGGTGGCGATCATCGGCCGACCTTCTGCACGCCGAGACCGGGACGAAGATCGACCTGGGCGCCATGCCGCGTGAGGGCGTTGCCCGATGCCGGGCCGCGTGGGCGCGGCTCGCCGGGCGTCGGACCTGCGTCGTCCACGGCGACCCCAACCCGCGCAACATCCGCATGACCGCGGAACGGGTCGCGCTGATCGACTGGGACGAGGCGCACGTCGACGTCCCTGACCTGGACCTGGTGCTCCCCCACAACGCCGCCGGTCTCGACGCCGCCGCGTACGACGTCGCCGCGCAGGCGTCGGCCGCATGGGAAGCCGCCGTCTGCTGGGACGACGAGCACGCGGTCAGGCGGCTCGCCGAAGTTCGAGCGGTCTGATCGGCGGCTGGCTAATCGAGAGACCGGGGAGCCCCTGGTTCCCCCCCTCGCATTACCCGGAGGCGGCGGGGTTCGCCACGCGCTCCAGCGCGAACACGCCGCGCGCCTCGTCATTCAGCAGGTCGAGCCGCCGCCGCGACGATCATCCCCGCCACGGCGTTTACCGCGCTCATGAACGCCCCTTCAGGCCAGCGCCGAGGTGGCCGTAACTGTCGCTCGCGAAAAAGAAGCGTAGCGCCGCATCCGCACGCGTGGGTGTGGAAACGGAAGCAGAGATTGCCTCTGGTAGCCCACCGTTCCGGCTTCACCCGATGCGCAATCCCGCGAACCGTCCCCCTGGCGCGAACCTCTGCGGGAACGCCCCCGGCCTTCTCGCGGACCCAGGCTTCGCCAGATCGCGCATCGGGTGTTCGTTGAGGCCGGCTCCGGTGCGCCTGCGGCAGGAGGTCGGCGCCAGGCTGGGGACGAGGATGGCGGGATAGGTATCTCTCTAGAAAATTCTCATGGCCCCCTGCCGCGCTTCCCTCCCTCTGCCGTTCCCGACGCGTCCACACACGCGTGGAGCAACCCCCACCCGCCGC
>DASUVG010000018.1:0-10170 GCA_036379135.1 Longimicrobium sp.
CAAGTCACAGCAGCGTAAGACATTAAGTAATAAGAGGCCGCCCCGGGCGTGTTGTACACGCGCCCAGAGCGGCCTTTCCATATCCTATTATGTCACAATCGCTTACGTGCAGTGTGTCAGATGACGCTGTCGAACGTCTACACTATGCGGGTAACGTTTCGCAGGTTTACAGATCCGCCACTGCCTCAGCCGAGCCCCGGAGGGCAGCGCGCCGCCTAGCGGGCTGAAATCTTATTCTTGCTGACTGGATATAGCATCGCCAAGGCCGGCCTAACAATCGGCTGCAGGGGGATGCGGGGCCGTCCATGCTTTCGCCGACGACAGGCTTGCGCGCCGGCCTCGCACCCCTGACCCTTGCGTCGTTAGACCGCTGGCAAACATCGCGGCAGCCGCAAATGCTCCCGCGGCTGCCGTGCAAATCTTCACCCGACCGGTCCCACCCCGCGCGCAGTTCATCTGGCGCGATCGCAGGCAGCGGCTCAGGCCGGCACCTGCCCGCCGCGCACCAGGTGGCGGTAGCGCAAGTTGAGCAGCACATAGCAGATCATCGTCGCCGTGATGCCCACCAGCATGCCCTCGAGTCCGAGCGGCAACATCAGCACGAGTGCCGTCAGGGCGAACACGGCGGCGGTGTTGGACAGCAGGTAAGGCCGCAACTCGGGGACCTCCATGTAGTAGCCGTACTGCTTGCCCAGGAAGAACAGCACGGTGCCGGCGGCGGCCAGCTTACGGAAGTCATTCGCGTCGAGGTCGCCCAGGATCGCATGCCGGATCAGCGAGGCCAGGATCGCCAGGCCGATGAACAGGAAGAAGTGCGAGTAGAGGATCGAGTGCCCGGTCTTCAATCTGCGCTCTTCCAGCAGTGGGAAGCTGTCGTAGTAGATCCACCAGATGGCCGACACCATGACGAATCCGCTGACGGCGGCAATGATATTGGACTGATTCCAGGTGATGTCCGCCAGTGCCGCCGCGATGCTGAGCACCGATTCACCCAGCATGATGATCGTCAGCAGACCGACCCGCTCGACGAGATGCGGCGTGTGCGCCGGCACGACATGCAGCCGCTGGTTGAGCAGCACCAGGGCGGCCATGTCGAACACGATCCCGGCATAGAAGACCAGGTAGCTCCAGGGCGGGTCCAGCAGGATCGAGGAAAGGCTGATCGCCGCGCCGATCGAGAACACGGCGCCCACCTGCGTCGCGAAGCCACCCGGGTCGTTGTGCTTGCGCCTGGAGACGAAGTACATCGCGGCGATGATCAGCCGCGCCCCGCAGTAGCAGGCCACGGCCCACGCGTAGTCGTCATGGTTCCGGGCGCCCAGGATCTGCGCAGAGATCACGATCAACAGGAACATGATCAGCAGGGTCGACAGCCGGTGCTGGCGGCTGTCGGTGTCGAAGCGATTGGCGTAGATCGTGTGGCCCGCCCAGATCCACCATAGCGGCAGGAACACCAGCACGAAGTGCAGGAACTGCTCGGGCGCGATGTGGCCGTCGTGCGTTTCGCCCAGGATCTCGCCGGCGTCGCTCAGGGCGACGACGAAAATCAGGTCGAAGAACAGCTCCAGCCAGGTCGCGCGCCGGTGCGGGTCGAAATATTTCAGGTCCTTCATGCGGCCATCGTAAGTCTTCGAGCGGCCTGCGGGTGACTGACACCAGACTACGGACTGAGCTTAGCCCTTCTACGGCCGCGGGCATAGACCCGGGACAGCCAGGGTAACGAAGCGGCAGACACCGAACGGACTCTCGATCTGGCCATGCGCTCGTCAGGAACACTGATGCACGGGTTCTCGATCCGATCCTGGAAGGGCTCGGCGAGCTTGGCCCTTCGGACGGATTCTGCCGCAACTCCGGTCTGATCTCCGAGAGCATCGTCGGCGATCACCAGGCAGCTGCCTGACAATCGAATGAAGCCGATAAAGCGCCTGCGTGACTCGTGCATTCATTGATTTCGCGGCGCTTCGCGGCTTATCCATTGGTACGTTAGACGGCAACGTGGTCCCCGGCGAGACGGCTCGGCATCTCGCCTCTGCGGGCGCCGTGACCCGCCCGGCGCCCCTTTCAGGTCCTGCTCCCATGGATCCACGCGTCTTCCCTGTTGCCGAGATCTTTCGACTGAACGCCTGGCTGTTCCACAACTGCCTCGACGGGCTCACGGACGCCCAGGCGCAGTGGCGACCGAGCCCAGAGGTCAACAGCGCGGCCTTCGTCGCCGCGCACGTGTGCGAGTCGCGCGTGGCCATCGCCGGTTGGCTCGATGCGCCGGTGGAGAACCCGTGGGCCGCGCTCCTGGCGAACGCGCGGAGCATCGCGGACACGCCGACCCTGCCGGGGCTCTCCGACGTGCGCGGGACGTGGGATCGCGCGAGCGCGGCCATCGCGCGCCGCCTGGCCGTAGCGTCGCCGGCGGAGCTCGACGGGCCGGCGCCCCACGGGTTCCCGGTGGGCGGGCCGACGCTCCTCGGGGCGCTCGGGTTCCTCGCACAGCACGACAGCTACCACGTCGGGCAGCTGGCGCTCCTGCGGAAGCTCGCCGGGCTGCCGGCCATGACGTACGCTTCGCCCGCCGCGCCTGCCGTCTAACGTGGCGTTGCAGCTGACGCGCGAGCTGGGGATTGCCTCGGCTGCGCCTCGACGGTTGTATCGTTCGCCCGCAGCTGAACTTGGGCGTTAGGCCGCAACCGCCGGCTTTCGTGTACTCCCTTCCCCAACAAACACGCCGATGAGCGTCCCCACCAGCTACGTCGTGATCGATGCACGAACGAACCCGCGCGGGCGAGCACGGACAGTCGTGCGCCGTCGTCGCATCTGTTCGGCGGTGCGGCGTCGTGGGGAGTGCGGCTTGCCGTGAGCGCCGAAGGACAGGCCCGGGCGCCGACCGGGCGGCACCGCCAGGTGGGGGAGGAGAGGATGTCCAGCAGGACGTTTCGGGATCGGGATGGAACCTCGTGGATGGTCTGGCAGGTGCTGCCGGGGGAGGAGGTCGAGGCGCACGGGGGTGCCGGGGCGCTCTTCCCCGTCGGGATGGCCGAGGGATGGCTCACCTTCGCAAGCGACGGTGAAAAGCGGCGAGTCTACCCCGTTCCGCCGCGCTGGAACGAGTACTCCGACGACGAGCTCGCCGCACTGTGCCGCATGGCGCCGCCCCTCTGGGCGGAGCGAGAGCCGGCCGTGAGCTGAAGAAGCCGCCGCCCCCGCTCATCCGTGCGCGAACCACTCGCCTCTCCCCACGGTCTCGACGTCCCGCGGCGCGGTTGGCGAACCCGTGGCGGCACCGACGATCACGCTCATGGTTCCGTCGGTCTCCAGCACCACCTTGTGGCCGTCTGCCCCGGGAGGGGACGAGGGCTGTTCAGAACCGGGTCAGGCCACTCCTTCGCAGATCCGGCGCACGTGGTCCAGCACCTGGCTGGGATACGCGGGCTTGGCCACGAACGCGGCCGCGCCGGACGCCGCTTCACGATCAGCGGGGAGCACGCGCGTGCTCAGGACGATGACGGGGATGCCGGCCGTCTCGGGCCGCGCGCGCAGGGCCTCGAGCACGTCCCAGCCGGTCCGCGTGCGCCCGAAGAGCTCCGTGATCACCACGGAGGGGCGGCTGTCGCGGGCGAGCAGCACACCCGTCGCCACGTCCCCCGCAACGATGACGCGGAATCCGAAGTGCGCCAGAAGCACCGAGCAGATCGCCACGTTGTCGCGGTCGTCGTCGATCAGCAAGACGGTCCGGGGGTGTTTCATCTCCTGCCTTTCCTGACGGTTGCGAGGCGAATAGTGCACGGCGCGCACCCCGGGCGTGCGGACAGCCGGACAGATGAACGGGCCGGCGGCGCCTGTCGCTCGCGGCGGGGATCTCGCTGGCCCGCGTGGTTGCGGCTCCGGCGGGCCGCACACAGACTCAGGCGGGCGCCCGGGTGTGCCGCCCCCGTACGCAGAACGTTTTCGCCCGCATCCGGAACAGGATCGTCATGACCCTCGCGGTGCCTCTCCCCACCCTCCCGTTCACCGACCCCGTCCTGATCACGGCGGTGGCGATGGTGGTGTTCCTGGTGGTGCCCCTGCTTTTCGAGCGGTTCGGGGTTCCGGGAATCATCGGCCTCATCGTCGTCGGCGCGGCGCTGGGGCCGCACGGGCTCGGCGTTCTGGAGCGCGACCGCACCATCGTGCTCCTGGGCACGGTCGGACTGCTGTACCTGATGCTGATGGTGGGGCTGGAGCTGGACCTGCACGACTTTGCCCGCTACCGACGTCGCAGCGTGGTGTTCGGGCTGGCCTCGGCGCTCATCCCCGGGGTGATCGGGACGGCGGCCGCGCTCGCGCTGGGCTACAGCACGCCTTCCGCCCTGCTGGTGGGCTCCGCGTTCGCCTCGCACACGCTGCTGGCCTACCCGATCGCGAGCCGCCTGGGCATCCTGCGCAACGAAGCGGTGAACGTTACGCTGGGCGGAACCATCCTGGCGGAGATCCTGGCCCTGGTCCTGCTGGCCGTGGTGGTGGAGTCGAGCGGGCGCAGCATCGACCTGGCGTTCTGGGCGGGGCTGGCCCTGCCGCTCACGATCTACGCCGCCGCTGTCCTGCTGGTGCTCCCGCGGATCGGCCGGTGGTTCTTCCGCAACGCCAGCGAAGGCGAGACGGAGTTCGTGTTCGTGCTCGCCGCCCTGTTCGCCGTGTCGTACCTGGCCCACTACGGCCGGGTGGAGCCGCTGATCGGCGCGCTGCTCGTGGGCCTGGCGCTCAATCCGCTTATCCCGGAGCAGAGCGCGCTGATGAACCGCGTGCGCTTCGTGGGCAACGCGGTCTTCATCCCGTTCTTTCTGCTCTCGGTGGGGATGGTGGTGAACGTGCGGGCGCTGGACACGCCGCGGGCGTGGATCGTGGCCGTGGTGCTGGCCGTGCTGGTGATCGTGGCGAAGTGGCTGGCGGCGAAAGGGACGCAGCGGCTGTTCGGCTACACGCCGGCGGAGGGCTGGGTCATCTTCGGGCTTTCGGTTCCGCACGCCGCGGGCACGCTGGCCATCGTGCTGGTGGGCTTCGACGCGGGGATGCTGGACCAGGCCGAGGTGAACGGCGTGGTGGTGATGATCCTGGCCACCTGCCTGGCGGGACCGTGGGTGGTTCAGCGATTCGGCCGCCAGGTCGCGCTCAAGGAGGCGGACAAGCCCTACGACCCCGGGCTGGCCCCGCGGCGCGTGCTGGTGCCGCTGGCCAACCCCGCCACGGCCGACGCGCTCCTGGACCTTGCGCTCATCGTCCGCGGCCGCGAGTCGGCGGAGCCGCTGCGCGTGCTGATGGCCGTGCCGGGCGACGGGGGAGCCAGCGAGGCGGAGGTAGCCGAGGCGGAGGCCGTGCTGAGCCACGCCGTGGTCCACGCCGCCGGGGCCGACGTCCCCGTCATCCCCATGACCCGGGTGGACACCAGCATCGCCGGGGCGATCTCCCGCGCGGTGGCCGACACGCGCACCAGCACGCTGGTGATCGGCTGGGACGGACGCCCGAGCGCCACCCGCGCGGTGTTCGGAAGCGTGCTGGACCACCTGCTGGACGAGACGCGCGCCCAGCTGCTGGTGGCCCGCCTCACCCAGCCTCCGCGCGTGGCGCGCCGGGTGGTGGTCGCGGTACCGCCGGGACTGGACCGGGACCACGGGTTCGGCGAGGTCCTCCACACCGTCAACACGCTCGCGGCCGGCCTGGGCGCGCCCGTCCACCTGGTCACGGTCGCGGGTGAGGGGGAGCGCGTGCGCGCGGCGCAGGCGGCCGCCCGCCCGCACGTGCCGGCGACCGGCGAGGAAGCCGCGCGCTGGGACGACGTCGAAGCGATCCTCGGGGCCGTATCGAAGGACGACATGGTGGTCCTGCTCGCCGGCCGAAAGGGAACGCTGGCCTGGTCACACGCGGTGGAGCGGCTTCCCGCGCGCCTGGCCGGCGCGGGACCGGGCAACCTGGTGGTGGCGTACCCGGCCCTGGCGCAGCCGGGGGAGGAGCAGACCGCGGAACTTGCGCCCGGGGTGGTGCCGGACCGTGTGGTGGTGCTGGACGAGATGGGGTTCCCGGCGGCGATCGAGCACATGCTGGAGGGGCTCTTCGAAGCGCGGGAGCGGCGGGAGATCGTGCGGGCCGTCATTCACGGCGAGGACCAGTTCTCATCCGAGGTCGCCGCGGGGGTCGCGCTCCCCCACGTGCGGCGCGAGGGGCTGGACCGGGGAGTGCTCGTGCTGGGCGTCAGCCGCGCGGGCGTGGCATTCCCGCGCGCCCGCACGCCGGTCCGGCTCGTCTTCCTTCTGGTGAGCCCCGCGCAGCGGCCCGAGGAGCACCTGCGCACCCTTGCCGCGCTGGCGCGGTTCCTTTCGGTGCCCTCACGCGTGGAGGAGGTCGTGGAGCGCTTTGCTCCCGACCTGCCGCGCGACTGGCTGCACGTGCGCGAATGACGCGGAACCCCGGTGCCGGCCGCGAGCCGGCACCGGGGCTCCGCCAGGCCCGGCGAAGTGCCGTGCTCCTCCCGCACGCCCCCCTCGCCTTCGCCACTCGTGAACCTCTCCTTCGCTCCGCCTCCTTCCTCCGCGACGGACAGAAGCATCCGCCCGTGGAATCTGTGACGCCCCGGCGGCTGCGATTGCCGCGCGGGTGGACTACCCTTCGACAGAGACACATGCGCAGGCGGCCGGCGGCGCGTACGCCGGACGCGGGCGCGCGGAGCGGGACCAGACACTGGAGGACAGGATGGACGACGACAGTCGCGTGATCCCCCTCGCCCAACTGCGGGGGTTCCGGATCGCGAACGGCGCGTTCGACATGCGCCTGTGGCAGGTGCACTCCGGCGACGGACGGTGGATCGGCAACGTGGACGAGCTCCTGGTGGATGCCGCCACGATGGAAGTGCGGTACCTGGACGTGGAGGTGGAGAACCTGCTGGCGACCGGGCGCGAGCGCCACGTGCTGATTCCGATCGACCATGCGCGGCCGGACTCCGAACGCTCGAGCACGGTTGTGGTGGATGGACTCGCTGCCCGCGCCGTCGCCCGGCTCCCTACGTACGACCGGGGCACCGTTGTACGGGGTACGGACGCCGAGTACGTGCGTCCCTTTGTCGCGGCGCGGAACGCTGGGTCTCAGGAAAAACTCGACCTGCCGCTCCGTGCCGCGCCGCCACGCGTGTGTCGCCCGATCCTCGTGGCGGCCTTGTCCGTGCCGACGAGCCGCGATGACAACCACAAGGCGGCCGTGATCGCCGCCGGCGCGGAGCAGTCGGCGGAACCGGCGGCAGCGACGGCGCGCAGAGCCGGCTCCCGCGCGGCGTGAGGATCAGCCAGGATCCGAGGGTGCGGGCTCAGGAGCCCTGCGTGCGCATCCCGCTACGGGGATGATGAGGGGTGCGGCGCTCGGCCGCGGCGTGTCAGAGGATCGGGTTCATCGCGGATCTGGTTGCAACTGTTTGTCACGCCCCGCAAGAGCGAGATGACCCGCGATGCAGTGGAATGGTGTCAGGGCACGTGGGCAGGCGGGGGTCGCTCCACGCGTGTGTGGACGCGTCGGCAACGGCAGAGGGATGGAAGCGCGGCAGGGGGCCATGAGAATTTTTTTGGAAGATACCTATCCCGCCATCCTCACCCCCAGCCCGGTACGACGGCCTGCCGCAAGCGCACCGGAGCCGGCCTCCACGAACACCCGATGCGCGATCTGGCGAAGCCTGGGCCCGCGAAAGGCCGGGAGCGTTCGCGCGGGTCTCGCGCGCGAGGGACGGTTCGCCAGATCGCGCATCGGGTGAAGCCGGAATGGTGGGTCACGGGGCGCTGAGGCGGCAAGGTGTCTCTGAAAAAAATGCGGATGGCCCCCTGCCGCACTTCCATCCGGCGGCCGTTCCCGACGTCTCCAGGAAAGCCTCCTGCGCCCCGCAACGGCCGACGTGTAGGGACACGGGCGGCGCGCGTGGTGACCTCGCCACGGGTTGACCCGCGGTTTGCGGCCGAATCCACGAAGACCCGGGGATTTACGGATCCAGGAGGCGCTGCAGCTCTGCGTAGCGCCGCAGCAGCCCATCGGCGGCGCCTTCCGTCTCGATCATCCGCCGGCGGAGGAGCGCGTTGAAGCGATCCACCCGTTCGGCCAGCGGACCTTGCCGCAGCGCGGCGCTCTGCGCCCGAAGGTAGCGCCGCTCGATGGCGGCGATTCCCCGCGCTGCTTCCGCCGCCGCGGCAGCATCGCCCGCATCGATGCCCCGTGCGCGGGCTTGTTCCAGCAGTTGAAGACGCCCGGCGGCCGCCGCGAGCCCGGGGTCAGCGCGCAGCATCGCGTCCATCAGCTCCTCGCCGAGCGCCTGGTTCATCCGCCGCAGCTCGGCGTCGCGCAACGCGCGCGACTCGATCTCTGCCAGGGCCGCCTCGATGCGCGCAGCCTCGGCACGCGCGGGTTCCGCCGCCGGTTCCTGTGCCTGCGCGCAGCCCGCCTGCCACGGCAACACGAAGAGTATGGCGATCAGGCGGGTGAGCGGGATCATCTGGCCCTCCATCGGCTCGGGCACCCGTAGACTTCGCGGGACCTTTCCGGTCCCTCGACATTCGCGCGACGGTTCGAAAGAAACGGCATCGCGCGTTCCGGGCTGGCCGCGTGAGACGGACAGATGGTGACCGCCCCGAAGGGCTGTGACCTGTCCCGGCCACACCCCCGGTTCCTGCACCATACAGCCGCGTACATCCAGGGCGATCTGTCCGCTCATCCGACGACGGGCGGAGTGGCGCTTGCCAGCAACGCGAGCCATCCGCGCGCGCTCTCGGCTCCACGGCGGGCCCGCTTCACGCAGTAATGCAGCTGAATGGCGACGAGAACCCTGCACGCCCCCGACGGGACGGTATGGAGGTCTGGGACGTGCTGCCCGGCCTGCAGCTGGAGCAGCGCCGTGGCCGCGGCATGCTGCTTCCGGACGAGATGGCCGGCGGCTGGCTCTGCTTCGAGGGTCCCGAGAAGCGGCGCCTGTATCC
Source organism: Longimicrobium sp. (assembly GCA_036379135.1). Classification (GTDB taxonomy): domain Bacteria; phylum Gemmatimonadota; class Gemmatimonadetes; order Longimicrobiales; family Longimicrobiaceae; genus Longimicrobium. The sequence goes on from DASUVG010000018.1 coordinate 8,970, forward strand.
CATTCCGGCGCGCTGGGAAGACTCGGCCGACGGGGACCTCTGGGAGATGTGCCGCGAGGCGCAGGCGGTGCCGCCCAGACGCAGCGTTTCCGCCTGACGCGAGCCGTTCCCCTGCGGCACGAGCCGCTTCCATCCGGAAGCTGTCCCACTCGCACGATAAGCGACGGAGTCAGCGGATTCTTCTCCGCTGACTCCGTTCCAGTCGAAAGACCGGTTTCCCTCAGATTTCCTTCCGTCTCCTGCTGACCTCCCAAAGCACCTGTCGTCAGGGCGTGCCCCGGTTCTTGTCGATGATCGCCGCGAGGATGAGCACGAAAGCCAGAAGGCGCACACCGTAAAGCCAGACGGGATCGGTCTGTGAGGGATCAGTCAGCGCGAGCAGGGCACGCTGAGCGCCCAGCAGCCAGAACGCACCCGCGAAGATGGCGAAGAGCCGGTCCCCCGTGTCGCGCCAGAAGCGCAGGAAGAACAGGCCCGCGATGAAGTAGCCCATCACGAGCAGCCCACTCACCAGCGAGCTCAGCGCGTCTCCCATACCAATCCATAGAGCAGGACCGCCACCCCGGCCAGCGCGGGCAGCGAGCGCCAGAGCGACAGGTCCATGGTGGGCACGACGCGCTTGTCGATGAGCAGGAGGACGTTGTTGGCCGCGAGCCCCGCAAAGCAGAGCCCCGACCACAGCAGCAGCCGCGCGCGGCTGGAGAAGTAGCCGCGCAGCAGGAGCACCGCGCACGCCAGGCTGGTGAGGGCACACAGGGTATACACGAGCGTCGCCATCAGTTCTTCCTCACCCGGAATGCATCCGAGAAGCTGCGGAGCGGATCCGCCGCGCGGTCATAGATCAGGTTGATGACGCCCACCCGGTTGCCGCGGTACGCGGCCGCAAGGTCGTCTACCTGGCCGCGCAGGGCCGCGGTCGCGGGGGCGAAGCGGTACGCCGGATTCATCGCCCCGTTCGAAGAGGCCAGCCCCATGTCGACCAGCTGCTCCAGCCGGCGAGTGGCCCCGGCGGGGACGGTGTAGATGGACTGCGCGACCTGCTCCGGCGTCCATTCGCGCTCTCCGCCGGAATGCACCAGCAGCAGCGTCTCCAGCAGCTCCGCGGAGTCGATGTTGTGATCCACGAAGGTGCGGACCTGCTCTGGTATCTGTGCCTGGCTCATCCGCTCCGTGGTTGCGTTGCGTCTTCGTCCTTCTCGCG
>DASUVG010000019.1:0-18250 GCA_036379135.1 Longimicrobium sp.
AGGGTGTCAGGGCACGGCGGCGGGTGGGGGTTGCTCCACGCGTGTGTGGATGTGTCGGGAACGGCAGAGGGAGGGAAGCGCGGCAGGGGGCCATGAGAATTTTCTAGAGAGATACCTATCCCGCCATCCTCGTCCCCAGCCTGGCGCCGACCTCCTGTCGCAAGCGCACCGCAGCCGGCCTCCACGAACACCCGATGCGCGATCTGGCGAAGCCTGGGCCGGCGAGAAGGCCGGGGGCGTTCCCGCAGAAGTTCGCGCGAGGGGACGGTTCTCGGGATCGCGCATCGGGTGAAGCCGGAATGGTGGGCTGCGGGGCGCTGCGGCGGGAAAGGTGTTCCAGAGAAAAAAGCGGATGGCTCCCTGCCGGGCGTCCATCCGCCTGCAGTTCCCGACGTCCTCAGGGAAGCCCGGTGTGCCCCGCTCCTGCCGACGCGCAGGACGCGGTGGTCGCGCATGGTGAACGCGCCACCGCTTCCCGCCAGGCGTGGCGCGCAACGGAATCCGCGATGAACCAGAAAGAAGACATCTTCTCCACACGGAGGTCACGGGGACACAGGGGATCGAATCCTCCATGCCCTCCGTGCCCTCCATGCCCTCCATGTGAGGCAATCGGGTTCTTGAGGTTTCCATCTGGCACGACCGGGCGCATCCCCACCATATTGGCCACATCCATCCCCGGACCGGCATCTCGCAGAACCGAGAGACACCCCCCATGAAGCTGCGCAACGCACTCCTGCTCCCGCTGCTGCTCACCGCCCCGGCGCTGGCCGCGCAGGAGCCCGACGATCCCTTCCAGTGGCTGGAGGAGGTGGAGGGCAGCCGCTCGCTGGAGTGGGTGCAGGCCCACAACCAGGCCACCATGGCCGAGCTGGAGACCCACCCCGCCTACCGCACCATCTACGACCGATCGATGCAGGTGCTCAACTCGCGCGACCGCATCGCCGTTCCCGACATCCGGGGCGAGTGGATCTACAACTTCTGGCAGGACGAAGCCAAGCCGCGCGGCATCTGGCGGCGCACGCGCTGGGATTCGTATCTCAGCGCCGCCCCGCAATGGGAGACGGTGCTGGACGTGGACTCGCTCGCGCGCGCGGAGTCGGTGCAGTGGTCGTGGGCCGGCGCCAGCTGCCTGGAGCCGGAGGAGCGGCGGTGCCTGGTGCGCCTGTCGCGCGGCGGCGCCGACGCCGTGCAGGTGCGCGAGTTCGACACCGCGCGCAAGACGTTCGTCCCCGGCGGCTTCACGCTTCCGGAAGGCAAGCAGAGCGTGGCCTGGCGCGACGAGAACGCGCTGCTGGTGGGCCGCGACTTCGGCGCGGGGTCGATGACGACGTCGGGGTACGCGCGCACCGTCCGCCTGTGGCGCCGCGGCACGCCGCTGGAGACCGCCACCACGCTGCTGGAGATCCCCGAAGGCGACGTGGGCGTGTGGGCGGTGTCCATGCGCACGGCGGACCGCACCGTGCACGCGGCCTGGCACCGGCCCAGCTTTTTCGAGACCGTGGTCCACGTGCTACAGGGCGACCGTCTGGTAAAGCTGGACCTGCCGCTGGACGCCGACATCAACCTGGTGCGCGATCAGATCGCCGTGTACCTGCGCTCGCCCTGGCAGGCCGGCGGGCGGACGTACGAGACGGGCTCGCTGGTGGCGATGCCGATGGACCGCTTTCTGGGCGGCGAGCGCGACTTCCAGGTGGTGGTGCAGCCGGGCGAGCGCTCCACCATCCAGAGCGTGAGCGCCACCCGCGACTACCTGCTGGTGGGGATGCTGAACAACGTGCGCGGCGAGCTGCGGCGCTTCGAGCTGCGCGACGGCCGCTGGGCGGGCGAGACGGTGCCCGTGCAGGGGATCGGCAGCGTGGACGTGAGCGAGACGTCGTCCGAGCACAACCGCTACTTCTTCACCTTCACCAGCTTTACCCAGCCGACCACGCTGTATCTGTCGGATGACGGCGGCGTGCGCGAGGTGCGGCGGCTGCCGGCGATGTTCGACGCGGCGGGGCTGACGGTGGAGCAGTTCGAGGCCACGTCGAAGGACGGCACGCGCGTCCCCTACTTCGTGGTGCGGCGCGAGGGCGCGGCGATGGACGGAAACAACCCCACGCTGCTGTACGCGTACGGCGGCTTCGAATCGTCGGAGACGCCCAACTACAGCGCCACCGTGGGCCACGCGTGGCTGGAGCGGGGCGGCGTGTACGTGCTGGCCAACATCCGCGGCGGCGGCGAGTTCGGGCCGGCGTGGCACCGGGCCGGCCTCAAGGAGAACCGCCAGCGCGTGTACGACGACTTCATCGCCGTGGCCGAGGACCTGGTGGCGCGGCGCATCACCTCGCCGCGGCGGCTGGGGATCATGGGCGGCAGCAACGGCGGGCTGCTGGTGGGCGTGGCGCTCACGCAGCGGCCGGAGCTGTTCAACGCGGTGGTGGCGCAGGTGCCGCTGCTGGACATGCGGCGGTACAACAAGCTGCTGGCCGGCGCCAGCTGGATGGCGGAGTACGGCAACCCCGACGTCCCCGCGGAGTGGGCGTACATCAGCCGCTACTCGCCGTACCAGAACGTGCGGCCGGGGCAGCAGTATCCGCGGGTGCTGTTCTACACCACCACCCGCGACGACCGCGTGCACCCCGGCCACGCGCGCAAGATGGCGGCGCTGATGGAGTCGATGGGCTACCCCGTGTACTACTTCGAGAACACCGAAGGCGGCCACGGCTCCGGCGTCACCAGCGACCAGCGCGCCCGCGGCTACGCCATCACCTACACGTACCTCCTCAAGCGCCTGATGGACTGACAAAAAGATCGGGCCTCACACGGAGTCAACGGAGTCAACGGAGTTTTCTCGTGCCCTTCCCTCGCGCTTTTACTCCGCGAAGACACCACGAAACGACTCTGTTGACTCTGTTGACTCTGTGTGAGGCATTTTTGGGGAGGGGGTAGAAGGCGCGACGGCCGGCGTCGAACTGCGCCCGACGCGGCCCCCTCCCCCCGGCCCCCTCCCCCGCTTCGCGGGAGAGGGGGAGAATTCGATCCCGCTTCGACAGGCTGTGCCTCGCGGTATCCCCGCCCGCGCTCGGGATCGTCCGCTCGCGTCACCTCTCCCCCATGCAGTCTATGGGGGAGAGGCCGGGAGAGGGGGGCGGCCAGCGGACGCCAGTTCGGCCCCAGCCGTCGAAGCACGATCGTGGTTCGACCTCCCCCCGGGTTCTTTTCTGTTGATGTGGCTCAGCGCTTCGGGTTCGATCCGGCGGCGCGAAGGCCGTCCAGCCTGTCCTCGACGGCGGGGACCACGGGGAGCGCGTCGGCGATGGCGGCCACCCCCTCGGCCTCGCGCCAGTGGCGCTCCAGGTCCACCAGCTCTCCCTCCAGCGCGCGGCGCTCCGCGTCCTCGTGCGCGGCCATCTCCATCGCCAGGCGAATCTCCAGCGGCATGTCCCAGATGTCGCGGTAGCCCAGCCCCATCCGCCGCACGTCGTCCTCCGCGCGCGCCAGAAAGCCCTCCGCCGTGCGCGCCCGGTCGATGCGCCGTACGGCCGCCTGCACCAGGCGCTTTCCCGCCCCGCCCGCGTTGGGCCGCGCCAGCAGCACCGCCAGCGCCCGCAGCCCCGCGGCACCGCTCACCACGTGATCGTGCGGCTCCCAGACCGCCGAGGAGTTGCGATGGTCCAGGACGGGCTGGATGCCCGTGCGTACGTGCAGTGCCCACGGCGTCCCGCTAGCGCGCTCCGCGGACGCCTGCAGGCGCACCCGTTTGAACCGGCGGCCGCCCGCCAGCATCACCTCGCCCCGGTCGTCGCGCAGACGGACCTCGGCGGCGCCGGTCTCGAAGTATCCCTCCCTGTCCGGCAGCGCCAGCTTCAACAGCTCCGCCGCCGCCAGCGCCGGCAGCCCGACCAGCAGCGACGCCGGCCCGAACGCCAGGAACCCCGCCGCCGCGCCCGCCAGCGCCACGCCGGTGATCACCGTGCGCTGCTGCCGCGCCGCGAACTCGCCGCCGTAGCGCCACGCCGCGAACTCCGGCCGCAGCGGCCGCCCGATGCGCACCAGCTCCGTGCCGTCCGGCAGCTTCGCCAGCCCGATGTTCTCGGTCGACGTGCGGAGGGTGGTGCCGCGAAAGCGGCGCTCGCACTCCTCCACCGCCTCCCACCGCTCTTCCAGCGGCGTCAGGTTCCAGCGGCTGCACGATTCACAGACCACCCACAGCCGCCCCTTCTCCGCGTCGAACGCCAGCCGGCGCCCCACGGGAAAGTGCTCGATGCTCTCGTTCTCGCCCAGCGCCGAATGGCAGAAGATGCAGGTGGAGTACATGCGGATGGATGCGGGAGATGCCGGAACGCGCCGGAGCCTGATACGCCGCCCGAATACGGATGTTTCGCGCCTTCGCTCCGCCCCGCCGGCGAGCGGGGTCCGCGCGCCGCACGGCATCGGCCGGCCGGCCGCGAAAGTCCGGATTCCGGGCAGCGGAGCGGGAGAGGGTGAAGGCCGGATCGAACGCCAGCCGTCGCCCTTCGAGCCCCCCGTCCGCCGCCCCCGCTGCACCACAGGCGCCCCTTTCCCTGCCCTGCCGGTGTCCCACCCGCGGCCGCGGTCCGCACGCCAGATGTTCCGTCCGGATCGTCCATCCTCTTGGCGCACACGGGGCTGCGGAGGCGACGGAAACGGATGTGCAAAACGGCGCGAATCGTGCGCGCGAACACGGAGCGGCCCCGGCCGCACCCTCTCCGCCGTCCCGTCATCCCGCGTCCCCCACAATCCAGGAGTCCACATGTACACGCTTGCCCGGCTGGTCCACCCGCGGCAGCTGGTGATGGAGCAGGCCGCCACCTTTGGCACGGCCCTGGTGGTGGCGGAGTTCTTCTACAAGTTCCACTCGTTTACGCTGGAGTGCCTGGCGTTCCTCGCCACCTGGGCCGTGCTCGACTACGCGCGCGACCGCCTGGTGGGGAGCGCCCCGCCGCGCACGGGAAAGACCCGCTGATCCCGCGGGCCGCCCTCCACCCACCGAGCCCCTTTCGCCGGATGTCCATGGAACGCGATCCCCAGAACCCCCAGCCACCGCTTCCGGGCGGCCGCGCGCGCGAGCGCCTGCGCCAGTTCGAGCACGAGCGGGGGATGGAGCGCACCCCCGTCACCCTTCCGGATGCCGAGGAGAACGCTCCCCCCGCCGGCCGCGAGCCGGGCGAGGCGGGGAGCGAAGGCGGCGGGACCGCCGGAGCGCCGCCCGGGTGCGACCCGGAGAAGTAGCGTCGACGCGGACGAACGCCGGTTCAAAAATGCGCAGGAGAACGAATCAGATGCACATCATGAGGAGGCCATCATGAAAGGTCCCCACGACGAGCAGCTCGCTGCACAGGGGATCCCACTGCTGGAGACGGCCGCGGAGCTGGAGGCGGCCGCCGCGCCGGAAACGGCCGTCCGCCCCGCCCCGTCGGGCGTTCCCGGCGGCAAGGCGCTGGCCCGCCTGCACCAGTGGGAGACCGAGCGCAGCCTGGCCCCCAGCGACCCGGCCAGCGGCGACCCCGCCCCTCCCCCCGCCGCCCAGCTTACCGTCGCCCCCGACGAGGGCGCCGACGACGAAGGCGGGCCCGGCGAGGCCCCGGCGGCCGAGGCCGCGCCGGAGGGCGAGGGCGGCGAGGAGTACGCGTACGATGGGGAGTACGACGACGAGGGCGCGCGTTCGCCCTACCTGGCCGCGCTCCGGCAGCTGGAGGCCATGGAGGCGGCCGCGCCCACCGACATGTCCGTACCCGTCCCCGTCCGGTGGACCCCGCTGGGCCCCTACGCCATCCCCCACGGCCAGACCTACGGCTCGGGGCCCGGAAGCCGCCCGCCGGTGGCCGGGCGCATCTCGTCCGTGGCGGTGGACCCGGGGAACGCCAATCACCTGCTGATCGGGGCGGCGGCGGGGGGCGTGTGGCAGAGCAAGGACGCCGGCGCCACCTGGATCCCCCGCACGGACGCACAGGGGACGCTGGCCACGGGCACCCTGGCGTTCACCCCCGGCAATCCCAACATCGTGTACGCCGGCACCGGCGAGGGCGACTTCTACTCGGCCCTGGGGGTGGGGCTGCTGCGCAGCATGGACAACGGGACCACCTGGGGCGTGCACTGCACCGCCCCGTTCGTGGGGCAGGGCTTCTATGACCTGCTGGTGGACCCGCTGAACCCCAACCACCTGCTGGCCGGCACCACGGCCCAGCTGGCCGAGAGCGGGAACGGAGGCGCCACCTGGAGCGTGCGGCGCACGCAGCGCACCTGGGACCTCTCCATGCACCCGGCCGTCGCGGGGAACGCCGCCTCCACCAAGGAGGTGTTCGCCGCCTGCGGAGACGGGCTGCACCGCTCCGCCGACGGGGGCGCCACCTGGTCGCCGGTGGCCCTGCCCGGGCTGGTGGGGAGCATCGCGCGGATGGAGGTGGCGCACGCCCCCTCCAACGGCGCGGTGGTCTTCGCGGTGGCGGCCACGGGAAGCGGGATCCAGATGTGGCGCCGCAGCGTCTTTGGCGGCGCGTTCGCCCTGGAGCCGGCGCCCGTGGGCGTGCAGACCGACCAGGCGTGGTACGACTGGTTCGCCGCCGTGGCGCCCAACGACCCCAACACCGTGTACGTGGGCGCCATCGACGTGCACAAGGGAGTGCGCGCGGCCGCGGGCACGTGGAGCTGGACCAAGATCTCGGCCCGGGCGGCGGGAGATTCCATCCACCCCGACCAGCACGCCATCGCCTTTCACCCCCTGAACCCCGCCGTGGTGTACATCGGCAACGACGGGGGCATCTACCGCACCCCCGACGCGGGAGCCACCTGGCAGTCGCTCAACAAGGGGCTGGCCATCACCGAGGTGGAGTACCTGGCCGCGCACCCGCAGTACGACGCCTGGCTGCTGGGCGGCACGCAGGACAACGGCACCATGCGCTACGAGGGGAGCGCCTGCTGGTTCCACGTGGCCGACGGGGACGGCGGCGACTGCGGGGTGAACGCCTCCGCGCCGTACACGTGCTACCACACGTACTACGGGATGGGGATGGAGCGCAGCACCACGGGCGGCGCGTGGGGGTCGTGGACCTTCATCGGGCCCACCCCGGGCGCCGGGCACGACAGCCTGTTCTACCCGCCCATGGAGGTGAACGGGAGCGTGGTGGCGCAGGCCGGCACCAGCGTGTGGATCTCCACTAACGGGGGAAGCAGCTGGACGCCGGTGGCGCTCCCCGGGGTGGCGGGAAAGAGCTCGGCGCTCGCCATCCCCACCACCACGCGGGTGCTGGTGGGCACCGAGAACGGCCAGTGCTACCGCATCGACCAGGTGGGCGGGGTGTGGCAGGCGCCGGCGGCCCTGGCGCAGCCGCGCCCCGGCTACGTGAGCGACCTGCTGGTGGACCCCACCAACCCCAGCCGCTACTGGGCCACCTACTCCACCCTCACCGGCGGGCACGTCTACCGCTCCGACACCGCCGGCGCGAGCTGGGTGAACGTGAGCGCGGGCCTTCCCAACATCCCCGCCAACGCGGTGGTGGTGGACCCGGCCGCCACCAGCCGCGTGTACGTGGGGATGGACGTTGGGGTGTTCCGCTCCATGGACGCGGGAGCCACCTGGTCGTCGTTCAGCACGGGGCTGCCCAACGCCATCGTGGGCGACCTGCTCTTTCACCCGGTGCGCCGGCTGGTGCGGGCGGCGACGCGCAGCCGCGGCGTGTGGGAGATCCCCGCGGACCCCACTGCGGTGCCCGACGTGCAGGTGTACCTGCGCGACAGCATGGTCGACACGGCGCGCCTGTTCCCCTCGCCCACCGGCGGGCCGGACCCCTTCCAGCCGGGGGCCGTCACCAACTGGGCCGATTCGATCGACATCAAGGGCGAGTCGGCGCCGTTCCAGGTGGTGCCGCCCGGCGGCGCCGACTTCCAGTACTTCGAGGACGACCACGGCATCTTTGCCGCGGGGCTGCAGAACGAGGCCACGCTGGGCGGCTCGTCGCGCCTGTACGTGCAGGTGCACAACCGCGGCGTGGCCCCGGCGCAGAACACGGCCGTCAAGCTGTTCTGGGCCAACGGGAGCTCGCTGCCGCCGCTCCCCGCGGGGTTCTGGACCAGCTTTCCTAACAACGTGGTGCCCGCGGGCTCGCCCTGGCAGCCCGTGGCGCCGCACGTCACGGTGCCGCAGGTGCAGACCGGGCGGCCCATGGTGGTGCCCTTCGGCTGGACCCCGCCCTCGACCACGCCGGGATCGGCCTGGGTGCTGGCGCTGGTGAGCGCGGCCAACGACCCCATCTCCACGGCCGAGACCGACGTGACCAACCTGGTGCGGGGGAACGCGCGGGCGTCGCTCAAGCGGTTCGACGTGGTGCCGTTCTGCAAGGTGCAGTGGACGGGGCCCGTGGCGGCCAGCACCACCACGCAGCTTTCCAGCACCGCGTGGCCCGCCGCGTGGGACGTGCTGTGGACGGTGATGCCGGTCTCGCCGACCGGGGTCTCGCCGCAGATCCGGTGGAAGGTGCGGGTGCAGCGGTCCGCGGCGCAGCAGGTGACGTACTGGATCCTGGTGACCAACCTCACGCCGGTGCCGGTAACCGTCGAGCTTCGCTGCTGCGTACTGAAGAAGTGAGCCGTCCACGCTATTTCATCAAGGAGCAACCATCATGTGGACCGGAGTGCAGTTCACCGGAACGGTGGCGGCCAACGCCACCCAGAAGTGGGTCACCTCCAACTGGAACCCGGCGCAGCACGTGGTCTGGTACGTGGTCCCCACGACGCCCGTCGCGGCCTCGCAGCAGGTGGAGTGGAGCGTGGAGGTGGCCCGGGCCGGCGCCGGCGCCGTCACCTACTGGATCAGCGTAAAGAACCTGACGGCGTCCGCCGTCACCTTAGAGGGCCGCTTCGCGGTCCTGAACTGAGGGAGGCGGCCATGAAGGTCACCATCGAGATCGAGGGGTCGCAGACCGTCATCCGCCTGCAGGACGGCCCCGGCGGCTCCGGGACCGGCGGCGGCGGTACCGGGGGATCCGGCACCGGCGGGTCGGGCACCGGGGGATCCGGCACCGGCGGGTCGGGCACCGTGGGATCCGGCTCCGGCGGCGGAACGGGGAGCGGCGACGTCATCGACGCGGGCCCGGCTCCCTCGTTCGCCGCGGCCGGCGGGGGGGAGTCAGGAGCGGGAGCGGCGTCCGCCGGCGGGGCGGAGGGCGCCATGCAGACCATCGACGCCGGTCCGGCGCCCGGCGGGTCCCCGGCCGATGCGTACGGCGGCGGCGAGGCGGCGGAGGCCGCGCAGCCGGAGAGCTGAGGCGCGCCGCGGGCAGCGCTGAGCGCAGAATGCCGGACCGGGCGGGTGCCCGGTCCGGCATTGTCGTACGAGCGTCCAGGAAGAGCTACGCCGTGCCTCACCCGGCGCGCAGGGCGCCGCCGATCTCACTCAGAGGCTCAGGGGACCGAGAGTACGTCGTGAAAGAAGGGGCTCTGCACGGCCGCCTCGGCACCGCGGGCAAGCGCCTCGGCGCGCGCCCGGCCCTCGCCGACCAGGGCGATCATCGCCCACGAATCGCGAAAGCAGTAGTCGCGGATCTGCCGGGCGCCCAGCGCCTCCAGCGCCTTGAGACCGCGCTCCACCCACGGCTCGCTCCGCAACGTGCAGCTGCCCTCCACGTTCAAGCCCGCGTCGTCGGCCACGGCAATCATCACCACGTGTCCGTACCACAGCTCCTCCAGGTACGAGATCAACGCGTTCATCGCCGCGCCGTCGTGGTCCGGGCCCCCGGTGTTGAAGGTGCGCTCCTCCCACGTTGTGCCGTCCGCCGGGCTGACGAGCGCCACGGTGAACCCATTGCCGGCCGGCACCATCTCCCGCCCGTCCCACACCTCCCTTCCCGAGCGTTCAAAGTACGGCCTCCCGTCCATGAGCAGCTTCACATAGCTGTCGGACGGGTCCATGCCGAAGGCCCCGCGCGAGACCGCTCCCAGCATCATCCGGGCGGTGACTTTCATGGAGCCGGTCCGGGCGCCGCTGGTCGCCTTGATGATGGCGCTGCCCAGGCCAGCTCGCCACACCCGGGTGATGGTGTCGCCCGCCTGCGGCGCGAGAAACACGCCGTGCGGCCAGGAGGTGGACCACTGGATGGACTGCACCGGCGCCCGCTCTCCCAGCGCGGTGCGCACCACCGCCTTTACGGTGATCGATTCATTGAAGTCCATGATCACGCTCGCGGGCGTCACCTCCACCCATCCGTCGGGGTACGGCACCGGCGCGGCGACGTTGACCTGAAAGCGGAAGGTGGTCACCCCCGGATCCAGCACGAATTTCCACGTGCGCGCGGGCGACACGGCGTTCGTCGCCAGCACGCCCGTGTAGCGGTAGAACGGCTGCCCCGCCTCGGTGAACATCCCGTAGCCGTCGGGATTCTGGATCCTGATCTGCCCCGACCCGCCCGTGGCCACCGGCTGCAGGACGAAGAACACCTTCACCCCGTCGGGATGGGCGGTGACGCCGTCCGTGGTGCCGATGGGCTGCGGCAGCAGGTTCTGCACGGTCGTCTCCATGGCGAACGTATCCGCGATCACGCGGTTGGTGGAGCGCATCGTCACGTACACGTTCTGCCCGCCGTAGATCACGTCGCGCAGGGCTCCGCCGCCCGGCTGTGCGGGGCTGCAGGTGACCTGGGCAGTGGCGACACTCGCGGAGCAATCGAGCGCCACGATCACGTTTCCCGGGGTGGAGGGTGCCGGGACTTCTCCGTCCAGCGGACCGGCGCCGTCGGCACAGGCCGTGGCGAGCAGCGCGACAAGGAGAAGAACACCGGAGCGGAGGGGACGTGTGAGGGGATGGTCGTTTACCACGGCGGGGTCGTGCGGGGGGAACGTCGATGGATGGCGGCAATTGAGCCGGAACAAACTACATGTGTTTACCAACTGGGTCAAGTTCATGTAGCAGAATCGCTTGCCACGCAAGCGCTACCGCGTCTCCAGGTGCTACTAATATCGAATCCGGCAATAGAGTACATGACTTCCTGAGGGAGGCGCCGCGCTGAACCAGGCCTTGCACTGAACCCGGCGCGCCGACCGAAGGACCTCGCCAGCAGAACTAAGGGGCTGGTTCCGCGTACTGATCCCGCCCCTGCGTGGCCGAGAGGAGGTCCTTCGGTCGCGCGCCGGCGTCAGTGCGGGCGGCAGGATCTGCGCGTGCGCTCCCTCAGGAAGTCACATTCTTTTCCGGGAGTTGGTATTAGCCGGATTATGAGACACCGAATATTTTCGCGAACTCGGTATGAACATGAATCCCGGGTTGATGAAAAAAGGCCCCGCGTCGCCGCGGGGCCTTCTTTACGAATCCGTTCCGATTCCCGTCCGCTTCACGCGGGTCGGTAGGTGCCCCACTCGGCGCGCAGGGCGTCGCTGATCTCGCCGAGGGTAACCATCGCCTTCACCGCGTCGATGATGCGCGGCATCAGGTTCTCGGTACCGCGGGCGGCGGCGCGGATGGCCTCCAGCCGCGCGCGCACCTCCGCATCGTCCCGCTCCGCCTTTACGCGCGCCAGCTGGGTGCGCTGCGACTGCTCCAGCGCGCTGAAGTCCGGCTGCGCCAGGTCCAGGGGCTCCGCCTGCGCGCTCCCGAACCGGTTGACGCCCACGATGACCTTGTCCCCACGCTCCACCGCGATCTGGTGCTCGTACGCGGTGCGGTGAATCTCCTCCTGCATGAAGGCGATGGCCTCGGACGCTCCACCCATCTCGTCGATGCGCTCCAGGTACGCGCGCGCCTTTTCCTCCAGCGCCGTCGTCAGCGACTCCACGTAGTAGCTGCCCGCGAGGGGATCGACCGTATCCCCCACCCCGCTCTCGTACGCCAGCACCTGCTGCGTGCGCAGCGCCAGCGTGGCCGCCTGCGCCGTGGGCAGCGACAGCGCCTCGTCGTAGCCGTTGGTGTGCAGCGACTGCGTGCCGCCCAGCGCCGCCGCCAGCGCCTGCACCGTCACGCGCACCACGTTGTTCAGCGGCTGCTGCGCCTGCAGCGTCACGCCGCCGGTCTGCGTATGAAAGCGCAGCTTGGCGCCTTCGTCGTTCGCGCCCCAGCGCTCGCGCATGAGCCGCGCGTACAGGCGGCGCGCCGCGCGAAACTTGGCCGCCTCTTCGAACAGGTCGTTGTGGCTGGCGAAGAAGAAGGAAAGGCGCGGCGCGAACTTCTCGATCGGCAGCCCCGCGGCCAGTGCGCGCTTTACGTACTCCATCGCGTTGGCGAAGGTGAACGCCACCTCCTGCGCCGCCGTGGCGCCCGCCTCGCGGATGTGGTAGCCGCTGATGGAGATGGTGTTCCAGCGCGGCACCTCGGCGTTGCAGAAGGCGAAGATGTCGGTGATCAGGCGCAGCGACGGCTCCACGGGAAACACGTACGTCCCGCGGGCGATGTACTCCTTGAGGATGTCGTTCTGGATCGTCCCCGACAGCCTGGAGCGCGGGATCCCCTGCTCATCCGCCACGGCCACGTAGAACGCCAGGAGGATGGACGCCGTGGCGTTGATGGTCATCGACGTCGACACCTGGTCCAGCGGAATGCCGGCCAGCAGCGCGCGCATGTCGGCCAGCGAGTCGATGGCCACGCCCACGCGCCCCACCTCGCCCTGCGCCATGGCGTGGTCGCTGTCGTACCCCATCTGCGTCGGCAGGTCGAACGCCGTCGAGAGCCCCGTCTGCCCGGCCTGCAGCAGCAGCTTGAAGCGCGTGTTGGTCTCCTCCGCCGTCCCGAAGCCCGCGTACTGGCGCATGGTCCAGAAGCGCCCGCGGTACATCGTCGGCTGGATTCCGCGCGTGAAGGGGAACTCGCCGGGCCACCCCAGGTCGGCCGCGTAGTCCAGCCCGGCCACGTCCTCCGGCGCGTACAGCCGGTCGATCTCCACCCCGCTGGTGGATTCGAAGCGCTCGCGCCGCTCGGGGTGCCTGCCCAGCGCGGGCGCCACCAGACGCTCCGTCCACGCCCGCTTGCCGTCGTTCGCCGGCCCGGTGCTGCCGGAGTCTTCGCCCAGGTTGGTGAATGCCAGCGTATCGCTCATGACAACAGTGCGAGAGTGCGAAAGTGCGAGAGTGCGAAAGTCGGTCGGCGACAACATAATGCCGAGGGACGCGCGCGGCATCCGTTGACATCGTGCCCGTTGAAGTCCCACGCCGGGAGCAGATGAATCCGCCCCTAAACAGCGGAAAACCCCGCAACATGCGCGGGGGCTTTCGTTCGATCCACCGGGTCTCCACCCACCCTCCGCCTCGCGCCAAACCCGTCCGCGCAGGCGGACATCGCGTTTGCCCAGCCGCGAATTCATTCGCCCAGCGGGCCCGGTGCCGTTCCCATTCTCTCAAACCACCACCGCGGCCGGCTCCACGGGGCGCGAAAAGAGGAAGCCCTGGCCCAGGGGGCAGCCCATGGCGCGCAGGGCGGCCAGCTGGCCGGGCTCCTCGATCCCCTCGGCCACCACGCCCACGCCCAGGCCGTGCGCCAGCGTGAGGATGGACTGCACCACGGCCGCGTCCAGCGTTCCGCGCACGAACGAGCGGTCGATCTTGAGGCCGTCCAGCGGCAGCTGGTGCAGGTGGCTGAGCGACGAGTAGCCCGTCCCGAAGTCGTCCAGGTAGATCTGGATCCCCAAAGCGCGCAGCCGCAGCAGCAGCGCCGACGCGGCCTGCGGATCGCCCATCACCGTGCTCTCCGTGAGCTCCAGCTTCAGGCTTCCGGGCGCCAGGCCGGCGTCCGCCACGGCCGCCTCCACGTCCGACGCCAGCCGCGGGTCCAGGAACTGGCGCGCGCTCAGGTTCACGCACACGAACAGCGGCTCCGCGCGGTGCCCGCCGTTCTGCCAGGTGCGCAGCTGCCGGCACGCCTCGCCCAGCACCCAGCGGCCCAGGGGGACGATGAGCCCCGTGTCCTCAGCCGCGCCGATGAACTCGTCCGGCCCCACCAGGCCGCGCTCGGGGTGGTCCCACCGGACGAGCGCCTCCCAGCCGCGCGTGCGCCCCGTCTCGAGCTCCACCACCGACTGGTAGAAGACGCGAAACTCGCCGCGGTCCACGGCCCGGCGCAGCTCCGTCTCCAGCTGCAGGCGGCGCAGCGCCTGGGTGTGCATGCTGCGGTCGAAGACGGCGTGCCGCTCCGCGCCCAGCGTCCGGGCGCGGTACATGGCCGCGTCCGCGTCGCGCAGCAGGTGCTCCGGCCGCCGCGTTCCGTCGCCCCGCGCCAGCGCGATGCCGATGCTGGCGCTGGTGAACACCTCGTACCCGCCCAGGTCCACGGGCGCGTTCAGCACGCCCTGGATCTCCTCCGCGCGCCGCGCGGCCTCGGCCCCGTCCGCCACGCCGGCCAGCACCAGCACGAACTCGTCGCCGCCAAAGCGGGCCACCGTGTCGCCCGGACGGGCGCAGCCGCGCAGGCGCGTGGCCACGGCGCGCAGCAGCTCGTCGCCGGCCAGGTGCCCCAGCGAGTCGTTCACCACCTTGAAGCGGTCCAGGTCCAGGAACAGCACGGCGAAGGGCGGCCCCTCCCCGCCCTCCCCGGGGTGCGCGGCGTCGAGCAGGCGCTGGTGCAGCAGGGTGCGGTTGGGCAGGTCCGTCAGCGCGTCGTGGCCGGCGTCGTGGCGCAGGCGCGCCTCCATCGCCTTGCGTTCGGTGATGTTCTCCACCATCGCCACGCAAAAGCGCGGGCGGCCCTCGCGGTCGCGAAGGACGGAGGTCGCCAGGTGCACCCAGACGACCTCGCCGTCGCGCAGGCGGTAGCGCTTCTCCAGCCGGTACGCCTCGCGCCGGCCCTCCACCAGGTCCCGGAACAGGGGCAGGTTGGCCGCGTTGTCGTCGGGATGGTTGAGCTCGTAGAAGTGCATCCGCCGCAGCTCGCGCGCGCTCAGCCGCACCATCCGGCGAAAGGCCAGGTTGGTCTGCAGGATGCGCCCCTCCATGTCCACCACCAGCACGCCGATGGCGGCGCGGGCGAAGATGGCGCGAAAGCGCTCCTCGCTGTCGCGCATGGCCTCCACCGCCTCCATGGCCACGCCCTCCGCCGACGCGCCCGCCGCCAGGTCGCGCAGCATCGCCGCGTCCTCCGGCGTCCACGCGCGCCCGGGCGCCGCCACCCCCAGCGCGCCGACCGCCGTGCCCCGGGCGTTGCGCAGCGGCGCGGCCAGGCAGCCGTCCGCCGCGTGCTCGGCGCCCGCCGCCACCGCGTGCCGAAGCACGCCCCGCAGCGCCCGATGCAGCTCGGGCGCGCCCGCGCCGGCCTCAGTGTGCGCCCGCACCAGCAGCGCCGCCGCGGCCCCCAGCCCCTGCAGGGCGAGGCGCGGCCAGCGGGCGGGGTCCGCGGAGGCGAGAAATTGCGCGGCAGGCATGAAGGGACGGGTGTTTCGGCCGGGGGCCGGTGGGGCACGGGTGCGCGATGGGACAGGATGATGATGCCGTATCGTTACAGCGCAAACGGCCTGCGCGCAATCCGCCTGTTTGCGGCCCGGGTGTGTGAATGGGAGCCATGAGGCGGATTCGATCCGCGGGCGTGGCAGCCCGCCGTGCCTGAGCGGCTGAAGCCGCCGCACCAAAAGCGGAAAGCCCCAAACTGCGTGGGGCTTCACCTGCGTTGACGGACCGATGCACGCCACTCTCATGCGGCATGAGCGGTCCGCGAAGGCGGACATCACGTGTTCCCAGCCGCGGTTTCAACCGCCACGGCGAGGCCGGACAACGTGGACATCGATGCACGCAGCTTCTACGACGCGCATACGAACACGCCCCGTTCACCCGTTCACCCGTTCACCCGTTCACCCGTTCACCCGTTCACCCACCTCACTCCGCCGCCTCCGCGATGCGCTTGATGGCGGCGAGCCGCGCGTCCCACTCGTGCGCGACGGCGGCCAGCCAGCGCGCGGTGGCGTCCAGCCGCTCGGGACGGACGCTGAAGCGCACCTCGCGGCCGCTGCGCCGCCCCTGCACCAGGCCCGCGCGGTCCAGCACGTTCAGGTGCTTGATCACCGCCGGCCGGCTGACGGGCATCTCCGCCGCCAGCGTGGTGGCGGTGCCCTCGCCGCGCGCGGCGAGCAGCGCCAGCACCTGCCACCGCGTGGGGTCCGCCAGCGCGCCAAAGACCTCGGCGGCCTCCGCGGCAGACGCGGCGCCCTGCACGCTCGCCCTCATGCGGCCACGCGGCCGGCCACGTACGCCGCCAGCTCCTCCATCTTGATCCGCCATCCTTCCACGTTCCCCTCCGCCTGCTTCGTCGCCTCGTCGGCCGGGACCGCGAGCGTGTGGAAGCCGCTCTCCACCACCCGCAGACGCGTCCCGCCGCCCTCCGGGGTGAGCGTGAACTCGACGACGGTGGAGTTGTCGGGGCGCACCTCGGTGTGGCCAATCAGTGCGCCACGCCAGGCGAACACGCGCGGCGGCTCCACCCGCTCCACGATCCCGTAGCCGGTGCCGTAGTCCTTCCAGTGGATGAGGATGGTGCCGCCCGGCCGCAGGTCGATCTCCGCCCCCGCATCCCCGAACCAGCTGCCCACGTGCTCCGGCTGCGTGATCACGTCCCACACCCGCTCGACGGGGGCCGCGATCACCACCTCGCGCTCGATCTGCTCCGGTACCATCTGCCTGCCTCCGTAAGGGAAGGATTCGTCCAACGTTCAGCCCGTGGTCTGCCCGCCCGGTGCGCGCATCCGCCCGGAACGGAGGCGGATGCGCGCAACCCGTCACGCCGGGACGCCGGCCGCGTACGCCACCAGCTCGTCCAGCTCCGCCTTCCACCCCCTGGTGTTCCCCTCGGCGTGCTTCGCCTGCTCCTCCGCGGACAGCGCCAGCGCGCGGAATCCGCTTTCAACCACGCGAAGCCGCGTCTGTCCGCCCTCGGGCGAGAGCGTGAACTCCACCAGCGTGGAGTTGTCGTCGGCCACGGGCGTGTCCGCGCCCCGCGCCCAGCGGTACGCGAACACCCGCGGCGCCTCCACACGCTCCACCCGCGCGTGGACGGTGCCGTGCTTGCCCCAGGTAATCGTCATCGCGCCGCCGCGCCGCAGGTCGATCTCCGCCCCCGCGTCGCCGAACCAGCTGCCCACGTGCTCCGGCTGCGTGATCACATCCCACACCCGCTCGATGGGCGCCGCCACCATCACCTCGCGCTCGATCTGCTCCGGTACCATCTGCCTGCCTCCGTGAAAGAAGGTTGTCCCTACGTGTAACCCAAGGGTAACTCCTCAGGACGTGACGCGCAACCCTGGAGTTACACATCCTGCTCCGGAGCTCCTCCTCCGCTTCGCGCAGTTGCCTGAACGCCGGGAAATCGATCATACTTGCCGTCCCCCTGCGCAGCGCCTTCCGCCCCCGCCGCCCGACGATGACCACCATCAAGCTGGAGATGCTGCGGGGGCCGTCGTTCGATGGGCCGGAGTACGACTTTATCGGGGCGCGCAACCGGTTCAGGAACATGGGCGAGGAGGTGTACCGGCAGCTGCGCGACCTGTGTGCGGTGGACCTGGCCGAGATCGACGCGGCCGTCGATCACTTTTTCGTGCGCGAGATCCGCAGAAAGGACATCGGGACGGTGGCGACGCTGCTCGAGCGCATCCTCCGCCACAGCCGGATGCTGGACGAGGTACGCCTGGTGCGGGTGGATTTTCAGCAAGCGATGGATGGACCGCCCGCGGCGTAGCAGGTGGATGGATGCAGAACAGGCCCGGCGCGGTGCCGGGCCTGTCCCTTGTCCGTTCGATCGAGCGTGCGGAGCGATCAGCAGTAGCTGACGCGCCACTCACCGCGTGAGCAGCCCCGCGTCCAGCACCAGCTGCGTGCCCGTCACGTAGCGCGCCCGATCGGACACGAGGTAGAGCACCGCTTCCGCCACGTCTTCGGGCTCGATCCAGGGAACAGGGAGCAGGTTGCCGGCGCTGGCCTCGGCGATCTGCTCGGGCGTCTTGCCCTCCAGCCACGCGAGACCGTCGTTCATGGGCGTGTTGACGCCGGTGGGGTGGATGGAGTTCACCCGCACCCCGTGCGGCGCCAGCTCGATCGCCCACGATTTGGTGAGGCCGGTGAGCCCCCACTTCGACGCCGCGTAATGGCTCAGCCGCCCCATCCCGCGCAGCCCGGCGATGGAGGAGTTGTTGACGATGACGCCGGACTTCTGCGCGATCATCACCGGGATCACGCGGCGGGCGACCAGCCAGGCGCCCTTGAGGTTGATGTCGATCATCGCGTCCCACGCCTCTTCGGTGAGCTCGTGGGCCAGGCCGTATCCGCAGATCCCCGCGTTGTTGAACAGGATGTCGAT
>DASUVG010000020.1:0-9794 GCA_036379135.1 Longimicrobium sp.
AGGGTGTCAGGGCACGGCGGCGGGTGGGGGTTGCTCCACGCGTGTGTGGATGTGTCGGGAACGGCAGAGGGAGGGAAGCGCGGCAGGGGGCCATGAGAATTTTCTAGAGAGATACCTATCCCGCCATCCTCGTCCCCAGCCCGGCGCCGACCTCTGCCGCAAGCGCAGCGGAGCCGGCCTCCACGAACACCCGATGCGCGATCTGGCGAAGCCTGGGCTCGCGAGAAGGCCGGGGGCGTTCCCGCAGAAGTTCGCGCGAGAGGACGGTTCGCGGGATCGCGCATCGGGTGAAGCCGGAATGGTGGGCTGCGGGGCGCTGCGGCGGGAAAGGCGTTCCAGAGAAAAATGCGGATGGCTCCCTGCCGGGCGTCCATCTGCCTGCAGTTCCCGACGTCCTCAGGAAAGCCCGGTGTGCCCCGCCCCTGCCGACGCGCAGGACACGGTGGTGGCGCATGGTGAGCCCGCCACCGCTTCCCGCCGGGCGTGGCGTGCAACCAGATCCGCGATGAACCACAAAAAGCTTGTCCACGAATACGGCGTGAATCATTTTGCCCGGCACCTCGTATATCCCGCCCGTTCTGCAGTTTTTCGATCCTCCTCTCAGACCGGAAGCCGCCGAATGCACAGACACATTGCGCTTGCCGCCATCGCGCTGGTGCTGGCCCCCGCCCACTCCGCGGCCGCCCAGGGCGGTGGGTTCGGCACGGCGGGGACGGTGCCGTTCGCGCTGCAGGGGCGCGTGTACTACATCCCGGAAAACAGCGAGCAGCTGCCGGACTTCTCGCGCCTGCGGCCGGTGGGCACCATCTCCACCACCATGCTGAACATCCAGCCGCAGAGCTTTACGGCGGGCTTTCCCGGCGTGACCGACCGCTTCGAGTGGTTCGCCATCGACTACGGCGGCCGCATCATGCTCCCCCAGGCCGGCACCTACACCTTTCGCCTGACCTCCGACGACGGTTCAAAGCTGTTCATCGACGGGCGCGAGGTGGTGGACAACGACGGCATCCACGGGCCGGGCGCGGCGGACGGCGAGGCGGAGCTGGCGGCGGGGATCCACGAGGTGCGGGTGCAGTACTTCCAGGGCCCGCGCGAAGAGGTGGCGCTGATGCTGGAGTGGGGGCCGGATGCCGAGCACCTGCGGCCGCTGGACTTCGCCGCCCTGGCGCCGGCGCAGTTTCGCCGCGAGGGCAACCGGCTGCGCGCGGAGATGTCGGGCGGCGTGCTGTTCGCCACCAACAGCGCGGAGCTGCAGCCCGCCGCACTGGCGCTGCTGGGGGAGATCAAGCGGACGATGATCGAACCGAACCCCAGCGGCCGCATCACCATCGACGGCCACACCGACGACGTGGGCGCCGACGACGCCAACCAGGCGCTCTCGGAGCGCCGGGCGCGGTCGGTGGTGGCCTGGCTCACCGCGCAGGGCGTGCCCGCGGCGCGCATGGAGGCCACCGGCCACGGCGAAAGCCAGCCGAAGGTGCCGAACACGAACGACCGCAACCGCGCCCAGAACCGCCGCATCGAGATCACCGTCACCCTGCCGTGACGGCGCGCCTCCCGCCGTGACCGCGTGAAGGAGTCCGATCTGCGGGTCTCGAGGACGAAAGATTCGGCCGCCCGGCACCATCGCCGGGCGGCCGATCTGCTTTCGCGCCGCGCGCCTACGGAATCAGGCGGTTGGGTGCCGGGGGCGCGCCCGGGGCCACGGTGATGCCGCGGATGGGCGAGGGATGGCCCACCTGCCCCACCACCGTCACCTGCCCGCTGCGCAGGTTCACCGTGTACAGCCGCGACGGTCCGCCCGCCGCGCCCGCCGGGGTGAGCGTGGCGTAGGCGACGTCCGTGTCGCCCGCGATGTCGAAGCCCACGTCCTCGCTGGTGTCGAAGCCCAGGCTGCCCACCGTGGTGAGCTGGCCGTCGTTGGGCGCGTTGAGCCGCGCCAGCACGTCGCGCCCCGCGTCGATGGCGAACAGCTCCGTGGACGTGGGCGCCGGCCGCACGCTCAGCGTGTACGCGGTGCCGGCGATCTGCGGGTCCTGCCCGGCGTTCACGTCGCCCGCCGCGTAGGCCAGGGGCGCGTCCACGATGGTCACCAGCGGGTTGGCCGTCTGGTTGACGCGCAGGTTCTGCTCGGCGTTGCTGTGGATGCGCAGCCGGTCCACCGCCGGGTTGAAGCCCACCCCGAACGACGTGCCGCCGAGCGCGGGGGTGATGACGCCGCCGCCCACTGGCGTGGCCAGCCCGGTGCCCGTGTCGATAGTGTACAGCCGGCTGGCGCTGCTCACGCCGTACAGCCGGTCGTCCAGCGGGCGAAAGTCGATGCCCACCAGCGTCTCGCCCGGCGCCAGGCCGTTGACGTTCACCAGCCCCACCCGCGTCCCCGGCGTAAGCGCGCCGAAGGTGATGAGCGTGTTGTTGTTGTCGATCGCGAAGATGGTGCGCCCCGAGAAGTTGTTCCCCGGCGCTCCGGGCCCTCCGGGGGCTCCCGGCGCTCCAGGCGTTCCCGGCGCCCCGGGCGCTCCGGGGGTGCCGCCCGGTCCCGCGGGGCCCGCGGGCCCGGCGGGCCCCTGCGGACCGGTGGGCCCGGTCGAGCCCTCGCACGCCGACAGCACCACGGCCGACGCAACCAGCGCCGTCCACAACGTCCCACGCCTGCCCTTGTTCATGCGCCCTCTACGGAATCAGGTGAATGGCGGACCGGCGCGCACGACCCTGTGCCCGTGCCGGTGGATAGACCGGATACGGTCCCGGATCCGGAGGCGGATCTCTCGGCAATCCCTGCGCCGTCATTCTACAAACATGATGCATCGGTCCGTTCACCGGGCGGAGGGCTCCGCCGGCTCCATGCGCGTGCGTCCGCTCCCCACGGCAAAGCGGCCCCGCAGCGTGATGGCTGCGGAGCCGCGTGGTCCGGGAACTCCTCGCGCGCGCTCTCATGGATCACGCGCTTCCACGTGAGCGGTCCGTGGCGCCGAACCGGGAGATGCGACCGGCCCCGCGGCAGCGAAGCCGCGGGGCCGGTCGTTATCCGTCGTTCCTCACGTGAGTCCAGCCCGCTCCTGTGCCGGTCCCCTCAGGGGATTGCCGGGGCGCGATTCAGCCCGCCGGTGCCGGTACAGGATGAAGAACGACGGCCGCGTGCTCTCCGGCGTTCACACCCGGCCGTGAGCCCGCGTACCCACCTCACGTCGGCGGCGTGCAGCCGGCGAGGGTGCCCTGGAAGTCGATGGGGCCCTCGCCCTCGTAGGTGATGTTGCCCGTGAGCGTCTGGCCGTCGTCGTTCGACGAGACGTTGATCCCGACGAGCGGCTGCGGGGACCGTGCGCCGAGCACCCAGTTTCCGCCCGGCTGCCAGCTGCTGCTGCCCCACTTGTTCTCCACCTGGTAGTTGTTGCTCATGAACTGCGTGGCCTGTACGTCGATGGGCCCTTCGCCGGCATAGGTCATCTGGCCCGTGAACGTCTTGCCGCCGTCGTTGGAGGTGAGGTTCACGCCAACGACGCCCTGGTTCCCGCGGCAGCCGATCACGAAGGTGCCGCCCTGCACCCACTGGCCGCTGTTGCCGCCCCACCGATTCAGCGTGTTGTACGCCGCCATCTTTCCAGCTCCTTCAAAGGGTGATGGAATAGAGGTGAACTGCAACGAAAGATGGTAACAGAGGTCCGATCGATCGTCAAGGAAAATGTTCCGATACTGTGTTGGGTCACCGCCGTCGAACGAAGGGAGGCGGGCCAGGAACGTGTATTTACGTGCTCCGGCAGAGCGCGCAGGTGGTCATCGTTCGATGCCCACCTGCCGTGGAATATCGCACTCAGGGCGGTGACGTCGATCGGTCGCTCTTTCGCGCCGTAGCGATGCAGCACGCGCTCGCCGGCGCTGGAGAGACAGACCATCGGGGTGCCTTCCCCCGCTGGCCGGTGGACCCGGGCCTCACCATCCGGATGGATCCGGATGGTTGACTTCGCCAAAACGAGCCGGCATACTGCCAGTCATCAGTAACCGGCCTGGAAAGTACGCATCTGTTGGCCCTTATCGTGCTCACACCCTTTGATCGACAACAGGTGGTCATGTCCTGCAAGAAACTACTCCTCATCAGCAATCAGTCATCCGATCGGCATCCGTTGTCCGCTGCCGAGCAGGTGATGTTCTCCGCTCTTCAGGGCCTCGCAAACAGCACAGCCGCCGGATTCGGCGACGAGGGGGTTTATTGTCTGGCCGATAACTTCAACGGCCTCGTCTTCCAGCCAGCCGCGTCCGAACTATGGCTGGAGCAGATTGGAATTCCTCACCACCGCTGCGATCCCTGGGCGCTTCTCACCACGCCGTCGACGATCAGGAACTACATCCTGTTCGACCTGCAGGCAAACCCGGGATCGGCGAACGCAGCCTCGTCCCTGTCCGGCGTGTTGAAGGCGCTTCCCGTCGACGTGTCGCTGCAGGCAAAGGTCAACGAGAAGGGGTTTACCCAGCTCGAGGACGTCAGGACCTGGAGTCTCAGCGACGTACTGGCGAAATACCCGGGCAGGTTCAACAGGACTTTCGCGGTGGAGTTGAACACGGGTTTTACCCAGGGAGCCGGGATCGGCTGGGGGCCGCGAGACTACGCGGTCGCGAACAATGCCCTCGTGTTCTTTGGCGACGACGAACGGCAGGCGGTGATGGACGAGCTGGGGCCCAGTGCCGCGATCTACGGCTGGGGTCCGGTCACGGCGGCGGGGGAAGAGGGGTTCATCTCCCAGGTCGGCCAGCGTGGAAACTACTATGTTGCCGCCGACCATGCGTTCAATCTTTCCGTATTCAGCAGACTGCCTGGATCATCCCTGCCGGTTCCGGGCGCGGCTCCCGGCCCGGGGCCCGCGATCGGCGGAAAGTGCGTCGCCTTTTTCGTATCCGATGGCGACAACCTGCAGTGGCTGCTGAACCGCGGGAACTACGCCGGGTGGTGGGGAAGCCCGGTCCGGGGCACCGTCCCGCTCGGATGGACGATGTCACCCGCCCTGTACGCTCTGGCGGCACCGGTCTGGAACTACTACGTGGGGTCCCTGACGGATCAGGACGAGATCATCTGCGGGGCTTCAGGGATCGGCTACGTCTACGACAACATCACGCATTCCAGGTACTTTGCCGACTTCCTGGCAAAGACCAGCAGCTTCATGGAAGCAGCGAAGATAACCATGGTGGACGTGTTCGGGCTCAACTATCAGACAAACCGGGCGTACCTGGACGGCTTCACGGCTCAACCCGCTGTGGACGGCGTTTTCTACACGTCCTATTCCCCATGGGTCGTACCTCCGAATCCCAAGAACGTGATCAGCCACGGCAAACCGGTCGTTCCGAACACCATAGACCTGAGCGACAACGCAGACCAGGCGGTGCAACAGATTCTCTCCGACCCGGACCCGGACTCGACATTCGCCGTCTACGTGAACGCCTGGGGGAACCAGAACAATCCGCTGGAAACGGTCCAGTCGGTCTACCAGCAACTCACCGGACGGCAGGGCATCAGCATCGTAAAGCCCTCGCAGCTCCTCGAACGCGTACGCTCTTTGAACCAGACCGGGACGGCCGAACAGGGCTGACGCGCCCTGCCCTCGGCCGGGCTGGCGCCAGCACTCGCTCTGCGGCGGGTCCGGTCCTGGCACGATGCCAAACCCGGCCAGCGCGGTTGCATCCACAGCTCCACACCTCGTCGGCCATGGGCTGGTTGCCGGCGGGCAAAAGCACGTAGAGCCGGCCCCCGGGGCATCCGTGCCGCGGGGGCGGGTGTGCATCTGCCCGGATCCCGGGACGCTCAGTGGACTTTCCCCCACCCCGCCCCTTCGAGCGTCCACATCTCCCGGTACATCGCGTCGTCGTTGCCGATGCCGCCCACCAGCAGCAGCCACGCGGCGGCCCGTTATCCCGCGAGCTGGCCGGCGTCGGTCAAGCTCGTGATCCGGGCATAGGCTTCTTTCAGGAGGTGCATTTCAGGACTTCCGCCCGTTCGGAAATCCGCAGGCCGCAGTCTGCGGGTTGAGAACGAGCGATGCCAGGGTGAGGCAGAGGTGACGATTACCGGCTCCGAGACCTCGGGAAATTGATCAGCAGTGATGTCGACGATCAAACCATCGCGCTCCAGCCACGCATGCGACAGGTAGCCACCCCGTTTCTCCGGCCGACGCTTCTCCCCAAGGATGTAGTCGAACTCCCCAGCACCTTTTTCCCCAAGGTACGTACCCAGTAAATCCGTGACGTCTCCACAGCTCCCCAGGGGAAATTGACGCAGTGCACTCGCGCAGGACCCGGGTGCCACCGCTTCGAGTGCACGACGAAAAGCCGCCGCGTGCTGACGGATGCTCGTGCTCATCTGGCAACCCCCCAAATGCAGTACCTTGCTGGTTTGCGTGCTGGTAGCGGTAAACAGCACTTCGACACGCTGGCCCCGCGGCATCGAGGCCGCGGGGCCAGTCGTGTCGACGTCGCGTCAGCCGCTCGTCGGCTTCGACCATCTGGAACACGAAGTCGGTACGGGCGTCGGAGGCTTCCGGATCACTCTCCGTGTTCTCCAGGCGTGGCAGCCTTACGCTCAAGTTCAATCACAGTGGGCCGAGGCGCCAAGCCGAACGAATACGCCGAAACCGTGCCGGCCCCCAGTCGCTTCCAGCGCATCGTTGGACCGAACGCAGCCTCCTGGTCTCTCTTGCAGCAGGCGGGGGAGCGAACGCGCACGATCATGATGTCCGAGCGAACACCTCCAGAAAGGCGCGAGCGTAGGGAGAGCGGCGCACATCCTCGTCCGCGCCGAGATTGTAGGGGCGGCTCAGCATGTCGGTGTTGGCGAGCAGTACGAAGGTCAGCCCCTGGTCCGGCACCTTGATGATGAGAGAAGAGTTCGCGGTCCAGAACCCGTAGTGCCAGAGAATGCGAGTCTCGCCGTACTGTTGAACGAACCAGCCGAGCCCGTAGGGGAGGCGCTTGCCGGAATCCGAAGTGGCGGGGGTAAAGATCTTCTCGAGGGTGGCACCCGAAACCAATGCAGGCGTGTCGAGCGCGTTCGAGAAGCGCACCATGTCCGCGGCAGAGGAAACCAGGCCTGCCGCGCCGCTGAAGCTGGCCGGGTACGCCTCACGCGAGCGGCCATCGGAGCTGAACCCCTGCGCCATACCAGCCATGAAGTGCGCCCGGTCGTACCCGGTGAGCTCGAAGTCGGGACCGCTCTGCGGGTTGGGTGCTGTCTGCGCCAGGCCAAGCGGGTGGATGATCTGCTTCACGATCAGCTCGGCGACGGTATGGCCTGCCCCCTTCACGATCACCTGGTCGAGTAATGCGTAGCGGTCCCCGTTGTATCGGTAGTGCGAGCCTGGCTCCCCCTCTGACGTGTGGGTCAGGAGGTGCTTGACCCGCACGACCCCTGGGCTGTTTACGGCGATCCCATACATCGAGACCGGATCTTCCAGGCTTACCCTTCCCTCCTCCACCAGTCGCATCAACACGATAGAGGTAAATGGCTTCGTCAGAGAGGCCAGATGGAAGGAGGTCTGGGCGGTGACCGGCCTCTGCCGCGCCTCGTCCGCGTAGCCGAAACCCTCCTGCCACACAATCTGATCCCCGCGCGCTACCACTGCGACCAGGCCCGGGATCCCCGCATCACGGCGAAGCCTGTCCAGTCGTGCAGCGAACGCCGCTGTGTCCCCCTCTGCAAGGGTGGGCACGGACTTCGTGCATGCGCTCAGTGCGCCGAGGAGGAGGCCCACGCAAGCCAGCATGCGAATGAACGCAATACTCAGAGCGACGCGAGGGCGGCGTGTCGGACGGGTTTGCATGATCGCCTTCGCCGTAGGAGGGTATGCGAAGCGGAGCGGCCGATCCTCCTACTTGACGATCCATGAACGTGTTCCCCCCGTGAAGGCCGCAATCCGGTCGGGACTTCCACTCGCGCCTTCACGAGCCGTACGCTGAATGCAGAAGTACAGCGCGCCTGACGACCGAGTTCAGCCGCGCCGCGAAGCGGCGTCGGCTGGAACCAATCGTCAGGGCGCACAAGCCTGTAAGTTCAAGATGAAGGATTGACCAGGCTGGACCGGTGCCCAGCTTTGAGTTCAGCTGCTCACTGCCGCTGGCCGCCTCCACCAGGCTTTGGACCGCAGCTTTTTGCCGTCATGTGCCTGGGAGTGGCATGGCGATGACGACCTTGCCCTTCGCGCGCCCCCGTTCCACATATTCCATCGCATCGAGCGTCTCGTCGAAAGGAAACGTGCGGTCGAGTACCGGACGCAGCGCGCCCGCGTCATAGAGAGCGGCCAGCGTCTTCAGTTGCTCGCCATCGGCCCGCATGAAGAAGAATGAGTAGCGCACACCCAGCTTCCTGGCCTGCGCCCGGACCTTGCGGCTCATCAGCGCCATCACAGGCTTCAGTAGTGGCCGGCCGACCTGCTCGGCGAACGCAGCGTCCGGCGGTCCGACAACGCTGATCGCCAAGCCGCCAGGTTTGAGCACGGTCAGCGACTTCGCGAGGTTGTCGCCACCCAGGGAGTCGAGCACGACGTCGTAGCCGGAGAGCAACTCGGCGAAGTCTGCCTTCGTGTAGTCGATGACTTCATTCGCACCGAGACCACGCACCTTCTCCTCGTCGTTGCCGGACGCAGTTGTGGCGACGTATGCGCCCAGGTGCCTGGCGAGCTGGACGACTGTCGAGCCCAGTCCGCCCGCGCCAGCGTGAACGAGGACCTTCTGCCCCGGCTTGACCTGTGCGAGGTCGACCAGTGCCTGCCACGCGGCAAGCGCCACCAGCGGGACCGCTGCAGCCTCTTCCATCGTGAGTGAGTTCGGCTTGACGGCGATGTCCGCGTAGTCGATGGCAATGTACTCCGCGAAGGCCCCGATACGCAGGTCGCGGGGCCGGGCGTAGACCTCGTCGCCAACCTTGTAGTCCTGCACGTCGGCCCCGACCCGGGTCACGACGCCCGCGACGTCGTGTCCGAGCACGAACGGCGTCTTGTACTTCAGGAGCAGCTTGAACTCGCCGTTGCGTAGCATCTTGTCCAGCGGATTGATGCTGGCAGCACCCACCTGGACCAGGACGTCACGGGGCCCGATGGTGGGATCTGGCACCTGGGCGGCACGGAGGCCGCTTTTGCCATATTTCTCGACGACGAATGCCTTCATAACAGACCGCCTGTCGTGCGACGATTTCCGGGCTCCTGGTGGTGGTCGATGCTTCGCTGCCGTTATTCCATCATGTCGCGCACTCTAACGCCTCGAGGGTCAGGGGATGCGGCGCCGGCGCGCAAGACTTTCGCCCGGCGAAAACATGGACGGCCCCGCATCCCCTGCAGCCGATCGTGAGCCGGCGGGGCCGCTACCGACCTGGCCCGCGGTCGGGGGGCGCGGTACTGGACGAGGCGAGGATCGCCTCGATCTGTGCGAAGTGGTTGAGGTCGTGGCCGGCATAGTAGGTGGCGATGTCGCGGATCGACTCCACCCCCCGCTCGGCATGCACCCCGGCTCGCTCCCACTCGGCCGGCGAGAGCCCGTGCCACAGCGCGAGGTTCGCCTCCCGCAGCGCCCGGAACAGCGCGAGCGCCCGCCACGGGTCCGTGGCCGCATAGCGCCCGGTCTCGGCCCAGCGGTCCTGGTCGAACGCCTGGATCTCCGTACCGGGGGCGGCGAGAATGAGCCGGATACGGTACGCGCCCACGAGCTCGTCGTCGGCGAGATGGGCGACGACCTCCTGAATGGACCACTTCTCCGGCGCCGGGCGGCGGGCGCAGAGCGCCGGCGGTACGGCCGCGAGCAGCGCGGCGAGCGTGGCGGGA
>DASUVG010000021.1:0-15097 GCA_036379135.1 Longimicrobium sp.
AGTTGAAGAGCCTGGCGCCGACCGAAGAATCTGCAGGCTGGGCGCACAGTGCTGTCGGTCACACCTGGCCTCGGCGCGAGAAGCCCCGCCCGTTTCCGAAAGAGATTCTTCGGTCGGCGCCATGGCCTTGAGCGAGCTGGATGGCTTCGCGAGGCGCCTCCCTCAGAATGACAGTCATCGTCCGCACACACTGTTTTCCGGATTCGGTATGAGGATTCACACGGCACTAGATACTTGCCTATTACGACATAATACGCTAATGATTTCCCGGCATCGCCTGCGGGTGCAGGCGAGCGGACACGCCGGCATGGGAGCGGAAAAATGCGCAAGCTCAAGCTGGAATCGCTGCGGGTGGAGTCGTTCGAGACGACCGCGGGCTCGGCGAGCGGGCGGGGCACGGTGGAGGGCCACGCCGTCGCCCCGAACACCCCGTACTGCGGCGGTACCGCCGTATCGCTGTGCGTGGTCTGCGAGCCCCGGACGTACGACCCCGCACAGTGCGGCGAGACGAACTACCTGGACTGCACTTTCGGCTGCTCGGCGGGCTGCTCCAACACCACCGGCTGCGACCTCTGCTGGGTGGATCGTACACCCACCGGTCCGGTCGGTTGATTACTGAGAACACCTGCGAGACAGCCTGAGCCGGGCGCCCGCCGAGACGACGACGGCAGCCGCGTGGGGCCTCACCTCGCGGCTGCCGATCGTCTCCGGGTTCAATCACGCCGCCAGCGCCGTACCACCTCCACCGCGCCGCGCTTGTAGACGGTCAGGCACACCATCCGGGAGGCTCGGCCGCCCCGGCCGCGTCTAGCGACGCACCGGCAGATCGATGTAGCTGCCGCCCATCCAGCGGATGACCAGCGGCTCACGCGCATCCGCGATCGATTCATCGCTCACGTCACGGCCGGTGCCGTAGTTGATCTGCTGGCGCGAGCTCTTCGGCACGGCCAGGACCATGACGATCCTGCTGCCGGGGCTCATCTGGCGGCCGAGCATGCGCACCTGGCTCACGAAGTCCAGGCGCTCGCGCTCATCCGGCGCAAGCAGCCGGCGCTCGGAGAGGCTGTGGGCGTGGCTCGCCCGGGTCATGAACGGGGGAAGCTGAAAGTACTGGCCGTCCGCCATCCACTCGTAGAGCGTGATGCTGAAGTCGAAGTCCCTGCGGTTCGCGATCAGCTCGAGGTGACCCGTGAGCAGGCCGCTCACCTCGGTGGCGGCCGTGAGCGGCTCGCTCACCAGCACGAGGGCATTCGCCGTGTCGATCTCCGTCGCCAGAAGGCCACCGACGAAGGGGGCATCGATGTCGGACCGGTCGGCGAGGTTCACCGTGTGCACAAGCGCCGCGTCCGGGTCCGGCGGAGCGGAGGCCAGCGCATGGCGGCCACCCGCCCCGGGGCGGAGGTACAGGCGCAGGCGGTCGTTGGCCACCGCGGCCAGGCTGGGCGCGTGCCTCCACGTGTCCGCGCCCATGAGCTGGTAGTTGACGCGATCCTTGAGCAGCGCCGGTCGCGGGCGTCCGCGCAGGACGTGGTCGAACCACTGGTAGCGCAGGCTGGCGAGGATGTCGATCCGGGCGACGGGGTCGATGGTGTATCCCGCGAACCACGTCGCCGTATCTCCCAGCGGCGTGACCACACCGCGCTGTGCCTGCAGGTGATCATACGGCCCGATCAGCAGGTAGTGCCGGGCGTTGGGATGGTGGTTGAGGTGCTCGTTCGCGTACCACGCCGCGCCGCCCGGCCCGCCGAAGAAGTAGCCGGCGGTCTGCAGCACCGGAATGTCGATGCTGGCGAACTCGCTGCCGTGCGGCACCAGGTCGCGCCAGTACGCGTCGACGGCCGGATGCGCGATCCACTCCGCGAACCCGGGATTGGGGGTGCCGTCGATCTGCTCCAGCTCGCGGTACGGACGGCCGCTGGTGTACCACGTCCGATTCAGCCGCTGCCAGCGCGCGTTGTCGTTGTACGTCGCGTTGTCCAGCCAGCGGTCGTTGGTCGTATAGAACGGCCACTGGTAGATGAAGTTCTGGAAGATGTTTCCTTCCATGGGCACGTCGATGCCGGGCGCCACCGGGGCACCGACCATGATGCCCTTCAGCGCGCTCGGCCGGCGTTTGGCGGCGGCCCAGGCGGTAAAGCCCGAATAGCTGCCGCCGTACATGCCCACTCTTCCGTCGCTCCAGGGCTGGCGCGCGATCCAGTCGATGAGCGCGGCCGCGTCGGGGCCATCATTCACGTAAGGCACCGGGGTGTCGTTGCTGCACGCCTTGCCGCGCGTGTAGCCGGTGACGCCGGCGTAGCCGTGCGCGGCCGATAGCAGCGCGTCGCGCACCGCCGTCACGGAGTCTGCGTAGATGGTGAACTGCAGCAGCGCCGGCAGCGGTTCCCGCGCGGACCGCGGGCGGACGACGTATGCGCACACGGTGGCGCCGTCCGGGGTTGTTACGGGGATGTGCTTCTCGACGAGGTAGCGCCGTGCGTCCTCCTCCGCCACCAGCGCTGCTGGAAGCCCGGCGAACGCACGGTACGACTCCACCGCGGCGTAAATCCGCAGCAGCACGAGCGCGTCCTCGAGCGACACCGTGGTACGGCCGCTCTGATCCGGTGTGGCCCAGCGCAGGTCGCCGGCGACGGTGCGCGGGCTCTGGAGGATGGTCCGCGCGGCAAACGCGGCCGTCGCATCGTCCAGCTGCGCAAAGCGTTCGCGAAACGCCTGCGCGAACCGGTCGCCCAGAGCTCCTTCGCCCGCGCCGCGGCTCACGGCGGTGGCCAGAATTTCGTACTGGACGTAGCGCGCGCGATCGGACGGGGTGCTGTCCTGCCGCAGCGCGCGGAGCTCAGCCAGGCTGCCTGACGCTTCGGCGAACCGGCCGAGCAGGATCTGCAGCCGGAACACGTTGTCCAGGTAGCGGGCGCGGTCCTGGTCGCGGTAGCTCCCCAGCACCTCGCCCGCCAGGCGGCGGGTGGACGTGGCGAGCGCGGCCGAGTCGGCCAGGTCCGCGCTGGAGAGGGCGAACTGCTGTGCGGAGGCGCCGCTCACCGTCAGCAACAGCAGCGCTACGGCCGTCGCGACGATCTTCGCGCTCCGCCGATCGCGCCGGCACGGCAGGGTGGGGCTGGCCACGGTCATGCTCGCTCCGTCACCTGGTTGTCGCGGTTGCATGCGCGGAACTCACCCGGCCGATGGGGGAAGCGGAAGCCGGACCGGGAGAAACATGCGGAGGGAACAGCACCTGCTGAATTATCAGCACGTGCTCATCAGGTGTCAAGCAAGTCGTGCATTCGCGATCGGCAGGTGCCGGAGCCGGCATAGCTGCGGGCGAGTGAGTAATGGATGCGGCAGCCGCGGGTCACTCATACCGAATCCGCAAAAACAGTGGGTATTGACGATCGCTGTCATCCTGAGGGAAGGCGCCGCCACGAGCTTGCGGAAACGAGAGGAAGCCCGTGCGCCGACCGAAGGATCTCTTTCGGAAACGCGCGGGCTTCCTCGCGCCAGGGCCAGTCGTAGCCGACACGATGGCGCGCCCATCCGGCAGATTCTTCGGTCGGCGCACGGGCCCTGGTGCATCCCGACGGATCGCGGGTGCGCCTCCCTCAGAATGACACCGTCCGCTGGAAAAGATAGATACTCTTTTGCCGGATTCGGTATCACCCGCGGCTGCCGTTCTGCTTCCGGGTCACGCCGCCAGCCGCCGCACCACCTCCATCGCGCCGCGCTTGTACACGGTCAGGCACACCAGTTGGCCCCGCGGATCGATCGCCGCCCAGTTGCGATCCTTCTTGCGGATGGTGTAGCCGTGCTGCGGCTGCGGGATAGGCGCCTGGCGGTTCTGCCTGGTGGGCATCGTGGCCTGAAACCATCCAGCCTTCAAAACAGCCGAGGGCCGCTCATGCAGGGCTGGACGTAGTAATGCCGAAAAACAGGATCGTTGCAGTTCCGCCACGCCAGTTGTAGACTTCGGCACGCATCGGCGGATACCGTGCGGGCCACTTTGGCCGGACCGACGGTTTCCACGTTCACCATCCAGGGCATCCCACACCTTCCACTCTCCAAGCATCCCGCGGGCGCGATGAATCGCGCCTCCCCACGCCGTCTGCGAGACAATTTCCGGGATTTGATAATTTTGACGGATAGCGATCAGGCACGCCGAACTTCGGCGCGCTTCCGCAGGGCGAGCATTCGCCCGAATACAATGCGACCTGGAGGAAAAAGATGAAGTTCCCCGTACGCGGCCGCCGCTGGGTTCTCACGGCTCCCCTGCTGGTTCTGATGGCCGCCTGCTCGGGCGCCGACGACGAAGAACAGGCCGGCGGAGACGCCACCGTTGACACGACACCGGCCACCACGCAAGCTCCGACGCCTCCCCCGCCCGCCTCCGCGAGCGCGCTCACCGACGGCAACATCGTCGCCATCCTGGGGGCCTCGGGCAACGCGGAGATCGTGCCCAGCGACTCCGTCCGGGGCCGCCTGGAGAACGAGCGGGTGAAGCGGTTCGCCCAGCAGATGATCACGCAGCACACCGCGCTGAACGATACGGTCAGCACGGTCGCCCGGCAGAACAACATCACGGCGGTCCCCAACGCAATGAGCGCGCACCTCGATTCCATTAGCAGGGCGACGGTGGAGCGGCTCCGGGGCCTCTCCGGCCACCAGCTCGACCTCGCATTCATGCAGTACATGGTGATGTCACATGATAGTGCGCAACAAGCCGTGACCAAAGTTCTCATCCCGTCTACACATAACCCGCAGCTCCTCACCACCATTCAGCAGGGGGTGCTCCGCATGGTCGAGGCGCACCTGGCAGAGGCGCGGCAGATCCTGGCCTCTCTCGGCCCGTCCTGAGCAAATTCTTTTGAAGAGCTAGCGCGTCCGGAAAATGCGGGCGGATTGGAAGCCGCCCCGCTAGCGCCCTGAATACATCGCCAGGAGCCGGAGCCGGCATAGCTGCAGGCGATTGGGAGGTTGGATACGGCAGCCGCGGGCTCAGTCACCCGCGGCTGCCGTTCTGCTTTCGAGTCACGCCGCCAGCCGCCGCACCACCTCTACCGCGCCGCGCTTGTAGACGGTCAGGCACACCAGCTGGCCCCGCGGATCGATCACCGCCCAGCTACAATCCTTCCCGCGGGGTTGCCTGTCGCACCACCGTACAGGGGTCTCTGACGCCGCCTACGGCACCTACACGGGCGCCCAGATGGCCTCGTTTCACCTTGCCTTCGGAGTGGTGGCCGTGGCCCTGGTGGCGCACTTCGTGTTGGGCGAACAGCTGACGGCACTGCAGTGGGTCGGCTTCGCGCTGCTGGCGGTGGCGACGGTGCTCATCACCTGGCGCCGGTGAACCGTTGCCACAGAGGCGAACGGGCGGCGCATGGCAGGTCGGCACGTACGGGAAAGGGCGTCCGGATGCGGATGAGAGCGATGCAGGCCGGAAACATGTAACGCAGGGAGCGCCGATGACGCTGGAGCAGCAGCTGGAGGCTTTCCGCGCAGCGCATCCGCCCGTGCGGCTGCGCGCGGCGAGGCACGAGTGGACGTACGTGCGCGGGGGCGGGGCCGGACCGGTGGTGCTGCTGCTGAGCGGCGCGCTGGGGCGCGCGGAGTTCGGCTTTGGCGTCGTAGCCGGCCTGGAGGATGCGGCACGCGTGTTGGCGCCGGACTATCCGCCCGCCGGCTCGCTGGACGAGTTGGCGGACGGGCTGGCGGCGCTGCTGGACGCTGAGAGCGCCGCGCGTGCGCACGTGGTGGGCGGCTCGTTCGGGGGCGTGATCGCGCAGGCGTTCGCGTGGCGGCACCCCGGACGCGTGGCATCGCTGACGCTCTCGCACACCGGCGCCCCGGAACGCGGGGCCGGACGTGGCGCGGCGGTGCGCCTGCTGGGCCTGCTTCCCGCCGGGTTGCTGCGGGCCATGCTCCGTCGGCGCCTGCGCGGCACCCTTGCCTCGGCGGATCCGTTCTGGGCGCGGCAGTTCGACGCCATGATCGACACGTTGTCGAAGGCGGACGTCATCAGCCGCGTTCGCCTGGCGGCGGAGTTCGGCGCGCGCTACGGCGGCGTCCCCGGTCCCGGGCGCCCGCCGTTCCCCGTGCTGACCATCGAGTCGGACGACGACCCGCTCTTTCCCCCCGCCCGGCGCGCCGCCCTGCACGCGCTCTACCCGGACGCGCAGACCCACGTCTTTACCGGCACCGGCCACGCCGCCGGCATCCTGCAGCCCGCCGAGTACGCCGCCATCCTGCGCCGCTTCATCGAGCAGGCGGAGCGTGGACGATCACTGTCATCCTGAGGAAGGCGCCCACCGAGTATCGTCGGGAACGCGCGGCCGTCCGTGCGCCGACCGAAGGATCTTTGTCGGAAACGGGCGGGGCTTCACGCCAAAAGCCAGGCGTAGCCGACGGGATCGTGTGCCCATCCGGCAGATTCTTCGGCCGGCGCACAGGCTCTCGTACATGCCGACAGGATAGCGCCTGTGTGAGGCCATTCTGTTCGCCCCGGAGATGCGTCATCCGCCGCCGCCTCTTGCCCCGCGCGCAGGCCGTTCATCCCGCGCGGCGGCAGTTCGTCCCTGCGGAGTTCCGCCGGATGGCGTGAAGCAACGATGATACGTTCGGCCCCGTGGCGAACGCTCGCCGTGATCGGGTCATCCACCCCATCCCCCACGACTCCCATGCCCAGAACAACCATTCAGCAGTTCCGCGACCGCCTTGCCGCGCGCGCCGAGCAGGATTCCGACGCCCATGCCTACCGCGAGATCGCCCGCCGTCCCGAGCTCGCGCGCGGAATGGCGCGGGGCGAGTGGGCGATGTGGACGCCGGACGCCGCGCCCGTCCCGGCGGCGTGATCCCCCGGTGCCGCGGCGGGAAGGATCGTCCGCGGCACCCGTACCCCCACCCACTCACACCAGGAGACCCACCGTGTCCCGAGTCAGCATTCAGCAGTTTCGCTCCCGCCTCGCCGTGCCGCGCGCCGACGATGGCCCGCTTGTCCGTGCCTACCGCGAGCTGTCGCGCCGCCCGGACCTGGCGGCCGGCGCGCGGGTGAACGAATGGATCCCGTGGGGCGACACGTCCGGAGCCGACGGCGCTCCCCGCCTGGCCTTTGGCTGGGCCGAATGGCCCACCGTGTCCGCGAGAGGGTAAGCCATGGGCAGCGAGGCGATGCGGCGGTACGTGGGCGGCGTTCTTCGCGCACGGGCCGACGCGTACGACTGGGACGCGCTGCGCACCGTAGCCGGGTTCGCGGACAACCTGAGCGCGCAGGGACCCTCGGAGCTGGCGGTGCGGGCGTGCCTGACGGCCGGCGGCACGGACGAGCAGGCTTTTCCCGCCGCCGCCTCGCTGCACACGCTGCACGTGGCCATCCACCTGGTGGACGACATCATCGATGGCGAGGAGCGACCCTCGGTAGACCTGCCGCCGGGGCTGCGCGCCAACCTGGCGCTGGCGCTGCAGTCCATCGCCATCGAGATGCTGGACGATGCGCCGGCGGACGTCCGGGCGGCGGTCATGCGCGCGGCGGCCGTCGCCGGGCGCGAGACGGCGCGCGGGCAGGAGATGGACGCGGCCGGCGCCCACGACGAGGACGGCTACTGGCGGATCGTGGAGGCCAAGACACCTCCCCTCTTTACCGCCGCGCTGCGGATGGGCGCGCTCCTGGGCGGGGCCTCGCCGGGGGCGGCGGAGGCGCTGGCGGCTGCGGGCGTCCCCATCGGCGTGCTCATTCAACTCGGCGACGACCTGGGCGACGTGATGAGCGAGGTGCTGCACCCTGACTGGCAGCGCCCTGGCGACAACCTGGCGCTCCGCTTTGCGCTGGAAGCCGATCATCCGGACCGCGACGAGTTTGCCGCGCTCGTTCCTCGCGTGGGCGACCCCGTGGCGTACGCCCGCGCGCGCGAGATCCTGGTGCACTCGGGCGCATTCAGCTTTTGTGTGCACCACATGCGCGTAGCCGCCGCGCAGGCGCGGCGCGCGGTGCTTGCCGCCCCCCTGGCCGATCCGGGCCCGGTGCTGGAGCTGGTCGACTCGCTCGCCGCGCCCATCGCCGACCTCCTTGCCCGCGCCGGCCTCGACCAGCGCGACCTGGAGCCCGCGCTCGCCTAGGGCCAAACCGAATCCGGGCGGATTTTCACCCCGCTCTCCCTGGCACAACGTTGCCATTTTCAGGGAGCGCCGCGCGGGCATCGTAATCCCGGCCCCAGGAATGTGAACCGGCAGCCGCGGGCTCACTCACCCGCGGCTGCCGTCCTGCTTCCAGGGTCACGCCGCCAGCCGCCGCACCACCTCCACCGCGCCGCGCTTGTAGACGGTCAGGCACACCAGCTGACCCTGCCGATCGAGCACCATCCAGTTGCGATCCTTCTTGCGGATGGTGTAGCCGGGCTGCGTTTCGGGGGCGGGTGCCTGGCGGTTCTGCTTTACAATTAGCCAGCCCGATCTTGCGCCGGACTTGGGGAAACGAGGCGAAGCGGGCTATTCTACAGGTGAAGCTAGCCTGATGTAGCGATTCCCAAGCCTGAGGCACCTGCCCGATGCAGGAGAATCTGCAACTCACCGCCGTCTACAAGTTCCCGAACAGGCGGCGTTTGGACGCTCAGATCGATCCACGCTGGAAAGGCCGCCCGTGTACAGGAGGGTTGCCTGCGTTTGCGGCGCTCCACCGTTCCCCCGTTCAGAATGCTTGATCGCGACCGGGCAGAGGCGCTGTTCCTTGAGCACCTCGGCTGGATCGACCGGGCCGCCTTCATCGCGTGTGCCAGGCACGGCGTCTCGGGTGCCGAAGCCGAGGATTTCGCCTCGTGGATGCGGATGAAGCTGATGGAGGACGACTACGCAGTGCTACGTGGGTTCCGGGGAGAGGCAGGGCTGAAGACGTATCTTGCAACCGTGGTGGCGCGGAATTTCTTCTCTTACGTCCGCATGCATCGGGGTGAGTGGCGCTCGTCCGCCGCCGCCGAGCGGCTGGATCCGCCCGCCAGGGACCTGGAGCGACTGGTGCATCGGGACGGCTACACTGTGCAGCAGGCAGGCGAAGTACTGAGGACCGCCGGGCTTACCACGTTATCCGATGCCGAGCTTGCCCGGTTGCTTGGGGACCTGCCCGTCCGCAGTCCGTTGCGACCGGTAGAACTCCAGTGGGATGAGGTGCTGAACGCTACGCCCGGCGGTTCACACGCGGACGAGCGGGTCGTTGCGGCGGAGTCGGAGACGCGGCGCACCGAAATAATGAATGCGCTCCGCTGGGCACTTGGAGAATTGGAACCGGAGGATCGGCTGATCGCACGGATGCACTTCGGCGAGGGACGCACCATAGCCCAGGTCGCTCGTGCTCTGAATCTGGATCAGAAGCCACTTTACCGGCGTGTGCAGCGTCTGCGTACTCGCCTGCGCACGTTGTTGGAAACCGCTGGACTGCGGGAGGAGGACGTACAAGGCCCCCTCTTCGAGCCCGAGTCTTCGTGATCAGTGAGAATTCGATTCTCTCCTCGCGACTAATACAATGAGATGATGACGATTGACGAGACTTGGAGTGCTTTGTGAGCAAGATCTGGAATGCCTGGCGTGGAACTCCATCGCCGACGAGCAGGAAGCCAACCGCGTCCGCGCCTGCAAGGACGTCCAAGGCAGTACCCTCTCGCTGCGATGACGAGGAGCTGGCCGCCTTTTTAGAGGGGCGGCTGAGGGGGCAGGAGCGCTCAGAGGTGGTGGCCCACCTGGCTGAAGCGAACGATGCGTATGAGGTCTTTGCCTGCACAGCGGCCATACTTTCTGAAGGTGATGCTATGCTCGAACGAATGCAGACGGCGGAAGTCCGCGCCGCGACGCGGCGAGCTTTCGACGCATCACCGGATGATTTGCGCAAGGCGGCCATAGAGGCTGCGCGCAACAGTGAGGGATGATCAGGATTCTCGGCCGACAATCTATGTTTTGGCCGGAACAAATGGCGCTGGGAAAAGCAGTGTAGGGGGTGCCACCTTCAAAGAGGAAGGCGCCGAGTACTTCAACCCTGACGAAGTTGCTCGCAGAGTTCTCGCGGACAATCCCGATCTCACGGTTGAGCAAGCGAACAGCATCGCTTGGCACGAAGGGAAGCGTCTGCTGGAGTGCGCCATCGACAAGAAGCTGAACTGGGTGTTTGAAACCACCCTGGGCGGAAACACGATACCAGCGTTGCTCCATCGCGCGGCGGAAACCGGGCTTGACGTCCAGGTTTTGTACGTAGGACTCGCGAGCCCTGAGTTGCACATTGCGCGGGTTCAGGCTCGCGTAGCAAGGGGTGGGCACGACATCCCTGAGAGCAAGATCCGCGAGCGATACGACCAGAGTCGTGTCAACCTCATCCACTTGCTTCCGTGGCTGACGTCGCTGCGTCTTTACGACAACAGCGACGAGGGTGATCCCGCGACGGTAGGACCACAGCCAAAGCTGATCCTTCACCTCGAGGAGGGACGAATCCGCGAGGTGCTGCCAATGAGCCAGGTACCGCAGTGGGCAAGGCCCATTGTCCTTGCTGCGCTTCGTACCTGAGTGTTCGGGAGGTGGGCGCCACGCGTGGTTCCGGCGAGGTCAGCAAGATGAACCCGGCAGCCGCATGCTCTACGGCTGCCGGTCTGCTTCCAGTTCACACCGCCAGCCGCCGCACCACCTCCACCGCGCCGCGCTTGTAGACGGTCAGGCACACCAGCTGGCCCTGCGGATCGATCACCGCCCAGTTGCGATCCTTCTTGCGGATGGTGTAGCCGGGCTGCGGCTGCGGGGCGGGCGCCTGGCGGTTCTGCTTGGTGGGCATCGTGGCCTCCGGTGGGCTTGACCCCTGGCGCCCGGCAGGGCTACACTTGCGGTAGCGGGCGGCCTTCGGGTCTGTTCGCTGGTGAGGCTGGCCGGTCTTCTTCGCGGGAGTAACGGTCAGCCTTTTCTTTGTCCCTGCTGGTCACTAATATAGCAGACCAGCGGCGTTTTGTCTATAGTCATGCAGACCACAGACCAGCATGGATGCGGCGAGCGAACGCGCACGATTCCGAGATGCGGTTGACCGGCTGCGAGAGTCCTGCGGCTACTCGATGGATGAGGTCGCACAAGAGTTCGGCGTGAGCCTAAACCTCGCGCAGCGCTGGCGCTCCGAAACCGGCCGCCACAAGCCGCGGACGGGCTGGGAGGCCGTGCTGGCTACGATGGCCGAACGCGGCGCGGCGGCGAATCGCGAGCGGGCGGAGACGGCAGAGCGACTTGCGGCAGAGTTGCGGAACTACTGAGCACCTCAACCAAAACCATAACCATCTCTGCTTTCCTTTCCCTGTATGAAGATATACTCGGCTGAAGTGTGGTACACGTATGCTTCCTTCATGGGAAAGCATGTAGAAGATCTTCATACGATTGCGCAACGCCTCCTGGCCGAACGCCTAAGCACCTGTGTGATGCACCAAGACGGCACGACCTATTGGAACTCACACAACGGTGTTCATTCGGGGGTGACAACGGTTGATCCGCACAATCAAACCGGGGACAATCTCCATCTCAAATTGCACGATGGCGAAAATCCCCCTGCTGGATGGGCTTTGGACGCGTGGAGCATTTTGGCCGCTATGCGCTGGAATGAGCTTCGGCTATTCGGCGCCGACCGGCCTATGCCGGCGCCATATATTCGGACCTTCTTGGGGGAATGTTCGTTTGGCTCTCTGACAACACCAACGTTCATTGGCCGTCCGATCATCACTCTGTACGAAACTGGAGTCATCCTCTTTCAACTTCGGGGCAATGAGATGCCCGAGCAGCCTGATGCCGAGACATTCGTCAACAGGTACGTGAATTTGGCTTCAAAGCGATTCTCCGAGATATGGGTGCACCCTGCTTATGCGCGGTTAGCCACAAGGGCATGGCACCACCTTGAGCACCCGGGACAAAATTTTCGCCAGCGTTTGACCACAAGCCGACTCGATCGAGAGCATGACATCGCGGTTCGGCAGTCGTCACTAGTCGATCACACGAGTGATGAACCTACACCCAAGGTCTTGCTTCCATCCTCTGCCGATGAGCAGTTGGATACGCTGCAAACATTCGCGGATCTTGTCTTTCACATTATAGCCTTCATCGTTGGCCCTCCACGCTCAGGATGGCGATACGTCTTACGGGGCCAATCACAAATCCCAGAAGTGGGGCGATTCTGGACTGGGCGCCCTCACATCTACCTTTATCGTTTCGATGACCAGTGCGATACACCGGCGGAAAACGAGGAAAAGCACCGACGCCTCTTCGGCGGAATCATTGCGAGAGCACTACATGAGTCTGCAGACATGTCGAAGCTGCTGCCGAAAAATCTCCGTCTCTTACCAGATTACGGGTTATATATTGCGCAATCAGCAATTTTGGTGGCGTACTCAAACTCTGGATTTCCGGATGCTGCATCGAACGAACCGACACCGTCGGAGGGAGATATTCTGGGGCATGTAGTAACATTTCAAATGCTAGAGTATGGATACATGCTGCACCGGAGTTTGGCAGAGAGCGCCGGTGAACTCAACGATGTGCGTGCGGTTTATGAAACCCAGCAAGAACTTGCCCGCTTAAAAGTGACGATGAGTGAGGTTAGCCATTACGGTGAGATCATCGGAGTTCTCGAAGAAGGTTGGGAGAGTTTTCGAGTTAACGCCCTGATGAATTGGACGAGTGAGAGTTTGGCTGCCACCTCTGCGCTAACCTCGCTCCGAGACACGCGGATTACCGAAAGGGCGAGCCAGGTACTATCGGTGCTTTTCGGAATGATCGCTGTTCCTCCTATCGCATCTGATGTGATCTTGCCGCTATGGAAGTTATTTGGATGGCCGATGCCGAAAGATCCCGATTCGGCAAGTCTGATGATGGTAGGGATAGCGTTCGTCTTGGTAGCCGTGGTTTTGATCGGAATGCTCCGATTCGTCGCACGCGCTGAAGAATGACCGGGTGTGCCCAAGAAGCCCAATGCACTTGGGCATCAGGGTGAGTGGCGGTGAGTGCGTCGATGCGCAACGTCGAGGCAGGCACTCCGCCTTGACACCCCCTCCGCTCGCGGGTTAGGTTCACGCTCCCCGGACGGTCGTTCGAACGATCGTTCGATAGAGGGTTCGGCGGCACGGAACGGCGATGGGGCCGATTAGCGCCGCCGCGAGCGCATCAACTGAGATCAAGCCCTTCGCACCAGGTACGGAGACGCACGAATGGCCCGCTTTACCGACGAAGAGCTCAAGGAAAAGGTACAGAACGGCTTCATCGTCGAGTACCCGGACGACATGACGGAGGGGTACCGCAAGGCACTCATCGTCCAGCTGCTGGTGCAGGCCGATACGGAGCTGGTGAGCGCGCCGGCGTACTTCGGCGCGGCCAAGGACGCGCCGTCGACGAACACCATGGTGAGCGCCACGGCCATCATCCAGGACGAGCTGGCGCACGCCAACATCGCGTACCGCCTGCTGGAGGACCTGGGGCTGGACAAGGAGCAGCTCGTCTACGGACGCCAGCCGCACGAGTTCAAGCACCCGTACGGCTTCGACCATCCGC
The DNA here is from genome assembly GCA_036379135.1 of Longimicrobium sp. Taxonomy (GTDB): domain Bacteria; phylum Gemmatimonadota; class Gemmatimonadetes; order Longimicrobiales; family Longimicrobiaceae; genus Longimicrobium. The sequence goes on from DASUVG010000021.1 coordinate 13,528, forward strand.
TGGAGAACTGGGCGGAGCTGGTGGTGGCCAACGGCCTGTACGACCGCGCGGGGATCACGCTGCTGGGCGACGTCTTCAAGAACACGTCGTACGGTCCGCTCAAGCGCGCGCTGGTAAAGGTGGACCAGGAGGAGACCTTTCACCTGCGCCACGGCGAGATGTGGATGAAGCGCCTGAGCAACGCCGGCGGCGAGGCCAAGGCGCAGATCCAGCGCGCGGTGGACTGGATGTTCCCCATGGCGGTGGAGTGGTTCGGCCTGCCGGACGACATGAAGCGCCACAGCGGCCAGCTGGAGTACCGCCTGAAGGGGATGACCAACGACGAGCTGCGGCAGACGTGGATGAAGTCCACCGTGCCGCTGTGCGAGAGCATCGGCATCGACGTGCCGGCGCACTGGGACGAGGGCGAGCAGAAGTTCGTGCTGGAGTACTCGTTCCCCTGCGAGTACGACGAGGACGAGAAGCGCTGGCTGTTTGGCGAGGGCCAGATCAGCTGGGAGCAGGTGTTCGAGCGCTGGAAGCGCCGCGGCCCCGCCAACAAGTCGTTCGTGGAGAGTATCCAGGACGGCAAGGGCTTCCGCAAGCAGCTGGAGATGGCGGCCTGATGAGCTGTACCACGACGGAATCGCGCTTCGGTGGAACGGAAGACGGCGGCACGGCGGTGCTGGACGCGCCGTCCGCCTATCCGTGTCCGCCGGCGGAGCGCACGGGCCCGCTGTGGGACGCGCTGCGCGAGGTGATGGATCCCGAGATCCCCATCTCCCTGGTCGACCTGGGGCTGATCTACGACATCCGCCAGGACGGCGGGCAGGTGGAAGTGGACCTCACCTTCACCGCGACGGCGTGCCCGTGCATGGCCTTCATCCACTACGACATCCAGGACCGCCTGCAGCGCGAGCCCGGCGTCGAAGAGGTGAAGGTGATCGAGACGTGGACGCCGGCGTGGACCAAGTCGCGGATCACGCCCGAGGGCCGCGAGGCGCTCCGCAAGTTCGGCGTGTCGATGTAGGACGGAAAAGAAGTACCTGGTGCCTGGTGCCGAGTGTCGAAATTCTCGCACAGGTACTTGGCACCAGGTACTCGGTACTTTCGCACTTTCGCACTCGATTTCCCGTGATAGAGCCTGTCTTCGAAGTCTTCGCCCGCAAGACCCGGGGCGAGCCGCTGCGGCACATCGGCTTCGTGAACGCCGTGGACGGCGACCTCGCGCGCGTGTACGCGTGGAAGATGTACGACGAGCAGAACTGGGGAGAGATGTGCGTCATCCCCCGCGACGCCATCATCCCCGTCAATCCTGAAGAAAGCCAGTTCGTGACGATGATGGGGCGCGACGCGGAGCAGGAGCTGGTGCACAGCAAGGGCACGGGATCGTACGGCGGCGGCGAGGTGACGAAGTGAGCGCGATGGACACGGAAGCCCGCGTGGAAAGCGCCGCCGAGCTGGCGGACGACGCGCGCGCCGCCCTGCGCTCGCTCATCCTGTCGCTGGCGGACAGCAAGCGCGTCCTGGGGCTGCGCTACAGCGACCGCATGCTGGGCGCGCCCACGCTGGAGGCGGGGATCGCCGCGAG
>DASUVG010000022.1:0-24797 GCA_036379135.1 Longimicrobium sp.
GAGGCAGCGCTTCCTCCCGGACACCCGTGGGGAAAGGGGGACTGTGCGCCCAAGAGCCCTTCCCACCCTTGAATCACTCTCTCCATGCAGAGATCAAAGTCAAACAGCAAATGTTTGCTGTTACGTGAATAACCGAGGGTCCTCTCTTCGTTCGCCATCTCCGCGTGATCCATTGCGGGTGCCTGCGTGCGCACGGAGGTCGGGGGGTGATGGGGGATACCGAATCCTGAAAAAGACTTGTTCTCACACGGAGGACACGGAGGATCAAATACTCCGTGCCCTCCGTGCCCTCCGTGCCCTCCGTGTGATACCCGATCCGGAAAAATCGGACTGATTCGAACACGGAGCAGCAGAGAGGCAGAGCAGCAGAGGGCACCGTTCCCTTCTCTGCTGCTCTGCCCCTTTGCTGCTCTGCGTGCCAGTTCCTGTTGCGGATCCGGTGGAAGATCAGACTCATACGGTATCCGCTAAAAAAATAAGGCTCACACAGCTGCGTGAGGCATTTCTTTTGTATTTTCCGACTACTCGGATCTTGATGCGCGGACGGGGCCGGCGGGGGTGTCGACGACCAGCGCGCCGGACTCGAAGCGCACGCGGGTGCTGGCGCCCGTGGCGACGTCGAAGGAGGCCCACGCGTCCGCGGCCACGGGAACGAACAGCGCAGGCGGCGCCTCGCGCATGGGCGACAGGCCGGTGATGCGCCCGTTCTCCCAGCCGATGCGCAGAAGCTGCGTGCCGCGCTCGAACCGCATCCGCACCAGCGTGCTGGCCCGCGCGCCGCGCCCGGAGGTGCCCACGTGCTCCACCCCCTGCTGCGCGCCCAGCCGCGCGCGCACGCCCTCCATGAACTGCTCGTGCATCCCGCGCAGCTGCTCGATCGGCATCTCGCCGCGAAAGCCCTGGTGCAGCGGCGCGTAGTCGCTGCGCGCCGCCGCCTGCAGCATCGCGACGGACTGCGCGGCCAGCGAGTCCAGCCGCGCGTCGCCAGCGCCGCCGTTCAGCAGGGCGTACGCGGTCTGCCCCTCCGGCAGCACGGTGAGCCGGGCGCCGTCCGCCGCCACGGTGAGCGTGCCGCCGCCGGAAAGGCGGTAGATGCCCGCGGCCGCGGCGGCGCGGGCCGGGTCACCCTCCACGGCCGCGGGCGGAGACACCACCTCGCCGCCGCCGAAGACGGTGCGCCCCACGGCCTGCAGGGTGCCTTCGGCCGGGGAGTCGGCGCTGTTGGACATCACCAGGATCACCACGCCCTCGTCCACGTAGCGGCGAAAGTCGGCGAAGAAGATGCCGTTGCCGCCGTTGTGCGCGATGAGCGTGGTCCCGCGCGTGGTGGGGCCGATGGCCCAGCCGTAGCCGTAGCTGGAGCGGGCGCCCTCGCCCTCCGGAACGTGCGGCGTCCACATCTTCCGCTTCGCCTCGGCGTTCAGGATGGCGTCGCCCTCCAGCGCCCGGTGCCAGCGGAACAGGTCCGTCACGGTGCTGAGCACGCCGCCGTTGGCGCGCAGGTTCCACCAGGGCCCGTCGTCCGCCCAGCGCTGCTCGATGGAGGTGCCGTCGCGCCGTCCGCCGCGTCCGTAGCCCACGGCCAGCTCGCCCGGGCGCCACTGCACCCCCACGTATCCGGTGCGCGTCATCCCCGCCGGCCCCCACAGCGTCTGGCGCAGGTACGGCTCGTATCCCATCCCCGACGCCTTTTCCACCACCATCCCCAGCAGCGAGTAGCCGGCGTTGCTGTAGTCGTAGCGCGTGCCGGGCGCCCACTGCAGCGCGGAAGCGAGGATGACGGCCGCCAGCGAGTCGCGCTCCGCCACCTCGTAGTCGCCGCCGAACACGTCGCGCAGGCCGGACGAGTGCGTCAGCAGGTGGTGCAGCGTCATCCCCTGCTTGTCCGCGGGAACGCCGGCGAACCAGCGCGAGACGGGGTCGTTCACGCTGAGCTTGCCCTCCATCTCCAGCCGGAGGATGGCGGCCGCGGTGAACTGCTTGGTGATGGAGCCGATGTCGAACACCGTCTCCGGCGTGACGGGGACGCGGTTGTCGCGGTCCGCCAGCCCGTACCCGTTCGCCAGGACGATCTCGCCGTCCTTCGCGACCAGGAGGGAGCCGGAGTAGCCGAAGGGAACCATGCGGCGCATGTGCTCGTCCAGCCGCTGCGCCACCCCGCGCGGATCCTGGTCGATGGGACGCGGCTGCTGCGCCGCGGCGGCCGTCGTCGCCGTCGCCGCGAGCGTGAGGGAAAGGAGGGTCCGGTGGATCGTCATCGTCCGTTTCGGGCCGGGGCTCCGCCCGGGATGCCCGGTATGGGGCATCCCGCGGGAGCCGTTCGAATGGATTGTGGATGGTCTCGTACCAGATCCGGCAATAGAGTGTGCATGACTTCCTGAGGGAGGCGCCGCGCTGAACCTTGCCGTGACCGGGAACCCGGCGCGCCGACCGAAGGACCTCGCCAGCGGAACGAGGGGCTGGTTCCGCGTCCTGATCCGGCCCCTGCGCAACCGAGAGGAGGTCCTTCGGTCGCGCGCCGGAGCCAGTGCAGGCGGCAGGATCTGCGCATGCGCTCCCTCAGGAAGTCACATTCTCTTCGCGGATCTGGTATCAGGATCAGGCCGGTGCTACCACCGGCGGTTGGGCCGGGTGGAGTCGGCGAAGTGGGTGAACATGCGGCGCATCCACGTGTCGCGGTCGGTGCCGGTGAAGTCGCCGCTCCAGGTGTAGCGCAGCCGCCCCTCGCTCCCCGGCTGGATGTGGACCCGGCGGGTGGAGCCCTCGGCCGACTCACGGAACACCACCCAGCCGTCCTGGGAGATGCGCTCGAAGTCCGTGCGGTCGGCGGTGAGCCGGACGTTCTTCGCCAGCAGCATCTTGCGGCTGCGCCGCGGGCCCACGGTCTCGTCGTGGGTGAGGATGGTGGTCCCCTCGGTGTCGTCCAGGCGTTCCTCCGGCACGGTGTCGGCCGCGGCCGCGGCCGGCCGCGCCGCGCCGGTCCAGGCCCGCATCACCCGCGCGCGGCCCGGGGCGCTCCCGATCCACCCCGCCGCGGCCTGGAACGCCTCCGCCACCCGCGCGTCGCGCGACAGGGTGCCGGCGATCTGCGTCAGCATCAGCTCCTTCTCCACCTCCGACCCCAGCGCCGCCGCCTCGGCGATCACGCGCAGCTGCATCGCCGCGTCCAGCTTGCCGCAGGCGGCCAGCGCCACCAGCGCGCGCCGCCGGTCCGCGCCGCCGCCGATCCGCCGCGCGGCGGCCAGGTACTCGGCGTGCACCTGCCGGTCGGCCGGGAGCGCGGGGGCGATGCCGCCCAGCAGCAGCTCCAGCTCGCGCCCGCTGCCGATGCGCCGCGCCTCGCGGAACAGCTCCATCCACGCCGTCGGCTGCAGCTGCCCGCGCCCCGCCAGCTCCTTGAGCACGTTGCGCAGGTCGGGCTCGAACTCGATGCGGCGGGTGGCGCGCAGATAGGCGGCGTGCACCCGCGGGTCCGCGGGAAGGTTGTCCGCGGCGCGCAGCAGCAGGTCCGGCACCACGGCGTAGTTCTCCAGCGTGGCCACGCGGTCCAGCGCCCGGGCCATGGTCGCCGCGTCCAGCCCGGTGCCCAGGATGGCGTCGGCGTACTCCGTCCGCAGCGCCTGGCTGGAGGCGCGGTCCATCTCGCCCGCCACGGCGGCGGCGCCCTGCTGGGCCAGCAGGGTGGCGGCGCGGTGGTCGGCGCCGTAGCTGGTGATGCGCATCAGCTCCGGGAGCGCCGCGGCCAGCCAGCGCTCCGCCTGGGCGCTCCAGGGCTGCTGGCGCCCCCCGATGCGGATGGACGGGTGGATGCCGCCGCCCTCGCCCGCGCGCACCACCACCTCCGTCCCCCGCTGGCCGTCGCGCAGGGTGATGCGGAACATCCCCCCCGGCGAGACGGAGCGGACGGCGGTGAGGTCGTCCGTGAAGCGCACCTCGCCCTGGATGCGCGCGCTGCCGCTGCACGAGCCGGTGCTCCACGCCATGGTCCGCACCCCCGCGCCGTCCGTTTCTTCGTCGAAGGTGCTGCCGCGGACGGGGACGAAGCACGGCGCGGGCGAGACGGCGAACGGCTCCGCGGCGCCGGCGCGCGCGGGGGTGAGCGCCGCGATCACCGCCAGCAGCACCCCGGCGCACACCAGCGCGGGGGCCGCCACGTATGCCGGCACGGGGCCGCGGGCGCGCTCCGCGCTCAGCACGGCGTGCAGGCGCGTGCGCAGCTGGCTGGGGCGCGCCATGGGGACGGCGGCCCGCGCGGCGGCGCGCGGCGGGCGCAGCGTGCGGGCCACGTCCAGCAGGTGCCCGGCGTAGTCCGCCCCGCGCGACCCGGCGATCAGCACCTGGTCGTCGCAGGCGTGCTCGCTTTCCAGCCGCAGCCGGCGCGCGGCGGCCCAGGCCAGCGGGTTGAACCAGTGCAGCGCGCACGCCGCCTCGGCCACCAGCTGCCACGCGCAGTCGCGCCGCCGCACGTGCGCCAGCTCGTGCGTGAGCACGGCCTCCAGCCGGTCCGCCGGCCACTCCTCCGTCCCAGCGGGAAGCAGGACGCACGGACGCGCGATCCCCCAGGTGAGCGGCATGGACCCGGCGGCGCCCTGCAGCAGCGTGACGGGGCGGTCGATCCCCATCCGCCACACCAGCCGGTCGCGCATCTCCGCCGCGCGCCCGTGCGTCAGCGGGCGCGCCGCGCGCCCCTCGCGCCGCACGCGGGTTACGCTCCCCGCCAGCCGCAGCAGGGCCAGCGTGGCGCCCAGCATCCACGCCAGCGCCGCCAGCCGCCCGAGCGCGTCCAACCGCCCGTTCCCCTCGCCCACCATCGGCCCGATAGCCTCCGTCGATGCGGCGGACTGCGGTGCGGTGGCGGGCTGCGACACGGTGTGGACGATGGACCTCCCCGCATCCGCCGTCCCCGTCTCCCGCACCGGCTCCGCCGCGAGGGGCGCCGAATACGTCACGGGCTCGGCGGGGAGGATGGGGAGCCGCCAGGACGGAAGCGCGAGTCCCAGGACCGGCAGCGCCAGCAGGCCGCCGAAGCCGATGGTCCACGCCATGTGGCGCGCGCTGGCCGCCGCGCGCCGCAGCGTCAGCGCCGCCATCGCGGCGGCGGCGAGCACCACGGTGCCCTTGAGCGCCAGGTCCGCGACGGCGGAGACGGCCGCGGCGGTGTCGATGGAGATCATCCCGCTCATTTGCCCTCCTTCTGGCGCCGGATCAGCTCTTCCAGCTCGCGCATCTCGTCTTCCGACAGCGCGCCTTCGTCGGGGTCCAGCAGCGCGGCCACGGCCTTGGCGCGCGACCCGTCGAAGAAGGTGCGCACCAGCCGGTGCAGCGCCGACTCGCGCGCCTCGTCGCGTGGGATGACGGCGGAGTACAGGTAGCGGGGGCCGTCCTGCACCGAGGTCAGGTAGCCCTTGTCCTGCAGCTTGCGCAGCATGGCGCGCACGGCGCTGTAGCCGGGCGGCTCGGGAAGGTCTTCCAGCACCTCCGCCGCGGTGGCGGAGCCGCGCCGGTACACGGAGTCCATGATCTGGCGCTCCCGGCGGGTGAGGTCGCGGTAGGCTTCGCGCATGAGGGGATGGCGAGGGGATTTTCGGAGGCCGAGGTGCTACGTCCGTAGCACTATGCTACGAACGTAGCATGGGGTAGGGAGGAGCGTCAAGTGTTTTGTGCGGAGGGGGAGGTGATGTGGCGTTTCCAACAGGCGTTCGGCTGCGCTCGACGGGGTGCCCCTCCCCCGGCCCCTCCCCGCTCGTTCCTCGCGGAGAGGGGAGAATTCGATCCCGCTACGACCGGCTTTCCTGTCGTTCTCCCTCCCCCGCGCAGTTTGCGGGGGAGGGCCGGGGAGGGGGGCGGCTCACACCCCGCGTCACCCTCTCCGAAGCTCATCGACGGCCCGGAGGGAGCCTGCGCGGAGCCGTCCGAGCCGCCCCGAATGCGGGAAGCCCCGGCCTGGCTCGCCAGGCGGGGCTTCAATCCATCACGTTGCGCTCACCGGCAATTTCGAGCCGGGCGTCAGCTCCGCTCGGCGTCGGCGGGTTCCACACGATAGCTGTACCGAAACGAGGAGGTGGCAAGCCCGGCCCCGCTCCGCAGTTGCAGCACCCGCCGGATGCTGCCCGGCTCGATGCGCACGCCGGGCCGGTGCGTGACGCACGCAATGTTGATGCAGGTGCTGAGCCTGACCTCGGTGACGATGATGGGCACGGGTGACTTGTTACGGATGTGGATCTCCGTCACCCTCACGAAGTTGGCCACTCCCCCCCGCGCCCACGTCTCGGTGTCCAGGTGCACGGACGGGCGCGGCTCGTCGTTGGAGCCGCCGGGGTTGCTGGCCACGCGCGGGCCGCCGGCAGGGGTGGCGCAGGCGGCCAGCAGCAGCGACGCCAGGGCGGCGAAAAGCAGGTAACGCATGGCATCTCGCCTGGTGCGGGTGGCCGGCATGGGATGAAGATGGATCGGCGCCACTGAATTCGCCAGCTTTGCGTGACGACCTCCCCCAACGGAATCCGCCGATCCGCTGTATCTTTGTCGCGCGGTGCACTACGTTGTCGTGCGCCGGTCGACCGCCCACACAGCCAGCGAGGACACTCATGCGCCGCAACTACCTGTTTTCCACCGCCGTCTTGGCGACGTTCGCCCTCGCCGCGTGCGACGGCGGGTCGCCCACGGGCGGAGCCGACGCCGCGATGGACCAGGCCGAGGCGCAGAACGCCGCCAGCGCGTGGGACGAGATCGGAGCGCAGGTGATCGACGGGTTCGCGGGCCCCGTGTTCAGCATGTCTCCGGGCGGCGATCCCGCGTCGGCGACGGCGACGACGGAGTTCAGCCGCACCCGCCAGTGCCCGGTCAGCGGCACGGCGACGATGGCCGGAACGCGCGTGGTGCAGCACGATCCCGCCACCCGCGGCGGCAGCATGCAGCTCACCGCCACCCGCACGGACGCCGCGTGCACCATGAACGCGCGGCGCGGCGGCGGGACCATCAGCATCACCAGCACGCCGAACGTGGCGGTGACGGCCAGCCAGACGTGGACCGCGGGCCAGCCGGGCACGCGGACGACGACGCACAAGGGCAGCTTCAGCTGGCAGCGCTCCACGGGGCAGAGCGGCACCTGCACGGTGGACCTGACGGCCACGTTCACGCCGGCGACGCGCACCTACACGCTCAACGGCACCTTCTGCAACCGCACCGTCAGCGTGACGCGCACCCACACGCCCTGAACGCAGCGGGTGGATGATGGACAAACGCCGAGCGGCCCCGGACAACCTGTCCGGGGCCGCTCGGCGTTGCGGATGGCAATCCGCTCGTCAGGCGCTGATGCGGCGCTGGCGCGTGTCCTTGGAGCCCGCCGACACGCCGGCGCCCACCGCCGCGCCAAACAGGAGCGCCGTGCCCCCGCCGACGAAGGGGAGCAGCCCCGCCACCGGCATCGCGAGGCACGCCGCCGCCACGCCGGCGATCACCGGGGCGACGCCGCTGTGCACGGCGTCGACGTAGGCCAGCTTGCGGCGAACGAAGCCGCGGGTCTGCAGATATCCGAAAGCCGCTGCCGCGAGGGCGATGGCGAGAGTGATCATCGTCGGTTGCTCCAGTGAGGAAGATTGCTCAGATCCGTTCCGCTGCATCAGATACGGGAGGTTCCTTCAGAAGGTTTCAGGGTCGATCCCACACCCGCGAATCAGGTGGCTTTCTGAGGGAGCGCCGCGCGTAACCATCTGATGCACCAACGCTTGCGCGCGACCGAAGGATCTCGTGTCCGCCTGCTCGAAGCCGGTCTTCAGCCACGGCGCGCTCCCCTCGCGAGAGGGGACGCCTTGCCGATGGATCGCGGCTCGGCGACCAGCATCGAACTGGCGCCCGACAGGGCCCCCTCTCCCCCGCTGCGCGGGAGAAAGGGGAGAATTCGATCGCGCTTCGAGGTCCCCCACCCCCGGCCTCCTCCCCTCGCAAACTGCGCGAGGAGAGGGGGAGAACTTCGATACCGTCGCGACGAGCTTTCGTGCCGTTCTCCCTCCCCCACGCAGTTTGTGGGGCAGGGCCGGGGAGGGGGCGGCCGCGGCGGCGTTGCAGGGGGCGGGCGGTGCGGCGCATATTCCATCTTCCGCCTGTTGCCGTCCATCCCCCGATCCCGCCACCATGCGCCGAACCCATCTTCCGAGTCTCCTTGCCCTGGCCGCGCTCGCCTCCTGCACCGGCGTGCCGGCACCCGTGGCGGCGCCACCGCCGGCCGCGGAGATCGGGCGACCGACGACCGTGCGGCAGGCGGACGTGCGCGCGCAGCTGGAGGCGCTGGCGGCGGACAGCATGGAGGGGCGCGCCACCGGCTCCGCGGGCGGCATGCGCGCGGCCGTCTACCTGGCGCGCCGGCTGGAGGCGCTGGGCGTGCAGCCCGCCGGCGACATGGCGTACTTTCAGCTCGTCCCCGTCGCGGCGGACCGGGGGCGGCTGCGGCTGCTGGAGTCGCTGGAAGCGCTCTCCGAGCTTCCGGCGGAGCAGCGGCGCCAGGCCTTCAACGTGATCGGGATGATCCCCGGCAGCGATCCCGCGCTGCGCCACGAGGCCGTGGTGGTCGCCGCCCACTACGACCACGTGGGGATCGGCCGCGCGGTGGACGGCGACAGCATCTACAACGGCGCGGACGACGACGGCAGCGGCAGCGTGGCCGTGCTCGAAGTCGCCCGGGCGCTCGCGCGGGGCCCCGCGCCGAAGCGGACGGTCCTCTTCTTCTTCGCGACGGGGGAGGAGGTGGGGATGCTGGGGACGCGGTGGTACCTGCGCCACCCCGTGGTCCCGCTGGACAGCACGGTGGCGGGGCTGATGATCGAGATGATCGGCCGGCCGGATCCGCTCGCCGGCGGGCCCGGCCGGGCATGGCTGACGGGGTACGAGCGCTCGACGGTGTCGCAGGTCCTGGCGCGCGCGGGGGTGCCCATCGTCCCCGATCCGCGGCCTGACCAGGACTTCTTCAACCGCAGCGACAACACGCCGTTCGCCCTCCTCGGCGTGCCGGCGCACGCGCTGTCGTCGTTCGGGCTGCACGCGGACTACCACCAGCCCGGCGACGAGGTGGAGCGCATCGACTGGGACCACATGACGGCGGTGGTGCAGGCGGCGGTGGACGCGGCGCGCGCGCTGGCGGACGGGCCGCGGCCGGAGTGGGCGCCCGGCGGCCGGCCCTCCGCGCCCCGCTGACCGTCATCGATCCCATGATCGAAGTACGCGAGCTGATCAAGCGCTACGAGGGGCGCATCGCCGTGGACCGGCTGAGCTTTACGGTCCAGGGCGGCGAGATCCTGGGTCTGGTGGGGCCCAACGGCGCGGGAAAGACCACGACGCTGCGCGCCATCGCCGGCATCCACCCCCCCAGCGGCGGCACGGTGGAGATCGCGGGCTTCGACGTGGAGCGCCAGCCGATCGAGGCCAAGCGCCGCCTGGGGCTGATCCCCGACGAGCCGCAGCTGTTCAGCACGCTGACGGTGTGGGAGCACCTGGACTTCACCTCGCGCGTGTTCGGCGTGCGCGACTGGAAGCCCGCGGCGGAGCGGCTGCTGGCGGAGCTGGAGCTGGCGGACCGGCGCGACAGCATGGCCGACGAGCTGTCGCGGGGGATGCGGCAGAAGGTGGCGGTGGCCTGCGCGCTGCTGCACGAGCCGCAGGCGCTGCTGCTGGACGAGCCGCTGACGGGGCTGGACCCGCGCGGCATCCGCACGCTGTACGACCTGCTGCGCCGCCGCGCGGCCGACGGCGCGGCGGTGATGCTGAGCTCGCACCTGCTGGGGCAGATCGAGGGGCTGTGCACCTCGTTCCTCGTCGTGCGGCAGGGGCGGCTGCTCTTCCACGGCACGCGCGACGAGCTGCGGGCGCGCCATGCGGACCAGGTGGGGCCCGGCGCCACGCTGGAAGACATTTTCTTCCACCTCACGGAGGGGCAGGGCCCGGCCCCCGCGCCGGAGGCGGCGGCGTGAACCCCGGGCTGCGCTACCTGCTGTGGATGGGCTTTCGCGGCGTGGTGCGGCGGGCGGGGCGGCGGATGCGCACCTTTCGCGGGTTCGTCTCCACCGCGTTCGGCGTGATCTTCTTCGCGCTGATCGTGGCGTCGCAGCTGATGGCGCTGATGGCCGCGGGCGGCGAGCCGCGGCTGCACGACCCGGCGATGCAGGGATTTTCGCTGGTCCTGCTGCTGTTCATGGTCTCGTCGCTCGCGGCGGCGGACGCGCCGTTCTACTGGCCGCAGGAGGTGCAGTTCCTCTTTCCCGCGCCGCTGCGCCGCCGCGAGCTGCTGCTGTACAGCCTGCTGAGCCGCGGCTGGGTGCAGCTGTTCAGCGGGCTGTGGCTGGGGCTGCTGGGGATGCGGATGGCCGTCCGCCCCGCCGCGGCGATCCCCGCGGTGATGCTGGCGGTGCTCTGGCTCTTCGTCCTGGCCCAGCTCGTGGGGCTGCTGAAGCTGGCCGTGGGCGACCGGCTGCCGCCCGCGCCGGGACGCGCGGTGCGGCCGCTGCTCTACGCGGCGGGCGGAGTGGCCGTGTGGCTGTTCTACCGGCAGGTGCAGGAAGTGGGGTTCGGCTCCGCGCTGGGCGCGCTGCTGCAGTCGCCGCCGGTGCGGTGGGCCATGCTGCCGGGGCGCCCGTTCGCGGAGACCTTCGCGGCGGAGACGGCGGGCGCGGCGCTGGCGTGGTCGGCGGCCTCGCTGGCGCTGGTGCTGGCGACGGCGGGGGCCACGCTGCTGACGGGCGTGGACTTTCGCGAGCGGTCGCTGGTCTCCAGCGCCCGGCGGTTCGACCGCATTCGGCGGATGCGGCGCGGGCGCGGCGGGCTGGCCAGCGCGGCGGCACCCCGGAACCGCAGGCTCCCCGTCCCCTCCCTCGCCTTTCTGGGCCCCGCCGCGCCGATCGCGCGGCGGCAGGCGTACGAGCTGGGGCGCGGGCTGCGGACGCTGGCGGCGCTGGCGTTCATGGCGGGGATGGCGTTCTTTTACGTGATCGGCATCCCGCGCTGGCTGGGCTCGGAGGGAACCGGCGGGCTGGGGACGTCGCTGGTGGTGCTGGCGGTGGTCTTTCCCCTCTTCGGCACCGGCGGGTTCTCGGTGGACTTCCGGCGCGACGTGGAGCGCATCGCCTACCTGCGCTCGCTCCCGCTGCGCCCCACCGCCGTGGCCGTGGGCGAGGTGTTCGTGGCGGCGGCCACCATCTCGCTGATGAACCTGCTGCTGCTGGGCGTCGCGGTGTGGATCGTGGACGGATGGGTGGAGCCTCGGATGGCGGTGCTGGCGGCGGTCGTGGCGCTCCCCGTCGCCTGGCTGGCGGTGACGCTGGAGAACTGGCTCTTTCTGCTCTTTCCCACGCGGACGCAGGCGGACGGCGGGCAGCAGAGCGCGTTCGTGGGCAAGCAGCTCATCAAGATGCTCTTCAAGCTCGTCCTGCTGGGCATCGTGGCGGTGGCGGCGGGGCTCATGGCGCTCGCGGGCGGCTGGCTGGCGGATACGGCCGGCGCCGCGGCGGGCGCGCTGATCGTGGTGGCGCTGGCGTGCTGGGGCGCCACGCTGCTGCTGGCCCGCGCGTACCAGGGATTCGACCTGACGGTGGATACACCCGCATGAATCAACCTCCCATGAACACGAACCTTCTTCGACCGATCACCTTCGTCCTTCTCGCGGGCGTGCTGGCGGCGTGCGGCGAGCGCGCGGCGGCGGGCGAGAGCGGCGGATCGTCGTCGTCATCCGCCGAGTTCACCGTGACGGAGCTCGCGCTGAACGCGGCGCCCGGGAGCGGCGAGCCCAACCTGACGCTGGGGCCGGACGGGCGCGCGTACCTGTCGTGGGTGGAGCCGGCGGCGGACAGCGCCCACGCACTGCGCTTCGCGGTGCTGGAGGGCGACCGCTGGTCCGCGCCGCGCACCGTCGCCAGCGGGCGCGACTGGTTCGTCAACTGGGCCGACTTTCCCTCGCTGGCGGTGCTGCCGGGAAACCGCATGGCAGCGCAGTGGCTGCAGCGCAGCGGCCAGAACAAGTACGCCTACGACGTGCGCGTGGCCGTCTCGTCCGACGGCGGGGCCACGTGGACGCCGGGCGTCACGCCGCACACGGACGGCACGCAGACGGAGCACGGCTTCGTGAGCATGTGGCCCGCGGGGGCCGATTCCGTGGCGCTGGTCTGGCTGGACGGCCGCAAGTTCAAGCCGTCCGCGGACGAGCACGCCGCCGGGAACGAGATGACGCTGCGGTACACCACGGTGGGCGCGGACGGGCGTCCGGCGCCGGACCGCGAGCTGGACGCGCGGGTGTGCGACTGCTGCCAGACGGGGATGGCGATGACGGGGCGCGGACCGCTCGTGGTCTACCGCGACCGCTCGCCGACCGAGGTGCGCGACATCTACGTCACCCGGATGGTGGACGGCGCGTGGACGCCGGGGCGGCCGGTGCACCCGGACGGCTGGGTGATGCCCGCGTGCCCGGTGAACGGCCCGCAGGCGGCGGCGGACGGCGACCGCGTGGCGGTGGCGTGGTTCACGGGCGCGGACAGCACGGCACAGGTGAAGGTCGCGTTCTCCGGCGACGCGGGCGCCACCTTCGGCGCGCCGGCGCGCGTGGACGGCGGCAACCCCGAGGGGCGCGTGGACGTGGTGCTGCTGGACGACGGCGGCGCGCTGGTGAGCTGGATCGAGCGCACGAGCGGAAAGGAGGCGCAGGTGCGCGTGCGCCGCGTGGGACCCGACGGGCGGATGGGGGAGCCGCGGACGGTCGCCGGCTCCAGCGCGGCGCGGAGCAGCGGTTTTCCGCGCATGGTTCCCGCGGGCGAAAGCCTGGTGTTCGCCTGGACGGCGCCCGGCGAGCAGTCCGTGGTGCGCGCCGCGCGCATGCCCCTTTCCGCCCTCCGCTGAGCCCGACGATGCGCTGGACGACCGACATCCTCCGGATCACCTGCGCCGCGCTGCTGCTGGCGGCGTGTGGCGACGCGCCCCGCGGCGGCCCGGTAAAGACGGGCGCGGAGGCCCCCGGCTTTGCCGCGGAGACGCTGGACGGCGAGCGCGCGTCGCTGGCGCAGCTGCGTGGGCGGCCGGTGCTGCTGAACGTGTGGGCCACCTGGTGCCACCCCTGCCGCCAGGAGATCCCCGCGCTGGAGCAGCTGCACCGGGCGTACGGACCGCGCGGGCTGCACGTGGTGGGCGTGAGCATCGACCAGGGCGACCAGGAGCAGGGGATTCGCGAGTTCCTGCAGGAGTACGGCGCCAGCTACGCCGTCTGGCTGGACCCGGACAGCGAGATCACCACGGCGTACAGCACCATCGGCGTGCCGAACACCTTTCTGATCGGCCCCGACGGCACGCTGCTGTGGAAGCACGTGGGCCCGGTGACGGCCGACAACGCGGAGCTGCGCAAGCTGATCGAAAAGTCGCTGCCGGCAGCATCCTGAACGGCGTCCCAAAATCTGACTTCCTGAGGGAGCGCACCACGTGTAACCGGCGGCAGCACAACCGCCTGCGCGCGACCGAAGGATCTCCTTTCGGCTGCGCATGGGCCGGATCAGGGCACGGGACCAGGCCCCGTCGTTCTGCCGGCGAGATCCTTCGGTCGGCGCCCCGGCTCCGGTGTTTCGTACGATTCAGCGCGGCGCCTTCCTCAGGAAATCAGGCGCTTGAAGGGGTAACATTCGATCGAAGAGGGATGATGACGGAGCTTGCGAAGCAGAAGTGCGAGGCCTGCCGCCGGGGCGCGCCCACGGTGACGGCGGAGGAGATGGAGGCGCTGAAGCCGCAGGTGCCGGAGTGGACGGTGGTGGAGCGCGAGGGGATTCCGCGGCTGGAGCGCGTCTTCGAGTTCCCCGACTTCGCCCGCGCGCTGCGGTTCACCAACCTCGTCGGCGACGCCGCGGAGGAGGAGGGCCACCACCCCGCGCTGCTCACGGAGTGGGGCCGCGTGACGGTGACCTGGTGGACGCACAAGATCCGCGGCCTGCACCGCAACGACTTCGTGATGGCGGCAAAGACGGACGAGGTGGCGGCGGCAGGGTGAGGGCTGACTCACCTCGCGTGAGCGGCTGAAGCCGCCGCGCAACAGCGGAAAGCCCCACCCCTGCTCGCAAAGCTCGCCAGAGGTGGGGCTTCAACTTCATGGGCGCTTCGCGCAAACTCCGGGGATCGCGACGGGACAACTCCGTTGACTCCGTTGACTCCGTGTGAGGCCCCTGCTTCTGTGGGGGGTCAGTCCGGCACGGCGGCGTCGCGCAGGCGGCGGTGGCGGGCCTGGCTCGCGGCGGCCTCGCGCGCCTCGTCCAGGCGGTTCAGCCGGGTGAGCAGGCCGATCAGGCGTTCGTAGTCCACCGCCAGCACGCGATGGTTGGGGTTGGGTCCCTGCTCCTCTACGCGGATGCCGGCCTGCAGCGCGTCCGCCGCCTCCCACTCGCGCCCCAGCGCCAGCAGCGCGTCGGAGAGCGCCATGTGGTAGCGCACCTCGTTCGGCATCGCCTCCACCGCCAGGCGGTAGCGGTCCACCGCGTCGGCCCAGCGGCTCTGGCGGCCCAGGCGCACGCCCTCGTCGTAGGCGCGGCGGGCGCGCTGCATCCGCTGCACCGCCTCTTCCGCGGGCGAGATGGCGGCGGGCGGGGGGGGCGGCGGTAGGGGCGGCGGCGCCACGGGCTGGCGGGGGTAGCACGCGGCCAGCGCCAGCGGGGCCAGGACCAGGAGAATGCTGCGTACCTGCATGGAAATCCTGCGATACCTGCGCGACGGGGTGAACGGGCAAAGACTACGGCGGGCGTCCTACCCCGTCAATCGGCCAGAGTGGCGTCAGCCGGCGGCGCCGCTGGCGCGCAGCCGCTCGATCACGTGCTCGTGCCCCCGCTCCCGCGCAAAGTCGATCGGGCGGCGCCCGTCCTCCGCGGCGGCGTCGGGGTGGGCGCCGCGGTCCAGCAGCAGGTCGACGATCTCGACGATCCCGCGGTTGGCGGCGGAGTGCATGGGTGTGAATCCCCCGTGCTGCCGTGCGTTCACGTCCGCCCCCGCCTCCACCAGCAGCCGTACGCCATCCGTCCCCAGCGGGCCCGAGAGGCCGGCGTGCAGCGGCGTGTTGCGCAGCGCGTTGATGGAGAGCGCGTTGGGATCCGACCCGCGCTCCAGCAGCAGCCGCACCGCCTGCGCGTGGCCGAAGAAGCCGGCCAGGTGCAGCAGCGTCCACCCGTCGTGCGTAAAGCGGGTCATGAGCCCCGGCTCCGCGTCCAGCGCCGCGCGCAGGCGGTCCACGTCGCCCAGGGCGGCGGCCTCCACGCCGTCCGGCTGGCGGCCGTGCGCCAGAATGAGCTCCGCCAGGTCGCGGCGGCCGTGGTACAGCGCGATCATCAGCGGGGTGTCGCCGCCGTCCTCGCGGGCGCCGGCCGCCTCGGGGTCGGACTCCAGGATCGCCCGCAGCCCGTCCGCATCGCCCGCCTTTACCGCCTCGATCATCCGCGTCGCCACGCTCATCGCCGTCCGCTCCTGTGGATCGTGCATCTTGCTTCGTTAGCAAAACTAAGTATACTGTAGATCATGATCGATACGGACGCAAGCTTTCCGGATCCGGGGGATGCGGACGCGCGGGCGGAGCGGCTGGCGGACCGGCTGCACTCCGCCAGCATTCACCTGCTGCGCCGCCTTCGCCGCCAGGACGATGCGTCGGGGGTGACGGCGCCGCACCTGTCGGCGCTCTCGGTGCTGGTGTTCGGCGGCGCGCGGACGCTGGGGGAGCTGGCGCAGGCGGAGCAGGTGCGGCCGCCGTCGATGACGCGAATCGTGCGCAACCTGGAGCGCGACGGGCTGGTGGAGCGCGAGCCGCACCCCGGCGACCGCCGCTCCATCCGCCTGCGCGCCACCGACGCCGGACGCCGCCTGCTGGAGGAGGGCCGCGCCCGCCGCGTGCACTCGCTGGCCGGCCGCCTGCGCGCGCTGGACCCGTCCGACCTCGCCTGCCTGGAACGCGCCGCGGGGCTGATCGAGGGGATCGTGCGGGAGTAGACGCCGTGGAGGCGGCATTGTCTTGACGTTGCCGTGGAAGTAATTACATTCGTACTTACTACGAGATGGCGCTTCCACGTGTGAGGATCGAGATGACGTACAAGGGGCGATTCACCAGGGTGGGAAATTCGAAATCGTACGCTTTCGAATCCGCACTCTTTCGTTCTCACCCGGAGTTCGACGCCCACAACGTCGAGGCAGACGTCATCGGGCCCGGGGTTCTCCTCGTGCGCGCCATCGACGTGGAGGACGAGACGCAGGCCGGAGATGATCCGGTTCTCGGCGCCTTCCTGTCATTCATCGAGCGCGACATGATCGAGAACCCGTCGAGCATTCAGCCCCTCTCCGGCGAGCTGCTGGCGCGCGCCGAGCGGCTGGTGGGGGGCATGCACGTGGATCTGAACGAGAGGATCGACTGAGTTGGCTTCCGACGGTGGCGGGTCGCAGCGCCCGGACGGCGGACGGAAGGATCCTCCGGAGCGCAAAGGCTGGAAGCTGTACCAGTGGCGGGAGTTCGGCCGCATCTTCGCGACCCTGGTCGCAGAGGTGGAGGCGCTGGAGCGGGCGGATCCTCAAGGGTTTCGATCACATCCGTCCACGAAGCGGCTCGCGGCCATCTACCGACTCACCACTGACATCATCCCGACGAACCCCAATGCCCCCGAGTTCCGGCAGGGGAACACGATGGGCCCGGCCAACCGGCACTGGTTCTCCGCCGGATTCTACGAACGCTACCGCCTCTTCTTCCGCTTTCGCTCCGACGCGCGGGCCATCGTCTACGCGTGGGTGAACGATGAGGATACACTCCGGGCTCGCGGCGGACGCAACGATCCGTACGCGGTGTTCGGGCGAATGCTGGAGGGCGGCCAGCCTCCTGGAGACTGGGACCAGCTGCTGAAGGAGTCGGCACCGCTGGGCCTGCCCGGAGAGCAGTGACGATGGTCCCTGCGGCGCGCGCTCGGCACGACACCGGGGCCTGAAGCAACGAGCGGTTGAAGCCCCGCCGGGCAGGCGCAGCGCGCCCAGGGCGGGGCTTGTCGCATTTCCAGCCCCGGGATTCATCCCGGGGTGCCCTTGCGGGGTGGACACCGGCGCGGCGGACGCGGAATCCCGCCATCCCCCCCGTCCTCCCGCTAAAAACTTGACACACCCGGACGGCCGTTCGATTCTACCGGTTCCCACAGACAGCAGTGAGCGGCGCGCCCCCCGGCGGCGCCCTCGGTAAACCGGCGGAAGGAGCGGTTCCCCTTTGATCCCGTCCCCCAGAAGGCGCCGCGCGCCTGCCCTGGCGCTCGCACTGGCCCTGTGCGCCGCGGGCAGCGCGCAGGCGCAGCAGCGGCTCACCAGCCCCGAGCAGCAGTTCGGCCACCCCATCGGCGCCGACTACGTGCTCCCCAACTACCAGGACCTCGTCGCCTACTGGCAAAAGCTGGACGGCGAGAGCGACCGCATGGCCCTCGTGGACATCGGCCGCACCGAGGAGGGACGCACGCAGGTGATGGCCATCGTCACCTCTCCCGAGAACCACCGCAACCTGCAGCGCCTGCGCGAGATCAGCCGCACGCTGGCCATGGGGCAGGTGGACAGCGCGACGGCCGCCGGGCTGGCCGCGCAGGGCAAGGCGGTGGTGTGGATCGACGGCGGGCTGCACGCCACCGAGGTCCTGGGCGCGCAGCAGCTGATGGAGACGCTGTGGCAGATGGTGAGCCGCGACGATCCCGAGACCCGGCGCATCCTGGACGACGTCGTCATCCTCTTCGTCCACGCCAACCCGGACGGAATGGACCTGGTCAGCAACTGGTACATGCGCAACCCGAACCGCGAGGCGCGCTCCATCGCGTACGTTCCGCGGCTGTACCAGAAGTACATCGGCCACGACAACAACCGGGACTTCTACGCCTCGACGCAGGCCGAGACGGAGAACATGAACCGGGTGATGTACCACCAGTGGTTTCCGCAGATCGTCTACAACCACCACCAGACGGGGCCCACGGGGACGGTGATGTTCGCGCCGCCGTTCCGCGACCCGTTCAACTACGTGTACGACCCGCTGGTCATCACCGGCATCGACATGGTCGGCTCCGCGATGCACAACCGCTTCATCGCGGAGCGCAAGCCGGGGGTGACCACGCGGCGCGGGGCCAACTACTCCACCTGGTGGAACGGCGGCCTGCGGACCACGACGTACTTCCACAACATGATCGGGCTGCTGACGGAGACCATCGGCAACCCCACGCCGATGGACATCCCGTTCGTCCCCAACCGGCAGCTTCCCAGCGCCGACCTGGTGTCGCCGATCGCCCCGCAGAAGTGGCACTTCCGCTCGTCCATCGACTACTCGGTGACGGCCAACTACGCGGTGCTGGACTACGCCTCGCGCTACCGCCAGACGCTGCTGACCAACTTCTGGCGGATGGGGCGCAACTCGGTGGAGCGCGGGCGGCGGGACACCTGGACCGTCTACCCGCGGCGGGTGGACAGCGTCCGCGCGGTGATCGCGGCCGCGCGGCAGGGGCAACGCTCCGAGAGCAACGCGGTGATGTCCGCCGGCGGCCTGTTCGGAGGCGCGCCCAATCCGGAGGAGTCGGCGCGGTACCTGGGGCTGCTGCGCACGCCGGAGTGGCGCGACCCGCGGGCGTACGTCATCCCGGCGGACCAGGACGACTTCCCCACGGCCACCAAGTTCGTCAACGCGCTGCTGGAGAACGGCGTTACGGTTCACCGGACCACGGCGCCGCACTTCGTGAACGGGAAGTCGTATCCGGAGGGATCGTACGTGGTGCGGCTGGACCAGGCGTTCCGCCCCCACGTGCTGGACATGTTCGAGCCTCAGGACCATCCCAACGACTTTCTGTACGAGGGCGGCCCGCCCATCCCCCCGTACGACAACGCGGGGTGGACGCTGGCGTACCAGATGGGGGTGCAGTTCGACCGGATGCTGGACGAGTTCAAGGCGCCGATGGAGGTGATCGACGCGTGGAACCTGCCCGCGCCCGAGGGATGGACCGCCACGCCGCGCTGGATCCCCACCGGCTACGTGATCTCGCCGCGCCAGAACGACGCCTTCACGGCGGTCAACCGGCTGCTGAAGGGCGGCGTTCCGGTCTACCGCATGACCCGCGAAGACGAGCGCGGCCGGGGAGATGCAGGCGACTTCTGGATCCCCGCGCGTGAGCTCGATTCCTCGACGCGCTGGATGGACTCGCTGGGCCTGACCGTCGAGGCGTCCAATCGCATGCCGGCCGGCGCCCTGCCGCTGCGGCCGGTGCGCATCGGCCTGGTGGACCGCTACGGCGGGCTGATGCCGAGCGGGTGGACGCGCTGGATCTTCGAGCAGTTCGGGTTCCCCTACTCCGTCGTCTTTCCGCCGGAGCTGGACGCGGGGAACCTGAACGCGAAGTACGACGTCCTCGTCTTCGTGGACGGCGCCATCCCGGAGCGGGACCCGCGCGCGGGCGCTACGGGCTTCATGCCCAGCCCGGATGCCGTGCCCGAGGAGTTTCGCGGGCAGCTGGGGATCGTCACCATCGCCCAGACGGTGCCCAGGCTGCGCGAGTTCCTGGAGAACGGCGGCACGGTGCTGACCATCGGCGGGTCCACGGTGCTGGCGAAGCACCTGGGGCTGCCCATCGAGGACCACCTGGTGGAGGCGGGGCCCGACGGCCAGCCGCGCCACCTGCCGCGCGAAAAGTACTTCATCCCCGGGTCGCTGCTGCGCGTGACGGTGGACAACGACGCGCCCGTCGCGTGGGGAATGCCCGAGCAGGCGGACGTGATGTTCGACGACTCGCCCGTCTTTCGCCTGGGTGAAGGCGCCGAGGCGGCGGGGATCCGCCGGATCGCCTGGTTCGACACGCCGGCGCCGCTGCGCAGCGGCTGGGCGTGGGGGCAGCAGCACCTGAACGGCGGCGCGGCGATCGTGTCGGCGCCGGTGGGCCGCGGGATGCTGTACCTGTTCGGCCCGGAGATCGCCTTCCGCGCCCAGCCTCACGGCACCTTCCGCCTTCTCTTCAACGGCCTGTACGAGTCCGTGACGGACGACGCACGGCGGCCGTAAGCCGGACGGTCGGCGGGATCAGGACGAGCGGGGCACGCGGCATCGGTCGCGTGCCCCGCTTCGTTTTTCGTGTGGTCGATCTCGGGCTGTTTTCCCACCTGTGTCCCGTGAGTACCGCTATTGGCCCGCGGGACGGCTACTCACGGGTGTCCGGACGGCGAAAATTCCGTGTGACGAATGCACAACTCCATCATAGTAAAGCAGTTGGAGCGAGGCTGCGCCTGTCGGAAAGTGGGCCCGCGAGTTGACGCGTTCCGGTTACACAGGTCGGGCATGGAGCGTATATCGTTGGTGCGACCCTAACCTAACCTGGAGGCGCACATGGCGGTGATCATGATGGACGTACCGGAGGCGGCGAGCCGTCTGGACGAGATGGTGGATGCGGTACTGGCCGGGGAGCAGGTCGTCGTCACCCGCGACGATCAGCCAGTGGGGATGCTGGTTCCGTTCGAGGGCCCCGGCCGGCCCGGGGGCACGGCAAGCTCGTCCGGCGCCCGCGGCGGCTCCGGGGCACCGCCGGTGGAGCGCGAGGCGCCATCGGGGTTCGACCGCGAGCTCATCATCGTCAGGCGGCAGGTCCGCATCGTCGCCTGCATGCTCTGACGGCGGTGCGAGGCAAACGGCGGCTGCAAACCGGCCGGCGCGGGATCGTCCCGCGCCGGCCGTCGTACCGTGACAGTCCCTGGTAAACTGCGTTTCGATCTCGCGCCCGGTACGGTCATCAGCATCCTGAAACAAGCTGGCCTGAGGTAGCCATGGAGTACGCTGTTGTCATCGAACCGACATCGACCGGCTTTTCCGCCTATGTCCCCGACGTGGCCGGCTGTGTTGCTGCCGGGGAGACGGAAGCCGAAGTAACGGCTCAGATGCGTGAAGCGCTGGAGTTCCATCTCGAAGCGATTCGCGCAGATGGCGAGCCGATTCCCCAGCCCGCCTCACGGCTCGACTATATCGAAGCGGTTCAGAGCACTTCAGGGTCATCCTCGAACGGGGCTCACGGGACGTGTGGGTACGCCGTCGTGATCGAGCGGGGTCCCATCTCCTGTGGCGCCTACGTTCCCGACCTTCCGGGCTGTTTCGCCGTCGCGCAAACCGAAGCCAAAGTCAGAAAGCTGATCCAGGAAGGGATTCACATTCACCTGGAAGCAATGCGGCTCGGCGGCGAGTCCATCCCTGAACCCACATCGCGCATTGCCTACGTGGACGTCGCCGGGACAGTGCTGGTAGCGTAACGCCGGCGCCGGGGCGGCGGGAATCCGGCGCATCCTCAGGAAGCCGGATCGGCGGATCCCGACGAGCGGGGCACGCGGCATTTCGCCGCGTGGCCCGCTTCGTTTTTCTCGTGTGCTGAATGCGCTCGTTTGCTCACGCCTGTCCCGTGAGTACCGATCACAGCCTTCGGGATGGGGATTCAGGGTGGGCCTGACGCCGCAATCCACGCGCATTGTACGTACAAGTTATTGATACACAGGTTGATAGCGGAGGGAGGTTCCTGTCGTGAAGTGGGCCCGCGTGCTGTCGTGTTCCAGTTGTAAGGTTTTCCGGCTCCGGCACTATACTGCCGTGCAACCCCAGCCCGGAGAGAGCGATGCAGATGACCACCATAGAGGTTCACGAAGCGGGAGAGCACATGGATACGCTGATCGACACCGTTCTGCACGGCGGAGAGGTGGTGTTGACGCATTTCGGAGAGCCGGTTGCGAGCGTCCATCTGCGCCACACGGCTCCGGAGGCACCCGAGGCGTGGCTCAGAGCCACGGTGGTCGACGTTCTGGACTACACCCTGAAGCGCCTCCGCGGCGAGCTCGACCCTCCGTCCTGGTGCCTGAACTGACGTGCCGCTTTCATCCATCCGGTGAGAGGCTGGTCCCGATCCAAATTTCTGGAGATAAACGATGATTTCCGGGAGTACGTGTAGCCGGGGCTCACGATGCCGACCGTGAGCCGCTTCTTGGGGATTGTGGTGTATATGAACTACCAAGAACACAATCCGCCCCATTTTCACGCGCGGTACCAGCTCGAGGAAGTCATCGTCAACATCCACACAGGCGCTGTCACCGGAGAGATGTCACGAACGGCACTGCACATGCTGCTTTCGTGGAGTGAGCAGCATCGCGAGGAGTTGCTGGCGAATTGGAGCCGGGCGCGGCAGCACCTTCCGCTCGCGCCGATTCCACCGCTTACCTGAGGAGCGAATGATGATGTTTCTGCACGTAGATCAGGTGCACGTGCTCGAGGGGTACACGCTCCGGCTGGCGTTCAACGACGGCACGACCAAGGACGTAGACCTTTCCGGCGAGCTCCATGGTGAGGTTTTCGAGCCGTTGAAGGATACCGGCTTCTTTCGGCGTGTGGCCGTGAACCCCGAAACCGGGACGATCGAATGGCCCAACGGTGCCGACTTCGCACCCGAGTTTCTACACGAGATCGGCCGCGCGGTACACCAGGTGGCGTAACACTGGCTCCCTCGCGATCTTCTCTCCAGCGCAACCCGAACGCGCGGCATGGGCCGCGCGTTCCTGCTTTCGATCCAACCCACGCTCCGCCTGAACATGCCGCACCGGTTCCGCGCGCTCTTCAACCACACGCAGGACGCCGTCTGGATGGCGGACGAAGAGGGGCGCATCGTGGAGGCGAACCCGGCGGCGCTCGCGCGCTTCCCGGGCGCGGCGGGCGGGGGCGAGCCGCGGCACCTGGGCGACCTGTTCCACGATCCCGCGGAGTGGGAGCGGATCCGCGCGGAGCTGCAGGACGGGCAGGTGTGCCGCCGCACGGTTCGCCTGCGTGTGCCGGGCGGCGAGCCCGTGCTGGCGGAGCTCACCTGCGTGGCGATGCTCGACTCGCGGGGCGGGCGGCAGATCCAGGCCATCATCCACCCCGTAGCGCTGAACCCCGCCGCCGAGGCGATGGACGAGATGTACGACGCCGACACGGGGATGCCCAACCGCGCGGCCTTTCTTCGCCACGTGTCCCGCGCGCTCGCCACCTCCGCCGCCCGGCCGGAGCGGCGGTTCGCCGTCATCCACCTGGACCTGAACCGCTTTCAGCGCGTCAACGAGACGCTGGGCCACCGGCGCGGCGACGAGCTGCTGGCCCTGGCCGCGCAGCGGCTGGACGCCTGCGTGCGGCCCGGCGACGTGGTGGCGCGCGCCGCGGGGGACGACTTTCTGGTCCTGCTGAACGGCGTGCACGGCACGGTGGAGGTGATGCGGGTCGCGGAGCGGATGGCGCGCCTGATGGGCGGCGGATACCGGCTGGACGGGCAGGAGGTGTTCTGCGGCGCGGACGTGGGCGTGGTGATCGGCGGCGAGGGGCACGCGGACGCCCAGCAGGTGCTGCGCGACGCGGAGGTGGCCATGGCGCGCGCCCGGCAGACGGGCGCGCCGCAGCTGTTCACGGCCGACCTGCACGCGCAGTCCGTGGCCGCCATGCGCCTGCACGGCGACCTGCACTACGCGCTGGACCGCGGCCAGCTGCGGGTGTTCTATCAGCCCATCGTGGCGCTGGAAGACGGACGGGTGCGCGGGTTCGAGGCGCTGGTGCGGTGGATTCACCCGGAGCGCGGCCTGGTCTCCCCGGCGGACTTCGTCCCGGTGGCGGAGGAGACGGGGCTCATCGTCCCCATCGGCGAGTGGGTGCTGGAGCAGGCGGCGCACCAGCTCACCCGGTGGCACGCGCGCTTTCCCGCGGACCCGCCGCTGGCGATGGGGATCAACCTGTCCATGCGCCAGTTCGCGCGGCCGGGGCTGGTGGAGCACGTGCGGGCCGTGCTGCGGAGCAGCGGGGTGGATGCGGCCGCGCTCAAGCTGGAGGTGACGGAGAGCATCGTGATGGGCGATGCGGACGGTGCCATCGATGCGCTGCACGCGCTCAAGGCGCTGGGCGTGCAGCTGCAGGTGGACGACTTCGGCACGGGGTACAGCGCGCTCTCCGTCCTGCACCGCATTCCGCTGGACGTGCTCAAGATCGACCGCTCGTTCATCGTGGCGATGGC
Organism: Longimicrobium sp.; assembly: GCA_036379135.1. Taxonomy (GTDB): domain Bacteria; phylum Gemmatimonadota; class Gemmatimonadetes; order Longimicrobiales; family Longimicrobiaceae; genus Longimicrobium. The sequence continues at coordinate 24,027 of DASUVG010000022.1, forward strand.
GGGCGGCAGCAGGCACGTCGCCATCGTGCGCGCGATCATCGCGCTGGCGGCGGCGCTGGGGCTGGAGACGACGGGCGAGGGCGTGGACGACCCCGCGCAGGCCGAGCAGCTGCGGCAGATGGGCTGCACCTACGGCCAGGGCTACCTGTGGGGCCGGCCGATGGAGGCCGCGGACGCGGAGCGGCTGCTGGGGGAGGGGAGTGCGTGAGTGCGTGAGTGCGTGAGTGCGTGAGTGCGTGAGTGCGAAAGTGCGAAAGTGCGAAAGTGCGAAAGTGCGAAAGTGCGAAAGTGCGTGGGTGCGTGGGTGCAGATCGCTGACTGCGTCCGCTGGGACCCTCACCCGCTCGCTTAGGCTCGCACCCTCTCCCGCAAGCGGGAGAGGGTATAAACGTCGCGAAAAACCTCGCGGTGATTCCAAAGTTGAAGCCCCGTTCGGTGGACGCGTGAGCGTCGTCGAGACGGGGCTTCTGGCATTTCTAACCGCGGGCGTCAGCCCGTGGCCCCATCCACATGCAGGCGGCCTAATCCACCAGCCGCACCACGTGGTTCTGCTTCTTTCCCTTCCGCAGCAGCAGCACCTGGCCGTCGATGGCCTCCTCGCCGCGAAGGCGCTGCTCGGCGCTGGAGACGCGCTCGCCGTTGATGGAGATGCCGCCGCCCGCGATCAGCCGCCGCGCCTCGCCCCTGGAGGATGCGACGCCGCTCTCCGCCAGCAGGTCCACGACGGGAATCCCCTCCCCGTCCAGCCGCGCCCGCGCCACCTCGGTGGAC
>DASUVG010000023.1:0-70146 GCA_036379135.1 Longimicrobium sp.
AGGGTGTCAGGGCACGGCGGCGGGTGGGGGTTGCTCCACGCGTGTGTGGACGCGTCGGGAACGGCAGAGGGAGGGAAGCGCGGCAGGGGGCCATGAGAATTTTTCCGGGAGATACCTATCCCGCCATCCGCGTCCCCAGCCAGGCGCCGACCTCCTGCCGCAAGCGCACCGGAGCCGGCCTCCACGAACACCCGATGCGCAATCTGGCGAAGCCTGGGTCCGCGAGAAGGTCGGGGGCGTTCCCGCAGAAGTTCGCGCGAGGGGACGGTTCGCGGGATCGCGCATCGGGTGAAGCCGGAATGGTGGGCTGCGGGGCGCTGCGGCGGGAAAGGTGTTCCAGAAAGAAATGCGGATGGCTCCCTGCCGGGCGTCCATCTGCCTGCAGTTCCCGACGTCCCCAGGGAAGCGTGGTGCGCCCCGCCCCTGCCGACGCGCAGGACACGGTGGTCGCGCATGGTGAACCCGCCACCGCTTCCCGCCAGGCGTGGCGTGCAACCAAATCCGCGATGAACCGTTTTTTCTCAGGATTCGGACGATCCGAAGGACGGACGTGCCGCTCGTCACCCGTACTTGATGGCGTCCAGCGGGCGCTGGCCGGGAAGGGGGAGGATGACGCCGGGGTTCAGGATGCCGAGCGGATCGAACGCGTCCTTTACGGCGCGAAAGCAGGCGGCCAGCTCCGGGCCCCAGATGGTCTCGAGGAGCGGCGCGCGCAGGCGGCCGTCTCCGTGCTCGCCGGCCATGGTGCCGCCCAGGCGCGCCACGCCCTCCGCCACCTCATAGACGATCGCCTCCGCCTCCGCGCGCCAGCCGGGCTTCGCGACGTCCACCAGCGGGTTCACGTGCAGGTTGCCGTCGCCGGCGTGGCCAAAGATCACGGCGGGGAGCGCGTGGCGGGCCAGGACGCCGCGCAGCAGGCGGATGTAGTCGGCCAGCCGGTCCACCGGCACCACGCCGTCCTCGATGAACTGCATCGACACCCGCGCGCCCGCCATCCGTGCGATCAGCGGGCTGGCGGCGTGGCGCACGTGCCAGAACCGCTCCTGCTCGTCCATGTCCGTCGCCAGGGAGACGCGGTCCGCCACCCCCGCCATCGCCGCGCGCACCGTCTCCAGCTTCCGCGCGACCTCGTCCGCCGAACCGCCCTCCATCTCCACGAACAGGATCGCCTCCAGCCCCGGGCGCAGCGGGTAGCCGGGGTCCTCGCCGCTGTCGCGCACCAGGTCGATGAAGGTGCGGTCGATCATCTCGCAGGTGGCCGGCTCCAGCTCCAGGATGCGGTGCACCGCCGCGCCCGCCGCCTCCAGCGCGGTGAACTCCAGCAGCGCCAGGCCGCGTGCGGCGGGCGTCGGCGTCAGCCGCACCGTGGCGCCCGTCACCATCCCCAGCGTCCCCTCGCTCCCCGCGAACAGGTCCACCGCGTCGCCGGAGCGCAGGTACTCGCGCAGCGCGTAGCCCGACGAGTTCTTTCGCACCCGCGGCCAGCGCGCCTCCATGCGCACCGGGTCCTCGGCGATGATCGCGTCCACCTGGTCCAGGATCTCCCGCAGCCGGGGATGCTCGTCCGGCACTCCGCGCGTGGTGGTGACGCGCGTGCCGTCCGCCAGCACCACGTCCAGCGACTGCACCCAGCCGCGCGCGGAGCCGTAGCGCACGGTGTGCGCGCCGCCGGAGTTGTTGGCGATGATGCCGCCCATGGACGCGCGGTCGGCGCTGGACGGGTCGACGGGGAACTGCAGCCCGTGCGGCGCGGCGGCGCGGTTCAGGTCGCCCAGCGTGGCGCCCGGCTGGATGCGCGCGGTCCGCCGCTCCGCGTCCACCGGGCCGATGGACCCGAAGCGCGTCCGGAGGTCCACCGCGATCCCGGGACCGATGTTGCCGCCCGGCATTCCCGTTCCCGCCGCGCGCGGGACCAGCGCGATCCCGTGCTCCGCCGCCCAGCGCACCAGCGCCGCCACGTCGTCCGCGTCCTCCGGCACCGCGACGGCCACGGGGAGCGAACGCAGGATGCCGGCGTGCTCCGCGTAGGCGCCGCGGCGCACTTCGTCCACCGTCCACTCCCCGCGAAAGTCGCGCGGCGGATCGGCGGGGAGAAGGATGGAGGCGGGAGCCGCGGATCGGTCGGACATCGCTCAGCGCGCGGGTGCATCGGCGCGGGGGGCGAACCGGGCCCGCGCCTCGTTCAGGCTGATGGCGTTGGCGCCGCCGCGGCGGTCGGGATCGGCGTACTGCACGAGATCGTCCTCCCGGTCGCATACGGGGCAGTTGTCGAAGCCGCCGCGCTCCAGCTCCCGCATCGTCCGGACGCCGCAGCGGGGGCACGGGTGCAGGATGGGTTCCGCGGGGATGCCGAGCGTACGCCCCCTCCCACGGAATCGCGTGCCACCGCCGGAGCTCCGCCGCGCCGGTGCAGCGGAAGCCCAGCGCGGCCTCCGCGCGCCGTTCCGCCCGGATGTCGGCGATCTCGACCGCGTGGATCGCGTGCCGGAACCCCGGGCCCGCATCGACCACCATCCCGACCCGGACGCCGCCGTCCAGAACGTCGCCGAGCACGAAGAGCAGGGACCGCGACGGGACGGGGAAGGCGCGGGTGACACGAAAGCGGGCGCCGCTCACCGACATCCATCCACCGTAACGAAAAAACGCTCCCCGGCGGGGAGCGTCGTCATGGACCCGGCCGGGGCCGTCAGTCGGCGCAGGCGGGGCACAGGCCGATCACCTCAACCCGGTACCCCTGCACCCGGAAGCCGTCGCCCACGTGCAGCTGCGGCAGGATCTCCGGCACCTGCCCGGGGACGTCGCGCACCTGCCCGCACTGCACGCAGCGCGAGTGGTAGTGGTCGTCCGTGCGCGCGTCGTAGCGGGCGCTGTCGTCGCCGTAGGAGAGCTTGACGGCCAGGTTGCAGCTCACCAGCGTCTCCAGCGCCTTGTACACCGTGGCCAGGGAGATGTCGGCGATGTCGGCGCGGACGGCGGTGAACACCTCGTCGGCCGTGGGATGTTCGGTGGTGCCGAGCAGAAAGCGGTACACGGCCGCGCGCTGGTCCGTAAAGCGCTGGCCGTTGGCCTCCAGTGCGTCTCTCAGCAGGGCGTCCGCCTGTTCCGGGCGCACGCGTGCGGTCAGCGACATCGGCGGGCGGTCTCTGGTGACCGGAGTGAACGGAAAACCGCAGGAATCACGCGGGTTCCTCAACCTCGGAAGCTAGGCCGGGCGCGGGGGGATGTCAACCGCCGCCCGAACGCTGTACCTTGCGGCGGGCACGGAGGATGCGAACGCCGCCACGCGCGGGATCCGCACGGGGGGACCACTGGCCAGGATCGGAAACAAGGTGCGAGCAAGGCTCAAGGCGGTGCTGGCCTGCGCGGGGCTGGCCGCGGGCGCGTGCGACGAGGCGTCGGGGAAGGTGCAGCCGCTGCCGCCGCTCACGCGGCCCAGCGTGGAGGCGCGCGCCGGGCTGCCGGAGGTGCGCGGCATCTGGCGCTTCGCGGGGTTCGAGATCCGCCCGCAGGACACCCTGCTGGTGCGCGAGCAGGCGTACCAGCTGGTTCCGCCCCCGGAGTTGCGCATCATCACCCAGCGGCTGGACTCCATCGCCGGGCAGCTGGTCCGCGACGGCGTGGGCTTTCCGTTCACGGGCGAGGTGCGGCGCGACAGCGCCCTGGCGCTGGTCACCTTCAGCGACGGCATCGCCCAGTTCGCCGCCGGCCACCTGCAGCGCGACACCTTCTGGATCGAGCTGACGTCCCTGTCCAGCGCCGCCGGCTGGCCGCCCGCGGCGCGCGCGGCGATGGTGCGCCGGGTGGGCGGTCCGCCGTTCCGCCGGCTGCTGGGCGGCGCGCCCATCGCTCCGCCGGTGGATTCCGTCGCCATTCGCGACAGCGTGCGGATGGACTCCCTGCGCCGCGCCGGCGTGGTGGTGCCCCCCGCCCAGCCCGGCGCCGTGCCGGGCCAGCCGGGTGTGGTGCCCGCCCAGCCCGGCGTGGTGCCGGCGCAGCCCGGCGCGCGTCCGCCGGCGCAGGCGGTGCCGCAGACACAGCCCCAGCGCCCGCCCGTGCAGCAGCAGCGTCCGCCGGTGCAGCAGCGCCCGCCGGCGCCGCGGCCGCAGCCCCAGCGTCCGCCCGTCACGCAGCCCCAGCGGCCGCCGGTTGCGGAGCCGGTGCCCGAGCCCGCGCCGGAGAACCCGCCGCAGCTCTCGCCGCCGGCTTCGCAGCCGCCGAACCCGAACGCGCCGCGGGATACCCTCCGCTTCGGCCGCCCGCCGCGCTGACGCCTGGTGATCCGGGCGCTTCGGCGGGTCCGGGAAGCGCCCCCTCCGGGCGAGCACCACTCGCCCACCTCCCCCAAAACTGCTGGGGGAGGTTTTTCTTGGGAATGGTTCCGCGGCGGGTTGGGTGCTGTTGCGCGAGATGGTGAGCCGCCCCCCTCCCCGACCCTCTCCCACAAAACTGCGTGGGGGAGGGAGAAACGCCAGAAAGTCCGTCGCAGCGGGATCGAATTCCCCCCTTTCTCCCGCGCAGCGGGGGAGAGGGGCCGGGGGCGGGGCCGGGGGAGAGGGGGGCGCGTCGGGCGCAGTGCGATCCGGTTCGACGAGTCGCGATCCAGCGGCGCCCTCTCCCCTCTCCGCCAGGAACGAGCTGGGGGGGGGCCTACCCCGCGCGCCAGTCGGGATTCAGCTTGCTGGTGAGGATGTGATCCTCCCACCTGCCGTTCAACAGCAGGTAGTCGCGCGCGAATCCCTCCACGGTGAACCCCAGCCGCCGCAGCAGACCGCCGCTGCGCTCGTTGCGGGGGACGTAGTTGGCCTGGATGCGGTGCAGGTTCTGCTCGCCGAACATGTACCCGATCGCCACCTCCAGCGCCTCGCGCATCATCCCGCGCCCCTGCACCTCCGCGTCCAGCCCGTACCCCAGCATGCAGTAGTGCGCGGGGGAGCGAAAGATCTGCGTGAAGTTGGCGTTGCCCACCACCCGCTCCGGCCGGGCCCGGTCGAAGACGAACAGCCGCACGCTCTTGCCGTCCCGGAACTCCGCCAGGTTGGCGCGCACCTGCGCGCTCCAGAACCCCTCCGTAAAGAACTCCTCGCCCACCAGCGGGCGCGAGGCGGCCAGGTGCTCGCGGTTGTCGCGAAAGTAGCGGGCGATCTGCGGCACGTCGTCCGCCTCTGCCAGGCGGACGACGACCTGCGGGGCGACCAGGCGGGGCGGGTTCCAGGGCATCGGCAGAAGCGGATGTGGGATGATGACGAGGGATGATGCGCGCGGGGGTGAAGGTAGCGCGCGGCGGCGGAGGATCAAGCCGGGCATGGCCGTTGCGAGCGCCGCCCGCCCATCCGATGGACCTCCGCCGCCCGATCCGCAGGGGAAAGCCCGTGGCCGAAGACCGCAAGGAGCCGCCGTTCGACGGGGGCTCGCAGCCCGTCCCGCACCAGAAGGAGCCCGTCCCCGGTCCGGGGCGCAGCGCGGCCCAGTGGGTGACCATCCTGCTGTGCGTGCTGGTGATCGCCGCCATCCTGGTGTACATCTTCGGGCGCTGACCACCTTCTCCGCGAGCTGGCGGATGAGGGGAGCGGCTTGCCCGTCCGGCGGCGCGCGTACAACTTTGTGCGCATGCCCGCCGTACTTGCCGCCGCGCGCCGCTGGGTCTTTCCCCCCGCGCCCGACATCGCCGCCGTAGACCGCCTTTCGCGCGAGCTGCGCCTGCCGCCGACGCTCTGCCGGCTGCTGGTGCACCGCGGGTACGGCGCGTCCGACGCGGCGCGCGGATTTCTGCGCCCGCACCCCGACCACATCCATCCCCCCACGCAGCTCGCCGGGATGGGCGACGCCGTGGCGCGGCTGCGCAGGGCGATCGACGCGCGCGAGACGGTGCTGGTGCACGGCGACTACGACGTGGACGGCATCTGCTCCACCGCCCTGTACGTCCGCGCGCTGCGGATGATGGGGTTGAAGGCGGAACCCTTCGTCCCGCGGCGGCTGGTGGATGGGTACGACCTGTCCGAGGCCGGCGTGCGCGGCGCGCTGGACATCGGCGCCACCCTCATCCTCACCTGCGACTGCGGGATCGTGGCGCACGACGCCATCCGCCGCGCGCGCGCCGCGGGGATCGACGTCATCGTCACCGACCACCACACGCCGGGGCCGGATCTCCCCGACGCCGCCGCCGTCGTCAACCCCAACCGGGCCGACTGCGGCTACCCGGACAAGGGGCTCGCGGGGGTGGGCGTGGCGTGGAAGGTGTGCTGCGCGCTGGCCGCGGAGATCGGCTTTCCGCAGGAGCGGCTGCACTCGTTTCTCGATCTCGTCGCCGTCGCGACGATCGCCGACATCGCGCCGCTGCGGGGCGAGAACCGCGCGATGGTGCGCTGGGGGCTGCGCGTCCTTTCCCAGACGCCCAACGCCGGCCTGCGCGCCCTGCTGCGCGTCACCGGGCTGGCGGACAGGGCGGAGATCACGGCCGCGCAGGTGGGCTTCGTCCTGGCGCCGCGCATCAACGCCGTGGGACGCATGGGCGAGGCGCTGCGCGGCGTGCGCCTGCTGCTGACCGACGACCCGCGCGAGGCGGAGGAGATCGCGCTGACGCTGGAGTCGGAGAACCGCTGGCGGCAGAGCGTGGAGGGGCAGACGGTCAAGGACGCCCTCGCTGCGCTGGAATTGACGTACGACCCGGACCGCGACTGGGGGCTGGTGCTGGCGTCGGACGGCTGGCATCCGGGGGTGATCGGGATCGTGGCGTCGCGGATGGTGGAGCGGCTGCACCGGCCCACGGTGATGATCGCGCTGGACGGCGTGGCGGAGGGGAAGGGGAGCGCGCGCTCCATCCCCGCGTTCAACCTGTACGAGGCCATCCGCGACTGCTCGGAGCACCTGGTGCGCTTCGGCGGGCACCGCATGGCGGCGGGGTGCTCCATCCGCGCGGAGCGGGTGGACGGATTCCGCGAGGCGTTCAACGCCCGCGCCCGGCAGGTGCTGCGCGAGGAGGACCTGGTCCCCGAGGTGCGCATCGACCTGGAGATGGACCTGCGCCACGCGGACCACGACCTGGTGCGGATGCTGCGCCACGCCGGCCCCTTCGGCGCGGGGAACGCCACCCCGGTGTTCGCCGCGCGCGGCGTGTCCGTGGCGGACCACAAGGTGGTGGGGCAGGGGCACCTGAAGATGACGCTGGCCTCCCTGGGCACCAGGCTGGAGGGGATCGGCTTCGGGATGGGCGAGCGCTGCCAGGAGCCGGGCTTTGGGACGGGGCTGCTGGACGTGGCCTTCAAGCTGGAAGAGAACCACTACAACGGCCGCACCACCGTCCAGGCCCGCCTGGTGGACTTTCGGCCGGCGGAGTAGGGCGCCGACCACGCGCTTCGACGGGCATCGGCGCTGCGTCCGCGGCGCCCCCTCCGGGCTCGTAAACCTCGCCCACCTCCCCCAAAAAAACCTGGGGGAGGTTGGGTGTGGGTCAGGGTGTGCGCCGCTTCGAAGCGCGATCGAATTCCCCCCTCTCCGCGAGGAACGAGCGGGGAGGGGCCGGGGGAGGGGCCCCGCGCCGGCGCAGTTCGATGCCCGCCGTTGCGTTCCGCGCTTTCGGCCGCAGTCCGCGAAGGCGGACATCGTGCCGTTGTAGCCGCGGGTTCAACCGCCCGTGTGGAGGCCGGCCATGCGCTCGGTGGCCGATTCCACAATGAACCGTATCCACCGACACTGCTGAGCATCGGTTGAGGATCGTCGCGGGGGAGTGGGGGGGACGGCGGATCGCGGCGCCGCCGGGGCGGGCCACGCGGCCCACGACCGACCGCGTGCGCGAGGCGTGGATGTCCGTCGTGGCGCCGTACCTTCCCGGCGCGCGCATCCTGGATCTGTTCGCCGGATCGGGCGCGCTGGGGCTGGAGGCGCTCTCCCGCGGCGCGGAGCACGCAGTCTTCGTGGAGCAGGCGCCCGCCGCCCTCGCCATCCTCCGCGCCAACCTGGCCACGCTGGGCGCGGAGGACCGCGCCGAGGTCATCCGCGCGGACGCGGTGAAGTACGCGTCGGGGCTGCAGGCCAACGCCTTCGACGTCGCCTTCGCGGATCCGCCGTACGGCCAGGGGTTTGCGCGGGCGCTGGCGGACGCGTTCGCGCGCACGCCGTTCGCCGGGCTGCTGTGCATCGAGCACGGCCGCGACGACGCCCTCCCCGACCTGCCCGGCGCGCGCACCCGCCACTACGGCGACACCTCTCTCACCTTCATCCCCGCCCCCGAATGAGCGCAGAGCGCATCGCGGTCTGTCCCGGGTCGTTCGATCCTGTCACCCGCGGCCACGAAGACATCATCCGCCGCAGCTTTCGCATGGCGGACCGCGTGATCGTGGCCGTGGCCTACAGCGCCACGCAGGTCAAGACCGGGATGTTCACGGTGGAGGAGCGCGTGGAGATGATCCGCGAGACCTTTGCCGACGAGCCGCGCGTCGTGCCCATGTCGTTCCAGGGCCTGCTGGTGGATTTCGCGAAGGCGCAGGGGGCCAGCCTGATCGTCCGCGGGCTGCGGGCGGTGTCGGACTTCGAGTACGAGTTCCAGATGGCGCTGATGAACCGCAAGCTGTGGGACGGAATGGAGACGGTCTTCATGGCGCCGGACCTGGAGCACCTGTACCTCTCCTCATCCCTGGTGCGACAGATCGCCTCGCTGGGCGGCGACGTGACGCCGTTCGTCCCCGCCAACGTGCTGGCGCGGCTGCAGGCCAGGTTCAGCAAGGCGGCGCCATGACCTTCATCGACGGCGTCCGCGCGCGGGCAAAGGCCAACCCGCGCCGCATCGTCCTTCCCGAAGGCGCCGACGAGCGCACCCTGGTCGCGGCCGCGAAGCTGGTGAAGGACGGCCTGGCGATCCCCACCGTCCTGGGCGGGCCGGAGATCGGCGCGGAGCTGCGTCGGCTGGGCGCGGAGGGCGTCGCGCTGGTGGACCCGGCGCACGATCCGCGGCGTCCTGCCCTCGCTGCCCGGCTGTACGGGCGGCGGAAGGCGAAGGGGCTCACGGAAGAGGAGGCGTTCCGAAAGTCCGCCGATCCGCTCTACTTCGGCGCGCTGCTCCTGGCCGCGGGGGATGTGGACGCCTGTGTGTCCGGAGCGATGAACACGACCGGCGACGTGCTGCGCGCCGCGCTCTGGGCTGTGGGACCGGCGGAGGGGATCCGCACCGTCTCGTCCTCGTTCTACATGGTGGTCCCCGACTTTCGCGGCGCCGGCGAAGAGGTGCTTACCTACTCCGACGCCGCCGTGGTCCCCGATCCCACCGCCGAGCAGCTGGCCGACATCGCCGTCGCCGCCGCGGACGCGCGCCGGCGCGTGGTGGGCGACGACCCGCGCGTCGCCTTTCTGTCGTACTCCACGAAGGGCAGCGCCGCCGGGCCGGCGATCGACGAGGTGCGGCAGGCGCTGGAGATCTTCCGGCAGAAGATGCCCGGCGTCCCCGCGGACGGCGAGCTGCAGGTGGACGCGGCGCTCATCGAGAGCGTGGGTGCGCGCAAGTCTCCCGGCTCGCCGGTGGCGGGTCGCGCGAACGTCCTCATCTTCCCCGACCTGAACGCGGGCAACATCGCCTACAAGCTCACGCAGCGCCTGGCCAACGCGGAGGCGGTCGGCCCCATCGTGCAGGGGCTGGCGCGGCCGTGCAGCGACCTGTCGCGCGGCGCGGACGCGGACGACATCGTCAACGCCGCGTGCATCATGGCGCTGCTGGCGGCGTAGCGCGCTGATCGGTCGCGACCGTCCTTTCCGGAACAGGCTCCATCGCCCCTGGACGACCAATTCCCGCGTCCCTTCCGTCCCTCCGAAGGACGCGCCTGCGTGGACCCGTCCCCCCACTCGTCTACTCGCGACCGAATTCTCCCCCTCTCCCGCGCAGCGGGGGAGGGGGGCCGGGGGGAGGGGGCCCCGTCGGGCGCAGTTCGGTGCCGGTCGAGACTCTGCTGGCCTTGATCGACCGAAACCCCGCCCGAGCGCTTTCCGATTCAGCACATCATCCCCCGCCATTCAGGAGATCCCGTTGATGATCCGCCTTCTCGTCCGCGTCCTGTTCTGCGCGCTCGCGATCGCCGCCGCACCGGTTTCCGGGGGGCGTGCGCGGCGCTCGCGCGGCAGCCGTCGGCGGGGCCGCGGTAAGGCGCAGGACGGGGGGAATGCATGGACGCAACGGTTGCGCGAGGCACGCGGGCGCCGTACCGTGTGTCGCGGAAGGGACGCGGACGTTCCGCGCGTGGGGCGGGGGTGGCACTGCGCTTGCTCCGCGCCCTTTCCCAGACGCGGTTTTCCCCCGGACCTGAGGATCATTGAGGAGCCATGAGCTTCCAGACGAGCAAGAACAACGGTGTGGTGGTGGTGGACGTGGACGGACAGCTGATCGTGGGCAACCGGCAGGAGCTCAAGCAGAAGGTTCTCGATGAGCTGGAGGGGGGAGAGCGCAAGTTCCTGATCGACTTCTCCAACACCGGCTACATCGATTCGTCCGGCCTGGGCGTGCTGGTAAGCCTGTCCAAGAAGATCCGCGAGCAGGGCGGCGAGCTGCGCCTGGCCAACCTGAACGAGGACCTGCGCACGCTGTTCGAGCTCACCAAGCTCGACACGCTGTTCAGCATCGCCGACACGCGCGACGAGGCCCTGGCGGGGTTCTGAGCCACGCGCTGCCCGATGACCGTTCGCGGCGCGGCCGCTCCGGGGCAGGTGCCCGGCGCGGCCCGTCCGTGCCTACTGCCATGAGCCTGCAAACCACCACCGTCCACGCCCGCGCCCCGCGCGGGGGGACCCGCTGACCGCCGTGGCGCCGTCCCTGGAGGGTGACGCCTGCGCGTTCGTGCTGGAGCTGCCCAGCGATCCGCGCGTGATCGAGACCGCCGTGGCCTACCTGGTGGACCGGCTGCGCGCGTACGACTTCAACGGCTCCCGGCTCAACCTCAACTTTCGCGTGGGCGTGGCCGAGGCGCTGGCCAACGCCATGATCTACGGCAACGGCAGCGATCCGGAGAAGCGCGTCCGCGTGGAGGTGGAGCTGTCGTCGCACGCCGTCGCCCTGCACGTGCACGACGAGGGCGAGGGCTTCGACGACACCGGCGTTCCCGATCCCACCCTTCCCGAGAACCTGGACGGCACCGGCGGCCGCGGCATCTTTCTGATCCGCGAGCTGATGGACGAGGTGCAGTACCATCCCCCCGGCAACTCCGTGCGGATGGTGCTGCGGCGCGAGAACGATCTTGCCCGCGCGTCCGGACAGTGAGCCCCCTCCCGAGGTGATTACGGCCGCCCCAACCGTCCCCCGCCTGCCCGCTTCGGCGCGCGAGGTGCTCGGCGACCTGCGCCGGGCCTGGGACGGCGTGCGCGTATGGCAGCGCGACGGAGACGGGTGGATCGGGGTCGACGGGCTCGACGCCGCGCCCGGCGACGGCGCGGTGGACGTCCCCGGGATCGCGCTGCGGCTGGAGATCCCCGGCGCGCCGGAAGACGAGGCGCGGCGGGCGGCGCGGTTCCTGGGCGCCACCCTGGCCCGCGTGGCCCGCCACGACGAGGAGATGCGCTCTTTCAGCCGCGAGATCGCCGAGCGGTACGAGGAGATCACGCTGCTCTACTCCATCAGCGAGATCCTGGGCTCCATCATCTCGCTGGAAGAGGCGTCGCGCACCATCCTGCAGGAGGTGGCGGGGATCCTGGGCGCCAGCCGCGCCTCCCTCTGGGTGCACGACGCCGACCGGCGCCAGCTGTACCTGGCCGCGGTGGAGGGCGGCGACGGGCAGACGCACCCCATCGACGTGGACGATCCCTGCTCGGTGACCGCCGCCGTGTTCCGCGAGGGGCGCGCCGTCATCCTGGCCCCCGGCGAGGAGTACCAGCGCGACGACTGCCCCGGCGGCGAGCGGCAGCGCGGCTCCTTTCTTTCCGTTCCCGTCAGCTACACGCCGCCGGAGGGCGAGGCGCGCGCCGTGGGCGTCATCAACCTCATCGGCCGCGGCGGCAACGACGGGTTCAGCGCCGGCGACATGAAGCTGCTGTCCGCCATCGCCAGCCAGATCGGCGCGGCGGTGGAGAACAACCGGCTCATCGAGGAGAGCCTGCGGCAGGAGCGGCTGGTGCGCGAGCTGGAGCTGGCGCACGACCTTCAGCTCAAGCTCCTTCCTCCGCTGGAGCAGTTCGCCGACTACGCACAGGTGGGCGGGCGGTGCGTCCCCGCGGAGTCCGTGGGCGGCGACTTCTACCACCTGTTCCGCCTTCCCAACGGCCGGCTGGGGGTGCTGATCGGCGACGTGAGCAGCCACGGGTTCGGCGCGGCGCTCATCATGGCGCTTACCATCAGCGCCGTGGCCATCCACGCCTCCGAGGGCGACGCGCCCAGCCAGGTGCTGCACCGCACCCACCGCGCGGTGATCGACGAGCTGGAGAACACGGAGATGTACCTGACCCTGTTCTACTGCGTCATCGACCCGGCGGCGGGAACGCTGGCCTACTCCAACGCCGGCCACGGCCACGCCTTTCGCATCACCGCCGCGGGCGAGCCGCAGCGGCTGGACGCCACGGACCCGCCCTTCGGCATCGTGGACCGCGATACGTACGGGGAGGAGACGGTGGAGTGGACGGGGGGCGCGGACCTGCTCTTTCTGTTCACCGACGGCCTGTCCGACGCGCTGGACGCGGGCGAGGTGGAGGGCGAGCGGGTGCTGGTGGACGAGGCCGTGCGCCTGCGCGCGGACGATCCGGAATCCATCATCGAGCGCCTGTTCGTCCGCGCCGGCGAGGCCACCCACGTTCCCCCCGACGACCGGACGGCCCTGGTCGTCCGCTTCTGACCCCCGTGGCTCGTCCCGACCGTCCCGGCCAGCCGCCCCGCGCCAAGAAGTCGCTGGGGCAGAACTTCCTCATCGACCCCAACGCCCAGCGCCGCATCGTCGACGCGCTCGCCCCCACCCTCGCCGACGAGGTGATGGAGATCGGGCCGGGGCAGGGCGCGCTCACCCGGCACCTGGCGGAACGCGCGGGCCGGCTGGTGCTGGTGGAGCTGGACGACGAGCTGGCGCGGCGGCTGGAGGCGGAGTACGCGGGGAACGACCGGGTGCGGATCATCCACCGCGACGTGCTGCAGGTGCCGCTGGAGGAGGTTTCGTCCGATCCCGCGCGGCTCAAGGTGATCGGCAACATCCCCTACAACATCACCACGCCCATCCTCTTCGGCCTGCTGGAGCGCCGCCCCCGTCCGCGCGAGATCGTGCTGATGGTGCAGAAGGAGGTGGCGGACCGCATCCTGGCCGATCCGGGAAACAAGACGTATGGCGCGCTGGCCGTGGGCGTTCGCGCCGTCGCCGACGCGGAGCGGGTGATGAACGTGGGCCGCAAGTCGTTCCGCCCGGTCCCGGACGTCGAATCCACCGTCATCCGCATCGTTCCGCACGACCCGCCACGGGTGACGCAGCAGGACGAGCGCTCGCTGCGCCACCTGACCCGCGCCGCGTTCGGCCAGCGGCGCAAGCAGTTCCAGCGCATCCTCCGCGACGCCTACGGCCTCTCGGTGGAGCAGGTCACGGGTCTGGGCGCCGAGCTGGGGATGGACCTGCAGTCCCGCCCCGAGTCCTTTGCCCCCGAGCGCTTCGTGGACCTTGCGCGCGCCTTGCGCGAAAGGAGCGCTCCGCCGCCCGATCTGTCGGCTGGGGTGTCCGAGGAATGAAAAGAGGGGGACGCCGCGCGGGCGTCCCCCTCTCGTCTTCGCCTCCGAATGACCTCAACCGAGGACAGCGGGCTCGGCGCGGCGGTTCACCCGATTGTTGGAGTCGACGTCATGCCGCGTCCGGTCTGATCTTCTCGGACCGTCGCGGAGTCGACGAGACGTACGGCACGCCGCGAGCTTTCTCCTCCGCCTCCAGGGCCTGGATGTACCGTACATAGGCGTGGAAGTCACCCCCGAAGCGCGCGAGAATCCGCGCCCGGGTCTCGTGGACTTCCTTTACGATCGGGTCTTCTCGCATGACACCCTCATCACAGTTCCGCCGGCGTACGAAGTGCCGGGATGGTGAATCCCCATGCCGCGGTGATCCTGGCCATCCGCGTCTGAAGCCGCGGGTTGGCGATGTGTTTGCAATTCCACGTCAAGAGATACGCCATTCCGCGTACGGAGGCCAGCGCAATGTGCATCGCATCGGCGAATGCTCGCGGAGGCAAGGGCACTCCACGAACGAGCGCTTGCGCGAGTTCCTCCGCCACGGTCCCCTCCGATGCAAGAAGCGGGATGGACGTGAGCAGCGTCACCCTGCGCTGAGCAATCACGGGGTCGCCATCCGCGGCCTCGTCGATGACGAACTTGGAGGTGAACAGCGCGTAGTCGGGCCGGCGCGTGTTCCACCAGGCGTGCGTCAGCTGCTGGTTGCGCAGGGTGACCGGGTCGCGGCTGGGGCGCGAGGCCAGGTAGCTGACGATGCTCGTCTCGATATATACGGTCGGTCTGTCCATTCGTAAAGCATGGCGGATCTACAGGTGTTCCGCAGGATGTGGCGGTAAGTGGGCCTCAAGGTTGGCGGATTCCGTATGAGTTGACGGTCGGCCCTCCCGCTCCTATCTTGTGAAGAATTTCACAAGTGCGGACGGCGGGAGGCCGCCCGCCCGCGGGAGTGGGTCCCAAGTGGCTGTATGAAGAAGATCTCCGAGTCGGCCGTGCGCCGGCTTTCGCTGTACCTTCGCCTGCTGCAGGAGGCGGACGCCGCGGGCGCCGAAACCATCTCCAGCGGCGAGCTGGCGGAGCGTGGCGGCACCACCAGCGCGCAGGTGCGCAAGGACCTTTCGCTCTTCGGCTCGTTCGGCAAGCGGGGGCTGGGGTACTCCGTGCAGGAGCTGCTTTCGCGCATCCAGAGCATCCTGGGGCTGCAGAGCAGCTGGCGGGTGGCGCTGGTGGGCGCCGGCAAGCTGGGCTCGGCGCTGTTCAGCTACCGCGACTTCGAGGCGCGCGGCTTCAACATCCGCGCGGTGTTCGACTCCGACCCGCGCAAGGTGGGGACGCGGTGGGCCGCCCTGAGCATTCGCGCGGACGAGGAGATCGACGAGCTGGTGCGGGCGGAGGAGATCGACATCGCCATCGTGGCGGTGCCGGCGGACGCGGCGCAGCACGTGGTCGACCGCCTGGTCAAGGCGGGGGTGCGCGGCATCCTGAACTTTGCCCCCGCGCGGCTCCGGGTGCCGCGCGGCGTAGCGCTCAAGAACGTGGACGTCACGCTGGAGCTGGAAGGCCTCTCCTTCGCGCTCAACAGCCGCTGAGTGAGACGGATACAACGAGACGCGGGGCGACGGTCGCTCCGCGTCTCTTTGCATCCGGCTCATCCTCGGGGAAAACGAAGGGATCACGCGCAAGACGCGGAGAAACGGAGTGAGGACGCGGATGAAGCCATCCTCCGCGTCCTCTTTCTTTTCCTCCGCGCCCCGCGCGTGGTTCTTTAGCCCCGCCGGCTGAATCCCACGAGCGCCCGCCGTTCATCATGCGGGGCTGTACCGGAGCACGGGGAGAACGTACGTTCCTGCCGTCCAGGTCTCCCCATCCACCCGCATCCATCGCACGGATCGTATGACATCCCTCAAGACCGTCCTGGCGCCGGCGTGTGCGCTGGCGCTCTGCGGTGCCTGCGCAACCACGTCCCCGGCTCCGGCGCCCGCCCCCGTGCAGACCGCGCCGGCGCCCACGACCGCGGCGTTCGTGAGCAACACGGGCGGCATCGACCGGCGCAACCTGGACGAGAGCGCCCGCGCCTGCGTGGACTTCTACCAGTACGCCAACGGCGGCTGGCTCGCGCGCAACACCATCCCGGCGGACCGCAGCTCGTGGAGCACGGGCGCCGAGCTGGTGGAGCGCAACGACGAGCTGCTGCACCGCATCCTGGAGGACGCGGGCCGCGCCGGCGCACCCCGCGGCAGCGTGAAGCAGAAGGTGGGCGACCTGTACGCCAGCGCCATGGACTCGGCGCGGCTGGCGGAGCTGGGGGCGCAGCCGATCCGGGGGGACCTGGCGCGCATCGACGCGCTTCGCACGGCGGACGACCTGCAGGCGCTGCTCATCGACTACCACGCGAACGGTCTGGCGCCGGTGTTCGGGGCGGGGGTGGAGGCGGACCTGCGCAACAGCTCCGTCAACATCCTGTACGTGCTGCAGGGCGGGCTGGGGCTGCCGGAAAAGGACTACTACCTGCGCGACGACGAGCGCTCCGTGCAGCTGCGCCGGCAGTACGTGGAGCACATCGCCAACACGCTGGCGCTGGCGGGCGAGGCGCCCCAGGCGGCGCGGGCGCAGGCGGAGCGGGTGATGGCGATGGAGACGCGGCTGGCGCGGGTGTCGCTGGGCGCGGTGGAGCTGCGCAACCCCGCCAACTTCTACAACCCCACCACGCCTGCCGAGGCGAACGCGGTCACGCCGCGCTTCAGCTGGACGCGCTATCTGCAGGGGATCGGCGTGCAGGCGGAGCGCTTTTCCTTTCCGCACCGCGCGTTCTTCGCGGAGCTGGACAGGATGATGGGCGACGTGCCCATGGACGACTGGAAGGCGTACCTGCGCTGGCACCTGGTGCGCAGCGCCTCGCCGTACCTGGGCCCCGACTTCGAGCGCGAGAGCTTTCGCTTCTACAGCACGGTGCTGCAGGGCACGCCGCAGATGCAGCCACGGTGGAAGCGGGCCCGCGCCTCGGTGGACGGCCTGGTGGGCGAGGCGCTGGGGCAGCTGTACGTGGCCGAGGCGTTTCCGCCCGAGGCCAAGGCCAGGGCGCTGGCGATGATCGAGAACATCCGCGCGGGGCTGGCGGAGCGCCTGCGGGGCCTGGAGTGGATGGGGCCGGCGACGCGCGAGCGGGCGCTGGCCAAGCTGGCGACGTTCGATCCCAAGATCGGCTACCCCGACCGGTGGCGCGACTACTCGGGGCTGGAGATCGAGCGTGGCGACTACTTCGGCAACGTGCGGCGCGCGTCGGCGTTCGAGGCGCGGCGGCAGTTCTCCCGCGTGGGGCGGCCGGTGGACCGCGGCGAGTGGAGCATGACGCCGCAGACGGTGAACGCGTACTACAACCCGCTGCGCAACGAGATCGTGTTCCCCGCCGGCATCATGCAGCCGCCGTTCTTCGACCCGTCGGCGGACGACGCGGTGAACTACGGGGCCATGGGCGCCATCATCGGCCACGAGATCATGCACGGCTTCGACGACCAGGGAAGCCAGTTCGACGCGCAGGGCAACATGGCCGACTGGTGGACGGCCGAGGACAAGGCCGAGTTCGCGCGCCGCTCGCAGGCACTGGTGGACCAGTACGGAGCGTACGTCGCCGTCGACAGCCTGCGCGTGAACGGGCAGCTGACGCTGGGCGAGAACATCGGCGACCTGGGCGGGCTGATCGTGGCGTACGCCGGGCTGCAGCGCGCGCTGGAGAATGGCTCTCGCGCGCCGATCGACGGCTTTACGCCGGAGCAGCGCTTCTTCCTGGCGTTCGCCCAGGCGTGGCGCGGCATCATGCGCGACGAGGCGATCCGTGTGCAGGTGCAGACGGACCCGCACTCGCCGCGCCGCTTCCGGGCGGTGGGGCCGGTGTCGAACATGCCCGAGTTCGCGCGCGCATTCGGCTGCCAGCCCGGCGACCCGATGGTGCGTGAGACGCCCGTGCGCATCTGGTAAAGGTAAAAAAGAAGGTTGGAGTACAGAGGAACAGAGAACAGCCAGAGATACAGAGAAATTTTCGATGCCATCCTTCCTCTGTATCTCTGGCTTTTCTCTGTTCCTCTGTATTCCATCAGGCTGTTGAATGCCTCACGCGGGGATCACGGAGGGCACGGAAAGCAAGCCTCTCTCCGCGTCTTCGCGTTCTCCGCGTGAGGCGTCGGGTCTTTTGAGGAATCGGACCCGCGCGTGTAGCAGTGGGAGCGCACAGAAGGGGACTGCGGTGGGCCGGGGCTCCGTTGCCCGGTTCGGCGGGTCTGGCTATGTTCCGGGGCTATGAGCGAGACGAACAACAGTCCCCAGCCCACGGTGCGCGTCACCTCGGAGATCGGTGCGCTGCGTACCGTGATCCTGCACACGCCAGGGCCCGAGCTGCTCGCGGTCACCCCGTCCAACCGCGAGCAGTACCTGTACGACGACATCATCGACCTGCGCCAGGCGCAGGCCGAGCACCAGCGCTTTCGCGCCATCCTGTCGCGCTTTGCCGAGGTGCTGGACGTGCGCGACCTGCTGGCCGAGATCGTGGACGAGCCGGAGGTGCGCCGGTTTCTGGTCAACCGCGTGATGGAGGTGGCGTCTTCGGAGCCGCTGGGCGGCGAGCTGTACGAGATCCCCGGCGACCAGCTGATCCAGCAGTTCATCGAGGGCAAGGAGGCGCCGCAGGGGCCCATCAGCAAGCTGCTGCACAAGGTAAGCTACGAGCTTCCCCCCCTCCCCAACCTGTTCTTTACCCGCGACGCCGCCATGGTGGTGAACAACGCGGTGATCATCGGGGCCATGCGCTACGCGGTGCGGTGGACGGAGGAGCTGCTGATGAAGGCGCTCTTCACCTACCATCCGCTGCTGCGCGGCAACGCCGGCTACATCTACGACGGCACCGAGGAGCACCGCAGCGACTACACCATCGAGGGCGGCGACGTGCTCATCATGCGCCCCGACCTGGCGATGGTGGGGCTCTCGGAGCGCAGCAGCCCGGCGGCCATCGAGGGGCTGGTGGACGGGCTCAAGGAGAAGGCGGGGATCGACCACGTGATCGTCGTGGTTCTGCCCACGGACAGCCCGGCCATCCACCTGGACATGATCTTCACCATGGTGGACCGCACGCATTGCGTGGTGTATCCACCGTACTTCTTTGGCCCGCAGCGGCTTCCGGCGCTGTACTACCGCCCGGGCGGCGCGGGGGTCAAGGCGTACGACGACATGTTCACCGCGCTCCGGCAGGTGGGGATGGCGCTGGAGCCCATCTGGTGCGGCGGCCAGCACCCCACGCGGCAGGAGCGCGAGCAGTGGAGCAGCGGGTGCAACTTCGTGGCGGTGCGGCCGGGGATCGTCCTGGGCTACAGCCGCAACGAGGGGACCATGCGCGAGCTGCAGGAAAAGGCGGGGTACCGCGTGGTGGACGCCATCGAGTTTCTGACCGGCAAAGACCAGCTGCGCGAGGGCGACAACGCGGTGATCGCCTTCGAGGGCTCGGAGCTGGTGCGCGGCGGCGGCGGCGGCCGCTGCATGACCATGCCCGTCTGCCGGGACGACATCTGGTGAGCCAGCTGGTGCTTTCGCTGGAGGGCGTTCGCCTGGAGCGCGACGGTTCGCTTACGGACCGCGCGCTGCGCGTGCTGGCGGCCGAACCGCTGCCCTCCGTGGAGGTCGCCCACCGCGTGCTGGGGATCACCGGCGGGGCGGGCGCGGCGGCGTCCGCCGTGTTCACCCTGCTGGGCGGCGACCCGCGCTTTCGGGTGGACGCGCAGGGCGTCTGGTCCGTGGCGCCGCCGCCCTCCGCGGAGGCGCCCCGCGTCGTGCGCCCGCTGCGCGAGGAGAGCTTCGTGGTGGTGGACGTGGAGACCACGGGCGGCTCTCCCTGGCGCGGCCACCGCGTCACCGAGGTGGCCGCCGTCCGCGTGCAGGGCGGCCGCATCGCCGACACCTTCAGCACGCTGGTGAACCCGGAGCGGCCGATCCCGTCGATGATCACCGGGCTCACGGGGATCACGCAGGCGATGGTGGCGGACCAGCCGCGGTTCGCGCAGGTGGCGCGGCAGGTGTCGGCGGCGCTGGAGGGGAGCGTGTTCGTGGCGCACAACGCGGCCTTCGACTGGCGCTTCATCTGCCACGAGATGAGCCTGGCCACGGGGATGACCCTGAGCGGGCGCCAGCTGTGCACCGTCCGCCTCTCCCGCAAGCTGCTGCCCAACCTGCCCTCGCGCGCGCTGGACGGGCTGGCGCTGTACTTCGGGGTGGAGATCGAGTCGCGCCACCGCGCGCTGGACGACGCGATGGCGACGGCCAGGGTGCTGCTGCGGCTGATCGAGATGCTGGAAGACCAGGGGGTGGGCGACTGGGATGCGATGGAGGCGATGCTGAAGAAGCGGAAGGCGCGGAAGTCCCGCAAGCGCAGGGCGGCGCCGCAGTCCATGGAGGCCGCGTGACCCGCAACCCCGACAGCATGCATTCGCCGCCGCGCATCCAGACGCGGCGGCTGGGGGCGTTCACGCTGCACACGCTGGAGTCGGGGCTGGTGCGGCTGGACGGCGGCGCCATGTTCGGCGTGGTCCCCAAGCCGCTGTGGGAGAGGCGCATCCCCGCGGACGAGCGAAACCGCATCCCGCTCGGCCTGCGCTGCCTGCTGGTCGAGACGCCGGACGAGCTGGTGCTGGTCGAGACGGGGCTGGGGAACAAGGAGAACGACAAGTTCCTCGACATCTACGGCGTCGACAATGCCTCGTCCGATCCCGCGCGCCCCGACCGGCTGCAGCAGCTGATCGCGGAGGCCGGGTTCCGCCCCGAGGACGTGGGCGTCGTCATCGACACGCACCTGCACTTCGACCACGCCGGGGGCAACACCTTCCGCGACGCCGAGGGGCAGGTGCGCCTCTCCTTTCCCAACGCCCGCTACCACGTGCAGCGCGGCGAGTGGGAGTGGGCGCACCGCGACAACGAGCGGACGTCGGCCAGCTACCTGCCGGACAACTACGACCCGGTGATGGCGGCGGGGAGGCTGGAGCTGATCGAGGGCGACGTGGAGATCGTCCCCGGCGTCCAGGTGATGCGCACCCCCGGGCACTGCCCGCACCACCAGTCGGTGCTGCTGCGCTCCGGGGGCGAGACGGCGTGCTTTCTGGCGGACGTGATGCCCACCTTCGCGCACCTGCCGCTCCCCTGGATCATGGGCTACGACGTGGAGCCGCTGGTGACGCTGGAGAGCAAGCGCGCGCTGCTGAAGCGCGCCACGGACGAGCGCTGGCTGCTCGTGAGCACGCACGATCCCTTCCGCGCGTGGGGGTACGCCGTCGCGGACGGGAAGGGTGTGCGGCTGGAGGAGTGACGGAAGTGCGTGAGTGCGGAAGTGCGGAAGTGCGTGAGTGCGTGAGTGCGTGAGTGCGTGAGTGCGTGAGTAGACGGCCATCTTCAATCAATTCGTGAGGAGCAGATGATCGATATCGCCCGAGACCCCAGGACCACGCCCGTCATCGTCAGCGCGGTGCGCACGCCCATCGGCAAGTACCTGGGCGCGCTCTCCACCCTTTCCGCGCCGGAGCTGGGCGCCATCGCCATCCGCGAGGCGGTGAGCCGCGCCGGCATCGGCGTGGACGACGTCGCGGAAGTGATCATGGGGAACGTTGTGCAGGGCGGCGTGGGGCAGGCCCCCGCGCGCCAGGCCGTCATCAAGAGCGGCCTGCCCAGCACGGTGAGCGCGCTCACCATCAACAAGGTGTGCGGATCCGGCCTCAAGGCGGTGATGCTGGCCGCGCAGTCCATCCGCGCCGGCGACAGCCAGGTGGTGATCGCGGGCGGCCAGGAGTCGATGTCCAACGCGCCGTTCTACGTCTACGGCTACCGCAACGGCGTCAAGTTCGGCGACCAGACGCTGGTGGACGGGCTGATCCGCGACGGGCTGTGGTGCTCGTTCTGCGAGGTGCACATGGGCGGGCACGCCGAGTACACGGCCAAGAAGGCCGGCATCACCCGCGAGATGGCCGACCAGTTCAGCGTGCAGTCGCACCAGAAGGCGGTGGCGGCGGCGGCGGCCGGCAAGTTCAGGGAAGAGATCGTCCCGGTGGAGATCGCCGGCCGCAAGGGGACGACGGTGGTGGATGCGGACGAGGGGCCGCGCGGGGACAGCTCCATGGAGTCGCTGGGCAAGCTGAAGCCCGCCTTCAGGGAGCACGCGCCGCAGGACGTCACGGACCCGGTGGTCACCGCAGGCAACGCCTCGTCGATGAACGACGGCGCCTCGGCGGTCATCGTCGTCAGCGAGGAGTACGCGCGGGCCAACGGGCTGGAGATCATGGCCCGCATCGCCGCGTACTCCACCGGCGCCGTGGAGCCCAAGGAGCTCTTCTTCGCGCCGATCGAGGCGGTGAAGAAGCTGATGAAGAAGCAGGGGAGCCAGATCAGCGACTACGACCTGATCGAGGCCAACGAGGCCTTCGCCGTGCAGGCGCTGGCGGACGGCGCCGGGCTGGGCTGGGACTGGGACCGCGTGAACGTGAACGGCGGCGCGGTGGCCCTGGGCCACCCCATCGGCGCGTCCGGCGCGCGCGTGCTGACCACGCTGCTGCACGCCATGAAGGACCGCGACGCGGAGACCGGCCTGGCGACGCTCTGCCTGGGCGGCGGCGACGCGGTGGCGCTGTCGGTGGAGCGGGTCTGATCCACCACGCCGGAACCTCACCCCGGGTTGAAACCCGGGGGGAGGACGGCCATAAGCCCCGTCTCGCTCGTTCCTCGCGAACGGGGCTACACCCGCTCGGGTCGGCAGAGGCCGGCGCGGCGGTGAGGCAGAGCGCGAGGGTAAACGGCACGTCGCCCCTGGGCACGCTCCGGAGTGTCGGACGGGAGTCCGCGAAGGCGGACTTTGCGTTTTCCCAGCGGCGAATTCATTCGCTCCTGGAGGCTGACCCGGCGATCGGTCGCGGTTCGCCTGAACATCCCGGCGGACGGCGCGGCAGGGCGGCACGCCCGAATCCGTGAATCAACCAACGTACGGTACGAGACGAATGACTACGCTTCGCAAGCCACTTCCCGGGGCCCGCACGGCCGGCCTCGTTCCCTCGCGCACGGCGCGGCGCGTGATCGCGGTGGCCGCGTTCGCGGCGGCGACGGCGTTCGGGGCCAAGGTGGCGGTGATGATCCCCGGCACGCCGGTCCCCTTCACCTTCCAGCCGCTGTTCGTCCTGCTGGCCGGCGCGCTGCTGGGCGCGCGGCTGGGCGCCGCCAGCCAGGCGCTGTACCTGGCGGCCGGCATCGCCGGGCTGCCGGTGTTCGCGGCGGGCGGCGGCGCGGCGTACCTGCTGGGGCCCACGGGCGGCTACCTGATGGCGTATCCGCTGGCGGCGTTCCTGGCCGGCGCCTTTGCGCACTGCCGGCCGGCGCGCGCGCTGGGCGGGCTGCTGCTGGGGCTGGCGGCCATCTACGCGGGCGGCCTGGCTTGGCTGGCGGTCGTGGGCGACGTGAACGCGGCGGTGGCGCTGGGGCTGCGGCCGTTCATCCTGATGGACCTGGTGAAGGTGGGGATCGCGCTGGCCGTGATGTGGCGCGTGGGCCGGCGGTCGCGCGCGCTCTTCGGCTGACGCGATGACGGAGGACGCCGTCCCCCGCTCCGGCATCCACCGGATTCTCCACGGCCCCTGGGGGCTGCGGGCGGGGTGGCGGATCCTGGGCTACTTTCTCCTGGCCGCGGGCGCGGGGGTGATCCTGAGCAGCTTCGCCGCGGCGATCGGCGGGCGCATCGAGGAGACCGGCAGCTTCGTGATCATGCTGGGCTCGGCCCTGCTGGCGGGATGGGGGATGGTGGTGTTCGTGGACCGGCGCCGTCCGGGAGCGCTGGGCTTTGCGCTGGATCCAGCCGCGGCCAGGGACTCGGTGGCGGGGCTGGGGATCGGCGGCGCCATGCTGGGCGCCGCCGCCGCGTTGCTCGTGGTGGCGAATATGGCCCGGTGGGTTGCCGACGAGGGCACCATGCCCGAATATGTCGCCGCTCTGGCAACTTCGTTCGCCTTTTTCGCCGTCGCCGCGGCCGCCGAAGAGGCGGTGTTTCGCGGATACGCGTTCCAGGCGCTGGTGCAGGGGGTCGGCGTCCGGCCGGCCGTCGTGGGATCGTCGGCGCTGTTCGCGCTGCTGCACGCGAACAACCCCAACGTAACGCCGGTGGCGCTGGCCAACATCTTTCTTGCCGGCGTGATGCTGGCGGTGGCGTACCTGCGCACGCGCTCGCTCTGGTTCGCCACGGCGGTTCACCTGGGGTGGAACTGGGCCATGGCCTCGCTGCTGGACTTTCCCGTCAGCGGAATCGTCAAGGACATGCCGCTGTACACCGCGCGCGAGACGGGGCCGGACTGGGTGACGGGCGGCTCCTTCGGGCCCGAGGCGGGGATCGCGGCCAGCCTGACCATCGTGCTGGGCACGGTGTGGATGTGGCGCACCCGCTGGCTGGGCGAGTCGCCGCGGATGCGGGCGCTGCGGCCGCTGGTGGACGACCGGATCGGGGTGGATCCGCTCCCGGAAGTGGGCTCGTGAGCGGCGCGCTCCGCTTCTGGGGGAGCGCCGCCGCGGCCTCCATCGGCTTCGCCGCGCTGGTGCCGCTGCCGATCGCCCTGAGCCCCGCGGAGGACCGGCACCACGTCTGGCTGCTGACGGTCTTCACCGCGGGGGTGATGATGGCGCTCTTCGGGCTGGCGGCGCTCATCAGCGGGCGCCGGTCCGTGGGCCTGCGCGACGTCATCGAGGCCAGGGGCGTGGTGAACGCGCTGCAGCGCGTGGGGCGCGGCCAGGGGGAGGGCGCCCAGGGCTACACCTCCAACGCGGCGGTGTGGTGCATCGTCACCGGGGCGCTGCTGATCGTCGTCTACTTCGCGCTCTGGATGGCGCTGGGGTTAGGAAAGTGCCGAGTACCTGATATCTGGTGTTTGATACCAGGCACTAGGCACTAGACACTAGGCACTCGAACCTGGGCACTTGATCCTTCCGTCGGACAGGTGCGCTGACATTTTGACCAGAGACTGAACGAAATGCCGGAGATCAAGCGGGTCGCGGTGGTGGGGGCGGGAACCATGGGCAACGGCATCGTGCACGTGTTCGCCCAGACCGGCTACGACGTGACGATGGTGGACGTGCGCGAGGATGCACTGCAGGGCGCGCTCAAGACCATCGGCGGCAACATGGACCGGCAGATCAAGAAGGGCGCGCTGTCCGAGGCCGACCGCGACGCCGCGCTGGGCCGCATCCGCACCGCCACGGAGATCTCCGCCGTCGCGGACGCGGACCTCGTGGTCGAGGCCGCCACGGAGAACCGGGACCTCAAGTTCCGCATCTTCGAGGAGATGGACCGGCACGCCCCGGCGCACGCCATCTTGGCCAGCAACACGTCGTCCATCTCCATCACCGAGATCGCGGGCCGCACCGGCCGCGCCGACCAGGTGATCGGGATGCACTTCATGAATCCCGTCCCCGTGATGAAGCTGGTGGAGATCATCCGGGGGCTGGCGACCTCGGACGAGACCACGCGGATCGTGGTGGAGACGTCGGAGAAGCTGGGAAAGACGGTGGCCGAGGCGCAGGACTATCCGGGCTTCGTATCCAACCGGATCCTGATGCCCATGATCAACGAGGCCGTCTTCTGCCTGATGGAGGGCGTGGCGACCCGCGAGGCCATCGACACGGTGATGAAGCTGGGGATGAACCACCCCATGGGCCCGCTGGCGCTGGCGGACCTGATCGGGCTGGACACCTGCCTGGCCATCATGCAGGTGCTGCACGACGGCCTGGGCGACGACAAGTACCGCCCCTGCCCCCTGCTGCGGAAGTACGTCGCCGCGGGCAAGCTGGGCCGCAAGACGGGTGAGGGGTTCTACGACTACCGCGGTGCGTGAGTGCGTGAGTGCGGGAGTGCGGGAGTGCGGGAGTGCGGAAGTGCGGGAGTGCGGAAGCGGGGCGTCGCCGGCGGGTGATCTACCCGGGCGGATGAATCCGCGGCTGGGAGAGCGGGAAGCCCCGCAAACGGCGCGGGGCTGCGCGTCGGCGCGCACCGGAGTTCGCCGGACACATCGCGCCGTCGGACGGGAATCCGCGAAGGCGGATTTCGTGATGTTCCAGCCGCGGTTTTCAACCGCCCCGGGAATGGGCCAGCCACGAGGGGAGGACGGCGATGCAGACGTTTTGCGGCGAGTGCGGCGGGACCATGCAGATGGGCTACACCGCCGACCGCGGCGACTACTCCGTGGCGGCGCAGGCCTTCTGGGTTGAGGGCGAGCCGCAGATGTCGAAGTTCCTGGGGATGAACGCCGGGCTGAACATCAAGGACCGGGCGCGCTACGACATCGTCACCCTGCGCTGCGAGAAGTGCGGCGTGCTGAAGTCGTACGCCCGCCCCGAAGACCGGTGCGACAGGCCCGGGGAATGATGAACGACGCGGGGTGGCACTCACGCACTCACGCACCAATGCACTCACGCACTTTGTTGATGACCGAGGAACAGCAGCAGATCCGCGACCTGGCGCGCGAGTTCGCCGAGAACGAGCTGCGGCCCCACGCCGAAGAGTGGGACCGCGAGGCGCACTTTCCCCGCGAGGTCATCCAGAAGCTGGGTGAGCTGGGCTTTCTGGGGATGCTGCTTCCGGAGCAGCACGACGGGCTGGCGCTGGACACCCTGGCCTACGTGGTCGCGCTGGAGGAGATCGCGCGCGGCGACGCCAGCGTGGCCGTGGCCATGAGCGTGCACAACTCGCTCCCCACGCAGATGATCCTGGCCCATGGCACCGACGCGCAGAAGGAGCGCTGGCTGGGGCCCATGGCGCGCGGGGAGATGCTGGGCGCCTTTTCGCTCTCCGAGCCCGACGCCGGCTCCGACGCCGCCGGGATGGCCGCCCACGCCCGCAAGGTGGAGGGCGGCTGGATCCTCAACGGCGCCAAGGCCTGGGTCACCAACGGCGGCTTCGGCGACGTGGTGGTGACCATGGTGCGCACCGACACGGCGGAGGACCGGCGCGGCGCCAAGGGGATCGGCGCCTTCATCGTCCCCACGGATGCCGAGGGGTACTCGGTGGGGAAGAAGGAGGACAAGATGGGGCAGCGGGCGTCGGAGACCGTTGGCATCTCCTTCCACGAGATGTTCGTCCCCGACGACCAGCTGCTGGGCGACCCGTCGCTGGGCTTCATCTACGCCCTGCAGGGGCTGGACAACGGGCGGATGGGGATCGCGGCGCTGGCCATCGGCATCGCGCAGGCGGCGCTGGAGCACGCGCTGGCGTACGCGGACGAGCGAAAGCAGTTCGGCCAGGCCATCCGCGGCTTTCAGGGAATGCAGTTCAAGCTGGCCGACATGGCCGTGCGCATCGAGGCGGCGCGCGCGCTGCTGCACCGCGCCGCGGCGGCCAAGGACGCGGGCGAGCCGGTGAGCAAGCTGTCGTCCATGGCCAAGCTGTTCGCCAGCGAGGCCGCCATGTACGTGACCACCGAGGCCGTGCAGGTGTTCGGCGGATACGGATACGTCAAGGAGTACCCGGTGGAGCGGCTGTTCCGCGACGCCAAGGTCACCGAGATCTACGAGGGGACCAGCGAGATCCAGCGCACGGTGATCGCGCGCGAGCTGTACCGGTAGGCCGCCGGAGGCGAAGGCCACAATAGACCCCGCGGGCCGCCGGTCCGCGCACCCGGACGCAACACTTACGATCGAACGGGCATGGAACTGTTTTCTGTGATCGCTGAGCACGACCATGAGCAGGTCGTCTTCTGCCACGAGCCGTCGTGCGGCTACAAGGGGATTATCGCCATCCACAACACCGTGCTGGGGCCGGCGCTGGGGGGGACGCGGTACTGGAACTACAACAACGACCAGGAGGCGTTCGTCGACGCCCTGCGCCTGTCGCGGGGGATGACGTACAAGGCCTCGGTGGCGGGGCTCAACCTGGGCGGCGGCAAGTCCGTCATCGTGGGCGATCCCAAGCGCACCAACCGCGAGGAGATCTTTCGCGCGCACGGCCGCTTCGTGGAGACGCTCAAGGGCCGCTACATCACCGCCGAGGACGTGGGTACCTCGGTGGACGACATGGAGTTCGTGGCCATGGAGACTGAGTCCGTCGCCGGCCGCGCCCAGGCCTCGGGCGACCCCTCGCCGGTGACGGCGTACGGCACCTACCGCGGCATCAAGGCGGCGGCCATGGCCAAGTACGGCTCCGACAGCCTGAGCGGCAGAACGGTCACCGTCCAGGGCGTGGGCCACGTGGGCTACTACCTGTGCCAGAACCTGGCCTCCGAGGGCGCGCGGCTGGTGGTGACCGACATCGACCAGGAGCGCGTGCAGCGCGTGGTGCACGACTTTGGCGCCACGGCCGTGGGGACGGACGAGATCTACGGGGTGGAGGCCGACATCTACGCGCCCAGCGCGCTGGGCGCCACGGTGAACGACCAGACCATCCCCCTGCTCAAGGTCGACATCGTGGCCGGCGCCGCCAACAACGTGCTGGCCGAGGCGCGCCACGGCGACGAGCTGCACCGCCGCGGCATCCTGTACGCCCCGGACTACGTGATCAACGCCGGCGGCCTGATCAACGTGTACGGCGAGCTGCACGGGTGGGCGTCCGAGCGCGCCATGCGCAAGGCGGGCGACATCTACAACACCCTGCTGCGCATCTTCGAGCTGTCGGAGAACGAGGGCGTGCCCACCTACGTGGCCGCCGACCGCATCGCCGAGCAGCGCATCAGCGCCGTCGGCAAGATCCAGCAGACCTGGGTCTGATCGACCGTTTCGACGGGTTCCAAAAGGAGCGGGCCGGCAGCGATGCCGGCCCGTTTTCTTGTATCCATCGTACCTGCCGCGTGCTCACCGCTGACCCGTCCAGAGCGCATGCATTTGTGTCTGGAGTGGCAGCTCCAAAGCGATTATCTTACGACGCAAGCTGACCTGCACCCGAGGCGACCATGGCGACGCGCGAATCCTCAATCGAACTCTTCTACGATCCCGAGGACCTGGATCCTGCAGCTCCGCGGCTGCATATCGCCAAGCGCGACGGTGTCTGGGAGTTGCGGGACCAGCAGGGCGTGCTGCTCAGCAGCCACGTCCGGCTTCCCGACGCAATCGACGCGGCTCTGGCGCGCTCGGAGGAGTGCTTCAGCGAGATCCTGGTCATGGCCGGGAGCGGACGATTCGAGTGGTCGGTCCAGCACAACCCGGATTGGCTGGCACTCGCGCGGGCGGTGAACCGGCCGGTGCTGTCCGAGCGGGAGGCGGCGGATTGACGACCCGGCGCTTCGTGGTGGATACCAATGTCGTCATCCGGGACAGGATGTCCGAGATCCCCGGGTTCGTGTCGGCCGTGGTGCTGCAGGAGCTCACGGCCGGCGCGCAGGATACGGCCGACGTGCGCAGGCTGGGCTCGATGCGGGCCGCCGCTGAAGAGGACGGCGTGCTTCTCACGCCGGACGGCGAAGACTGGTACGAGGCGGGGAAGGTGCTGAATGCCCTGCACCGTGGGCTGCGATCGCACCGCGCAGGGCACACGCCGGCCATTCCGAAAGAGGAACAGCACCGGCTGCTGCGCGACGTTCTGATCGCACGGTCGGCCAGGCGGATCAACGCCGAGGTGGTCACCTACAACGTGGCGGACTTCGAGAAGATCCGCCGCTTCTGCAATGTGAAGGTAGTCGATCCGACGCCGGAGTTCCTGTAGGCGCTACTTGGGCGCGTGGCGAAAATTGACGAGCACGACCTCGGCCGAGCCCTCGTCGCGCAGCTCTTCGCAGTTCGAATAGTTGGCGTCCAGCCAGGGCGACACGCCTTCGAGCGTGCCGTTCTCGTCGCCCGCGGCCTGGTGCGCCGTCCACCGCGCCTCCTCGGCGTCGGCGGCGCGAACCACGAAGCCGAAGGCGCGGTCGTAGGGCGGCTGCCACGGGTCCTTTCCTTCAACACACCACCAGAGCCTGTCACTCCTGGGGGTAAGCCTCCACAGCGCCATCGGTTCTCCGGGTGCGGGTGCGCGCGCGTTGGTGCGCCCCAACCTATGCGCTCGGCCGCCGCGGCGGGAGGGCGGGCGGCATGGCGCGCGCGCGGCGCGGGGTGTAATCTGCACCGGACCCGTGCACCCCGTCCCAGCCGAACCCTATGAAGCGCATCCTGTTCGCCGCCGCCCTGCTGCTGCTGGCCGCCTGCTCGGGCGAGCAGCCCACCCAGGCGGAGTTCTTCGACATCTCCCGGCAGATCCTGCGCTTCGCCGAGCAGGACGCGCGGCAGAACCAGCCCGGCCGCCCGTCCGACGGGCCCCTGTACGTGAACCTGAACTCGTTTCGCGTCGCGGCGCACAAGGTCACGGGCGACTCGGTCTCCGAAGACAGCATGTCGCGCGTCCTGGGCGAGCCCACGCAGGCGGTGCAGGAGCAGGTGCTGCTGTGCGACTCGGAGTCGGGGATCGGCGGGTGCTGGGTGCGCAAGTTCGGGGTGTGGGTGAACCTGAACCTGGTGCGGCACGCGGGGGATGAGCTTACGGCCCACGTGCGCACCGCCAGCACCGACCGCCGGCGCCTGCCCAGCGACCACTGCAACCGCGTGTGGACGCTGGAGTTTCGCAAGGAAGGCACGCAGTGGCGCATGACGGAGCAGCGGCTGCGCCGGGACTGCCGCGAAGAGGAAGAGGAGTGATCCGCATGGTCTGACGGACGGGTTCGAACCGTCCCCTCTCGCTCCACGGACGCGGGGGACGCGCGGGCTGCCCCCCGGCGCGTCCTCCGCGTTTCTGCGTCCGCCGCCCGCGTTCCGCGGCGGGTGGAACGGGTTCGAGGGGGGGCGAGTGGCGGCGTCCCCCATCGACAGTAAACAGAATGAACACCGCCCGGCCGAAAAAAGCGCCGCGACCCGCCCGGCGTCTCCCTCCTCTCCCCACCATCCCGGTCAACCGCCCACGTGCCCCCGGGCGAAGGCGGTGAGTTCCGCCAGCTGCTCGGTGATGCGCCGGTCCGCGTGCCGCGGCGGCTGCGCGGTGTGCAGGCGAATGGCCTGGTCCATCCGGATCCAGTCCTTGAGCTTGGCCGCGGCGCGCCCCAGCTCCAGCAGCGTGCGCGCGTGGTCTTCGCGGGCGCCGGGGCGGTTGATGAGCGACCAGGAGCTGCTCCACGCCTCTTCGTACAGCCGCCGCTCGCCGGTGCCCGCCGCGGCGCGCGCCAGGATGGCCAGCGTGAGGGCGCGCTCGCCGGGGCCGGTGCGGGTCACGAGCAGCTTCTGCAGCATGGGGATGGCGCGGCCGTAGCTCTCGCGCGTGACCCAGAGGTAGGCGATGTCGTGCAGCAGCTCGGCCAGGCGCGGGTGGCCGCGCCCGTACGCGCGCATGGCGGCGCGGGCGTACCGCTCGGCGTCGTCCAGCTCCCCCACCTCCATGGCGAGGAGAAACAGGCCGTGCAGCGCGGCGCCGCGCACCGCCAGCAGCCCGTGCCGGCGGGCGGCGCGCATGGCCTGCGTGTAGTAGCGCCGCGCGCTGGCGTGCATGTCGCGGCGCGCGTACAGCACGCCCATGTCCACGTACGCCTGCGCGTAGCTCTGCCAGTCCTTGCCGCGGCGCCCCAGACCGATGGAGCGTCGCAGCCAGGTCTCGGCGCGGGCGTGGCGCCCCCACCCCAGCGCCAGGCTGCCTACGCGGTAGGCGGGCGCCGCCTCCTCGGGCGAGGCCAGCGCGGAGGCCTGCGCAAAGGCCAGCGCGGTGCCGCTGGCGCCGCGCTCCTGCGCCCAGCGCGAGATCTCCACGCACACCAGGGTCACGATCTCGGCGCTGGCGGTGCCGGGGCTGTCGACCACGGCCACCAGCGCGGTGAGCGACACCTCCAGCGGCGGCTCCACGCCGGCGCCCTGCAGCTGCTCCAGGCGCTTGCGGGCGGCGTCGGGGGTGAACAGCCCCTCGCGCCGCTCCGGCTCCACGGAGGCCCACAGCGTCACGTCGCGCAGCGAGTTCCACAGGAGCAGCCCCAGGTCGCCCCGGTGCTCCAGGAGGATCTGCGAGGCCTCCAGCGTCTCGTCGGGCTCGCGCAGGATGGCCGGCGGGATGCACCAGCGCCGCGAAGCGTTACGGCGCCGTCCACGCGCTCGGGAGGTACTTCTTGTTGCCTGTGCATGCATGGCCGGGGCTCCAAGGGCGGATCGCCGGTCCCAGGCGCGCCACCCGCAGGGGAGGGGGAGTGCCGTCACGGCCTCTCCCCGGCTCCGGTTCACGATCATTATCTCCACCGGGCGCGGCCGGGCCGCGGGACGGGAGCCTTGCGAGGGCCCCGGCCACCCGATAGTCTACTCTGTGGAACCCCACCCTAAAGTGGACAGAGCGGACACAATCGAACTTAGTCTACTTTGTCTACTTCGTCAAGCGGTACGTGACGGAATCTTTTCGATCGGGGGTGCGGACGCGGCACTGAGGGGACCTCAAGCTGCTGCGGTACCGTCACTTGCGAAGCTTCTCCCGAACCTGCTGTTTCGCCGCTCGCCGCGGCTTTCCCGGACCTGCTCATGTATAGTATGTCGCGAAAGGCCTTCCGCGCCACGTTTACTTTCCTGGCGCTCCTGTGCACCGCCGCCTGCGGGGGAGGGTCGGACGAGTTCGTGTACCTGGGGGTGGCGGGGCCGCTGAGCGCGGCCAACGGCACCTCCATGCGCATGGCCGCCGAGATGGCGGTGGAGGAGATCAACAGGGACGGCGGCATCGGCGGCCGGCAGGTGCGGCTGCTGATGATGGACGACAAGGCGGACCCGCAGGTGGCCCTGACCATCGCCGACTCGCTGCGCCGCGACGCGCGCGTGGTGGCCGTGGTGGGGCACCTGAACTCGGGGCCCAGCCTCAAGGCGGCGGAGATCTACAACGCGCCCCAGGGCCAGCGCGCGGGCGATCCGCTGATGCACATCTCCCCCGCCTCGTCCGCGCCGGCGTTCACCCAGGCGGGGGACTGGAGCTTTCGGGTCACGCCCACGGACCTGGAGTTCGCGCCGGTGCTGGCGCGCGGCATCACGGAGCTGGGGCGGCGGCGGGCGGCGGTGCTGTACGCCAACGACGACTACGGCCAGGGGGTGATGACCACCTTCGAGCGCGCCTTTCGCAGCGGCGGCGGCGCGGTCGTCTCGGCCGACCCGTACCTGCCCGCGGTGGTGGCCAGCGGCACGGAGCTGGACCCCTACCTGTCGCGCGCCATCCGCCGCGGCGCGGACGCGCTGGTGATCGGCGGGCAGGCGGAGACGGGGCTCAAGATCATCCTGGCGGCCCGGCGGCTGGGGTTCACGGGGCCCATCTTCGGCTCCGACGGGCTCACGGGGCTCAAGGACGCGGGCGCGCCGGCGGAGGGCGTGTTCATCAGCTCGGCGTTCCTGGCGGACCGGCAGTCGGACCTGGCGCGCGAGTTCGTGACCCGCTACCGGGCGCGCAACAACAACGCGGTCCCCGACCACCGCGGCGCCATGACGTACGACGTGATCAACCTGCTGCGCCGCGCCATCAACGAGGTGGGGACGGACCGGGAGAAGGTGCGCGACTACGTGGCCCGCATCGGCGCCGAGGGCGGCTCGGAGGCGTTCGAGGGCGTTTCCGGCACGATTCGCTTCGACAAGAACGGCGACGTGATCGGCAAGGAAGTGTCGCTGGGCGTGGTGCGGGGCGGGCAGCTGCTGACGGCGGTGCGGCGGTAGGGCGAGGGACAGGGAATAGGGAATAGGGAATAGCCTGCAAGGGCGGGTGATTCCTTTCGGTAGATGCGAACAACCCTCCTCCGCAGTCGTCCGCAGTCCGGGGGAGGGTTCGTCGTTTCGATCAACAGGCTTGCCGGGTGCGTTCCCGGGCGGGTGAACCCGCGGCTGGAACTGCGGAAAGCTCCGCAAACTGCGCGGGGCTTCTGCGTCCGCGCGCCCCAGTGTGTCGGTCCGGGCGAGCACCGGGTGGCCCGCGCGCCGGCCGGGTGCGTTCCCGGGCGGGTGAACCCGCGGCTGGAACTGCGGAAAGCCCCGCAAACCGCGCGGGGCTTCAACAGCGTACCTGCGCCGATGCGCAGAGCTGTCATTCCGAGGGAAGCGCCGCACCACACCGTCCGGTACGCTGTTCCCTGCGCGCGACCGAGGAATCTCTCGTCCGGATCCTCGTGGCCTGTCGGAGCGCCCGGGTACCCGCGGCCGCAATCCGCGCAGGCGGATTTCGTGACGTTCCAGCCGCGGTTTCAACCGCCGAGACGGAGTCGACCGGGCCGCCTTTCATCCAGCTCACCGCACGGGGAGCCAGTAGGTGGCCTTGAGCGCGAGAAAGTTGTCGCCGCGGGCGGTCAGCGAGTCGAACAGGTCGCCGGGGGCCACGCGGGTCCACTCGGCCGACCGGCGGGCGCGGTTCTGCTGCCAGACCACGAAGAGCGTGCTCCCCGGCCGCCACTCCCAGCGAAGCACGGCGTTGCTGCGGAACGACCGCACGTCGAAGTCTCGGTTGGGAAGGGTGAAGGTGGCGGCCCCGTCCGTCACCTGGTGCTGGCCGGTGGCGGGATCCACCACGATCGTCGTCCCCTCCTCGCCGTAGGTGCGCAGCTCGCGGCTGCGCGCGGCCCGCAGCTCGCCGTGGCCGTAGAAGCGGCCGCTGCTGGCAAAGGGCTCGGCGTACGTCTCCAGGGTGAGGTCCGGCGACAGCGCGTAGTTCAGCCTGACGCGGACGCGCACCTCGCTGCGCTCCACGAACGCGAACACATAGCGCCGGCCAAAGGTGGCGTCGGTGCCGCCGTCGCGCTCCTGCACGTACTGGCGCGCGTTCACGGCGCGCAGCCAGAGCGGGTCCAGCGAAAGCTCCCAGCGCGGCCCGGGGTGAAACGAGAGGTCGCCGCCCAGCTCGGTGGTCCATCCGCCCAGCTCGTCGCGCTGCGCGTTGACCTCCGCCTGCCAGCGCGTGCGGCGGGCCGGGTTGCCGTACAGCGCGCTCTCCACCCGCCACGCGGCGCCGGTGCCCATCAGCGGCCCGCCGCGCGTCAGGTCGTCGCTCAGGGCGCGGGCGATGCGGATCACGCCGCCCTCCACGCTCCAGAAGTTGCGCAGCTGCGCGTTCCCCAGCACCCCGTAGACGAGCTGGTTCAGGATGCCGTCGAAGTTCCAGGCGTTCTCCTCGTACAGCCCCACCTCGTAGCGGCGAAAGACGCGGCCGGGCTGCGTCTCGCGGTAGCGGACGTCGCCGGAAAGGAAGCGGTTGTCGGCGGAGCCCTGCTGCCCCACGTCGTTCAGCTCCAGCCCGGGGTGCTGCTCGGTGTAGTCCACGTCCCACAGCCAGTGCCTTCCGCTGTTGCGGCTGTGGTTGATGCCCAGCAGCAGCCCGCCCAGCCGCGTCCGCGACGGGTCCACCTCCACGTGGTCAGCGTCCGGCCGCTGAAAGTAGCGCCGCGACGAGCGCTGCAGGCGCAGGATGGCCGCCGAGTCGCCGCTCACGTGGCTGTAGCCGGCGAACGCGCTGATGTCGTACTGGCCGCCCGCCCAGCGCAGCCGCCCGTCGATCACGCCGGAGAGGGCCTGCTCGGGGACGAGCGCCGCCAGCGGACCGTCGTCATCCATCTCGCGCCGCACGGCCGTCAGGCTGCCGCCCAGCACCGACCGGTCGCGCCCGAGCTCCTGCTGCACGCTCACGATGCCGTACGCCGTCGGCGGCGCGACCTCCGCGCGCCCGAAGGCGTCCGCCGCGGTGTCGAAGGTGGCGGCGTTCTCGCGCGCCGTTACGGCCGCCAGCGCGCCCAGGGAAAGGCCCGCGCGGGTGCGGCCGGTGACCTTGGCGGCGCCCAGGATGGTGGTGTTGTCGATGCGGTCGAAGTAGTCCGCGTCCGGCTGCCCCGGCGGCGGCGCGCCGATCCGGCGCGAGTAGAAGAGTCCGCGGCTGCCCAGGATCGACGTCCCTTCCACGAAGAAGGGGCGGCGCTCGGAGAAGAAGGTTTCGAACTGCGTCAGGTTCACCTCCGCCGGGTCCGCCTCCACCTGCCCGAAGTCGGGGTTGATGGTGGCCTCCAGCGTGAACGACGGCCCCAGCCCCATCTTCAGGTCGCCGCCCACCCGCATCCCCGTCTCGCGCTCGGCGACGAACGGGTCGCGCGGGTCCTCCGGCTGCGCGATCTTCCCCTCCGCCGCCACGTACGGCAGCAGCTCGATGCGCCGCGACGGCCGCAGCGCGCCCAGGCCGACGAGCTCCCCCATCCGCGACGACCATCCCGTCTCGCTGCGCGGGACGAGCGTCCAGTACGCCGCCTCGTTCCGCGCGGGGACGCGGCGGACCACGTTGATCCCCCACACCTGCTCCGCCGCGGCCGTAAAGCGCAGCTGGGAAAGGGGGATGCGCATCTCCGCCGTCCACCCGGCGGAGTCCACGCGCGCTTCCGCCTGCCAGACGGGATCGAACGAGTAGCTGCGGCTCCCCTCGGAATCCGAGGGATGGTAGTAGTCGATGCGCGTCCCCGCGGCGCTGACGGCAAAGGTGTAGGCGGTGCGCCGGTCGTGGTACGTGTCCAGCGAGACGGCCAGCTGCTCGGCATCGCCCTCGCGGTCGCGGCGGGCCAGCTGGGCGCGCACGTCGCCGGGCGCGGCGCCGTGCATCCGCGCGCCCACGTACAGGCTGCCGCCGTCCACCAGAAAGGCGACCTCCGTGGCGCCCGCGGGCTGTCCGCCCTCCACGGGCTCGCGGGTGGTGAAGTCGCGGTGCCACGCGGCCTGCCGCCAGACGGCGTCGTCCAGGCGCCCGTCCAGCTGCGGCGCGGTTTCCGTGCGGGTGGCGCGGATCTGCCGCGTCTGGGCGGCCGGCGTCTGCGCCGCGGCGGCGGCGGGAAGCGCGAGGGTGAAGAGGCCGAGCGCCAGGCCCGCGGCGCGGCGGCGATGGGGTGCTGCGATCATGGGACGCATCCGGTCAGGGCCGCGGCCATCGGAGGCCGCCGCCGGTTGATCAGGCAGGCAAGTGCTTGCTACGGGAGTGTGGCGGACCGGGTGTCAGCCGCCCGCGGGGGACGGCCGCGGCCGAGGGACGTCAGGGGTCGGGAGCGGGGTTGGTTCTCCGCGCCGTTTCCCTGCGGCGGAGCTGGTCGAGCGCCTCGTCGCGGATCCCCGGGTCCGGGTGAGTGCGCGCGATGACGGTGAGGTAGCCGTCGGAGACTACGCCGCGGTAGCCGCCCAGCGACTCCACCGCCTGATGGGCGACCTTCCGGCGCGGGTGGGTGCGCGCGATGGAGTCCAGCGCGACAACGGCCCACGGCGCGGGAAAGCGGCCCAGCGACTCCGCGGCCTGGCGGGCGGTCTCTTCGCGCACCGGAGCCCAGGCGATCTGCTCCAGCACCGGCGCGGCCTGCTCGGCGGAGAACGACTGCATCGACTCCACCGCCTGCCGCGCCACCACCAGGTCCTCTTCGGCGATGGCGATCTGGCGCAGCGACTCGAACGCGTCATCACCGCCCCCGCTCAGCGCCTCGGCGGCGTGGCGGCGGGTGCTGGAGTTCGGCGCGGAGACGGCGATCTCGCGCAGCAGGGTGGTGGAACCGGGGTGTCGCATCCGGCCGATGGCCTCCACCGCCTCGCGGCGCACGTCCTCCGAGCCGTCGCGCTCCACGGCCGTCTGCAGCGCGGCCAGCGCCTCGTCGGTGCGGTGGCGGCCCAGGGCCGTCGCGGCCTCGCGGCGCACGCCGTTGCTGCCGTCGCGGCCCAGCACGGCGGCCAGGTACGGCACCACGCCCGCCGCGCCGTGCAGCCCCACGATCTCCACCAGGGACTCGCGCTGGTCGGGGTCGCGCAGCCCGTCGCCCATGCCGCGCAGCTTTGCGAAGCTCTCCTCGCCCGTCGCGGATCCCAGCCACACGACGGGCTGGCGGCCCAGGTTCACCACCGCGCCGTGCCCCGCCACGTGCTCCACCTGGCCGTCGCGGGCCACGGTGAACAGCATGACCGTCTGCTCGGCGGGCGCGCCCAGTCGCTGGTTCAGCGTCACCCGGCTCCCTCCCGGGGCATCGAGCCAGGTGGGGCCGGGGGAGAACGCCGCCGGCACTGACCACGCGACCCATGCGCGCGCCATCCGCCGTGACTCCATCTCCTCCACCGCCCACGCCCAGCGGCGCGCCAGCGGCTCGGACGGGCGGGGATGGCGGATGATCCCCTCCTGCGGGCCCGTCTGGATCCGCACCTCGTCATCCACCGCCGTGGCCACCTCCACCGCCGGCTCCTCCACCACCGGAGCTTTCGTGCGCCGCTCGCCGGAGGAGGCGACCGCGGGCGCGGCGAACGCGACGGCCAGCACCAGCACCGCCGCCGCGCCCGTGCGCATCATCCCGCTCCCCTGCCGCGACCCGCCGCGCCACGCGGTCAGCCGCTGCACGCGCTGCACCAGCGGCGATCCGCCCTCCGCCATCGCCATGGTCCCGGCGGGGATCGGCGCGCGGCCGGGCGCCACCCACGACGCCACCTCGGCCAGGCAGCGGGCGAGCCCCAGCGGCGAGCCGGTCTGCCGCGCGGCCCACTCGTCGCACAGGAACTCGGCGGATTCGCGCAGGCGCAGGCGGGCCAGGCGGTTGAGCGGCTGAAAGAAGAAGACGGCCTCGATGACGGCGACGGCGAAGTGCCACGCCGGGTCGCGCCGCGCAAGGTGCGCAAGCTCGTGCGCCAGGGCGCTGCGCTGCTGCTCGGGGTCGAGATCCACCAGGAAGCGCGGCGGCACGCACACCTCTCCGCCCACCAATGCGAGCGGTGTGGGCGTGGCGTCGCACGTGGTCAGGCGGACTGCGCGCCAGAGGCCGGCGTTGCGCCGCAGCCCCGCCATCATCCCCAGCACCGCCGGGTCCGTGACCGGCCGGCGGCCGCGCAGCATCGCCCACAGCCGCCCCTGTCGCCACGCGATGCGCACGATCAGCAGCGCCGCGATCACCGCCCACGCCGCGATGGCGAGGTCGATGAGCGGGCGGATGGAGAACGATACGCCGGATGTGGTTCGATCGGGGGATGCGGTCGATGATGCGGCTGCGGGCGTGGCGGTTCCGGAAGATGCCGTTGATTCCGTCGATGCGGACCGCGGCGCGGCGTCGGCCGGCGTCTGGACGGGGGCCGGCGGCTGCACCGGCGCGGCGGCTTCGTCGGCCGCCACCGCGACGGTAAGGTCCACCGTGCTCCGGATCCGCCAGGTGCCGGCGGGCGGATCGTAGCCGGACTGCGTCTGCGCGGTCGCGGTGACGATGCCGCCGACGAGCGCGGCCTTCCACAGCGTCTCGCGCCACGCCTCGCCCCGAACGCGGCGCGCGAGCAGCGCGGCGGCGCTCAGCAGCAGGGTGCTGTGGACGGCGTAGGTCAGCAGCCACGCGGCGGCGCGCAGGGCGGTCTCGCTCATTCGGCACCTCCCTTCAGCTCGGCTTCGCGCTGCTGGATCATCTGCCGCAGGCGCGCCAGGTCGTCGGCCTCCACGTCGCTCTGGTGCAGCAGGTGGCTCACCATCTCCGTCACGTCGCCCTCGAACAGCCGCCCGAACAGGCCGGAGACCTCGGCCACCACGGAGCGGCGGACGGATCCCTCGCTCACCAGCGCGCGGTACAGGTACTGGCGGCCGTCCTGGCGGTGCGTGACCAGGCCCTTCTTCTCCATCCGCGTAAGCAGCGTGGCGACCGTGGATTGCGCGATCTTGCGCTCGGCGCGCAGGGCGTCGTGCAGATCGAGCACGCTGGCCTCGCCGCGCTCCCACATCACCTTCATCAACGCGAGCTGAAGCTCGGTCAGCGAGTAGCTCATCACGGCCCCTGCGGGATGGAGGATCGACGGCTTCGACAGCTACATAATACAGGTGTAGAATACAGGCGCAAGGGTCTTGATGATGCGGATGCTCGGCGTCGGAGGGTTCGTGGGCGTGGCGGGGTTCGTTTTTGCGCGCCGGGGAAGGTGCCGCCCGCCCGCGGGAGCGATTGAATTGAAATCGCGGCAACAACGTCACACACTCCGCCTGCGCGGACTCGGCGGCCCGGCCGCATGCGGCGTCCCACGCACCGGTGCGTCCGCAGCCCGGCGCGTCGGTCATCATCCGAGGAACCCAGAGAGGCCCCCAGGCGGAAACCCCGCGGTTGCGCGGGGTTTCCGATCGCTTATCTCTGGCCATCCATCCCGCTCGCCTCAATCCTCGCCGTACTGAAAGACTCGCTCAAGCGGGACGTCGAACACGCGGGCGATGCGGAACGCCACCTCCAGCGACGGCGAGTACTTGTTCCCCTCGATGGCGTTGATCGTCTGACGCGTGACGCCGATGCGCTCGGCGAGCTCCTGCTGCGTCATCTCGCCATGATGGAACCGGAGGGTGCGGATTTCGTTCGAGATGCGGCCGCCGCCCTTACCCACGGCTCACGCCCCCCGCCGGTACAGAAACAGCTGCGACCCGATCTCCACCATCTGGGCCAGGACCCAGAACCCCAGCAGCACGTGCGTGAACAGGAAGTTTCCCTCCGCCATCACCGCCGCGCACAGTGCCAGGAATACGCCCGTCGCGAGCACGTACGACGCGTTGCGCGTGCCCTTGAGCCCGATCAGCCGGTCCCGCTCATCCGTCTCCGTGCGCCGGTCCACGATGGCGATCACGACGTGACCCACGATCTGCATGATGACCAGCACCACGATCGCCACCGTGAACAGCACCACCTGGTGCGGCATCACGTCGGCGCCGTCCGTGGGGAGAACGGTCACGAAGTAGAAGCCGAAAACCCCGGCCAGGCTGGCGAACATCAGCCACAGGCTCTTTTCCTGGAACGAGAGATCCATCGTGTCCTCATCCGGTGCGAGTCAGGTATACCTGACGTGATGTAAAAAATATCCGACACGGCACAGGATAGTCCTGCCGGGGTGTGGTGTCAAGTATTTTTTACATGCAGATGATGTACGTGCCGAACGGCGGGGCTGGTGCGCCGGGATGTGCCTGCGCGGGCGGAGAGGAGGTCCTTCGGTCGCGCGCCAGGTGAGGTGCGGGCGGAGGGTGAGGTGCGGCGCTCCCTCAGGAAGTCAAAATCTCGCGTGGAGGGAACGAAAAAAGCCCCGGACTTCGCGTGGAAGTCCGGGGCTGTTTGCGTCGCTGTCGCGCGAGTCAGTGCGGCGAGCAGCCGCAGTCGGGTCCGCAGTTCTTGCCGTCCTTGCCGGTGGTGGCGCGGGCGGCGAGCAGGGTGCGGCGGAAGCGGTTGCCCACGAAGAGCGCCGCCGCCAGCACGATCAGAAATACGATCAGCGTCTGGATGTCCATCGATCCCATCTCACGCGTTATGCTGCTCGATCAGGTGCCGCCCCGGCTGCGGACGCGCAGGTGCGTGGAACGCCGCACACCGCCGGGCCGCCGAGTCCGCGCAGGCGGACTTTGCGCAGTCGTAGTGGCGAATTCATTCGCTCCTGCAGGCGGACGGCGCGTGCTCCTGTCGAAATCGCGATCGGCATCACCCGTTCACCCGTTCACCCCATCACCCGTTCACCCTCATCCCCACCCCAGCGCCCGCCCCCCCTGATACACCAGCAGCGCCGAAAGGTACGCCAGCGCCAGCATCCACCCGAACTGGAACGCCGCCCAGCGCACCCCCGTCCACCCGCCGCCCGTCTCGCGGACGACGACGGCGATGGTGCTCATGCACATCATCGCGTAGACGTAGAACACCATCAGCCCCACCGCCACCAGCGGCGTGTACACGATGGCGCCGGACGACGCGTGCCGCTCGCCGCGCAGCTTCTCGCGCAGCGTGGACGAGCCCTCGTCGGCGTCCGATCCCACGCCGTAGATGGTGCCCATCGTGCTGACGAACACCTCGCGCGCGGCGAACGAGCTCAGGATGCCCACGCCGATCTTCCAGTCGTACCCCAGCGGGCGCACCAGCGGCTCCACCGCGTGGCCCATCCGCCCCAGCGCGCTTCCGGCCAGCTGCGCCTCCTGCGCCTGCTGGTCCGTCACCCCCGCCGGCGCCTCCGTCCTGGGATAGGTCGCCAGCGCCCAGAGCAGGATGGAGAGCGCCAGGATGACCGTTCCCGCCTTCTTGAGGAACATGCTGGCCCGGTGCCCCACCGAGAGCGCCAGGCTGCGCGGGCGCGGCAGGCGGTACGGCGGCAGCTCCATGATCATGGGCCGCGCCTGTCCCTTCAGGAGCGTCCGCTTGAAGACCGACGCGACCAGCAGCGCCGTCACCGTCCCCAGCAGGTACATCGCCAGCAGCGTGATCCCCTGCAGGTTCCACACGCCGCCGACCGCGATCGGCGGGATGAAGGTGCCGATGAGGAGCGTGTAGATGGGGATGCGCGCCGAGCAGCTCATCAGCGGCAGCACCATGATGGTCGCCACCCGGTCCTTGCGGCTCTCGATCGTCCGCGTCGCCATGATGCCGGGGACGGCGCACGCGTAGCCGGAAAGGAGCGGGATGAACGAGCGCCCGTGCAGCCCCACGCTCCTCATGAAGCGGTCCATGATGAACGCGGCCCGCGCCATGTACCCCGTGTCCTCCAGGATCCCGATGAAGAGGAAGAGGATGGCGATCTGCGGCAGGAAGACGAGCACGCTCCCCACGCCCCCGATCACCCCGTCGACGATCAGGCTCTGCAGGTCGCCTTCGGGGATGGCGGACGCGACGGCGCCGCCCACCGCGCCGAAGATCCCCTCCACGAAGCCGATCAGCGGCTCCGCCCAGGTGAAGATGGACTGGAAGACGACGGCCATCAGCGCCACGAAGATCAGCGGCCCGGCCACGCGGTGCAGGACGATGGCGTCGACGCGGTCCGTCACCGTCCTGACGCCCGTCCCCGCGCGCTGGACGGTGCGGTCCACCACGTCCGCGATCCACCCGTAGCGCGACTCCGCCTCCAGGCTGATCGGCGACAGCCCCGCGGCCTCCACCTTCGCCCGCGCTTCGGCGATCGCCGGCGCCAGCTCCGGAACGTCCTGCAGGTGCCGGCCGACCTCCTGGACGGCGAGCAGGCGCAGCGCCTCCATCCCCGCGGCACCGGGGTTGAAGCCGGCGTCCGACAGCCGCCGCTCCACGGGGCGCAGCGCGGCCACGGCCTCCGCCGGGAGCTCGAACTGGCGCGTGGGGCGATCCAGCCCGGGCGCCTTGCGGATGGCGCTCTTGAGCACGTCCAGCCCCTCGCCGCGCATGGCGACGGTGGGGACCACGGGCGCGCCCAGCTCCAGCGTGAGCTCGATGGCGTCGATGCGAATGCCGGCCGCCTCCGCCGCGTCGATCTGGTTCAGCGCGACCACGGTGGGAAGCCCCAGCTCCAGCACCTGCGAGGTGAGGAAGAGGTTGCGCTCCAGGTTGGCCGCATCGACCACGACCACGACGACGTCGGGGCGGTCGATTCCCGGCGCGTGGCCGGTGAGCACGGCCAGCGCGATCTCCTCGTCCGGAGAGGACGCGGAGAGGGAGTAGGTGCCGGGAAGGTCGATGACGGTGACCGCGGCGTCGCCGTCGCGGTAGCGGCCTTCGACGCGCTCCACGGTGACGCCGGAATAGTTGCCCACGCGCTGACGCATGCCGGTCAGCGCGTTGAACAGCGTGCTCTTGCCCGTGTTAGGGTTGCCGATCAGCGCCACATGCAGCACACCCCCGCCGCGCGCTGGTTCCGCGGGCGAGGGTGCGGCGGGCGCGGAGATCGTTCCGGCCGCGGCCTCTTCCATCAACTCGTCTTTACTCCACTTCGATGTGCTCCGCTTCCGCGCGGCGCAGCGTGAGCATGAACCCGCGCACCTTCACCTCCAGCGGGTCGCCCAGGGGCGCCTGTCGCACGACCTCCACGGTCGTGCCGCGCATCAGCCCCATCTCCATCAGCCGGCGGGCCGCGTCGGCGTCGCCCGCCACCTTCACCACCTTGCCGCGGTCGCCGGGGACCAGCTCCGACAGCCTTCTCACCCGGCCAGCGGCAGCACCTTGATGGTGCGCGCGAGCGCAGCGCCCAGCGCCAGCCGCGCGCCCTTCACCTCCAGCAGCATGCCGTTGCGCGAGTCGATCACCTGCACGTGCGTGCCCTCGAACAGCCCCATGCCGCGCAGCTTGTGCGCCTCGTCCAGCGGGCACTCCATGCGCAGCACGGCGGCGCGGCAGCCCGTGGCGCACGAGGCCAGCGGGCACTCTGCGCAGCGCGCGGGTGCGGTGGGCGGAGCCTTCCGGGCGAACAGGCGCTTCAGCATCTCGGGACTGCGGAGCCGCGGCTGCGGGTGAGAATCAGTT
Organism: Longimicrobium sp.; assembly: GCA_036379135.1. GTDB lineage: Bacteria > Gemmatimonadota > Gemmatimonadetes > Longimicrobiales > Longimicrobiaceae > Longimicrobium. The sequence goes on from DASUVG010000023.1 coordinate 43,816, forward strand.
TCAACGAGAGAAGAAGATAGGCAGGGGCAGGCGTGGACGCAAGTCGGGGAGAGTGCGAAAGCGTGTAGGAGTATGGGAGTGTGGGAGTGTGGGAGTGCGAGATGAGAGGCAGAGACCGAACTGCGTCCGCGGGCGGCCCCTCTCCCGGCCTCTCCCCCAACTTCCGGGGAGAGGTGACGCGCACCGAACGTTCGGCGCGCTACCGAAGCAGGGATGCGAACGCGTGCTCCTCGAAGTGCAGTCGAATTCTCCCCTCTCCGTGAGGAACGAACGGGGAGGGGCCGGGGGAGGGGCACCTCGCGGGCGCAGTCCGATGCTCTTCGAACCGTCCTGGACTCCGCCCACCCCCAACCCCTCCCCCGAAGTTGGGGGAGGGGTCGCCAGCCGTCGCGAGGAACGAGCGAAAGGCCTGGCGGGGGAGCGGGCCCGCGGGTCGCCGGCCTCGAGCCCGGTGAGGGGCTAGACGCTGGCCAAATAGGACATTCCCGCCGCGAGGAAGAGCACGAAGCTGAGGCCGGCCAGAACGAAGCCGGCGTTTACCCACCTGTGCTTGCGAGTGACGTTCGCGGAAAGCGCGGAGATCTGGAAAGCCAGCGCGCTCACCTCGTCCGCCTCGTCCACCTGCAGCAGCCTGGCCTGGAACTGCGTGGGATCCAGCCGCGGGACGAGCTGAAAGAACCACAGCACGTCAGGCTTGTAGCTGGCCGACTCGCCCACGACGACGCCAAGCTGCCGAAAGATCTCATCCACCTCCCGATTGCTGTAGAGCCTGGACCAGAGACAGGCGAGAGCCGCGCCGATGGACCCGGCGAGGCACAGGCTCATCAACAGCAGCAGCACCCAGGTTCCGGGCGAAAAGGAGCCGGACAGTGCCCGCATCTTGGCCGGCTCGGCGAACATGGTGCTGCTGAGAAATGCGATGAAGGCTCCGTTGACCGTGAGGATGACCTGCGCCTTTGTGTCGGCGGCGTCGTACCAGGCCGTCACGTTCTCGAACAGGCGCCGCGCGTACTCGAGCGCGGCCGTGGGGTCCGTTTCAGGAGATGCCTTCTGGAGCCGGTCATCCCCGGCGCGGGGCGGGATCATCTCATCGGGCATGGGAGCCACGTCCATGTGAGTCCTGCGTTTCGCCACGGGTCTGGGCCCGTCACACGCGGATCGCGCGGTAAGATTGCGCATGGACCGGTGGCTGAACAGGCCGATCTTCTCCCTGCGGATGCAGGCGCGGTAATCGGCGGGCGCCGTCCTTGACCCGTTTCGCCGCATCGGTGTACGATGCGCACACCCGAAAACGCCGGCGTGAAAGAACCACTTTCGCACTCTCGCACTCTCGCACTCTCGCACTCTCGCACTCTCGCACTTGCAGTCCTCCACCGCCGCCGACGCGCTCCGGCTCACCGGGACGCTCGTCTCCCAGTACTTCCGCTTCGGCTGCGACCGGCAGCTGCGCTGGCAGATGGTGCCGCGCGCGCTGCGCGGCGCGGACGTGCCCGCGCCCAACCGCGACCCGCTGGCCGGGCCGCTGGTGGGCGTGCGCCCGGGGATGGGGCTGCTCACCCAGGCTGGCCGCCGCTTCGAACGGCAGGCGCTGCGGGCGCTGATGCGCTACTACGGCGAGTCGCGCGTGGTCGCCGCGGGGCACGACGAGCACGGGGACGCGGCGCGCCTGCCGTACGACGCCGTCGTCCGCGCCCTGCGCGATCCCGGCGAGGCGTTGTGGCTCATCCAGCCGGAGCTGCGCATCCCCGATCCTGCGGCGTTCGCGACGCGCTTCGGCATCGACCCCGACGTGCAGGTGGCGCCCGCGCAGCCGGACCTCATCCGCATCGGCCGCGACCGGCGGGGGCGGCTGATGTTCGGCGTGGCGGACGTGAAGTGGAGCCGCGAGGCCACGGTGCAACACTACGCGCAGGTGGCGTTCTATACGGTGCTGCTGGAGGAGATCTGCCGCGCGGAGGGGATCGAGGGCTCGGTGGAGACGCGCTGGGGGTGGCTGTGGACGCGCGGCTCGCGCGGACCGAAGCGCTTTCCGCTCGCCGCGTATCGCCACCACGTGGAGGAGTTCCTGCGCGCGGACCTCCCCCGCATCGCCGCCGCGGCGCCCGCGGAGGCGTTCTGGCACCTGCGGCCGCGCTGCACCAGCTGCTCCTTCTTTCACCACTGCCGCGCCGAGGGCGACCGCACCGACGACCTGTCGCGCGTGGTCGGGCTGACGCCGCTGGCCAAGCGCGAGCTGAACGCGCGCGGCATCCGCTCCGTCCGCGAGCTTCGCAAGGCGGAGTTCAAGCGCGGCGTCTATGAAGGCTGCCACGCGCTGGAATCCGCAGAGGGGACGCTCAAGAAGCGCGTGCAGGCGCTGGACTACGGCAAGATCAAGGAAGGGGAGAAGCAGAGCTTTCGCATGGGCGTGGGCGAGTCCATCCGCGTGCTGCTGACGGCGGAGGGCGACCCGGTGAGCGGGACGGTGTTCGCGCTGGGGCTGCGGGTGGAGCGCGGCAGCGGGCGCGGCGTCAACGAGGTGTTCCTGGCCGAAGACGGGTCGGAGGACGCGGAGCGGGAGATGCTGACGCGCTTCCTCCTTCGCGCCGGCGCCGTGGTCTACGCGGCGGAAGAGGCGTCACGCGCCGCGGGCGACGGGCAGCAGCGCAAGCAGAAGGCGGCGCACGTCTTCGTCTGGGACCGCGGCGAGGCGGAGCTGCTGCGCGAGTGCCTTCAGCGCCACCTGAGCGACCCCGGCACCCAGCCGGGGATCGCCGGCGTATCGCGCCTTCTCTTTCCCGCCGGCGACGCGGGCGGTTCGCCGCCGGGCACCGTCGTTCTCGACGTGGTTTCCGAGCTGTTCGCGCTGCCGGTGCCGTACGCGTGGGACCTGGCGTCCGTATCCACCGAGCTGCAGCCGTCGGAGGGCGCCGCCGTGCACGCGCCGCGGGCCGACTACGGCTGGCCGCTCAGCAGCCAGGTGGCGTACGAGCGCATCCACAACGTGTGGCGCAGCCGTCCCTATCGCGCGAGCGGTGAGGAGCAGTCGCCGGAAGAGGTGCGGAAGGAGATCGAGCGGACGGTGCGCAGCAAGCTGGCCGCGATGGACTCCGTCATCCACGCCATCCGCGAGGCCGCGGCGAAGCGGCGCGATCCCATGCTGCGGATGGAGGCGGCGTTCGCGGCCGCGGCGGACGGCAGCGGCGACGCCATCCCCCACGCCACGCTGGAAAAGCTGCGCCTCTTCACCCTGGCCGAGGCGGCGGAAGAGGCCGTCGCCATCCGCCAGCTGCACGCGCTGCCCACGCCGGACCGCGCGCGCCGCTTCGAGTGCATCAGCGGGCTGAACAAGGTGGAGACGCTGGCGAACGGCCACGTGGTCTTCGAGTTCGACGAGGCGTGCCGCGAGGCCAAGTTCCGCCCCGGCGACTTCGCGCTGGTCCTCACCAACGACGACGGGCGGACGCTGGGCGAGACGGACAGCCGCGCGTGGCTGCGCCGCAAGCTGATGGTGGAGCTGATCGACTACGACCTCGCCGCCCATCCGCCGCGGGTCACGCTGGCGTCGGACAACAAGTGGGAGACGCTGGAGAAGGGGCAGCTCAACGGCAAGCCGCTGCTGGACCTGGACCGCGTCTGCGTGCTGGACCGCGCCTCGGTGGATTACACCACGCGCCGCGTGGTCGCCACCCTGCGCGCGCTGGCCGGCGGCGCGGGGGAGGCGGACTTCGTGATGGGGATGCTGGGCGGCGCCGTGCCCGACGGCTGGCTGCGCCCGCTGGACGCGGATGCGGCTTGGGCGGATGCGGTCGCGCCCGCGGCGGATCGCCTGAACCGGCCGATCCTGAACGCGGAGCAGGCGGAGGCGTGGCGCGCGGCGTTCGACCGCGCGGTCTCGGTGATCTGGGGGCCGCCGGGGACGGGAAAGACGTACCTGCTGGCGTGGCAGCTCATCGGCCTGGCCGCGGCGGCGCGGCGCGAGGGGCGGCCGCTGCGCATCCTGGTCAGCGCGGCCACGCACCGCGCCATCGTCAACGTGCTGTCGCGCATCGCGCGGGAGCTGGAGGCGGCCGGCATCCCGTCGCCGCTGCGCGCGGTCAAGCTGGCGGGGCGGGGGAGCGAGGCGGACGCGGACCTGGCGGGCAGTGCCGTGGAGGTGATTCGCGACTCCGACCTGCCGTCCGTGCTCGCCGCGTCGGACGGGGACGGGCTCCCGGTGGTCGTCGGCAGCACCGTGTGGTCGCTGTGGAAGCAGATGCGGGCGATGAACGGCGCCGCGGAGGATGAGGACGCCGATCCCACGCTCCCCATCCGCCCCCTGTTCGACGTGGTGGTGATCGACGAGGCGTCGCAGATGAAGGTGCCGGACGCCCTCGTCGCCCTCTCCTCCATCCGCCGCGGCGGCCGCGTGATCCTGGCCGGCGACGACCGGCAGCTGCCGCCCATCCTGCACGGCCGCTATCCGCGCGAAGACACGCTCTTCGGCAGCGCCTTCGCGCACTTCGCGGAGCGCTTCGGGCGGTTCCAGCTGCGCGAGAGCCGGCGGATGAACCGCGCGCTGGTCCGCTGGCCCCGCCGCCTGTTCTATCCCGGCCTGGTGTCGATGGACCCGCGCCGGCGCCTGGTCCTCGCGCCCGACGCCGTGGAGCTCTCCGATCCGCTGGATGCGCTGCTGTGGGATGCGTTCCTGCGGCCGGACGAGCCCGTCGTCTTCTGCACGTACCAGGGCGTGCGCGCGACGGCGCGGAACGTGGTCGAGGCGTCGCTGGTGGGGCGGATTGCGCGCCTGGCCCGGGCGGGGATGCTGGATCCGGCGACGGGGGAGCGCTACACGCCGGAGGCGTTCCGGTCGCAGGGGCTGGCCGTCATCTCTCCGCACCGCGCGCAGAACAGCGCCATCCTGGGCGAGCTGGTAGCCGGCGGCTGGCCGCGCGAAGAGCTGCCCGTGGTGGACACCGTGGAGCGGATGCAGGGGAACGAGCGCGAGCTGATCCTGGTCTCCTACGCCGTGGCGGACCGCGAGTACGCCGAGCGCGAGGCGGAATTCCTGCTGAACCCCAACCGGTTCAACGTGTCCATCACCCGCCCTCGCAGCAAGCTCATCGTCTTCATGAGCGAAGACATCCTGCGCACCGTCCCCCAGGACGAGGAGGTGATGACGGAATCCACCGCCATCAAGGGCTACCCCGCCCACTTCGCCAATCCGCCGCGCGAGATCGACTACCCCGCGCCCGGCGGCAAGACCGTGCGGCTGCGGGTGCGGACGGGGCAGGTGTGACTCAGGCGGCGGTCTTTGCTTCGTGATCCTGGATGATGCCGGCGATGGCTCTCAGCGCGCGATTCACGGAGTCGGAATCGGGGAACACCGCCGCCACGTTCGCGTCCAGGCGGACCAGGTTGGTGCCCGCGGCGTACGGCGCCGCGTACTTGCCGCGAACGCCGCCCTTCAGGCTGTACTCGGGCAGGATCTCGTCGTCCGGGATGTTGGTCGAATCGCTCATCTCAAGTTTCCCGGTTGATTGATGCTCGCACGAGTCAGTAGCTTCAGAATGTCTTCATCATCGGATAGGTCCTGTGTACAAGATGGACGAAGCCCAGAAAAACACCAATACCAGCGGCACCTCTAAGGACGCTGTTGTGGGGCAGCCGCCGTCGCGGAAGCCCCCGAAGAATGCACGCATTGTCAAAAGCTCGGCCAGGACCGGCACGATCTCACGTGCAGCCGCGCGGGCTGCCGTGAAGGCGTTGATGACGGAGCGCTGACTCGCACATGTTCTGCCGAGAGTGAGCCGATGCCGATGCATTCAGTTGAACCCTCGTTGGTGCCCGCTCGGGTGGATCGAAACTCCCCCGTCTGGGACGACGGCGCGTGGGCGCCGCTGCCGGCGCTCGACGGCGACGCGTCCGCCGACGTCTGCGTGGTGGGGCTGGGCGGGTCGGGGCTCACGTGCGTCGGCGAGCTGCTGCGGCGGGGCGTCCGCGTGATCGGCATCGACGCGGGGCAGGTGGCGGGCGGGGCGGCGGGGCGGAACGGCGGCTTCCTGCTGGCGGGGACGTACGACTTCTACCACGACGCCGTCGCGCGGCACGGGCACCATCGCGCGCGCCGCATCTACCGCCTGACGATGGACGAGGTCCGCCGGATCGCCGCGGAGACGCCGGAGGCGGTGCGGATCACGGGATCGCTGCGCATCGCCGACAGCGACGAGGAGGCGGAGGACTGCCGCCACCACCTGGCGGCGCTGATGGCGGACGACCTGCCCGCGGAGTGGTACGAAGGGCCGGAGGGGCGCGGCCTGCTGCTGCCCACGGACGGCGTCTTCAACCCGCTGCACCGCTGCCGCATCCTGGCCCGGCGCGCGGCGGACGCGGGCGCGCGGCTGTACGAGCACACGCCCGCAATCGACGTCCGCCCGGGGGAGGTGGTGACGCCCGCCGGCACCATCCGCTGCGCGCAGGTGATCGTGGCGGTGGACGGGCGGCTGGAGGCGATCTTCCCCGAGCTGGCGCCGCGCATCCGCACCGCGCGCCTGCAAATGGTGGCCACCGCGCCCACGGACGAAGCGCGCTTTCCGCGGCCCGTGTACGCGCGCTGGGGGTTCGAGTACTGGCAGCAGCTGCCGGACGGCCGCATTGCCCTGGGCGGCTTTCGGGACGCGGGCGGCGAGAGCCAGTGGACGCACGAGGCGGAGCCCTGCGAGCCGGTGCAGGGCCCGCTGGAGCGCTTTCTCCGCGAGCGCCTGGGGGTCCACGCGCCGGTGACGCATCGCTGGGCGGCCTCCGTCAGCTTCAGCACGACGGGGCTGCCGGTCCTGGAGGAGGTGCGCCCGCGCGTTTGGGCCGCCGGCGGCTACAGCGGCACCGGCAACGTGATCGGCGCGCTGTGCGGCCGCGCGGCGGCGGAGCTGGCGCTGGGCGCGGAGTCGGCGCTGGGCGAGGTGCTCGCCTCCGCGCCGCAGTCCGCCACGTCCATCCGATAGCGCACGCCGTGGACACCAAGGCCGCGAAACGGTTGATGCGCCGGTTTGCGCGTCCTATATTCACCGCTCCCGCCGTTTGGCTCCTCCGCCCTCCCGCGATCCCCGATCGCCGATGGCCGCACCCGCGCTACGCGCCCGCTCCGTGGGCGAGATCCTGGACCTTTCCTTTCAGCTGTACCGCAGCCGCTGGGCGCAGATGGCCACGGCAACCGGCATCGTGGTGCTGCCGCTGCTGGTGCTTGAGGCCATCTCGCCGCTGAGCGCGCTTCCGCTGCTGGAGCGTCTGAGCAACCTGTTCTTTCTGGCCGCCAGCGCCGCGGTGGTGGTGATCGCCTCCGAGGCGTACATGGGGCGCGAGATCTCCGCGACCGAGGCGCTGCGCCAGGCCGGGAGCCGGTTCCTGTCGGTGTGGGGCGCAGCGCTCATCCAGGGGATCCTGATCGGGATCGGCATGCTGCTGCTGATCATCCCCGGCATCATCGCGGCGGCGTGGACCTTCGCCATGCAGCAGGCGGTGATGATCGAGGGCGCCAGCGCCGGCGAGTCGTTCGAGCGCTCGCGGGAGCTTTCGCGCGACCACTTCAAGCACATCCTGCTCACCAGCGGCCTGGTGTTCGCCATCGTGATCTTTGCCATGATCGGCTTCGGGATCTTGCTGGAGCTGGCCGTGGACAGCGAGCGCATGTGGATGCTGCTGAGCAACGTGGCGCTGGTGGCCATCAACCCGCTGGCCGCGGTGGTGGGCACGGTGCTGTACTACGACCTGCGCATCCGCAAGGAAGCCTTCGACGTGGCCGTGGCCACCGAGCGCCTGGACGACGCACCCGCGCACCCCGTCGGCGCGCTGTAGCCGTCGGACGCGGGATGATTGGGGAGCGGGGGCGCGCCGGCCGGTGCGCCCCCGCTTTCTTTGTGCACCGCACGCCCTCCAAACCCGATCGCGCGAACGGGGTACAAGGGATGCGGAGGCTGCGCTGGGGAACCATTCCGGTGCGCACCGCATTCCCGTAGTGACTTTCGAAATTGGGGTGATGACGATGGGGACGTCCACGGAGCAGGACTTCGATCGACTGGAAAAGCCGAAGAGCGCGTGGCGCGGGGTGGTGCCGCCCGAGTCGTACCACGTGCTGTTCGAAGAAGGGACTGAACGCGCGGGGACCAGCCCGCTGAACCAGGAAAAGCGCGCCGGCACGTTCGTCTGCGCGGCGTGCAACCTGCCGCTGTTCACGTCCGACACCAAGTACGAGAGCGGCACCGGGTGGCCCAGCTTTTTCGACTTCATCCCGGGGCACCTGGACACCAAGCGCGACTTTCTGCTCTTCTGGCCGCGCACGGAGTACCACTGCGCGCGCTGCGGCGGACACCAGGGGCACGTGTTCACCGACGGGCCCAGGCCCACGGGCAAGCGCTACTGCAACAACGGCGTGGCGCTCCGGTTCGTGCCTGAGGGGGAGCCGCTGCCGCCGCTGAAGGAGTAAGAGTGTGATGGTGTGATGGTGTTTGAGGACGCGGAGACGGGTGGTCTCTCCGCGTCTGCCGTTTTTTTCTTCCGCTTCTTCTGCGTGACATCTCCCCTAATACAGATCCGAAAATAGAATAGAAAAGCGGGGATACAGAGGAACAGACAAAAGCCAGAGGAACAGAGGGATACTGATTGTCCTCTGTTCCTCTGGCTTTTCTCTGTTCCTCTGTATCCCAACAGTTGTTCGTCCGGACAGGTTAAGAGGGTGTCGCCAGCCCTGGATTCACAAGGAAGCGGTGGTCAGCAACAACAACCCGAGGGGATCGCGACGGGCTCGTTACGCACACCGGACTTGTCAACCGGATGCTTTCGATAGAAATTGGAAGGGAAGCTTCCAATTCTTTTGGAGGGGCTTCGACAAGGCGCGCCCGGCGAGAATATCCGCCGGGCTGGCGCGGCCTGAGCGCGTGCCATCGGGAGGAAGAATGCGCAAGATCAACACTGGACAGTTCCGGCGTGCGACGCGTTCTACCCCCCGGGAGATCAACCGCAAGATCGTGCTCAACCTGGTGCGGGAGCACGAGCCGCTTTCCCGGGCGGACCTCGCGCGGCGGATGCACGTGGGGCGGGGGATGATCACCCAGCTGGTGGAAGGGCTGATCGAGGACGGCATTCTGCAGGAAGGCGCGGTGGCCAACGCGCCGCGCGGGCGAAAGCCCACGCTGCTGCACGTGCGCACCCGCGACCAGTACGCCATCGCGGTGGACGTGCGCTTCAGCCACACCGCCATCGCCCTGAGCGACCTGGACGGGCGCCAGGTGGCGATGGAATCGTTCCCCACCCAGCTGTCGCCCGACGTGCTGGTCGCGGAGCTGGTGGTGCGCGTAAAGCGGCTGCTGCGCGCCCACGCGGTCCCGGAGTGCGAGGGGATCGGCATTGTGGTGCCGGGGATGATCCACCGGCGCACGGGGATGATCCTCAACTCCCCGCAGCTGGGGTGGCGCAACGTGGAGATCCGCGAGGCGCTGGCGGAGGGCACGGGGCTGCGCGTCTTCATCGAGAACGCCCCCATCGCCTGCGCCCTGGCGCACATGTGGCTCCCCCCCTTCGGCGGCGGCGAGCCGGACAACTTCGCCTACGTCACCGTGTCCGACGGCGTGGGCGTGGGGGTGGTGGAGGACGGCGAGGTGTTTCGCGGCCATGGCGACACGGCCGGCGAGTTCGGCCACCTGCCGCTTTCGCTAGATGGGCCGCGCTGCATGTGCGGGCTGCAGGGGTGCCTGGAGGCGTACACCAGCAACGTGGCCACGCTGGCGCGCTACTTTGGCGTAGACCCGTACGAGCCGGAGAGCCGCGAGCGTCTGCGGCAGAGCGGCTTTACCATGGACGACCTGATCGCCCGCGTGCGCGCCGGCGACGACGCGGCCCGCAAGGCGCTGATGGAGACGGCGCACTACCTGGGGATCGGGCTGGCGGGGATCGTCACGGCGCTCAGCCCGGCGCGCATCCTGGTGGGCGGCGAGATCACGGGCGCGTGGGACCTGATGGAGGGCGTGGTCGCGGAGCGAATCCGCGAGCGCACCCTGACCGCCGCCGCGGCCGCCACGCCGGTGACGGCCGTGCCCCAGGGCGGCACGCCGCGGCTGCGCGGCGCCACGGCGCTGCTGGTGGCGCGCAAGTTCGCTGCGCCCAAGGTGGCGTAGGAGGCGGGCGCGTTCGTCGGCTGGAACCGTGCAGCCCGCCTCGAGGAGCGAATGAATTCGCCGCTGGAACAACGCAAAGTCCGCCTTCGCGGACTGCGCTCCGGCAAGGATCTGCTCCCACGCCCCGGAGTGTGACTTCCTGAGGGAGCGCTCGCGCGTAACCTGAAGCCACACAATCGCCTGCGCGCGACCGAAGGATCTCGGTTGCCTCACGGCGGGGCCGGCGGATGAGCATGGAAGCCAGCCCCACGGTCGTGCCGGCGAGGTCCTTCGGTCGGCGCGCAGAGCGCGGTGCAGGGGGGATGGATCAGCGCGGCGCCTCTCTCAGGAAGTCACGTGGGAGTGCGGTGTGTAATAATTGTCAACAGATTTAACAATTCTCGGGTGGCGCTCGTTTTCGAGTGAGAATCGCTGCGTGAGGAGAGGGTGATGACGGCGGAAGCGGAGATCCGGGTCGGGCTGATCGGCTACGGGCTGGCGGGGTCGGTGTTCCACGCGCCGCTGGTGGCGGCGACGGCGGGGATGCGGCTGGCGATCGTCGTCACGGGGAACGCGGAGCGCGCGGAGCAGGCGCGGCGCGAGCATCCGGGCGTCGACGTCGTCGACCGCGCGGAGCGGCTGTGGGGGCGCGCGGGGGAGCTGGACCTGGTCGTGGTGGCATCGCCCAACAGCACTCACGTGCCGCTGGCGAGAGAGGCGCTGCAGGCGGGGCTGGCCGTGGTGGTCGACAAGCCGCTCGCCGCGACCTCCGCCCAGGGCCAGGCGCTGGTGGACGAGGCGCGGCGGCGGAAGCTGCTGCTCTCCGTCTTTCACAACCGCCGCTGGGACGGCGACTTCCTTACGCTGCGGCGCCTGCTGGCGGAGGGCGCGCTGGGCGACGTGCACCGCTTCGAATCGCGCTTCGAGCGCTGGCGGCCGACTCCGAAGGAGGGGTGGCGCGAGTCGGGCGATCCGGCGGAGGCGGGCGGCACCCTGTACGACCTGGGAAGCCACCTGATCGACCAGGCGCTGGTGCTCTGGGGCCCGGTGGCGCGCGTCTACGCCGAGGTGGACCGCCGGCGGCCCGGCGTGGAGGTGGATGACGACGCGTTCGTGGCCCTGGAGCACGCGTCCGGCGTGCGCTCGCACCTGTGGATGAGCGCCGCGGCGCCCGAGCACGGCCTGCGGTTTCGCGTGCTGGGGAGCCGCGCGGCGTACGTGAAGCACGGGCTGGACCCGCAGGAGGCGGCGCTGAAGGAAGGCGCGCGTCCGGGCGCCGGCTGGGGCGCGGAGCCGAAGGAGCGGTGGGGCAGGGCAGGCGCGGCCGACGCATGGACCCCCGTGCCGACGGAACCCGGCGCCTGGCCCGCGTACTACGCCGGCATCGCGGCCGCGCTGCGGACGGGCGCGCCGCCGCCGGTGGATCCCGCGGACGCGGTCGAGGGGCTGCGGATCATCGAAGCCGCCCGCCGCTCCGCCGCCGAACGCGCCGTCGTGGCGCTGGGTTGAGCGCGAAAGGCGGCCGATCGCAGGGTGCGATCGGCCGCCTTCCTTCCGGGAGCGCCGCTGACGTCCACTCTGTACGTTCCAGCGATGGAAGGTGCAGAGGTGGAACCAGGGTCAGCGCTCCACGTCTTCCACGCGGGTGATCTCGTAGGGAGACCAGTGGTGCTCGCGCTCGGCGTGGACGTGGATCTCGTGCATCCCCGTGGGGCGAAGCACCAGGTCCGCGGTCGTCTCGTCCTCGCACACGACCTCGGTGGGGACGAACTCCTGCCCCAGCACCTGCTCGGCCGAGTGCCGCAGGTCCTTGGGGGTGGTGAACACGATCCCCAGCAGCTCATCCGTCGGCGCACCGTCCGTGCGCGCTGCTTTCTGTTCGATGCTGCTCATCTGCAACTCTCCACACTCGGGCTGCTGCATTTGGAAGAGATGCTTCCAATTTAGGAATACCCGTCATCCGCACAAGGGGTTCCTCCGACAGGTGCCATCCATCATCCGAAGGGCAATGTCCTGATTATCCAGTATCCACCCGTAAAGAAGGCCCCGACGTGCATCCTGTGGATCCGAAAGAAGCCGCCCGGTCTTCATCCTATGGTAACTAAACGCAACTATTGTCCGGTGTTCCCGCTCCGGCGCCGGACATACATCGTGAGGTTTTGAACAATCAAAGTACGAATCCGATGAATGCCTAATAATATTAGGCAAGCGGATATTTATGCTTGCCAATCTGGTAGATGATCGTTATCCTGCCGTGCATCCCTGAACGTCGCCGGGAATCCATCTACAGGAAAGACTGATGGACCAGATGCTCTTTCTTACGCTCGCGCAGGCGGGCCCGCCGCCCGGGACCAGGCCCATCGACGGCGCCGACACCGCGTGGCTGCTGATCGCCACGGCGCTGGTGCTGCTGATGACGCCCGCGCTGGGCTTTTTCTACGGCGGGCTGGTGCGCTCCAAGAACATGCTCAACACGCTGATGATGAGCTTCGCCTCGCTGGGCGTGGTGGGCGTGGGGTGGGCGCTGATCGGCTTTTCGATCGCGTTCGCGCCGGGGTGGACGGGGAGCGGGGGGCTGGGCTACGCGCTGCTGCGGGGCGTGGGGCTGGAGGGCGGCGCCTGGGGCGCGACGCCGCACCTGCTGTACATGGCGTACCAGGGAAGCTTCGCCATCATCGCGGCGGCGCTCATCTCCGGCGCGGTGGTGGAGCGGATGCGCTTTGGGCCGTACCTGGCGTTCATCGCCGCGTGGAGCGTGCTGGTGTACGCGCCGGTGGCGCACTGGGTGTGGGGCGGCGGCTGGCTGGCGGACCTGGGGGCGCTGGACTTTGCGGGCGGCGCGGTGGTGCACGTGAACGCGGGCGTGGCCGCCGTGGTGGCGGCGCTGACCGTCGGCAGCCGCAAGGACTACGGCAAGCAGGCGCTGCTGCCGCACGACGTGAGCTACGTGCTGCTGGGGGCGGGGCTGCTCTGGTTCGGCTGGTTCGGCTTCAACGGGGGGAGCGCGCTGGCGGCGAACGGCGTGGCGGCGCTGGCCTTCGTCAATACGCTGCTGGCGCCCGCGGCCGCGCTGACCGCGTGGATGCTGCTGGACATGCTGCGGTCCAGGAAGGCGACCGCCGTGGGGGCGGGGACGGGCGTCGTCGTCGGGCTGGTCGCCATCACGCCGGCGGCGGGATTCGTGGGCCCGCTGGGCGCGATGGCCATCGGCGCGCTGGCGGCGGTGCCCAGCCACGCGCTCATCAGCTACCGCTCGCGCACGTCGCTGGACGACTCGCTGGACGTGTTCGCGGCGCACGGCACGGGCGGCATCACCGGCGCGCTGCTGACGGGGGTCTTTGCGCAGGCGGCGTGGGGAGGCACGGACGGGCTGCTGTTCGGCAACCCGGGGCTGGTGGCGCGGCAGGCGGCGGCGATCGTGGCGGCGGGGGTGTACAGCGGCGTGGCGACCTTCGGCATCCTGCGCCTGATCGCCCTGGTCTCACCGCTGCGGGCCAGCGCGCGAGACGAGGGCGTGGGACTGGACGTGGTGGAGCACGGCGAAGAGGCGTACGCCAGCGGAGAGGGCGCCATCCTGGTGCTTCCATCCACCGGCGGGCCGCAGCTCCGGCCCGCGTGGGCGGCGGCCTCGGCGGCGATGCGTCCCGCGCGCGAGGAGGCCCGATGAAGCTGATCGTCGCGATCATCCGCCCCGAAAAGCTGAACGAGGTGCTGGAGGCGCTGTACCTGGCCGAGGTGCGCGGCCTTACGGTGAGCAGCGTGCAGGGCCACGGCGGCGAGCTGGAGCAGGTGGAGACGTACCGGGGAACCACGGTCAAGCTGGACCTGCATCCCAAGATCCGGCTGGAGATCGGCGTGTCGGAGCCGTTCGTGGAGCGCACGGTGCAGATCCTGTTGCACAGCGCGCGGACGGGCGAGGTGGGCGATGGAAAGGTGTTCGTGCTGCCGGTGGAGAAGGTCTACCGCATCCGCACGGGCGAGGCCGACGAGGCCGCCGTCACCCCCGCACTGCCGGGCCAGGCGCAGGGCGTTCGCTGAGCGGGTTTCGACCGGAAGATGGCCTCACGCGTGAGACGTGGAGGCGCGGAGAGAAGAAAACGATCTCTCCGCGCCTCCGCGTCTTCTGGCGTCAGGGTTGTCGTACCGTTTCGCCCGTGCCGATGACACGATCGGCCGGGCACAGAGCACCCGGCCGATCGATGGGTATGGGCTTCCAGGCGCATGGCTGTACCACCACGCGCGCCGAACTGCCTCGCCTGCGCCGCGAACGTTCAGTGCGAACGCTGGGCCGTGGCGAAGATCGGCTGGGAGTAGTCGATGGCCTCGCCCTTCATCACGGGCGTGAGCCGCACCGTTCGATACCGATGCTCCGTCCGCGGGCCCCGGCCCGGATTCTGGACCAGGACGGGCTCCAGGATCACGAGCTCGTATGGCCGCGCGGCCGCCACCGCGGCGGCATCGCCGGGAGGCGCGACGGGCTGCTCACGCGTGCAGGCGGGGATCGCGCCGAACAGCGCGGCGGCGAGTGCCAGCGGCAGGAGGCGTGGAAGATTGATTTTGATCGTCATTGGTCATTCTGCACGTGGGGGGTGCGACCTGCCATTCACATTTCGAGGATTATCCGACAACACTGCTGATTGGCACCGCAGGTTCCGCCGCACCAGAACCCCCCATCCATGTCGCGGTACAGCCCCCCTGGCGGCGGCGACCCTGGATCTTCGGCCACCATGGAGAAATCATCCACCTGCGAGCGCGCGACGGACACGCCGCCGACCAGGAGCATGAAGCCCGTGGCCGGTGCGAGCGCGACTCTGAACCATCTCCGTGTGCTCATCTGCATCTCCTTGCTACGTAGGGGGTGGGGGTCAGTTCTCGGCCGGTCCCGCGTGCGGGAGCAGCCGGGGAAGCACGGGCTCTACCTCGGATGGCTCGGGGTAGCGTCCGATGTCCGCCACGCGGAAGGAAGCGACGACGGAATCGCCGAGCATGAAGTACAGCCCGGGTGGGGGCGTGTCGGGAGACAGCGCCTGCAGGGCCGCCTCCTCAATCCCTTCTACCGGGAATTCCAACCGTTCCGCGCGGAAGAACGACTCCGCGCGGGACTGCGACATTCCCACCGCGAACGCCGCGATCGCCAGCTCCTCGCCCCCGAAGCGCGCGCGAAGGTGGCGCAGCAGGGCGGCCGGCGTGCGACAGGTGACCAGGTCCTGCTCGCGGAACACCCAGCGCACCCTGGGGCCAGCAGGCGGCAGAGGGGACGGGGCCGGTTCGGCGGCGGGTACGGGAGAAGGGGGCCGGTGCGGCCCGCCTCCCGCCAGCGCGGAAGGAAGCGCGATCGAGCCGGCGAGCACCAGCACGGCAACGAGCGGGCGCGCGATCATGATCTCAACCGTCCAATCAGCCACGTATCCAGGCCGTCCCGCGACGGGTCGGCAAATACGAGCGAGTTGTCGGCGGTGATCGCGAGAAGACGGGGGCTGTCGACGAGCTCGAAGAGCATGTTGGCGGGCTCCTGCAGCGCCGCCAGCCTCCACCTCGGTTCGTACCCGTCCATGTCGAAGTACTGAACGAACAGGGTGCCGTCCGCGCTCCACTGGATCTGCGAGATGGAGGAAAACTCTTCCCCCCACCTGGCGATCGCTTCTCGCTGCCCGGATTCCGGCATGGCTTTGCGCAGGGGGCGAAACCCGCGGAACGGGATTGCGCTCTGCCGCAGCTCGCGACCCTGGATGTCGTAGAACCGGAGCGTGTCCGACACGGCAAAGCTCACCACGATGGTGCCGCGCCGGACGGCGACGTCCGCAAAACCCGTGAAGGTGTACGCGGACGCCAGGTCCGGCGACGAGGGGCGGGGCTGAAAGAAGCTCCGGAGCACCTCGCCGCTCCTGCTGTTCCACACATGGACCAGCGCGGAACCCTCCTGCCCGGCGATCCGTCCCGTGAGCAGAACCAGGCTGTCGTCGTACACCGCCAGGTCGTAGAGGGGCGACAGCGGCAGGCGCTGCGTCCGCAGGGCGTTCGCGCCGGCGGAGTCGAAGAAGGTCACCCGGCCGCTCATGTCGGCGGCCAGGATCTCGTTCGATGCCAGCCGCACCGCCGCGACCACGCGCTCGAACTCACCGGGGCCCTGTCCGCGCCTGCCGAACTGCGCGTCCAGGGAGCCGGACGCGGAGTAGAGCCTGACCTGCGCCTCGCGCCGGTCCGCCACGATGTACCCGCCACGGGGATCGATGTTGACGTGCGGGCTGACGTTGATGACGTCGGCGGTTTCTTCGAGCGCCACGCTGCGCCGCCACTCGATCACGTCCTCCACCGCGGCCCGCGGCGGCTGGCCGCTCGCCGGCACCGCGCTGGAACAGGCGGAGCCCCCGAACAGAATCGCGATGACCCCGATTTCGAACGCCGCCAGGCGGCAGCCGGTGGTCTGCATCGGAAACCGTGTGCGAAGGGAGGCGGCGGGTGCGAAGGGGCCGGATGTGCGGGGCGACGGCAAGCCAGGGGAGTGCTCGCCGCGCTGTGGTGATACGTTGGAGCGTGCCAGGAGTGGTGGCTGCATCGACAACACCTCGACCGGCCTGCGGACAATCAGCCACAGAATCGGTGATGGAGTGCCTGCCTGTTGGAGGGGTGTCCCCGCACGGAATGGCGCGCTCTATGGGACACCTCTTCACTCAGACGGACAAGATAGGCCGAATTCCCGGGGTAGTCAATACAATTCGCGCCGAGATAAGCAGGCGTTTGCGGCCCCTTGTAACCGTTTACTTCGTATAGGTTTACGCCGGGGCCCCCGGGACTCACTTCTTCTCCGTGATGTTCGCGGCCGCTCTGGCGAGCAGCTCCGCCAGCGCGGATCCCGCCCTGTCGCCCCCGTCCGCGTCGTCGTCGTCCCCGCCGAGCTCGGCCATGGGTGCGGGGACGTCTTCGCCAACCAGGGCGGTGACGAGTGCCGCGCGCACCGGATCGGCGGACGCGCCGCCCTCCAGCAGGCGCAGGGCGGCGACCCAGCTGTTCCGCTTGAGGATCAGCGCGTCGAAGTGGCCATGAGACGCAATCATCACCTTGTGCTGCCGCAGCAGAAAGAAGGCGACCGCCTCCGCGAAGATGAGTATGGCGGTCGGCTGCAGCGCGGCGAGCACGGCGGCGGTCGTGCCTTCCGGGGCTGCGGGTCTGGGCGCCAGCACGAAGATGAGCAGCCCGATCACCGCGACGGCCAGTCCCGCCGAGAGGTACAGGCCCGAGTGCACATCCAGCTCGTCCGCCCGGGCCTGGAGGCGTGCGATGTCGTCCCGGAACACCTGCTCCACCGGGTGCACGAGGGGGGGTGGCGCGGGAGCTACGCCACCGGGGATGGTGGCGGGCTGGACCAGTTGCGGCTCCGCGGGCATGGAAGGTCGTGGATTCACGCTGCTGATGTGGCGATAGACGTACAATCCCACCTGGGCAAGGACCAGGAGCCCGAGCGCGAGGGCGCCCAGCAGCTCCCAGCGCACCGCCGTCCGCAGCGAATACCGCCCGGGGGGCAGGGCCTGCTCCCCCACGCTGGCGGAGTCGGGCAGCCCCACCGGCCGTGGGGACTCGGCAGCGAGCGGTTTGACCGTGACCTCCAGGTCTACGAGCGGCGTCAGCGCCAGTCGCAGCGGCCTGACGGTGGTGCCCTGCCGGACGGTCTGGTAGTAACGGGCGATCTGGTTCCCGTATCTGCGGCTGGCCAGCTCACGCAGGTGGTCGTCGCTGTAGCCCAGGGGCCTGATCCAGGAGGACGCCGTGACGGCCAGCACCAGGATAGCCGCGGCCAGCGCGAGCAATGCCGCGGGTCCAGGTCTGCGCTGCCATCCTCCGCGGACGTTCATGGCGGGTTCTCTGCTGGTGGTTGCGCGCGCGGGGAACCGCGTCCGGCTTCTCAGGGTTGCGGCGGCTGGCCGGGGTCGGCGGTGAGTCGCTGGATCTGCTCGACGCTCAAGGAGGTCGCCGTCTCGAGGTGGGGCACGCTCACCAGGCTGACCGTCGACGCCATCCCCTCCGCATCGGTGCTGCGGATCCGGCGAAGCGCACGCCCGCGGCGAAAGAGCTCCAGCGAGATCAGGCGTACCGCGGCGCGCGGGACCGAGTCCCCGAACGTGAGGGCGTTGGTGGCTCCTTCGCCGACGGAGGCTGGCGGGTGGATCTGGAAGCCGTTGGCGCTCAGCCACGACTCCATGCCGGACTGCCGGATGTCCGCCTGGACGAACGTAATGTTGATGCGAGAGCGGATTGACGCGGGGAGCTGACTGCCGGCGGCAGCGACCTGTGCCTCGGTAGGCGATGGAAGATTGGGGACCATCGGCTCCTGCAGCACGCCGGCCGGCTGGCCGGGAACCGGTTTCGGCCGGATGGATTCCCGCAGGACGACGCCCAGCGTCCGCGAATGCAGCTCATTCTTCAGGTCGAAGATGGCGAATCCCAGGGAGTCGTATCGCCGCCCCATCTTGAGCGTGTCCTCCACTGCCTTTGTTTCAGGAGCGGAGACCCCGGAGCCACGCAGCTTTGAGTTGGAAAACAGCAGGCCGGCCACCGCCGCGATGAGCAGGACGATGAGGATGTTCTTTCCGTGTTTCATGCACCGTCTCCAGATGTCCGTACGAGCACCAGCGGGCGATCTGGGCGGTCAGAATAGGACGATTTTGCGGCATGCGCAATATTTTTCGCATCGAAACCCGCCATGGCAAACACGCCGTCCCCTCTCGAAACGGCCATGACAGGGTCCACGGAGGCCGTCTGGTGCGCGCTGAGGTGCGCACGCGGGCGAGGATTCGTCCCGTCGGATGACACCCGGACGGCACCTCGCGGCGTGACCGCGCAACGGGCCAAGTCGTTTCTTCACAAGGGTTAAGCGCCGGGATGGCAGGCGTCCCGCATTGCGGCGGGTCCATGGATCGGTGCAAGCCGGTGTGATCGTTCCCGCGAATGCCGTATGAACCGGCGGTCGCGCACCGCCTTCCGCGTCTTACCCGTTCAGCCGCAGGCGGTAGCCCTCGACCAGTTCGGCGCCGGGGGGCTGAAAGTCGTGGTCCGGGGCGCGGACGAAGCCCATGCGCCGGTACATCCGCATGGCGGCGGCCATGCTGCGCGAGGAGTGCAGGCCCAGCTCCGCGGCGCCCATCCGCCGCGCGCGCCGCACGCACTCCTCCACCAGCGCCTGGCCCACACCCGCACCGCGCGCTTCGGGCGCCACGGCCAGCAGGCGCAGCTCGGGCCAGCTGGCGGGACCCGTCTCGCCCGGGTACGCGTTGGCGGCGGGGGGAAACAGCAGCACGCTCCCCAGCAGCCTTCCCTCCCGCACCGCGACGATGCGGTCCGCACCCTCGGCCTGCAGTCCGGCGTGGATGGCGGCCAGCAGCCCGGCCCACGCATCGGGCTCCATCATCGACGCGTACTGCTGGTATGCCTGCAGGGTGAGGTCGCGCATGGCGTCGCGCTCGCCGGGGCGGGCGTCGCGGATCCGCAGCTCGGCCGTATCCATCAACCCAGCCGCTCCCGGCCGTGCGGCGCATCCCAGTCCATCAGCGGCCCCTTCGGCACGATGCGCGTGGGGTTCAGCTGGTCGTGCGTCATGTAGTAGTGGCGCTTGATGTGATCGAAATCCACCGTCTCGCCAAAGCCGGGGCGCTGGTACAGGTCGCGCGCGTACGCCCACAGGTGGGGATAGTCGACCAGGCGGCGCAGGTTGCACTTGAAGTGGCCCATGTACACGGCGTCGAAGCGCGCGAGCGTGGTGAAGAGGCGGATGTCGGCCTCCGTCAGCTGTTCGCCCACCAGGTAGCGCTGCCCGGCCAGCCGCTCCTCCAGCCAGTCCAGCCGCGCGAACAATCCATCCACCGCCGCCTCGTACGCCGCCTGCGTGGTGGCGAATCCCGCGCGGTACACCCCGTTGTTCACCTCGCGGTAGACGATCCGGGCCACCTCGTCGATCTCCGCGCGCAGGGGCCCGGGATACAGGTCCGGCGCGCCGGGGCGGTGAAAGACGGTGAACTGCGTCTCGAAGTCGATGGTGATGTCGGGATAGTTGTTGGTCACCAGCCGCTGCGTTTCGCGGTCCCAGATGCACGGGACCGTGTAGCGGCCGGTGTACGAGGGATCGGTGCGCAGGTACGCCTCGGAGAGGAACCGAAAGTCGCACACCGGGTCCGGCCCGTGCCCCGGGCCCTCGCGAAAGGCCCAGCCGCGCTCGTCGCGGATGGGATCGACGACGGACATCGAGACCACGTCCTCCAGCCCCAGCAGCTTGCGGACGATGACGGCCCGGTGCGCCCACGGGCACGCGAGGGAGACGTAAAGGTGGTACCGCCCCGCCTGCGCGGGAAAGCCGGACGATCCGTCCGCCGTGATGCGGCCGCGGATGGAGTACCGCTGCCGCACGAACGCGCCGTCCGCGCTGGTCTCCGCCGGGAACTGCCCTGCCGTGGTGCTCATCGTCCCTGCTTTC
Source organism: Longimicrobium sp. (assembly GCA_036379135.1). Taxonomy (GTDB): domain Bacteria; phylum Gemmatimonadota; class Gemmatimonadetes; order Longimicrobiales; family Longimicrobiaceae; genus Longimicrobium. The sequence continues at coordinate 64,381 of DASUVG010000023.1, forward strand.
AGGTTGTTCGTCGATGCCGCTGGATCGCCCGATTCCCGAGCGCATCCTCCGTTCCGGCGCGACCCGCGGCGCCCCTCCGGGCTCGTAAACCTCGCCCACCTCCCCCAATAAACCCTGGGGGAGGTTGGGTGGGGCAGAGACCTGGGCACTTCGGAGGATGGGGGAGCGAGGTGGTGGGCCGCCCCCCATCCCCGGCCCTTCCCCCACAAACTGCGTGGGGGAAGGGTGACGCGATCCGAACGCACGTCGCGGCGGGACCGAATTCTCCTCTCCCCCATGCCGGTCATGGGGGAGAGGCCGGGAGAGGGGGCGCCGTCCGGCGCCGGCTCGATGCTGGTCGTCAACCGCTCGATCTCCCTCCCCACCCCTCACCCGAAGAGCGCGATGAGGACGGCGCCGGCGCTCACCAGCAGCGCGCCGGCAAGGCGGTGGCCGGCGGCGCCGCGCTCGTTCAGCAGCACGATGCCCAGCCCCGTCGCGATCAGCAGCCCCGTGGACGAGATGGCGATCACGTAGCCGGCGAGCGCCATCCGCATGGCCAGGTACAGCCCGGACTGCTGCAGCGCGAAGGCGACCGCGGCGACGGCCACGTACCCGCCCCACGGAAACCAGCGCACGGGGAGCGCCACGCCCCCCGTGCGCCCCTTCATCACCGGCAGCACGGCGGCGAGGAGCAGCCCGGAGCCCAGCGCCAGCGTGACGCCCCAGGGAAACGGCCCCACCGCCGCGATGCCGAACTTGTGGATGAGCGTGGTGACGCTCCACGCGACCGCCGCGGCGATGGCGAACCAGCTGGCGCGCTCGCGGGCCAGCGCGCGCAGCGGCTCCAGCGCCGACGCGCCGGGGCGCAGCCCGATGGTGTAGACGCCGGCGGTCACCAGCGCCACGCCCGCGGCGGCCGGCGCGGTGGGCACCTCGTCCAGGAACAGCCACCCGCCCAGCATCACCAGGGGCGGCAGCAGGCCCAGCAGCGGCTGCACCAGCGACAGGTCGCCGGCGCGCAAGGCCAGTGTAAGGCACAGCATCCCCAGCACCTCGGGCACCAGCACCAGCCCCGCCGCGCGCCAGTACGCCGGCGGCAGGGGGGGCCATCCGCCCGTCGCCGCCACCACGCAGAGCAGCAGCAGCCCGGCCAGGATCCGGAAGGTCACGGTCGATACGACGGCGCCCGCGTGCTCCACCGACCGCTTGAGCGCAAAGCTGGTCCCCGCCGATCCCAGCGCGGCGGCCAGCGCGAATACGATCCACATCTCTTTCCCGTCTCACCAGGCGCAGCGGTCGAGCTCTCCGCCGCTCCCGCGCGAGTCCCCTTCCGCCGTCAACCGGCGCCGCCGGCGGGCGCCGTCGGCCCGACAAGCTATCCCCCGGCGCCCGCGGCGGCATCCTCACGCATCCCTCCGCGCCTTTCGTGTGACGGCGCCGCCCCCACGCGCGCGAGCCGGCAGTGCTTTTGCAGCCGGATTCGGCCGCGCGTCCCGCCGGGTTCGTCCGCAAAGCGAAGCACCGCAACGGGTTGATCGATTCCGTGCCGGGCGGCGAACGATGCGGATGACGCGCTGCCGAGCCGCCGGGACGAGGGCGGCTCCGGGGATTCCGCGGAACCGGAGGAGGAGGAGATGAGAAGCACGACCAGGCAGCTGAGGCGCGGTGTGTTCGGCGCGGGGGTGGCGCTGTCGCTGGCGTTCGGCGGGAGCCAGGCGCTCGCGAGCCCGGCGCCCACGCCGGAGGCGGGGCCGAAGTGCGATCCCACCTGGTGCGACCGCATCTGCCGCGCGATCGGGGCGTTCTCCGGCACGTGCCTGAAGGGCGGCGGCTGCGCCTGCGCGCTGTAGCCTGACCCCTGGCGTGGACGGCGGAGGCGCGGAGAGGGTCGTCCCCTCCGCGCCTTCGTGACTTTGGCGTGGAACCCGGGCGTTGGGCCATCGCGCGGCGGCCACGGGAACCTTGCGACGAACGGCATCCACGGTTTGTTTACGAACCGGCGAGCGTCCGCGGGTCGACCGCCGGCACCACGCCCGGCGGGAGCCTGCGTCTCGCGCGTACGCGCTTCTCCGCCGCACACCCGCCCCGGCCGACGCCGCGGTGGGGCGGCCTTCCAGCCGCGAAGCCCGGGACCGCTCCACACCCCCCGAAGCCGCAGCCCGCGACGATGGCCCGCATCCGCCTGCTCCGCATCCTTCCCCTGCTGGCGGTCCTGGCCGCGTGCGCCGACGACCCCACCGGGTCGCCGCGCCCGGAGCCGGAGCCCGGACCGCAGGTGCAGGGCGTCTACCAGTTCACGCTGACCGGCCTGGGCGGGCCCGGCGTGCAGGGGAGCGCGGCGGCCGTGCCTGGCGGGTCCGCCCTGGCGCTGAGCCCGGTGAACACGGGGCTCCGGTTCGAGCTCGTGTCCTCCGGCTCGTTCACGGACGGGGTGCGCGGGCAGGGGGGGCATCGGTACGTGAGCGCCACCTACCGCGTGCGCAACGCCACCGGCGCCCCGCTGAGCAACCTGACGGTGCTCCCCGCGACCTCCGCCAGCACCATCACCGGAACGCCGTTCACCGAGCTGACGCTGTACGCCGGCGGCGCCGCCAGCCCCGCCCTGGCCACGCAGATCGTGCCCACGGGCGCCGTGACGCTGGGCGCGGGAACGGCGATGCGCGCGACGGATGGCGACGTGCTGCAGGTGTTCCAGGAGAGCGAGATCGACGCGATCGCCCTGCCGGCGGGGATCACGGGAGTGTTCCCGTACGGGTTCGTGGTCCGCAACGCCGGCTCCGCGTCCACCCGCACCCTTCCGCCCGCGTCCGGCGTGCACGACTACGCCGGCCTGGTCACCTTCGCCTTCCGCATCCCCCTCTCCGCGGCGGGGGCCGCGCAGGACCCGTTCACCATCGCCTTTCACGCCCTGGTGGTGCAGGACACGGAGACCCGGGTGACGGAGAGCATGGAAGAGGCGCAGGACAGCGCCGCCGTGCGCCGCCTGCGCGAGCGCGCCGCCGCGCTGGGCGCCACCACGGTGACGGTGCTGTCCGGCAGCGGCGCCGCGGGGCCGGAGGTGCCCGACTACCCCGGCCAGCGGCAGATCTGCGGCGTGCGCACCGCCGGGACGGCCGCGTCGCCCGTGACGTACATCACCAACCCCGCGGGGTACGCCCGCATCCTGATGCTGCGGCCCGGCGAGACGGCGAGCGCGTGCGGGGCCGACTTCCGCGCCGGCACGCCGCAGCCGGCCGTCCCCGGCTCCCCGTACGTCCTCACCCTTCGCGCCGTGGACCGCTACGGCAACCTGCACACGGCCGCGGACACGGTGCGGCTGGCGCGGGTCTCCGGGCCCGCCGCCACCTTTGGCCCGGCGGCGGCACTGGCGGGCGGACAGGCGACCGTGCAGGCCACGTACGGCGGCGCCGGCAACTCCGTGCTGCAGGCGGCCGGCCGGCGCATCCAGGGGCAGCAGCAGGTGGACGTGGGCGCGCCGTCGGTGGTGCTGCACGCGGGGGACCGGCAGGCGGGGATGGCGGGGGCGGCGCTCCCCACCCCTCCGTCGGTGCGGGTGCGCGACGGGGCGGGGAACCCGCTGCCGGGGCGCGCGGTGGTTTTTTCCGTCGCTGCCGGCGGGGGGACGGTGACGGGCGCGGTCGCCACGACGGACGCGGCGGGGGTCGCCACGGTGGGCGGCTGGGCGCTGGGCGCCACGGCCGACCTCAACACGCTGACGGCGACGGTGGCGGGGACGGGCGTAACCGGCAGCCCGGCGCAGTTCACCGCCAGCGGGTGCCAGGGCGGAGGCGGCGCGGGGTACGGGATCACCCTCTGCATCTCCACCCCCCTCACGGCCTCGCAGCGCGCGGCGTTCACCGGCGCGGCCGCCCGCTGGCAGGGGCTGGTGACGGGCGACCTGCCGGACGTCGCAGTGAGCCAGCCGCCGGGCTTCTGCAGCGCCACCACGCCGGGGCTGGCGCTGACGGTGGACGACCTGGTGATCTTCGCGGCCATCCAGCCGATCGACGGGGTGGGCGGCGTGCTGGGGAGCGCGGGCCCGTGCTGGATCCGCGACCCCGGGCTCCTCTCCATCGTGGGCACCATGCGGTTCGACGCCGCGGACGTCGCCGCGCTGGAGGCCAGCGGCCGGTTCGCCAGCGTGATCCTGCACGAGATGGGGCACGTGCTGGGGATCGGGACGCTGTGGCCGGAGCTGGGCCTGCTGATCAACCCCTCGCCGCCGGCGGGGCCGCCGCTGGACACGTACTTCAGCGGGGCGGGCGGCATCGTGGGGTTCAACGCGGTCGGCGGAGCGACGTACACGGGCGGGCAGAAGGTGCCGGTGGAGAACACCGGCTCCGCCGGGAGGATGAACACCCACTGGCGCGAGTCGGTGCTGGCCAACGAGCTGATGACGGGAACGCTGAACTCGGGGAGCAACCCGCTCAGCGAGCTTTCCGTGCGCTCGCTGGGGGACCTGGGCTACACGGTCGATGCGGCCGGCGCGGACCCGTTCTTTCTCACGCTGAGCCTGCGGGGAAGCGGGGTGGACAGGGGCGCCGTGCCGCTGATCGGCGACGTGGAGGCGGGCCCCCTCCATCGCCAGGACTCCCGGGGCCGCGTCACCCGCGTGCGCTGACGCCGGCCTCGTCTCCATCGCAGTGCCCCGGAAGCGCATCCCGTTTTCGGGGCATTCCGCGGTGGAGCACGGGGAGAAGATCGGGCTCGCACCGAGTCGACGGAGGGAGCGGAGCTCATACCCAGTCCGGCAATAGTGTGCATGACTTCCTGAGGGAGGCGCCGCGCTGAACCTTGCCTGACCGGGAACCCGGCGCGCCGACCGAAGGACCTCGCCAGCAGAACGAAGGGGCTGGTTCCGCGTCCTGATCCGGCCCCTGCGCAGCCGAGAGGAGGTCCTTCGGTCGCGCGCCGGAGTCAGTGCAGACGGCAGATCTGCGCGTGCGCTCCCTCAGGAAGTCACATTCCTTTCCCAGATTCGCTGTGATCGGCAACGCCCGGGAACCGCACCCGAGGGAAAGATCCTGCCGCCCGGCGTGGAGATTCTTCGGTCGGCGCCAAGCTTCCCAGCCGAAAGAGAGTGTCGCGTGGCGCCTTCCTCAGAATGACAGTTCAGCGGGATTCGGATCCGGATGATCCCTCGCGTTCCGCTTCCACCAGACCAAAGGTTCGCGCCCGTGCGCGAGGTATTTCTTTTCCCGCCTCTGGCGAGCAGGGCGGCACGAATGTCAGACTGAAGGGGGCGGCGGGCACGATGGAATATGGAACCGTGCGTGCACGCCGTCCGGATCTCCTGACCAACCCCCTTCCACCGGCCCCGACACCATGCAAACCGACCCGTCGCTGGACCGCGCATCCGGAGTGCTCCGCATCCCCCTCATCGCCGTGCGCGAGCCGGGTGTCACCCGCCGGCACGTCCTGTCCATCCTGGACCTGTCGGCGGAGGAGGTGACCTACCTCTGCCGCCGCGCGCTGGCCCTGAAGCACGCGAAGGCAGACCCGCAGACGCTGCGCGGGCGGACGGTGGGCGTGTACTTTCGCAAGACGTCCACCCGCACCCGCACCGGGTTCATGGTGGGCGCCGGCCGGCTGGGAGCGACGACGGTCTACTTCGGCCCCAGCGAGCTGCAGACCAACACGGGCGAGACGCTGGAGGACACGGCGCGCACCCTGGCCGGCTACCTGGACGTGCTGGTGATGCGGACCAACGAGAGCGTGGAGGAGATGCGGATCTTCGCCTCGCACCCCTCCATGTCCGTGGTCAACGCGCTCAGCTCCGACGAG
>DASUVG010000024.1:0-10431 GCA_036379135.1 Longimicrobium sp.
TGACCCGCGATGCAGTGGAAGGGTGTCAGGGCACGGCGGCGGGTGGGGGTTGCTCCACGCGTGTGTGGACGCGTCGGGAACGGCAGAGGGAGGGAAGCGCGGCAGGGGGCCATGAGAATTTTCTAGAGAGATACCTATCCCGCCATCCTCGTCCCCAGCCAGGCGCCGACCTCCTGCCGCAAGCGCAGCGGAGCCGGCCTCCACGAACACCCGATGCGCGATCTGGTGAAGCCTGGGCCCGCGAGAAGGCCGGGGGCGTTCCCGCAGAAGTTCGCGCGAGGAGACGGTTCGCGGGATCGCGCATCGGGTGCAGCCGGAATGGTGGGCTGCGGGGCGCTGCGGCGGGAAAGGTGTTCCAGAACAAAATGCGGATGGCTCCCTGCCGGACGTCCATCTGCCTGCAGTTCCCGACGTCCTCAGGGAAGCCCGGTGTGCCCGGCCCCTGCCGACGCGCAGGACACGGTGGTCGCGCATGGTGAGCCCGCCACCGCTTCCCGCCAGGCGTGGCGTGCAACCAGATCCGTGATGAACCGATTTTTGTCTCGGTGTGAGACCATTCCGCCGGCAGGCATTCCGCCTTTCGCAACGCACTTTGCGCGAACGGACGAGGGTGGAGGCGAATCGCGGTCGAAGCCCTGTCCCGCGAGAGAAGTGTGCCGGGACGGGGCTTCTGGCCGTTCCAGCCGCCGCCTCAGCCGCCCCTGCTGGCGCGTTGTACCGCTGGCGCGATTCGTGAACGGGTGGCGCGATCCGGAGGTTTTTTTGGAGGAACGGTGGAGGGGGTGGCGTGTACAGCATCCACCCGCCGTTCCGGCGGCATCGCCGCGCAGTGACGCCCCGCAGCACCTGACGCATCCACATGGACGAACCCGCCACTCCCCCGGTCTCCGCCGCCGCCGGCCCCCACGCGCTGGCCGAACGCCGCGCGCCGGTGGACCACGCCCGCGGCGCCATGAGCACCGGCCGCTGGATGTGGGAGTGGACCAAGGCCATCAGCACGGCCATCCTCCTCTTTCTTACCGTCCGCACCTTTCTGGTGGAAGCCTTCAAGATCCCCACGGGATCGATGGAAGGCACCCTGCTGATCGGCGACTTTCTGCTCGTCAACAAGGCAGTCTACGGGGCGGAGATCCCGCTCACGGACCGTCGGCTTCCGGCGTTCTCGCACCCGGGGCGCGGCGACGTGGTGGTGTTTCTGCCGCCGCACGACCCGCACAAGAACTACGTAAAGCGCATCGTGGGCGTTCCCGGCGACACGCTGGAGATGCGCGACAAGGTGCTGCTGCGCAACGGCCAGCGGCAGGACGAGCCGTACGCGCGCCATACCGATCCGCTGGGCGACCAGGCGGACCCCAAGATGCTGTGGCAGCTGGACTTTACGCTCGACCGCACGCTCACCTGGCGCACCTACCATCCGTCGCGCGACAACTGGGGCCCGCTGGTGGTGCCCCCCGGCAAGTTCTTCGCGCTGGGCGACAACCGCGACCGGTCGGAAGATTCGCGCTACTGGGGGTTCCTGGACCAGGGGGCCGTCAAGGGCCGTCCCATGTTCGTGTACTACTCGTTCGAGCACGACCTGGCCAACGCCATCCCCTGGCTCACCAGCGTGCGGTGGAACCGGATCGGCGAGATCATCCGCTGAACACCGTTCGGGAAAAATTTGTTCCCCCGGTGGCCCCAAACGCCCGCTGTAGCCGTGTGTTTCGATGGATTTGAGGGTTCTGTCAAAAAAGTTCCCTCGGGGGGTTGACACCACACTCCCGCCTTTCCATGTTCCGTGCAGTTAAACGTCCGGTGCGGGATTGAACGTCCCACCTCTCGGTTCGCGCGTTACCAGACGCGCATCCCCACCGGGTTCTCGCACCTCACGGCACCCCCGCTTCCGTCTCCCGGAGCACGCCGATGTCGTTCAGCCCTCCCAAAAAAATCCAGGCCGAGTCCGAATCGCTGGACCAGTACCTTCGCGAGATCAGCGCGTATCCGCTGATCGACCGCGAGGCGGAGTGCAGCCTTGCGGGCCAGATCCGCGAAGGCGACCCGCTGGCCCTGGAAAAGCTGGTGCGCGCCAACCTGCGCTTCGTGGTCGCGGTGGCCAAGAAGTACCAGAACCAGGGCGTGTCGCTGGCCGACCTCATCAACGAGGGCAACATCGGCCTCATGCGGGCGGCCCGTAAGTTCGACGAGACCAAGGGGATCAAGTTCATCTCCTACGCGGTCTGGTGGATCCGGCAGGCCATCCTGCAGGCGCTGGCGGAGCAGTCGCGCATCGTGCGCGTGCCGCTGAGCCGCGCGGGCGCGGTGCACCGCATCGGCAAGCGGTCGTCGGCCATGACGCAGGAGCTGGGGCGCGAGCCCACGCTCACCGAGATCGCCGCCGAGCTGGAGGTGCCCGAGGACGAGATCAGCCACGCGCTGGCCATGTCGCAGGTGTACCTTTCCCTCGACGCCCCGCTGGTTCCCGGCGAAGACGGGCAGCTTCTCGACTACCTTTCCGACGCGCTCTCCCCCGGCCCCGACGACGAGGTCTACGACCACGCCCTCAAGCGCACCATCGACGATGCGCTGGGCACGCTCTCGGAGCGCGAGGCCAAGGTGCTGCGGCTGTACTTCGGCCTGGGCGACACCGAGCCCATGACGCTGGAGCAGATCGGCGAGAACTTCGGCATCACCCGCGAGCGGGTGCGGCAGATCAAGGAAAAGGCGCTCCTTCGCCTGCGCCATCAGTCCCGCGCCCGCTTCCTGGAGACCTTCCTGACCTGATCAGGCTCTCCACGAATCGACCAGAACCCTCTCCCGAGCCCTCGGGAGAGGGTTTTGCTTTCGTACAGTTCTAATGATTGGCCTCACGCAGAGTTAGCGGAGTTGGCGGAGTTTTCTCGTGCCGGTCCCGAGAGGTTCGTCCGAGCGCCCGGCGGCAGATCTGGAGGAAACGGGAAGAGGCTTTCGCATGCACGGAGCAACTCCGCTAACTCCGCTAACCCTGCGTGAGGACTTCTTTTTTCTGTGGATGGGGATGCGCCGGTTGCCTCGCCCGGCGCCGTCCGCCTACATTGGCGCTCGCGAGCCCAACTGCTACGGACCCGACATCCGACGGATAGAACGATGGCCAAGACATCTACCTTCGACATCACCTCCAGCGTAGACCTGCAGGAGGTCGACAACGCCGTGAACCAGGCGCACAAGGAAGTGCAGCAGCGCTACGACTTCAAGGGCGCCACGGTCGAGATCGAGTTCAGCAAGAAGGAGGGCACGCTCAAGCTGCTGGCCGACGACGAGTACAAGCTCACCGCGCTCGTCGACATCATCCAGAGCAAGCTGATCAAGCGCGGCGTCCCGATCCGCAACCTGGACTACGGCGACATCGAGCAGGCGTTCGGCGGCAAGGCGCGGCAGACCATCACCCTGGTGCAGAGCATCAGCACCGAGAAGGGGAAGGAGATCGTCAAATCGATCAAGGAGGCGGGGTTCAAGAAGGTGAACGCGCAGATCCAGGACGAGCAGGTGCGCGTCACCAGCGCCTCCATCGACGAGCTGCAGGCGGTGATCGCGCACCTCAAGAAGCAGGACTTCGGGCTGGAGCTCGCCTTCGGCAACTTCCGCTCGTAGACACGCGAACGCCCCCGCGCCCGGAACCCGGACGCGGGGGCGCTGCATCAGTGCGAGCGCCTTAGTTGGGTCCCTCGGTAAGGTCGCCCTGGGCGGAGTCCGTCCGCGCCTCGGCGGATTCTTCGGCGGCCTCTTCGGTGTCGCCGGAGCGGGCTTCCTCGCCCGCCTCGCGGGTGCGGTCCTCGGCGTTGTCGTTGCACGCCGCGGTTCCACCGGCAAGCAGGCCGGCAAGCAGCAGGGCCCAGAAGCGCTTTGTCATCGGGATTTCCTCTTTGCTGGATAGTAATGACCAACTCGTCGGACAGCGCGGCACAGGGCAAAAGCGCGGCCACACCCCCAGCCGCGGACCGTAACGCGAACAGCCACAAGCTTTTCCGCCGTGCCTGCGACATCACCCCCGGCGGGGTGAGCTCCCCCGTCCGCGCCTTTCGCGGCGTGGGCGGCGACCCGTTCTTCGTCGAGCGCGCGCTCGGCTCGCGGCTGTGGGACGCGGACGGCAACGAGTACATCGATTACGTCCTCTCCTGGGGGCCGCTCATCCTGGGTCACGCGCACCCCGCCGTCGTCCGGGCGGTGGCGGAGGCGGCGGCGCGCGGCACCAGCTACGGCGCGCCCACGGCGGCCGAGGTGGAGCTGGCGGAGGCGGTGCGCGGCTTCTTTCCCTCAATGGAGCGGCTGCGCTTCGTCAACAGCGGCACCGAAGCCACCATGAGCGCCGTCCGCCTGGCGCGCGGCTTTACCGGGCGGGACCTCATCCTCAAGTTCGACGGCTGCTATCACGGGCATGGCGACAGCTTTCTGGTCAAGGCGGGGAGCGGCGTGGCCACGCTGGGCCTTCCCAACTCCCCCGGCGTGCCGGCGGAGCTTTCCAGGCTCACACTGACGGCACCGTTCAACGACCTGGAGGCGGTGGAGACGGTCTTCCGCGCGCATCCAGGCAGGATCGCGTGCGTGATCCTGGAGCCCGTGGTCGGCAACGCGGGCTTCATCGCGCCGGACGACGGGTTTCTCCAGGCGCTGCGGCGGATCACCGAGGCGGACGGCGCGCTGCTGGTGTTCGACGAGGTGATGACGGGGTTCCGCGTGGCCCCCGGCGGCGCGCAGGAGCGGTTCGGCATCCACCCCGACCTGACGACGCTGGGAAAGGTGATCGGCGGCGGCCTTCCCGTCGGCGCATACGGCGGACGAAAGGACGTGATGGACTGGATCGCGCCCGTGGGCCCCGTCTACCAGGCGGGCACCCTCTCCGGCAACCCGCTGGCCATGGCGGCCGGGCTGGCGCAGCTGCGCATTCTGCGGGACGAGAATCCGTATCCCCTCCTGGAACGGCGGACGCGGCGGCTGGTGGAGGGGCTGCTGGCGAACGCGGCGGAGAGGGGGATGCCGGCCAGCGGGGGGAGCTACGGGTCGATGTGGGGCGTATTCTTTGCGGCAGGCCCGGTGCGATCGTTCGACGACGCAAAGACGTCGGACGTGGAGACCTTTCGGCGCTTCTACCACGCCCTGCTGCGGCGCGGCGTCTTTTTCGCGCCGTCGGCGTACGAGGCCGGGTTCATGTCCACCGCCCACACGGAGCAGGATGTCGAGGAAACCATCTCCCGCGCGCGCGAGGCACTGGATGAGGCACTGGCTTAGCGCCGCGGCCGCGCTGGCGCTGCTGGCGCCCGCCGCCTGCGCCCCGCGCGGCGCCCGCGTCCCCACGGTCCCCGTCGTGGTCATCGGCGACACGGCGCGTCCGCCGCGCGACACCGTCGTCATCGCCCCGCCCGCGCAGCCCGTTCCGCCGCCGCCGGCGGACGTGGCGCCGGTGGCGAACGCGACCGCGGTGCGCGTGGGGCTGATCGTGGACACCAGCACGGTGGAGATCGGCTCGTCCGGCGACTTTACGGTCAGCATGGAGCGGGGGGAGCCGGCGCTGGTGACGGGTCCCGCGACGCTGCAGGTGCGGATGGAGAACGGCGCCCTCACCTATTCCACGCGTCCGGGCGGAGGAGTCCCGCCCAGATCGCCGCATCACGCGAACGGACGGGGCGTTCCGCCGCCGCTCATCATCCGCCCGGCGCGCCCCGGCGGCACGCTGACGGTGCGCGGCCAGCCGTACCGCGGCGAGCTGCATGTTCAGCGGGCGCCCGGTGGCGGGATCACGGTCGTCAATCGGTTGGACATGGAGACGTACCTGCTGGGCGTGGTGCCGCGGGAGATCGGCCGCTTCGACCTGGACATCTACGAGGCCATCAAGGCGCAGGCGGTGGCGGCGCGGACGTACGCGGTCACGTACCTGGGCCGCCGCCAGCAGCAGGGCTTCGACGTCTTCGCCACGGTGGAGGACCAGGTGTACGGCGGCGCGGCGGCGGAAAACGAGACGGTGAACCGCGCCGTGCGTGAAACGGCGGGCGAGATACTGGCGTACAACGGCCAGCCGATCACCGCCTACTACCACTCCACCTGTGCGGGGCAGACGGCGGCGATCGACGAGGTGTGGAACAACGCGCCCGTGCCCTACCTGGTCTCCGTGCGCGACGTCGATCCGGCCGGGCAGGCGTACGACCGCGCCAGCAGCCGCTTTCGCTGGGAAGAGCGGTGGACGCACGACCAGCTGGTGGGCATTCTGAACCGCACGCTGGCGGACTCGCTGCGCGGCCGGCGCATCACCCGCATCACCGACATGCGCGTGCTGGAGCGCACCCCGTCGGACCGCGTGCGCCGGATGCGGATCGACACGGACGCGGGCTCGTTCACGGTGGGCAGGGACCGCGTTCGGTGGATCCTGCCGCCGATCCGCAACGGCAACCCGACCGGGATACTGAACAGCAGCAAGTTCGACGTGACGCTGGCGCGCAGCGGCGGCCGGGTGACGGAGATCGTCGCCGCGGGGGGCGGATGGGGGCACGGCATCGGGATGTGCCAGGTGGGCGCCATGGGCCGCGCGCGCGCCGGCCAGGACTACCGCACCATCCTGCGGACGTACTACCCGGGGACGGAGATCCGGAAGGCGTACTGAGGGGGGCCGACGGTACGAAAGTACGAAAGTGCGGAGTACGGAACAGCGCTTGGGATCGGGGCCCCCACCCGGCTCGTTCCTCGCCTCCTCTCTCCCACAAACAGCGTGGGGGAGGGATACACGGCACGGGCGATGGTGCGCTTCGGAGGCGGTGGCGCGGGATGGTGGGCGCCCCCCCTCCCCGACCCTCCCCCACAAACTGCGTGGGGGAGGGAGAACGGCGGAAAGCCCGTCGTAGCGCGATCGAATTCTCCCCTCTCCGCGAGGAACGAGCGGGGAGGGGCCGGGGGAGGGGCCCCGGCCGAAGCAGTGTGGTGCCTGTCGCAGCGCGGTCGAATTCTCCCCTTTCTCCCGCGCAGCGGGGGAGAGGGGGCGCCGGCGGGCGCCAGTTCCATCTTGTTCGTCGAGGCTCCCATTCAGCCCCACTGGACTGATCAACAGACCCCAACCACCCACTCGATGTCACGGCTGAGACTACCAGCGCTGCTTGCCGTCCTTCTCCTCACGCCCGCGGCCGGACGCGCGCAGGACATGGCGGACTACGACTACGAGAACCTGGTCTTCAGCGGCGTGGGCGCGCACCTGATGGAGGTGTTTCCCGCCCGCACCGACCCGGCGCTGGGGATGAACCTGCGCGTGGACCTGGGACTGCTGGGGCCCAACGTGCGCATCACGCCCGGCATCACCTACTGGTCGTCGCAGCTGCGCGACGGCGAGGTGGAGCGCATGGAGTCGCGCATCGAGGACGCGTGCGACCGCGGCGGCGTGCCCTGCCCGGGGATCGAGCTGGGCGAGGTGGAGGTGAGCGACCTTTCGCTGCAGGTGGACGCGCACTACCTGTGGACCACCGACTACTTCGTGGAGCCGTACGCCGGGGCCGGCGTCTCGCTCCACCTGCTGAACGGGAGCGGCGAGTTCGTGGACGATACCTTCATCGAAGAGCTGCTGGACGGCATCGCCCCCGGGCTGGACCTGGTGGGCGGGCTGGAGTTTCCCGTCGCCGGCAACCTGCGGGTGCTGGGCGAGGCGCGCGCCGTGCTCACCGGCAGCACGCGCTACATCAGCCTGGGCCTGGGCGGCGCGTGGCGCTTTCCGGCGGAGTTCCAGCGCCCCGTGGTCCCGCCCCCGCCTTCCGCCACGGGAGGCCGCTGATGGCCGCCGCCCGTCCCCCCGTGCGCGTGGCCGTTCTCGGCGCCGGGAGCATCGCCCAGGTGGTGCACCTGCCCATCCTGTCGCGCATGCGCGGGGTGCAGGTGGCCGCCGTGGCGGACCGCGACGCCCACACCGCTCGCACCATCGCCCAGCGCTTCGAGGTGCCCACCGTCGCCACCAGCTTCGAGGACGTGCTGACGGACGACGTGGACGCCGTGGTGGTCTGCACCCCCAGCAACCGGCACGAGGACCAGGTGCGCGCGGCGCTGCAGGCCGGCAAGTACGTGCTCTGCGAAAAGCCGCTCGCGCTGACGGCCAGGGGCGTGGAGTCGCTGCTAAAGGAGAAGGGCGCCGAGGAGCGGCTGATGGTGGCGATGAACCAGCGCTTCCGGCCCGACTCCATCGCCCTGCGGCAGTTCGTGGCCGGCGGCGAGCTGGGAAACGTGTACTACCTGCGCACCGGGTGGCTGAACCGCTACCGCCCCCGCGGCCGCACCTGGCGCGACCGCAAGGCGACCGCCGGCGGCGGCGCGTTCATGGACCTGGGGCTGCAGATGCTGGACCTGGCCCTGTGGACGCTGGGCTTTCCCGAGCCCGAGCGGGTGACGGCGCACATGTACGCGGGGCCGGAGAGCGAGGTGGAGGATTCGGCCGCGCTGGTGGTGCGGCTGCAGGGCGACCGCGCCATCAACCTGGAGTGCACCTGGAACCTGCTGGCTCAGCGCGACCGCCAGTACCTGCACCTGCTGGGCTCCGGCGGCTCGGGGTCGCTTTCGCCGCTGGCGGTGTTCAAGCAGATGCCGGCGGGGCTGGTGGAGGTCACGCCGCAGATCCCCGCCGCGCGCGAGAACCTGTTCACCGCCAGCTACCGCAACGAGCTGGCGCACTTCGTCGACGTGGTGCGGGGCGAGCGCACCCCTGACCCGCCAAAGGAACACCTCGTGCTGATGCGTCTGGCCGAGGCCGCGTACCGCTCCGCCACGGAGCGGCGCGAGATCGAGCTGTAGCCCCGCGGGCCGGGCTGCAGCCACACGGACAAGGGAGGACGGGACGATGGCGGACGTGAAAGAGCTGGTGGAAGGGATGAACGAGGACCTTGCGGCCGAGTACCAGGCCGTGGTGATGTACCGCACCTATGCGTCGCTGGTCACGGGCCCGTGGCGGCAGGAGCTGCGGGGCTTTTTCGAGGGCGAGATCCCCGACGAGCTGGGCCACGCGGCGTTCCTGGCCGACAAGATCGTGGCCCTGGGCGGCGTGCCGACGACGGAGGTCAAGCCGGTCCCCATCCCGCGCACCAACCGCGAGATGCTTGAGAACGCGCTGCAGGCCGAGGTCGACACCATCGAGCGCTACACCAAGCGCCTTAAGCAGGCCGAGGAGCTGGGCGAGATCAGCATCAAGGTGCAGCTGGAGAACCTGGTGGTGGACGAGAGCCAGCACCGCGACGACATCCGCCGCATGCTGATGGACTGGAAGGAATCGCAGTAGGTACGGCAGGGAATAGGGAACAGGGAATAGGGAATAGCGGGATGATGACGACGGGCGCGCCGCAGGTACGGCGCGCCCGTTCAGCGTCGGCCCGGGAGAGCATTGACTTCCTGAGGCCCATTCGAGCCGGACTCTGCTTCCGAACCGGAGTCGGCCGGGCCGAAGGATCTACTCTCCGACTGCTGGAGGGTGGACGCGGCAGTCCGCCCCGGACCCACGGACGCGCCGGGCCTGGACGGAGCCTTGTTCTCCGGCAATTGCCGTGAGCTCGTGGTGCGTCCGTGCGGTGGCGGGATTGGTCTCATTGTCCAGTTGTGGAGGCGGTGCTATCGTTGGAGCGGGTTCTTCACCAGGAGAGAACTTCGATGCACACGACGCCTGTATACCTGGAAGTAGTCGAGTTCATCGCTGCCGGTCCGACATCCGATAGAATCGCGGCGTTTCACCCGTCGGAAGCCGCCCGCGAGCGAGTGATGGAACTGCTCCAGCGACGGAAGATTGGAGCGCTGCAGCCTCAGGAGGAATCGGAACTGGATGACTTTCTCCAGCTGGAGCACCTGATGCGGCTCATCAAGGCGCGTGCGAGGCGGTACCTGCCCAGGTGAGTGGTACGTTCATCAGCGCTGTGCTGCGGCGGGAGGGGGTGCGAAGGGGCTTCTCGCGGCGTAGGTGGCGGGTCTCTGCGCAAGGTGGTACAGAGAACGCAAACCTTGCTGATACAATAGGGTACACCTTATCGTGCCCAGCAGAAATCCGTCCGACCCTTGGCACCCCGTGGAGGGGCAATGGACAAGAAGCACCGGAAGCTAGCTGAACTGATTCTCTATATCTCGGACCGCCACGAGACGGACGAATGGTACGGGTCAACCCGCTTGGCCAAGACGCTCTTTTATGCGGATTTCTTGTTCTACGCGAAGCACGGACGGTCGATTACGCAGGAGCGGTACGTTCGTAAGCCGAACGGACCCATGCCGGATTCAATGCTGAACGTCCGCGACCGGATGGTGCAGGACAAGGATCTCGTGGTGAAGGTGCGTGACCATCTAGTGCACTGACGCTTAAATATCGTGCATTTTGATCTGCCGGGTGTTAGATTTCTCGGCATGCCAATGCCGATTCGCACAGTGAAGCTGCACGACGGGGATCAGGTTGAGTTGGAGCGCCTGGTCCGTACGCGCACGAGC
>DASUVG010000025.1:0-25843 GCA_036379135.1 Longimicrobium sp.
GGCGCGCTGGCGGTGTTCCCCACCGGCGGCGGCAAGTCGCTGTGCTACCAGCTTCCCGCGCTGCTGCTGGACGGCGTGACGGTGGTGGTCTCGCCGCTCATCGCGCTGATGAAGGACCAGATCGACTACCTGCGCGGCCGCGGCATCCAGGCGGCGCGGCTGGACAGCTCGCTCACGCGCGACGAGGCGGTCGAGGTGGAGCGCGGGCTGCGCGCGGGGACGCTCAAGCTGCTGTACGTGGCGCCGGAGCGCTTCAACAACGAGCGCTTCCTTGACCAGCTGGGCCGCGCCCGCATCTCCCTGTTCGCCGTGGACGAGGCGCACTGCATCTCGCAGTGGGGCCACAACTTTCGCCCCGACTACCTCAAGCTGGCCGAGACGGCGCGCGCCGTGGGCGTGGAGCGCGTGCTCGCGCTGACGGCGACCGCCACGCCGGCCGTCGTCGACGACATCTGCGAGAGCTTCGCCATCCCCCGCGAGTGCGCCATCGTCACCGGCTTCCATCGTCCGAACCTCTTCCTCTCGACCATCCCCACGGAGCGCGTGCGGCGCGAGCGCGTGCTCCTGCAGCGGATCCGCGACCGCGAGCCGGGGCCCGGCATCGTCTACGTCACACTGCAGAAGACGGCGGAGTGGGTGGCCAAAGCGCTGGCGGAGGCGGGGATCCCCGCGCGGGCCTACCACGCGGGAATGGAGACGGAGCAGCGCACGGCGGTGCAGGAGTGGTGGAAGGGGTCCGACCGGGCGATGGTGGTGGCCACCATCGCCTTCGGGATGGGGATCGACAAGGCCGACGTGCGCTACGTCTACCACTTCAACCTTCCCAAGGGGCTGGAGAGCTACAGCCAGGAGATCGGCCGGGCCGGGCGCGACGGACTTCCCTCCACCGTGGAGCTGCTGGGGAGCCTGGAAGACCTGTCGACGCTGGAGAACTTTGCCTACGGCGACACGCCGGACCGCGAGGCCATCCGCGGCCTGGTGCAGGAGGTGGCGGACAGCGGCGCGACCTTCGACGTGGCGCCGCAGAGCCTGGGCAACCGCCACGACATCCGCCAGCTGGTGCTGCGCACCGCCCTCACCTACCTGGAACTGACCGGAGTCCTGCGCCAGAGCACGCCCTTCTACGCCGGCTACAGGATCCGGGCAATCGTGCCGGTGAAGGAGATCGTCGGCCGCTTTCAGGGGGAGCGGGCGCGGTTCATCGACGGGATCTTTCGCCGGGCGAAGTTCGGCCGCACGTGGTACACGCTGGAGCTGGACGGGCTGGAGCCGGAGGAGCGCAGCCGCACGGTCCGCGCGGTGGAGTACCTGGGCGATCAGGGGCTGGCGGAGGTGCAGGCCAGCGACCTGCGGCTGCGCTTTCAGAAGCTCGTGATGCATCCCGACGTGGACGCGGTGACGGAGGACCTGGTCTCGCGCTTCCACCGCAGCGAAGAGGCGGAGATCGCGCGCATGGCGACGATGGCGGAGCTGGTGACGCGCGACGGCTGCCAGACCAACTACCTGCTGGCGTACTTCGGCGAGCCGCACGACGTGCCGTGCGGCCACTGCACCTGGTGCCACACGAAGCGGCCGACGGCGTTCCCCCCGCTGCCGCCGCCGCACCCCATCGAGGCGCGCGTCGACGCCTCCGCCTTTGCCGCGCTGGCGCGCGCCCACCCCGACGCGCTGGCAACGCCGCGGCGCCGCGCGCGCTTTCTCTGCGGCCTCGCCAGCCCCGCGCTCAGCGCGGCGAAGCTGACGCGCCACGTGATGTTCGGCGCGCTGGAGGACCACCGCTTCGCCGAGGTGCTGGACTGGTGCAAGCGGCAGGGGTGAGCGCATGGGCTCGGTCCTGGGATGGCCCCCGGTCGTCTGGGCGATGCGGGTGGCACTGCTGGTGCTGCTGGCCGGCTGCTCGTACGTCTACCTGCTGCTGATCGCGCCGTTCTTTCGCCCGGCGCACGTCCTGCGTATGCTTAAAGCGGACATTCCGCGCGTCCGCCGCTTCGGCGCCGAGATCGCCGGCACCCGCGGCGATGTGGAGTTCGTGGACGAGCGCAGTGCGCTGGAACGGAGCGAAGCCGCGACGCAACGCTTCGCGAGGCACGCCAGTAGCGCTTCTACGGAGGCAGAAGACGATGAGCCACGGTGAAATGGAGAGGACGAGGTCTACGTTTCTCGCTATCCATGCGTACTACACCTGCCTTGCCGGCCTGGCTGGCCGCGCGATCAAGCGGGCTACGATCGTGCCTGAGGTCCCGCCGCTTACCGAGCTCCAAGTCGTCGATGGCTGGGTAGTCCGCAACGGCCGGCCGGTGTGGTCCGTTGATGACGGGAGGTTCACCGGCGCCCAGTTGGGCTGGACGGGTCTGTCGATCACCGCCGCCCGGTCTGCGTGGGCACACGCGACCGAATACCGGCTGCAGGCCACACAGGAGTTTCTCGACCACACGGCGGAGTGCCTGGAGCACGTGAACCACGCACCCGAGCGAAAGGCCCGGCTGCTTGCGGAGATCGGGTTCTACGGCAGCCTACTCCAGGAGCACCGGCTTGCCTTGCGAGGCAAGGCGCCATTCCCCACGGTGCCCGAAGCAAGGGAGCTGGAGTTCGTGCGTGGGTGGCTGGTCTGGAAGGGGGAGCCGGTCTGGTGGTCGGGAGAGCGGAATGCGCAGCCTTCCGCATCTCCCTCTCCCGTGCGCGAAGGCTCCACGCCGTCGATTTCACCCGCGCCCGCTCGCCCCAGGCTGCGGCGCCTGCTGACGCTGCCGTGGCGTCGCGCCGCGGCTTGAGACAACCCGTGGGGTAACTCGCCCGGGCCGCCTCTTCCATCTTCCGAGCACCCACCGATCGCGAGATGCGCCCCTCCCGCCGCCTAGCGCGCCTCGTTCGTGTCGTGCTTCTGCTGATCGCACGCGCGAGCCCCGCGCTGGGCCAGGAGGCGGTGAGCGCCACGAGCGGAGATCCGGCTTCGATCGCCCGCATTCGCGCCGAGTTCGCCCAGATCGAGCGCGAGGCACCGGGCTACCGCCAGACGACGCACGAGCTGCACGAGTTCTCGCTGGAGGGCGGCGAGCTCACGGGCTTCTACCGCGGGCGCGAGCTGCGGAAGCTGCACGCGCGGCTCTACGGCGAGACGTGGCGGGGGACGGAGGAGTACTACTTCGCGGGCGGGCGGCTGATCTTCATCCACACCGTGCAGGAGCGGTACGATCAGCCGTTCGGCCAGGTGCAGCGGACCATCGAGCACCGCTTCTACTTCGATGACGGGACGCTCATCCGCAGCATCCGCACGGTGCGCCCCACGGCCGGTGCCGGGGACCTGTCGATGTTCGATCCCGAGCTGCCCGTGCTGCTGAGAAACGCGGAGCTGTTCGCCGCCTGCGCCGCGGCCGCCGGGAGCAATCCACCCGAGTGCACCGCACCTGAGTCGACCCTGCGGTGATACCCGCGGGGATACGTCTGCGGAAACAACCCATGGAGAGTGCAAAGGGGCCAGAGAACAGCCAGAGATGCAGGGAAGACCCCGCATTCCTCTGTTCCTCTGGCTTTTGTCTGTTCCTCTGTACCCAACCTTTTGTTTACGAATGTCTGCTCCTCGCGCCTCCGCGTTGGCGAGTTGTTGCGGCTTAGCCGGTGCCGCCTCCGAGCTTGCCGGTATCGATCGGTGGACGTTCGCGGCGGAATGCACCCGCCACAACATCCCGCTGATTGATTACGACGCAGGCGAGCTGGAGGAGGAGGTTCAGCGGCTGCGGCCGCAGATCCGCTGATGCTCGTCGCCACGCCCGAATCAATCCTGTGAGGGCTATCTCGCGTGAGATTCGTCCGCGTTGACCCGGGACGGGGGCAGGCTTACACTTGCTCCCGTCCCGTCATCTGTTCTCCCTCCTCTACGACTCCACCCACATGCGCACTCCCATCCTGTTTGCCGGCGCGCTGGCCGCGCTGGCGATGTCGTCCGCACCCGCCGCCGCGCAGGGGCGCTGGCTCGTGGCCTATCCCGAGGCGCAGGACCCGGTGTTCGCCGCCATGCAGCAGTCGTTTTCGCGCGACGACATCCTGTCCAGCATGATCGAGCCGCTCAACCAGTTCTTTCCCCTGTCGCGCGACGTGACGGTGGAGCTGGCGGAGTGCGGACGCGAGGGGGCGTTCTACGACGAGGCGCGCCCCGCGGTGCAGGTGTGCTACGAGCTGCTGGTGTCGCTGGCGGAGGCGCTGATGACGGAGGAGGAGGGCGGCGACCAGCTGTTCGTGGGCGCCTTTGCGCTCATCCTGCTGCACCAGGTGGGGCACGCCTTCGTGGACCTGATGGAGCTGCCGGTCAGCGTGCCCCCCGAAGAGGCCGCCGACCAGATGGCGGTGGTGATGGTGGGCTTTGCCGCGGACGAGCTGGGCACCGCCGTGGAGGGCGCGGTGGCGCTGCACGACATGGGGCTGGACTGGGAGAACCCCGGCTCGGGACGGACCGCGCTCAGCGGGCGCCGGCTGGAGAACCTGCTCTGCCTGCTGTACGGCACCGCCCCCGACGCGCACGGGTGGGTGGTGGACGAGGGCCATCTCCCCGCCGCCCGCGCCTCGGGGTGCCAGGCGCGCTACGAGGAGGTGGCGGCGGAGTGGATCGAGATGCTCTCCGAGCACGTGCAGGGCTGAGCCCGGCGGATTCCGGTGGATGACGACGGCCCGCGGCGCCCGCACGCGGGCCGTCCCGCGTTTCCGCCGGGGGACTCGCGGACGGGGACCGCCGCGCGCAGATTGATCCGCGGTTTTCCGGATCGGGCGGATCGATGGAAACAGGAGATGGAGACAGATGGTCGCGGTCCCTTCGACGATGCTGGAGCTGGGCACCCGGGCGCCGGATTTCGCGCTCCCGGACACCGACGGACGCACGGTGGCGCTCGACGACCTGGCGGACGCGCCCGCGCTGCTGGTGATGTTCCTTTCCAACCACTGCCCGTACGTCAGGCACCTGCGCGGCGCCCTGGCGGAGCTCGCGCGCGACTACGCGCCGCGCGGCGTGGCCATCGCCGGCATCATGTCCAACGACGTGGCGCGCTACCCCGCCGACGCGCCGGAGCGCATGGCCGAGGAGCGTGCCGCGTGGGGATGGACCTTTCCGTACCTGTACGACGCCACGCAGGAGGTGGCGCGCGCGTACCGCGCCGCCTGCACGCCGGACATCTTTCTCTTCGACGGCCAGCGCCGGCTGGTGTACCGCGGCCAGTTCGACGACAGCCGCCCCTCCAACGGCGTCCCGCCCACCGGCGCGGACCTGCGTGCGGCGCTGGACGCCCTGCTCGACGGCCGCCCCGTCCCCGCGGAGCAGCGCCCCAGCATCGGCTGCAACATCAAGTGGAAGCCCGGCGCCGAGCCCGAGTGGTTCGGCTGATGGTGTGATCCGTCGCGCGAAACGACTCGCGCTCTCTTCGGATTCGGTTAGAAAACCTCGGCGCGGGGACGCGGAGCAGGGGAGGGAGGACGCGGAGAAAACCCGTCTCGGCGTCCTCCTTTTCTGCCTCTGCGCCCTCCGCGCGGACGGGCTTTTCCGCGGCTCACGCGCGCGCCGCGCGGAAACTTTCGCCGCGGACCGGCGTACCCAACCGGGCCCGCGCGGTTGTGCAGAACGGCCGCGCGGGGGATATTCGACGATTCACCCGCACGGCCCCCGGCGGCGGCTCGCTCCGCGCCCTGTCCGCAGGCCGTCTTTCAGCAAGACCGCGCCATCGTGTCCAACTCCCGCAGCCGCAACACGCCGCTCCCCCGGCCGCTCGCCGCCGGTGACGAAGCGGCTTCCGGCGACCGCACGCGCCCCGCCCTGGCCGCCACCTCCGGCGAGCCCGAGGCGCGGGCGGAGCTCAAGGGCACGCTTCGCGGCAAGGAGCGCGCGAAGAAGGCGAAGAAGGACGGCAGGGCGGCCGACGACGCCGGCGGGCCGCTGGAGGGACTCAAGTCCATCCTGGTGGCGGTGCTGCTGTTCTTCGTCATCCGCACCTTCATCGTCACGGCGTACTCCATCCCCTCCGAGAGCATGGAGGAGACGCTGCTGGTGGGTGACTACCTGATGGCCAACAACGCCCTCTTCGGCGCCACCATCCCCTTTACCGACGTCAAGCTCCCCGCCCTGCGCGACCCCAGGCGCGGCGAGATCGTGGTCTTTCGCCCCACGTACAACGAGCCGCAGATCGACGTCGTAAAGCGGGTGATCGGCGTGCCGGGCGACACGCTGCAGATGGCCAACGGCGTGCTGTTCCGCAACGGCGACCGGGTGAACGAGCGGTACGCGCACTACGACCAGGCGTACGACGACGCCATCCCGCTGGAGGGATTCGGGCTGATGGACCCCTCCATTCGCCCGGAGGCGTACGGCGCCAAGAACCACCTGCCGCTGCTGCTGGCCACCGTGGACGCCCGCGGCTACCAGCCCACGCGCAACAACTGGGGCCCGCTGGTGGTCCCCGCCGGCCACTACTGGCTGATGGGCGACAACCGCGACCAGTCGCTGGACTCGCGCTTCATGGGCCCCATTCCCCGCCGCACCATTCGCGGCAAGCCGCTGTTCATCTACTACTCGTTCGACAAGCAGGCCGGCGCGCCCTTCCCGGCGTTCGTCACGGCCGCGCGATGGAAGCGCATCGGCACCCCCATCCACTAGCACGCGGATGAGAACGGCGCCGCCGGAGCCGCGCCCACCCGCCGCCGCCCCGTCCGGAGGCGGCGTGGACCCCGCGGCCCTTCCCGACCCGCCCGGCCCTTCGCCGCGCGGGAGCTTTCTGCGCGTCATCCGCTTCGGGCGCAACCCGCTGCGCGCCATCCACCGCCTTCAGGCGCGCTGGGGCGACGTGGCCATGACGCGGCTGGGCAAGCGGCGGCTGTACGTCCTGAGCCATCCGGAGATGGTGCGGGAGGTCCTGGTCACCAGCAACCGCAACTTCATCAAGAGCTTCGCCCTGCAGCGCGCCCGCGTGCTCCTGGGTGAAGGCCTGCTCACCAGCGAGGGCGACTTTCACCTGCGCCAGCGCCGCCTTTCGCAGCCCTCCTTCCACCGCGACCGCATCGCCGCCATGGCCGGCACCATGGTGCGCTATGCCGAAGACGCGGCGGACCGCTGGCACGCGGGGATGGAGGTGGATGCCACGCGGGAGATGAACCGTCTCACCCTGGCCATCGCGGGAAAGACGATGCTGGGGGTGGACGTGGAGAGCGAGGCGGACGAGATCGGCCGCGCGCTGACGGATGCCCTCGGACTGTTCGACCGGCTGCACAACCCGCTGGCGCCGCTGCTGGACCGCCTTCCCGTCCCCGGCACGCTGCGGATGCGCCGCGCCCGCCAGCGGCTGGACGCCACCATCTACCGCGCCATCGCCGATCGCCGCGCCTCCGGCGACGACCACGACGACCTGCTGGGGATGCTGCTGGCCGCGCGGGACGAAGAGGGGGACGGCGGGGGGATGACCGATCTGCAGCTGCGCGACGAGCTGCTGACGATCTTTCTGGCCGGACACGAGACCACGGCCAACGCGCTCGCCTGGACCTGGCACCTGCTCGCCCTGCACCCCGAGGCCGAGGCAAAGCTGCACGACGAGCTGCGCACCGTCCTGGCCGGCCGCGCGCCGGCGGCGGCGGACTACGGCGCGCTCCCGTTCACCCGCGCCGTCCTGGCCGAGTCCATGCGGCTGTATCCGCCCGCGTGGACCGTGGGCCGGCAGCCGCTGGAGGACTTCGCGGCGGGTGGATACCGCATCCGCGCGGGGAGCATCGTGCTGCTGAGCCCGTGGATCATCCAGCACGACGCGCGCTGGTGGGGCGGCGACGTGGACGCGTTCCGGCCGGAGCGGTGGATGGAGCCGGACTTCGAGGCCTCGCTCCCGCGCTTTGCCTACTTCCCGTTCGGCGGCGGCCCGCGCAAGTGCATCGGCGAGGGGTTCGCGTGGATGGAGGGGGTGCTGGCGCTGGCCACCCTGGCCCGCCGCTGGCGCCTGCGCCATGTCCCCGGCGCCGACGTGATCGCCAGACCCGGCATCACCCTGCGCGCCGTGGGCCTGCGGATGCGGGTGGAGGCGGTGTAGGGCCCTCTGCAGGGGAGGGGGGAGGGGGCCGGGAGCAGTGCGTCGTGGAGGGGGGTGGCGCGGGATGGTGGGCGCCCCCCATCCCCGGCCCTTCCCCCACAAACTGCGTGGGGGAAGGGTGACGCGCGCCGCACGTTCCGGAGCGAGATCGAATTCTCCTCTCCCCCATGGGGTTTATGGGGGAGAGGCCGGGAGAGGGGGGGCGCCCGCGGGCGCAGCTCGATGTCCGTCGTTCCACTGTCGAAGCCCCGCGCGGTCCGCGGGGCTTTTCGCGTTTGGCACGGCGAGGCGGCGAGTCCACCCGCTCCGGCAGGGGTGGGGAGGCGTCCGCCGTCCCGCTCCGGGACGGGGCTCGCGCGGCCCTTCATCCGCCAGTAAGTTGCCCGCTTTCCCGGGACCTCTTGGCGATGAACGGAGCGGAGATGAGCGACAGGCGTGTTTCAACCATGGCGGGCGGACTGGTGGGATCGGAGATCCTCAAGATCGCCGCCGACATCCGCACGCTGGTGGCCAGCGGCACCGAGGTGTGCAACCTCACCGTGGGCGACTTCTCGCCGAAGCAGTTCCGCATCCCTTCCCTGCTGGAGCGCGAGATCATCCAGGCGCTGCAGCAGGGTGAGACCAACTACCCGCCCTCCGAGGGCGTGCCGGACCTGCGCCGCGCCGTGGGCGATTTCTACCAGCGCTGGCTGGGCCTTGCCTACGGCGTGGAATCCATCCTGGTCACCGCCGGGTCGCGCCCCGGGATCTACTCCGTCTTCTCCGCCGTGGTCGATCCGGGCGACACGGTGCTGTATCCCGTGCCGTCGTGGAACAACAACCACTACGTGCACCTGAGCGGCGCGCGCGGCGTCCCCATCGTCTGCCGCGAGGAGGATGCGTTCCTCCCCACGCGCGCCGTGCTGGAGCCGCACATCCGTGGCGCGCGCCTGCTGGCGCTCAACTCGCCGCTCAACCCCTCCGGCACCGCGTTCACGCCCGAGGCGCTCAGCGAGATCTGCGACCTGGTGCTGGACGAGAACGCGCGCCGCGGACCGGACGAGCGGCCGCTGTACGTGATGTACGACCAGGTGTACTGGATGCTGACCTTCGAGGGTACCACGCACGTGAACCCGGTCTCGCTGCGCCCGGAGATGCGGGAGTACACCATCTTCGTGGACGGCATCAGCAAGGCGTTCGCGGCCACGGGCGTGCGGGTGGGATGGACGGTGGGGCCGGAGGACGTGACGAAGCGGATGGCCAGCCTGCTGGGCCACGTGGGCGCGTGGGCGCCGCGCGCGGAGCAGATCGCCACGGCGCGGGTGCTGGAGGATACGCCCGCCATCGAGGCCTACCACGCGGAGATGAAGGCCGGCGTGCAGAGCCGGCTGGACGCGCTGTACCAGGGCGTGCTGGCGCTCGCCGACGCGGGCTACGCGGTAGAGGCCATCCCGCCGATGGGCGCCATCTACCTGAGCGTGCGCTTTCCGCTGCATGGGTGGACCACGCCCAGCGGCGCCGTGCTGGCCACCAACTCCGACATCCGCCTGTACCTGCTGGACGCCGCCGGTCTGGGCGTGGTCCCGTTCCAGGCGTTCGGCTTCAAGGACGACACCGGCTGGTTCCGCACCTCCGTGGGCGCCGTGTCGCTGGACGAGATCCGCGCGATGTTCGATCGGCTGAGCCCGGCCTTGGCCGCGCTCACCCGGCCGTAATCGGCCGCTAGGCATCCGAACAGCCTGACGACGCAGACAGGGGAAAGCGAAAGAAGGGGCGGCTCTCGCTGAGGCCGCCCCTTCTTCGCCGCTACTCTTGCACTCGACGTATCGTGTAGATTTTCCCTGCTTGGCTCTTGGCGTGACTTCCACGGAAGACGCTGCGCCACTCTTCTAAAAAGTCCGCTTCGTCGCGCGCGTAGTCTGCCGCAGCTTCCTCCGCTTCATCTCGATCATCGAACGTCCCCAGTGCCAACCCATCATCCCGCATCACATGCCACCGGTTAGCCATCAGCAACTCCACTCGCTGAGGTAGATTCAGGGTGAGGCGGAACGTCAGCCAATGCGTCGAGAACACGACGCCTCACTTCATTCATCCGCCCACGCGGCACCGGGATGATCAACACATCCCAACTATCGTCTGGAGCCTCGCGACTGTCGGGATGGTAAACCGGCATCTCGTCCCAAGCAGTTCCTTGGACAGCCTCCGGTATCCAGTACGAGATCACGCGACCCTCTAAAGCGACCGCCATGCTGGCCTCTCTGGCCAAAACTTAGGCGCCGGTCTCAAACCGAATTGCCTTGGCTTCTTCGCACACGCAAATGAACAGATTGGCCTCCTCGCGACGGCGTCCGACTCCTCCCCAACCCCGGGGGAGGGTTGGGCGCGCACCAGCTTTTTCGAAGCGCGTCACCTCTCCCCCAGGGTTTTTTGGGGGAGAGGCCGGGAGAGGGGGCGCCCCGCGGACGCAGCCCGATCCCTGCCGCCATGCGATGGAATCGTCAGCCGGCGACGCGGCATCCATCCTGTGCTCCATCTTCTGCTCCGGAATGCACTTGCACGGCTTGCGCCAACCCTGTGCAAAGTTTAAATTTCGGCTCCTGTTCGGTGGATGTTTTCCGGGAGCTGGACCACGATGGAGATTGCGCAGAAGCTCGCCATTCTGGCGGACGCGGCCAAGTACGACGCCTCGTGCGCCAGCAGCGGCGCAAAGGGGCGCAAGGCGGGGCCGGGGGGCATCGGCAGCACGGAGGGGACCGGCATCTGCCACAGCTACACGCCGGACGGACGGTGCGTGTCGCTGCTCAAGATCCTGCTCACCAACTACTGCATCTACGACTGCCAGTACTGCATCAACCGCCGCAGCAGCGACGTTCGCCGCGCGCGGTTCAAGGTGCAGGAGGTGGTGGACCTCACGCTGGACTTCTACCGCCGCAACTACATCGAGGGCCTCTTCCTGAGCTCCGGGATCATCCAGACCCCGGACTACACCATGGAGGCGCTCACCGCCGTCGCGCGCACGCTGCGGGTGGAGCATGGCTTCGCGGGCTACATCCACCTCAAGGCCATCCCCGACGCCTCGCCCGAGTTGCTGGACGAGGCCGGGCGCTGGGCGGACCGGCTGAGCCTGAACGTGGAGCTGCCCACGCAGGAGAACCTGGACCGGCTCGCCCCCGAAAAGCAGCTGGTGCAGATCACCGGCGCCATGGGCCGCATGCGCGACCGCATCACCGAGGCGAAGCAGGACGCCGCGCCCCGCGGCCGCCTTCCCGTCTTTGCACCCGCCGGGCAGAGCACCCAGATGATCGTGGGCGCCACGGATGCAACGGACGCCACCATCCTCGCCACCGCATCGGACCTGTACGACGGGCCGCGGCTGCGGCGCGTGTACTACAGCGGCTTCTCGCCCATCCCCGACGCCTCGCCCGGCCTGCCGCCGATCGCCGCGCCGCTGGTGCGCGAGCACCGGCTGTACCAGGCCGACTGGCTGATGCGCTTCTACGGCTTTCGCGCGGACGAGCTTACGACGAGCGCGGCGCCCAACCTGGACCTTTCCGTCGATCCCAAGGTGGCGTGGGCGCTGCGCAACCGCGAGCGCTTTCCCGTGGACGTCAACACCGCGCCGCGCGAGGACCTGCTGCGCATCCCCGGCCTGGGGGCGCGCAACGTCAAGCGCATCCTGGCCGCGCGCCGCTGGACCGCCATCCGCACCGACGACCTGCGCCGCCTGGGCGTCCCCCTGCGCCGCGCGCTGCCGTTCCTGATCGCCGCCGACCACCGGCCCACGCTGCTGGGCCTCGATGCCGTGGACCTGCGCGACCGCATCGCTCCCAAACGCGCCCAGATCGACCTGTTCGAGACGGCGACGGCAGCCGCGCATGGGGAGCTGTAGGGCAGTGCGAGAGTGCGTGAGTGCGTGAGTGAGAAAGTGCGAAAGTGCGTGAGTTGACGCCCCGGCTGGAGCGAATGAATTCGCCGTTGGAAAGGCGCAAAGTCCGCCGGCGCGGACTGCGTTTCCGAAGGGATCCGGCTGCATCCGCGCACTTGGTCGGATATCACCTGATTGCGGACGCACCGTTGCGTGAGACGCCGCACACGATGGTGCCGCCGAGTCCGCGCAGGCGGACTTTGCGTAGTCGTAGCGGCGAATTCATTCGCTCCCGCGGGCGGAGAGCGCATTTGCCGGCTGCACATGCGGTTGATTTCGACGAATCCAACCGGCGCGGTGCGGTGGTAATCTCGACGTTTACACCCTATCCCGCTTGCGGGAGAGGGTGCGAGCCCAGGCGAGCGGGTAAGGGTCCCCGCGGCGCGGCATGATGCGAATCGTCAGCATCGACCCCGCCTTTTCCTCCTGGCGGCAGGCCGCGCGGGGTCTGTTGATGGAGGGCGTGGAGCCGCGCGCGTTGGAGTGGCGCGAGGCGGAGGACGACCAGGCGTCGCTGGGGCTTTCGCCGGACGCGGGGGTGCCCGGCGAGTCGCGTCCCTCGCCGGGGCTGCGCGTGTCGCGGCGGTTCGTGGAGCTGGCGGAGGCGGCGGCGTGCCACGCGGACGCGGAGCGCTGGGGACTGCTCTACCGCCTGCTCTGGCGCCAGACGCACGGCGAGCCGCGGCTGATGGAGGTCGCGTCCGATGCGGACGTGCACAGGCTGCTGCGGATGGAAAAGGCCGTGCGGCGCGAGATCCACAAGCTGCACGCGTTCGTCCGCTTTCGCGCCGTGGAGCACGAGGGCGGCACGCACTACGTGGCGTGGTTCGAGCCGGAGCACCACGTGGTGGAGCGCGGCACCCCGTTCTTCGTCGACCGGTTCCCCTCCATGCGCTGGAGCATCCTGACCCCGCGACGCTGCGCACACTGGGACGGCGCGCGGCTGGCGTTCACCCCCGGCGTGCCGCGCTCGCAGGCGCCGGACGAGGACCGGCTGGAGGCGCTGTGGCGGACGTACTACGCCAGCACCTTCAACCCCGCGCGCCTGCGCCCCGCCGCCATGCGCGCCGAGATGCCCATCCGCTACTGGAAGAACCTGCCGGAAGCCCGCCTGATCGCGCCGCTGACGAACGATGCGCCGGCCCGCGTCAAGCAGATGCTCGATCGGCAGGCCGGCGCGGACGGCGAGTGAGGGCGGCTACTCCTGGCAGTCCGCGCGGGTAAAGACGATGGCCATCGCCCGCGTATACCCGGTATCCCCGTATCCGGCGTTTTCGAGGATCACGGCGTTCGCGTGCATCTGGAACGCCCGGGTCTGCAGGTCGCGCAGGGTGCGGCCCGTGACCGTGCCCAGGTCGCGAAAGCCGCAGCGCGGGGTGGTGCCGCTGTAGATCCGCACGGACCGCGCGCTCCGCGGCTCCAGGCTGGGCACGTCCGAAGGCGGAGCGCTCGCGGCCGGGCCGCACGCCGCGACCCATGTGGCGAGGCCAAGGCTGACGAGGGAAGGTCGCATGAGGTTCATCGGTGTCGGCTACTGCTGGCAGTCCGCGCGGGTGAACGCCACCGCCATCCCCGTCGGGCTGCCACCGCCGGTGGCCTGCATCGGGTCAAGGATCACCGCGTTGGCGTGCATGCGGAACGCGCGGGACTTCAGGTCGCGGTAGTCACGGCCCGCCACGTTGCCCAGGACGCGAAAGCCGCAGCGCGGGGAGGACCCTTCGTAAAGGCGGACGGCATCTTCGTTCCGCGGCTCCAGCGAAGGGATGTCCGACGGTGGCGCATTCCGGGCCGGCCCGCACGCCGCGAGCGCGAGGGTGGTGCCGAGGCAGACGAGCGAACGCCGCATGGATGGGCTCCGGTGGAGGTGGGTGTCAGCGCTGGCAGTCCGCGCGGGTGTACTGGACGGCCGTCCCGGACCGGGCGCTCTGCGTGGCCGGAGCGGGCTCCAGGATGACCGCGTTGGCGTGCAGCCGGAACGCCGCCGCCTGGATCTCCCGGTACGACCTGCCCGACACGTTGCCCACCTCGCGGAAGGGGCACTCGGGCACCGAGTGGTCGTACAGCCGGATGTAGCGCTCACTCCTGGGCGCAAGCTCGTGCACGCCGGACGAGCGGACCTGACCGCACGCGCCAAGCACCAGGGCGGCGGCGGCAGAAACGTGGAGAAGGCGCATGTCGATGCGGAGGGTGGATGGAGTAGAAGTTTGTACGCCGCTCACCTGCACACCGGCGGCCACCTTCTGTTCTATCCTCCAAGCGTTTCCCCCGCAAGCGGTTGAGGCGCCCGGCCGGATCGCCCTCGCACCGCCGGGCGCCCCTTCGCGGGGACACCCGCCGTCCGCTCCGGACGAAACGAAGCGCGCCAGCCTCCCGGCCGGCGCGCTCCCCAGCGTACCGCGTACGCTCGTACCTTTCTACCTCCCCCGCGTCTTACGGCTCCGCGCACACCTTGTCGATCCAGAACTCCTGGCCGCCCACGGTGATGGTCTTGATGGACCCGCCGTCGATCTTCACCCACCCCGCGATGGCGCCCGGTCCCGGCACCCACGTGGAGACGCTCACGTTGCGTCCGCCCACCGACGGCGGCGCCAGGTGAAGGTCGCCGATGTAGTACAGCGAGCCGTTCACCGACAGGTTCTCGAACCCGCCCTCGTCCAGGTAGCTGAAGTACACCTTGCTGGGAATCCAGCCCAGGTTCCCGAACAGAAACTGCAGGTTGATGTTGTTGATGCCGGCCGCCTGCCCGTTGGCGAACGCGTAGGTGGGCGGGCCCAGCTGGGCAAAGTTGAAGGCGGAGCCTCCCCCGCCCCACTGGAACGTCTGCACCAGCACCTTGATGCCGTTCTCCAGGTGCACCGAGCTGCCGGGCACGTGCCCGGCGGGCGCGCCCCAGATGGTGCCCGCCGGCGGCGGCGGGCCGAACTCCACGCACGCCGGCGGGGTCACCGACAGCGACGGCCCGCCGGGCGTGGTGAGCGTTCCCGCGTCGTCCCCGCACGCGGCGGCCGCCGCGCAGAGCATGGCCAGCCCAAGGCAGCGTTGCGTCCTCATGCCGCACCTCCCGTCTGGTTGTGAATGGCCGGCGAGGCCGCGCCCCGCCGCGAGTGCCCGTCCGCGCCGCAGGACCGGGACCGCCGCCGGACAGGCCCCGGGCAGCCACATCAACCACTTACGACGCCGCGACTTGGGGTTCCCGGCGGCCATTCGTCCGTAGCGTCCGTTCCGTGACCCCGGTGACCCGATTGGGGCGGCATTGCCCCAGCCGAAACATCATCATCAGACAGAGCGCGCCGGACCCATCCGGCCCGGCGCGCTTCTCATCCATCCACACGTACTTCGTACTTTCGTACTTTCGTACTTTCGTACTTTCGTACTTTCGTACTCTCGTACTCTCGTACTCTCGTACCGTCCCTACGGCTTCTCGATCGGCAGGCGCACGGCGTTGCCCCACTCCGTCCACGAGCCGTCGTAGTTGCGCACGTTGGGGTAGCCCAGCAGGTACGAGAGCGCGAACCAGGTGTGCGACGACCGCTCGCCGATGCGGCAGTAGGCGACGGTGTCGTGCTTCGGGTTCAGCCCGGCGCCCTGCTCGTACAGCTCGCGCAGCTCGTCGGCGCTCTTGAACTCGCCGGTGTCGGGGTTCACCGCGCGCGCCCAGGGCACGTTGGCGGCGCCGGGGATGTGGCCGCCGCGCATGGCGCCCTCCTGCGGGTAGTCGGGCATGTGCAGCTTCTCTCCGCGAAACTCCTCGGGCGAGCGCACGTCGATCAGCTGCCCCTTCTTCTTCACGTGCTCCAGCACGTCCTCGCGAAACGCGCGGATCTTCTCGTCGTCGCGCCTGGGCGTGGGGTACCGGGCCGCGGGATACGAGGGCATCTCCGTCGACATCTCCCGCCCTTCGTCGTCCCACTTCTTGCGGCCGCCGTCCATCACCCGCACGCGGTCGTGGCCGAACAGGCGGAACACCCACAGCGCGTACGTGGCCCACCAGTTGTTCTTGTCGCCGTAGAAGACCACCGTCGTCTCCGGCGAGATCCCCTTTTCCCCCATCAGCCGGGCGAACGACTCGGCGTCCAGGTAGTCGCGCATCAGCGGGTCCTGCAGGTCCGTGTGCCAGTCGATCTTCACGGCGCCGGGAACGTGGCCCACGTCGTACAGAAGCACGTCCTCGTCGCTCTCCACGATGCGCACGGCGGGGTCCTGCAGGTGGTCCGCCACCCACTGCGTGCTCACCAGCGCCTCCGGGCTGGCGTACCCGCGCTGCTCGATCGGCAGGCTCTGTGTCGACATCCGCGTCTCCCGTCCTGTTCTCGATGCAAAGGCCGGCGCCGATGTGGACGGCGCCGCTGCCGTGTAAAAACAACGCCCGGACGCTGGATGCAGCGGGCCGGGCGGGAGGAATCCGTTCGCGCCGGGGACCCAGCCCCGGCGGCGTGCGCTAGCCGCGCGCCACGCGTCCCGCCGCGCTCCCCGCGGGGAGCCGGCACGGACTACAGCATCGGCGGGATGGGTCGGGGTGCGGCATGGCACCCATGCTACGCGGGCGGATGGAGCTTGTCAAGAATGATTATTGATAAGCGCACCCGAACGGGGCAGCGGAGCCGACGGCGGCCATCGACTCCGCTGACACCGCCGGCTCCGCGCGACGCGTTCCGCCGCTACGCGCCGGGCGACGGGGTGCCGCCGCCCTGCGGCGGAGACCCGGCCTGGGCGTCGGCTTCGCGCACGGCGCGCTCGGCGGCCTGAAAGCCCACCCGGCTGTGCGTGCCGTCGCAGAACGGCTTGCGGGTAGACCCGCCGCAGCGGCACAGGTTGTACTTCTTTCCCGCCTCCAGCGTGTACTCGTTGCCGTCGGCGTCGATCAGCCGAAAGGGGCCCTCCACCAGGAACGGGCCGTTGTTCTTGGCCAGGATGGTGACGGGGGGCGTGCTGCCCGGGGTCTGATCGGTTCCTTCGGACATCGTTTCTTCCTGGAGCTGGAGAAGGGGTCTCGGTCGATGGATCTCAGGCCGCGCCGGCCGCGTTCACCATCCACAGCACGCCGATGGCGGCGCTGCCGACGGCCGTGAGCGCGCGCAGGGTGCCGGCCAGTGCCGGGGCGCGGTGCGCCGCGCGGTCGAACACCAGCCCGGCCGCCAGCGCGTACAGCGCCATCGCGAGGGTCGTGCCCACCCCGAACAGCAGCAGGTATCCCGCGGCCCGCAGCGGCGACCCGCTGAACGAGGCGGAGAGCGCCGCCACCAGCGGCGCCGTCCCCGACAGGCCGTGCGCCATCCCCACCCACAGCGACCCGTGCCCGCCGTGGCGGTGCGGGTGCGGATGCGCGTGCCCGCCGGCGGCCAGGCGGTGGGCGCGCTCGTGCAGCACGCTCCACAGCAGCCACAGCCCCAGTCCCAGCAGCATCGCTCCGACCCCGAACTCCAGCCCGCGCGCCACGCCGTCCGGCAGCCGCACCCGCAGCGCGATCAGCACGCAGCCCACCACGATGATGGCGCCCGCGTGCCCCGCGCCCCAGCGTAGCCCGAAGCCGGCGGCCTGCAGCGGCCGCGGGCGGCGCGAGACGAAGGTGGTGACGGCGGCCATGTGGTCCGGCTCCAGCGCGTGCGCAAAGCCCGCCACCAGCGCCGCCGCCGGCGCAAGAACCCCCAACGAATCCATCTGCCTGCCGGTCATCGCTGAAATGGAAAAAGCCCGCGGATGCGCGGGTGAGACGTGGAGTCTACCCGCCCACGGGCCCTTCCGTCAATCGCGGTCCCCCATCTCCTCCCCGGCAATCCGCGCCCGGAACGGGGGAGAACGGGGTCAGCGGACGTTGAAGGTCAGGTTGAAGCGGTACCGCACGTCGAACGGCTCGCCGTCCAGCGTGGCGGGGCGAAAGCGCAGGCGCATGGCGATGGCTTCCACGTTCATGTCCAGGAACTCGTCGCCCGTGGGCGTTACCACCTCCACGAACGCCACGCGGCCTTCGCGCGTGACCACCATCCGCACGGTGGCGCGTTTTGCCACGGCCTCCGTGCGCCGGCCGGCCTCGGGATGCCGCTCCAGCACGGCCTGCATCATGGAGCTCAGGCCGTCGGGGTTGGCCAGCTCGGGGCGGCAATGCTGGCGGCCCGGCGTCATGGCCGGGTAATCGCCGTCGATGCGGATGAGCGCCTGGTACGCGCGGCCGGCGTGCAGCGTCTCCAGGTACGTGGCCACCAGCGCGTTCACCGCCTGCCGGGTGCTGTCGGCGAGGCTGGCCTCCATGAACAGGAGCTTGCCGCGGCGGGTGCTGTCCACGTCCACCATCAGCAGGCCGGCCGTCGGCTGGCCGTGTTCGCGCAGCAGGGCCTGCAGCTGGTCGCGCAGGGTGTTGCGCTCGGCGATCTGCTGCGGCGTGGGACCCGGCAGCGAGTCCGGGATCGCGGCGCACCGCGGGGGCGGCGCCGTCTGCGCGTGGATGCCCGGCGCGCCCAGGGCGGCGATGACGAGGACGGCGGCGTACGTGATCCTGCGCATCATCGAGAAGGAAGAGATTGTGGAAGGGCACTGCGAAGCGGCCACAATCTATCACGAAGCGCGCGGAGCGGGAGTCCCCCCGGCCCGGGCGCCGCCGTCGCTCGCACATCCGGGCGCGTGACAGCGACCCGGCGCCAACGCCCATCGGGATCCTGGACCGGCAACGTACCGCCCGATCTGCGTGAGGCGGGCGTCGACACCAGGGGTGCCACGCGCGCCGGCCCTGGCCGCCGGGAGCGGTTGAAGCCCTGTTCGTGTCGCGCCTCGGCGCGAGACAGGGCTCGTGGCCCTTCCAGCCGCGGGCTTCAGCCCGGGGTGGCGGGCCCGGACGCCAGCAGCCGGGCGGCGCCGCCGGGGACCAGGTACTCGTCCAGGATGCGGTGGATGCCCGGCAGGTGGCCGGGCGCGCGCGGGCCGTCCGGCTGCGAGATGAAGACGGCCACCATCTCCAGCTCCGGCACCACGAACACGTACTGTCCGCCGTATCCCCAGGCAAAGAACACGCGCCGCCCGCCGGATTCCTTGCTCCACCACCCCAGCCCGTAGCCGTGCCCGTTGTACGGCGACGACGTGCGCGGCCGCACGCTTTCCCGCACCCAGTCCCGCGGCACGATCTGCCGCCCCTGGTACACGCCGCCGTCCAGGTACATCTGCCCGAAGCGCAGCATCTGGCGCGGCGTGAGGTACATGTCGTTGCCGCCAAAGAAGATGCCCTGCGGGTCGCGCTGCCAGGGGCGGATGCGGAAGCCCATGGGCTGCGCCACCTTCTCGTTCGCGTACGCCCAGGTGCTTTTGCCCGTGGCGCGCGTCAGGATGGCGGAAAGAAGGTGCGTGCTGCCGGTGCTGTACAGCATGCGGCCGCCGGGCTCGTCCACCACGGGCTGGTCCAGCGCGGCGCGCACCCAGTCGCGGCTGCTGACCCAGGCCCCGTACTCGTTGAAGCTGGTGGACTCCAGCCCCGACTGCATGGACAGCAGGTGCCCGACGGTGATCGCGCGCTTGCGGGGATCCCCCCCCTGCCGCGCGAAGTAGTCGGGAAAGAAGTCGGAGATGGGTTGATCGAGCCCGCGGATGTGCCCTTCCCGGATGGCGATCCCCACCAGCACCGAGAGCACGCTCTTGGACGCGGACTTCACGTTGGCCGCCCGGTCCGCGCCGGCGTCGCCGATGTAGCGCTCCATCACCATCTGGCCACGCTGCGAGACCAGGATGCCACGCAGCCGCGGCAGCTCCGCCGCGCGCTCCAGCGCCTGCGCCAGCAGCACCGTGTCCCCCGGCACCGCACGCGGCAGGGCGGCCGTCGTCGCGGTAGACGGCGGCGCAGGAGCGTCGGCTTCCGCGCCGGTGTCGCGCGGCGCGTCGCATCCCGCGAGCAGCAGCAGGAGAAGGAGAGCGGTGGATCGAACCATCATGCGGCGAGTGCATCCCGGGCGAGCGGACTGCGGATTTCGGTGGATGATACCCACGCGCCATGACACGGTGCGGCGCTTCATCAACTTTTCATCCACAGAAAGAACGATGGCCTCACACAGACACAGAGTCAGCAGAGTCAACAGAGTTCGCTCTGCGCGAGGAGCAACTCCGTTGACTCCGTGTGAGGCCAACTCTTTTCCGCGATCAGCGGATCGGCTGCCAGCGGCCTACCTGCGGAGCGCGGACAGGCTGCGGCAGGGACTGGAGGTACGCAATGACGGCATCCAGATCCACCAGCTCCGTGCGCGTCATCCGCCCCTGCGTAAAGCTGGTGTAGCGGTCGCCGCCGGTGGCGATGAACTCGGACAGCCCCAGCGTCACCGTGTCGTCCGCATCCACCACCTGTCCGGAGTCCAGGCGGATCTCGCGCACCCTCTGCCCGGCGGGCGCGGCGGGATCGTAGCGCACCGTCAGCCCGGACAGGTGCGCGTCGGGCCGGTCGCCGGAGACGGCGTTCTCCAGCGCCGCCTTCAGCTGCGCGCCCGTGACCGCCACCCGCACCAGCGCGTTGGCGAACGGCTGAAGCTCGTACAGCACGCCCCAGCTCACCGGGCCGGCGGGGAGCGCGCGGCGGACGGAGCCGTTGTTGACCAGCGACGCCTGCGCCCCCGTCTGCACGCGCAGGGCGTCGGCGATCAGGTTGCCCAGCGCGTGCTCGCGGCCGTCGCGCTCCATCGCCTGCGCCAGCGTGGCGATCACGCGCTCGGTGACGGGCCGCACGTTGCGCTCCCACTCCGCGACGATGCGGGCCACCTGCGTGTCCGGCGTCACCTCGTCCGCAAAGGGGACGCGCACCTCGCGGGTGAGCACCGCCGCCCGGCCGCCGCGCGCCTCCAGGTCGGTGACGCTGTACGCCAGGGAGTACGACGCCGCCTCCACGATGGGGATGGAATCCTCGGCCGTCAGCACGCGCCGGTGCGTGTGGCCGCCGACCATCAGGTCCACGGGCTCCGCCAGCGCGTCCGCGATCTCCAGGATCTCGCCCCGGCAGCCGCCGGACGCCTCCGCCGGCGCCGTCCCCGACTGCTCGCAGCTGGCGCCCACGTGCGCGGTGACGACCACGAAGTCCGCCCCCGCCGCGCGCGCCTCCCG
Organism: Longimicrobium sp.; assembly: GCA_036379135.1. GTDB lineage: Bacteria > Gemmatimonadota > Gemmatimonadetes > Longimicrobiales > Longimicrobiaceae > Longimicrobium. Next base: position 21,013 of record DASUVG010000025.1, read on the forward strand.
CGCCGCCTGGTCTATGGCGGGCGCCTCGGGCCCGAACTCCAGCCCCGCCGTGCGCCCCACCAGCACGATCTCCGGCGTGGTGCTGAGCGCAATGCCGATGACGGCCGTGCGCACGCCGCCCCGCTCGATCATCACCCAGGGCCGCACCCACTCCGGCTGCCGCCGCGTCCCCGCCACGTAGACGTTTGCCGCCAGCCAGGGAAAGCGGCTCTCGCGCACCCGGGCCACCAGCGTGTCCTGCCCCCAGTCGAACTCGTGGTTGCCCAGCGCGGCCGCGTCGTAGCCGGCGGCGTTGTGGGCGGCGATGGTGGCGCGCCCCCAGCTCAGGTTGCTGATGGCCGTCCCCTGCATGTCGTCGCCGGCGGAGAGGATGATGGTGGGCCCGCCGAACCGCGCCGCCGCGCTGTCGAAGTGCGCCGCCAGCACCGCCGATCCCCCCGCGGCGCGCCCGCCCGCCTGCTGCGGCAGCAGGCGGCCGTGAAAGTCGTTGGTGTGCACGATGCGCACGCGCTTGAGCCCGTCGGCCTCGGGAGGCGGGCCGGCCGCCGGCGGGACGGGCGTGCACGCGGCCAGGGCGCACGCCGCCAGCAGCGCGCGGGGGGGAAAACGGAAGGGTCGGCTCATCTCATGTCCATGGGGAGCGTGACGCGGCCGGAGCGCCGGGCGCACGGGATTCCATCCCGCCGGGGCGGGCGCGCGCAAGCGCCGCGCCCGCCGGCCGGCCTCGTCAACGATTTGCACCAAGCGAGCGGTCCGTCGGGAAACAAAAGGCTTGCGCTTCCCGCCATTCCGGAGCACCTTCCGTCGATTGCGGTTCCTTTGTTCATTTCACCGGAGGCCGTTTATGATCGATGCCGGAGGGTTGATCCCGTCGGTGCTGCCCCCCTCCCCTCCCCGCGAGTGCCGCAGCGCGGCGGGCTACGACGTGTGCTTCTACCCGGGGTTCGTGCGCAGGCTGACGCTGGTGGAAGACGGGGTAGAGACGCCCGTCTACGAGCAGAAGGGGGTGTTCGTGCTGCCGCCGGGGCAGCTTGCGCCCTGGCCCAGCAACACGCTGGAGCTGCGCGGCAACGGGCGCGAGCTGATGATGCAGCTGTACGACCCCAACCAGCAGATCGACCGCGTGGAGATCGTCCTCAAGCCCCGCGGCGAAGGGCAGAAGCCGGAACGGCTGATCATCGAGGACGGCCCGGTGCTGTGCCCGCCGTTCTGCCCGGAGTAGGCCGGGGATGAAGGCGCACATCCAGCAGCTCCTTTCCACCGTTCCGCTTCTGCTGTTCGGCGTGCTGGCACTGCTGGTGTGGCGCCGCTACGGGCCCGTGCGCCGGGACCGGGCCGCCCTGGGGTGGGCGCTGACTGCCGCCAGCTTTCTGATCGTGGGCACGTACGCCACCCTGCATTCCCTGCTGGGGGCCGCCGGCCATACCCTGGGGAGGGAATCCGCGCTGTACACCCTGGTGGGCGACTGGATGTTCGCCGCCAACGTGACCCGCGGCCTGCTGAGCACGGGGTTCGGGGGAATGATGCTGGTGCTGATGGTCTCGCGGCGGCGCTGGGGGGCGCGGGTGGTCGCCGCCAGCCCCGCCGTGCTGGCCGGGACCGCGGTGGTGGCCAGCGTGGCCCTGCGGCAGGTACGGGTCACCAGCGGCTACACCGTGCTCAGCAGCATCGCCATCGTCACGGCGGCCACGGCCATCATGATGATGGTGGCGCTGTTCGCCGCCATCCACAGCGACGGGCTGGACCAGCTGCTGTGGCTGGCGCTGGCCGTGTACACGCTCAAGGAGACCATGACCGTGAGCTTCATGACGGTAATGGCGACGTGGACCATGACCTACGCGCACAGCTACTACACCGTCTTCTACTGGGTTGCCACGGCGCTGGCCTGGTGCATGGTGGGCCTGGCCGCGCGGCGGCTTCAGCTGGCCACCGGGGGGCGCCGCGTGCCGGCGCCCTTCGAGCGGGTGCACGCGCTGCGGCGCCCCGCCCACGGGTGAGCCGCGCTCATGTAGCAGCAAGCAGCAGTTGGACTTGCCGGATCGCACACGATGGTGCAGTTTGTAGCAGAGCGGTCCCCTCCTGTTCCCTACCCTGTCGCATTCAGGACAACCAGAGGCAGCCATGAACAACCACAAGACCATGCGGGACGATTCCGAGTACGACGTGACCATCCATCCCGGATTCGCCAGCGAGTGCACCGTCACCACCGCGAGCAGCAACGGCTCCCGCACGCTGTACAAGCAGACGGAGACGTACAACTGCGGCGACGAGGGGCATCCCACGACGCACCAGGTGGTGGTGGTGGAGAAGAGCGGCGAGCAGCGCACCGTCACCATCACCATCGACGATCCCAAGCACGCCGTGCACAGCATCGCGCTGGACCTGTACGAGCCCGGCCGCGATCCCAAGGTCAAGAAGGAGTGGAAGACCAAGGACCGCATCACGGTGCTGAACACCGCCGACACCTGCCCGCCCAACTGCATCGGGTAAGTCGCCGGCGGCACATCCTTTCGTACGAATGCTGACCCTCGTCCTTCAGAACGCCGTCACGGCGCTCATCTGGGTGTTCGCCCTCTCCTCGGTGGGGGTGTACCGGAACGTGTCCGGCCACGCCGAGCGCGAGCGCCCGATCGCGTGGCTGGTCACGGCCATCGCGTTCGGCGCGCACGCGCTAAACAAGACGGTGCAGAGTGCGATGGGCATCCGGGCGTTCGCGGCGGGGGAGGGGACGCAGGCGTGGGAAACGTTCATGTTCTGGAACCCCATCTTCAACCACAGCCGCACCTTTCTGCTGCTGGCCTACTGCGGCGTGCTGTGCCACCTGTCCATGCGCCGGGCGCCGCTTTCCCCGCGGTACCTGCGGGTGACGGGGGCCCTGCTTGCCGCGGGGATGGCGGCGGGGGCGGTGCTGGGGTGGGCGGAGCACGGGTTCACCGAGCTGCGCCACTACTCGGCGGTGGCGCGCTGGGACGTGGTGGAGATGCTGGTGCTGCTGGGCACCCTGTTCGCGGGGATGCTGGGCACGCGCATCGACCGGGTGCTGTGGGGGCTGCTGGGCGTGTACGCCTTCAGCCTCGCGCTGAACGTGCTGTGGTTCGCCGCGTTTTCGCGCACCGGCATGCCGGGCCAGTGGGCGCCGCGCCCGTGGGAGATCCAGGTGTACCGGGTGATCCTGTTCGGGCTGATGGCGGTGCTGGCGCTGTACCGCCTGCGGCAGGCGCGGCGCGGCATCTTCGTCCCGGCGCTGCTGGAGCCGTCCACCCGCCGCGTCGGCTTCGGCTGACGCGGAGGGCAGACCGCGCAGGACGAACGGAACGGGGCCCCGCGGCTGGCGGGGCCCGTTTTCGTTGCCTCATACCAGATCCGGCAATAGAGTGCATGACTTCCTGAGGGACGCGCCGCGCTGAACCTTGCCCTGATCGGGAACCCGGCGCGCCGACCGAAGGACCTCGCCAGCAGCACGAAGGGGCCGGCTCCGCGCCCTTATCCGGCCCATGCTCAGCCGAGAGGAGGTCCTTCGGTCGCGCGCCGGAGTGAGTGCAGGCGACAGGATCTGCGCGTGCGCTCCCTCAGGAAGTCACATTCTTTTCCCGGATTTGGTATTCAGCCGGCGGCGCCGCTCATCCTCGTGCTCATTCCCGGACTCGGGAAAACACATCGATGATCGGAGGCGGGCGCGCGTTTCTGCCATCTTGGCCTGAGCGGACGGTTCTCCGGATCGCGCATCGGGTGATGCGGGCGGCTTGCCCCAGCGCGCGCTGGAGATCATCCCGGCGATCCGCATCCCTCCCAAAAAACGCGGATGGCCCTCTGCCGCGCTTCCATCCCACTCCCGTTCCCGACCCCTCACGCCGGCTCGTGCTCGTCGGCCGGCACGCCATGCCGTCGGCTGAGTCGAATCAGCCGCTGCGAGCGGCGTTCGGCCGCGATTCTTTCATCACCGCAGCCGCTGGTCGCCCTCCCACGGACGCTGCGGCTTCGGCGGCGGGGCGGCGGCGGGGGGCGGGGCGTCGTGCATCGCCAGGTCGGCGCGAAAGCCGCGCTCGGCAAGGCTCGCGGCGCGGCGGGGAAAGACGCGGCGCGAGATGGCGGGGGCGTAGCGCATCCCCACGGTGCCGACCAGCGAGAGCGCGAGCACGGCGCCGGCGATGGTCGCGCTCACCTGGCGCAGGCCGGCGGCGGCGGCGATCCCCGCCAGCAGCACCGAGAACTCGCCGCGCGGCACCAGCGTAAGCCCCAGCGAGAGCGACGCGCGGTCCGGGTGGCCGGAGAGCTTTCCGATCCACCATCCCGCCCCCACCTTGGCGATCGCCCCCACCACCGCCAGCGCCAGCGCGATCGGCCACACCTCCAGCAGCGCGTTCGTATCCACCGACAGCCCGAACGCCAGGAAGAAGATCGCGGCGAACAGGCCCTCCAGCGGCAGAAAGAGGCGCTGCACCCGCTCGCGGTGGTCCGTCTCCGAAAGCACCAGCCCCGCCAGGAACGCCCCGATCGCCTCCGACAGCCCCGCGCCGATGGCCGCCCACGCCAGCAGCAGCACCAGCGCGCCGGTGGAGAGCAGGAAGACGTCGTCGCTCTCGATGTCGAACACCCGCTCCAGCAGCCGCCGCCCCAGCACCGCCGCCGCCGTCACCACGCCCACGAACAGCAGCGCGCGCCCCATCCCCACCACCACCGTGCCGGCGTTCGGGTCCGCCGCCAGCACCGCGCCCGACATCAGCGCCAGGAACAGCGCCATCGCCAGGTCCTCGTACACCAGCACGCCCAGCGCCGACTCCGTCTCGGGGTTGGCGGAGCGGCGCATCTCGATGGTCGCCTTGGCGATGAT
>DASUVG010000026.1:0-37743 GCA_036379135.1 Longimicrobium sp.
AAGCGCACGTAGTCGAACTGCACCTCGCGGAAGCCGGCGCGCACCGCCTCCTCGGCGACAGCGATGTTCATCTCCCAGACGTTGTGGTCCCACGGGCTCACCCAGCTGAGCCCCTGCCGGTCGCGCCACACGCTTCCTTCCCGGGTGCGGATGGACCACTCCGGCTTGTAGCGCGACAGCCGCGGGTCCTTGAAGACGACCACGCGGGCGATGGGATGGATGCCGTGCGCCCGCAGCGTGTCGGCGACTGCCCTGAGGTCGCGCACGGGGATGCTGCGCTCGTGCGCCGCCTGCCGCGCGACCGCCACCTCGCTGGGAAAGCGCACGCCGTCCTCGTCCTTGACGTCCACCACGAAGGCGTTGATCTCCGAGCTGTCCGCCAGCGCCAGCAGCGCCGCGCGCTTGGCCGGGTTGCCGATGGCGTAAGAGCTTACGTAGATGCCGCGGATGATGGGCGGCGCCGCGTCTCGCGGGCGGGGCGGGGGCGGCGGAGGCGGCGCCTCCATCGGCGCCGCGGGCGCGCTCTCGGCCACCAGCGACGAGGCCATCTTGAGCTCGCGCTCCGCCTCGTTGCTCAGGTCCATGCAGGCGGCGCCGGCGACAAGCGCGCAGGCGAGGGTAGGCGCGATCCAGCGGCGGCCCGGGGACGGCATGTCGAGCACCAGAATCTGAAAGACTGCGGACTACGGGTGCGCCCGGAGCGGCGCACCTTTCCTGAGGGATCGGGCGGCTGAACGTGGATCGGGGTCGGCCGGAAAGGCGGCGCCGGAGGCGGCCTGGCGGGCAGACGGATGTTCCCATTCGCCGGAAATTTCTGCGACGCAGAAAGGGTGCCGCGGGAAACGGATGTGGACGCTCCTGCGGCCGCCGCGGATCAAGCTTTTCCCCTCAATGATTTCCAGCGGTGCCGCGCATCCCCCGCGTGCTCCGTGACCGCCTTTTCCCTGCGTAGGCGGCGCCCCGGCAGGGACGTACGCGCCCCACCGTCGATCGTACCTCCACGCCTGCATCGCGCCGCATCCCCCGCCCGCCCGTGTCAACATCACACGCGATTCTGAAAAAGGATGGTCTCACGCGGAGACGCGGAGGACGCGGAGAGAAGCTTCTCTCCGTGCTCTCCACGTCTCCGCGTGAGACAGGGTCTTCGGCAGACCTGGGATCCGCGGCCCGGATGCGAGGCGGGCGCCGAAGAGGATCTCCTCTCCGGCGCCTTTCGTCCATCCGGTTTTATGCCGCGCGTCGGGCAGCCGCGGAGGCGGCCGGCGTGCTACCGGGGCCGGGCGATGCGCAGGCGGACGACCGACTCCACGCCGTAGTCGTCGCGCACCACCCCGTACAGGGCGTCGCCGCGGATCACCGGCGTGGGAGAGTTTGCCACCAGCGCGGGAAGGCGCACCGAACCCAGGAAGGCGCCCTCGCCGTCGAACACGTCCAGCAGCGCAGGGCCCGTCCGCTGGCGCGTGGGCGACACCCACAGGGTGCCGTCGGGGGCGGAGAACACCGCGTTCACCGGGGGCTTCTCCGCGGGGACCAGGCGGCGGTCCAGCTTGGTGCCGCGCGCCTCCAGGTCGCGGTAGGCCGCCAGCGCGTTCTCCACCTCCGCCTCCGTTACGCGGACGGGGGTGTGCGGCTTTTCCGTCGCGCCCACCGTGTCGCCGGCGAAGGTGACGCGGTCGAAGCGGTAGCGGTCGGTCACGCCCAGCCACACGTCGCCGGCGGGGGTGAGGGCGAACACGCGCGTTCCCGAGTACGGCACGGTGATCTGCCCCTGCCCGCCGGTGAAGTAGGTGCCCTTGTGCGGCGGGATCCAGAGCGTGTCGCGCGGCTGCATCCCCGCGTCGTAGCGGACGATTCCCTCCGCCAGCCCCTGCGGGCCGGGGACCATGATGGGGTCGTGCAGCCGCCCCTGCGCGTCGAAGCCGCCGCGCCAGGGGACCGGTCCGCCGCCCGGCCGCGGGTGCGACGCCACCAGGGCGCCGGCCGTGTCCAGCACGGTGAAGCGCGCGTTGCCGCCGTCCAGCACCCACAGGTGCCCGTCGGGGGCCCAGTCCATCCCCGTGATCTGCGTGAACTCGCCCGGTCCGGCGCCGCGCCGCCCGATGGTGCGCACGTGGAGCCCTGCGGCGTCAAATACGCGGATCTCGTTCGCCTGCCCGTCGGCGACCCAGATGCGGCCCAGCGGGTCGGCCTCCACGTCGGCCACGCGCCCGAACGCCGCGGCGCCCTCCGCCTCCGCCCCGCCGATGCGCAGGTCTTCGGACAGCGTCCACGCCTTTTCCGCGGGCCAGGCGCCCTGCGCGGTGTTGCGCACCACGGGGACGTTCTCCGCGCCGGCGGCGGCCTCGCCGTTCGCGTCGTTCGCATCGGCGCGGCTGCACGCCGCGAGCGCCGCCAGGGGGACCAGGAGCCTTGCAGCCAGGGATCGGGGTGTCGCGGCCATCTGCATCTCCGGATGAAAAAAGAAGGGGAGCGACCGTGGGACGCGCGCCCCCGCACGCGGGCGGGGGCGCGGCATCCCGTTGCTGTGCGTACGGTTACAGCTCGCCGCGGTTGGCCACGACCTGCGTGTCCGGCTTCACCGGCACCGGGTTGGGCGCGGGGATGAAGTCGTGCGTCACCCAGGAGTGGGTCACGCTGGTGGTGGTCGTGGTGCCGTCGGCGCTGGTGAACGTGGTGGTGCAGGTCTGCGACCAGTACGTGGTGCGGTTGCCCGAGCCGTCCGGGTTCCACACGATGACCACCGAGGTGATGTACGGCGCGGTGCAGGTGGTGACGGCGCCGCCCTGGCCCGGCGCCGGAACCGCGTTTGCCTGCAGGGGCTGTACCTGGATGCCCGTCATGGCGAGCATCAGGGCGAAGAGGGTGACGAGCCGCGTGAGTGACCGCATGGTGTCCTCCGGGTGGTGTGGGGTGGGGGAACAGCTGACGGAACATTAATGTGCGGCAATTGTCTGCTTGGCAAGCGTTTTGTTTGTAACGTACCGATCCGGAACGGTCCTGGCGTTGCTCCCGGCCAGCTGCGGCCTCGTTCGGTGAGCCCGTCGCCGGGCGGTCTGCGCGCGCCGGGAGCGATCGGCCGCGCGCCGTCCGCCGTCCCTCGGCGACCGGCGAGGGGGAGGCGGCGCGGGCGCATCTTCCCGCGCATCCCGCGCGCGCGTACATTCCCGCGCTTCCTTTCCCCCGGAACGCGGATGGCGCAGTGGATTCCAATCGCATCCTGATCATCGACTACGGCTCGCAGTTCACGCAGCTCATCGCGCGGCGCATTCGCGAAGAGCGGGTCTACTGCGAGATCCAGCCGCCCACCCGATCGCTGGACTGGATCCGCGAGTGGGCGCCCAGGGGCATCATCCTTTCCGGCGGCCCCTCGTCCGTCTACGGCGAAGACGTGCCGACCGCGGAGCCGGAGCTGCTGCGGATGGGCATCCCCATCCTGGGCGTGTGCTACGGCATGCAGCTCATCACCCACCTGGAGGGCGGCGTCGTCGAACGCGGCAAGCGGGAGTACGGCCGCGCGCAGGTCACGGTGGAGGACGCCACGGGGCTGTTCGACGGATTCACGCCCGGCGAGCGGACGCAGGTGTGGATGAGCCACGGCGACCACATCGTGCAGCCGCCGCCGGGCTATCACCTGCTCGCGACGACGGAAGGCGTTCCCTGGGCGGCGTTCGCGGCGGACGACCGGCCCGTCTACGGGGTGCAGTTCCACGTGGAGGTGGCGCACACCGTCCGCGGCGCCGACATCATCGGCAACTTTCTCTTCCGCATCTGCGGCTGCGAGCCGACGTGGACGGCGGGGTCGTACATCGAGACGGAGATCGAGAAGATCCGCGCGCTGGTGGGCACCGACCGCGTGATCTGCGGCCTCTCCGGCGGCGTGGACTCGTCGGTGGCGGCGTCGCTGGTGCACCGCGCCATCGGCGACCAGCTGACGTGCATCTTCGTGGACACGGGGCTGCTGCGGCAGGGCGAGCGCGAGAGCGTGGAACGCACCTTTCGCGCGCACCTGGGGATCAAGCTGGAGGTGGAGGATGCGTCCGCGCTCTTTCTGGAGCGGCTGAAGGGCGTCGAGGATCCGGAGAAAAAGCGCAAGATCATCGGCAACACCTTCATCGACGTGTTCGAGGAGGCGTCGGACCGCATCGGGGGCGACGCGAAGTACCTGGTGCAGGGGACGCTGTACCCGGACGTGATCGAGTCGCTGTCGGTCAAGGGGCCGTCCGCCACCATCAAGACGCACCACAACGTGGGCGGATTGAAGGAGAAGATGCGGTTCGCGCTGATCGAGCCGCTGCGCGAGCTGTTCAAGGACGAGGTGCGGCAGGTGGGGCGCGAGCTGGGGCTGCCGGAGGAGATGGTGGGGCGCCACCCGTTCCCCGGGCCCGGGCTGGCCATCCGCGTGCTGGGCGCGGTGGACGAGCGCGAGCTGGCCATCCTGCGCCAGGCGGACCTCATCTACCTGGACGAGATTCGCTCCGCCGGCCTGTACGACGACATCTGGCAGGCCTTTGCCGTCCTTCTCCCCGTCCGCAGCGTGGGGGTGATGGGGGACGAGCGGACGTACGAGAACGTCTGCGCCCTGCGCGCCGTCACCAGCCGCGACGGGATGACGGCGGACTGGTATCCGTTCCCGCACGACGTGCTGGCGCGCATCTCCACCCGGATCATCAACGAGGTGACCGGGATCAACCGCGTGTGCTACGACATCAGCTCCAAGCCGCCGGCGACGATCGAGTGGGAGTAGGCGGGCGGCACGGAAGTACGAAAGTACGAAAGTACGAAAGTACGGACGCGCTCCGGACGGATTGCGCCTGATACCAGATCCGCAAAAAGAATTATTACACAGAGCAGCAGAGGGGCGAGAAACAGAGAAGGAACGGTGTCCTCTGCTACTCTGCCTCTCTGCTGCTCCGTGTGATCAAATCAGTTCAGTTTTTCCGGACTGGTCATGAGCGGATGAAAACGCGGCTGGAAGAGCGGAAAACCCCGCAAACCGCGCGGGGCTGCGGTTCGGGGGGCGCGGGCCGCGGCGTTCATTCGCTTCTGCAGGCGCGCTGCGCGTAACGCCCGGACACGCAATCGGCATCGGCAGCCGCTGGAAATCCGCGGCGCGAAATCCCTCGATACAGATCCCATGGCCTCCGACGTTCCGTGCCGGGTGTGCGGCTCCAGCGCGACGGAATTTCTCTGCGACACCTACGTTACGGATTCCACCTCCACCCGCCTCTCGAACCTGCGGTGCGGCGAGTGCGGATCGGTGTTCATCGGCACCCGGGTGAGCACGGAGGAGCTGGACGGATGGTACGCGCGGCTGGACGCGGAGAGCTACTACCGCAGCATCGAGGAGGAGACGGGCCGCAAGCTGTCGGCGGCGCTGCGCGACCTGGGCGGAGTGCTGGGGAAGGACGCCGCGCTGCTGGACCTGGGGACGGGGAACGGGCGCTTCGTCGAGCTGGCGCGTGAGGCGGGCTTTACCAACGTCTCGGCGCACGAGATACCGGGAATGGACCTGTCGCGCATCCGGGGGCTGGCGGCGCGGATCTTCGAGGACCACGACTACGCCAGCATCCCCGACCGCTCGTTCGACTGCGTGCTCCTGCTGGACGTGGCCGAGCACGTGCCCGACGTTCCGCACCTGTTCCGCACCTGCCGGCGCATCCTGCGGGAGGGAGGCATCCTGTACATCCACACGCCCGTCGTCACCCGCGTGGACCGGCTGATGCACCGCGTGCAGCGCGTCCCCGGGATCGGCAGGGTGGGCAGGGTGTGGCAGCGCGGGCGGACCTCCATCTACCACCTGCAGAACTACACGCCCCGCTCGCTGCGGCTGGCGCTGGGCAGGGCAGGCTTCGGCCAGGTGGAGATCCGGGTGATCAACGAGCTTTCGTGGCCGGTGAGCAAGTACATCCGCTATTACCTGCTGGAGCGGAACGGCCTTCCGGCATCCCTGGCGCCGCTGTTCGTCCCCGTCTTCTACCCGCTCTTCGCCACCCGCACCTTCAACGCGAACAAGGGCGTGGTCACCGCCCGGTAGGCGCGGCTGGAGCGGCGCGCGCCAGGTGGAGGGGTACGAAAGTACGAAAGTACGAGAGTACGAGAGTACGAGAGTACGAGAGTACGAGAGTACGGACGCGCTTCGGACGATTCACGCCTGAGCGGCTTAAGCCGCCGCAACGAAGGCGGAAAGCCCCGCAAACCGCGCGGGGCTTCAATTTTCGGTAGGCCCGCGCAGGCGGGCTTCGTGAAGTTCCAGCCGCGGTTTCAACCGCCGGGCGCGAAGCCGGCCGGCGATTCCCCGCGACCTGCGCAGGGCGCAGCGGAAACGACGAGGACGCAGAGGCAACGGCCTCTGCGTCCTCGTCTTTTCGTCTCTGCGTCCCCGTGCGTGGAACCGTGTCCGCCTGCGGCTAGAGAGCGGCCGCGAGGGCGGGGACCGCGGGGTGGAGCGGGGCGGGCTGCCGCGGCGCCTCTTCTTCCAGGCGGAACGAGGCGACCAGGCGGTGCAGCCGAGCGGCCAGGCCGTTCAGGGACTCGTCGGACGCGTCGCCGCCGGCGTGGCCGGCGCCGGCGAGCGCGGCGATGGTGGCCAGGGCGCCTTCCAGCTGCTCGGCCAGCGCGGCCATCTCCTGCGCGGCGGCGGCGTTCTCCTCCGCCACGGCGGCGACGGACTCCAGCACGGCCGCCGTTCCGTCCACCTGTCCGGCGATGCTGCGGGTCTCGCCCGACAGCGTCTCCACCAGCGACTCGCTGGTCTCCATGGCGTGGAAGATGGCGTCCAGCGCCTCGCCCACCTCGGTGGCGCGGGCGGCGGTCGCCTGCACGCCGGCCGCGCTGCGCTCCATCTCCGCCACCGTCTGGTCCACGTCTCCGCGCAGCTCGTCCACCACCGCCACGGTGCGCCGGGCGGCGGCCGCCGCGCTCTCGGAGAGCGCCCGCACCTCCGCGGCCACCACGGAGAAGCCGCGCCCGGCGTCGCCGGCGCGGGCGGCCTCGATGGCGGCGTTCAGCGCCAGCAGGTTGGTCTGGCTGGCGATCCCCGTGATGGTCTGCGCGAACTCGGCGATCTGCGCGGAGTGGCGCTGCAGGCGGCGCACGCTCTCCACGTTCTCGGCGACCACCTGCCCGGCCTCAGCCGTGCCGCTGGCGACGGCGCGCACCCGGCCGCCCCCCTGCCGCGCCGAGGCCACGGACTCGCGCAGCGCGCCGGCCATCCGCTCCGCGCCTTCGGCGATGCTGGCCACGGAGGCGGAGATGGCGCCGGTCTGGTTGAACGCCTGCTCCGCGGCGTGCGCCTGGTCCTCGGCGCCGGCGGTGATCTGCGCGACGGCCTGGTTCAGGTGCTGGACGGCGTCCCGCGTCTCGCCGGAGAGCACGGTGAGCTCGGCCGCGTGGCCGGCCAGCGCGCCGCCGGTGCCCTGGATCTGCCCCATCACCCCGCGCAGGTCGCCGGACATCCGGTTGAAGGCGCGCGCCATCTGCCCCACCTCGTCGTCGCCCGTCACGTGCACGTCGTCGCCCGTCAGGTCGCGGGCGGCAATGCGCTCGGCGCGGGCGGCCACGCGGCCCACGGGCCAGGTCACGGCGCGGTTCATCGCCCGCGCCACGGCCAGGCCGGCCACCAGCAGCGCGGCCAGGAGCGCCAGCCCGGTCAGCTGCGCCGCCGAGCCGCCCGCGTCCACGTCGGCGGTCAGCCCGCCGGCGGCGGCCTGGTGGCCTTCCTCCAGCGTGCCCAGTGGCTCGCGCAGCGCGTCCAGCTGCCGCACCATCGCGGCCAGCTCCCCCTCCACCTCCGCCGCCCCCGGCGCGGCGGCGGCCAGACGCGCGGCGATCCGCGCGCCCGACGCGGCGTAGGCGTCGCGCGCCTGCACCGCCTGCGCGGCCATCGCCTCGCGCTCGGCGGAGAGGCCGGGAAGGCGGCCGTACTCCGCCATCCGCTCGCGGGCCTGCCCCGCGTTCTCGGCGTGGAAGTCCAGCCAGGTCTTTCGCTCCTCCGCGTCGCCTGCGCGGGCGGCGCGGTGCAGGGCCACCAGCATCTGGTACGCGTCGCGGTCCACGTTCAGCACCAGCGCCAGCCCCGCCATCTCGCGCCCGGAGAGCTCGCGGGTAAGGGTCTGGTTGCGGCGCGCGTACAGCAGCATGCCCGCCACGCCCACCGCGGCCACGAGCACCAGGGCGAACATGGCGCCGCGCAGCTTCCACGCGAACGGCCAGTCACGGACGGCCCGCAGGCGAGCGCGCGGCCGCGCGGCGGCGTCGGGGCGGGGGGAGACGGACTGCATCGAGTTGTCTGGAGGTCTGGAAAGAGCCTGGAAAACCGGCGACCGGCGTACCCGGGGCGCAAAAGCGCGGAGGGACGACGGTCGCTGGAAGCGATGAGCGCGCGCGGCGGGGTGCACCGATGGCCGTCCGCGCGCGCTTGAATTGTGTCACGGAATGTAACGAAAATAGCCAAGCGAACCCGCCGCGGCAAGTGGCCCCGGCATCCGACGTGGGACAGAGGTTGTGCGGCGGCAAGCGTTTACGGGCGGGCCGGCGAGAGCGCCGTTGCGGCGCCGCGGGCGGACGCGTACGCTTGTTCGCCGCCCCGTCGCGCCATCGCTCCCCTCCCGATCCTCCGGCTTGCCATGCGTACGCGCCTGATCCCGATCCTCGCCCTCCTCGTTGCCCTTCCCGCCGCCGCGCAGCAGACGCCCTCGGAGCGGCTGCGGCAGCTGTTCGCGGACGACTGGGAGGTCACGCTGCGGGAGAACCCCTCGTTCGCCACCAGCCTGGGCGACCGGCGCTTCAACCACCTCCTGGACCCCACGGCGCCGGAGGACGTGCGGCGGCGCACGGAGGAGAACCGGCGCTTTCTGGCGCGGCTCGAGGCCATCCCCCGCGACTCGCTGACGCCCGACGAGCGCATTCACTACGACATCTACGGCAGACAGGTGCGGCTGGCGATCGAAGAGGTGGAGCTGGGGCTGCACCTGATCCCCATCACCAACCGCGAGGGGTTCCACACCTACTTTCCGCAGCTGGCCGACAACGTTCCGCTCAACAACACCGAGGACTACGAGAACTTCATCGCCCGGCTGAACGCGTTTCGCCCCTGGGTGGGGCAGCACGTGGCGCTGATGCGCGAGGGGGTGCGCACCGGGATGGTGCTCCCTTCCGTCAGCCTGACGGCGATCGAGGAGACCATCCAGCCGCACATCGTGGCGGACCCCGCGCAGAGCCTGCTGTGGGCGCCGTTCACCACCTTTCCGGCGGGCGTCCCCGAGGCGGACCGCGCGCGGCTGGCGGCGGCGGGGCGCGCGGCCATCGAGCAGTCGGTGGTCCCCGGCTACCGCGACTTCCTGCAGTTCATCCAGGCCGAGTACGTCCCCGCGGGGCGCCGGGGGATCGGCGCGTCGGAGCTGCCCAACGGGCGCGCGCTGTACTCGCAGCGGGTGCGCGCGTACACCACGCTGGACCTGACGCCGGACCAGGTGCACGAGACGGGGCTGCGCGAGGTGGCCCGCATCCGCGCGCAGCTGGACTCGGTGATGCGCGCCACCGGCTTTACCGGCAGCTTTGCGGACTTCATGCAGTTCCTGCGGACGGATCCGCGCTTCTACGTCACCACCCCCGAGGCGCTGCTGGAGCGCACGTCGCTGGTGCTCAAGCGCATGGACGGCGAGCTGCCGCGGCTGTTCGGCCGGCTGCCGCGCATGCCGTACGGCATCAAGACCATCCCCGACTACATCGCGCCGCGCACCACCACCGCCTACTACTCGCGCCCCGCCGGCGACGGCACGCGCGCGGGCACCTACTGGGTGAACGTCTACGACCTGCGCAGCCGCCCCACGTACGAGATCGAGGCGCTGTCGTTCCACGAGGCCGTCCCCGGCCACCACATGCAGATCGCGCTGCAGCAGGAGCTGGAGGGGCTGCCCAACTTCCGGCGGTACAGCACCTTTACCGCGTTCGTGGAGGGGTGGGCGCTGTACGCGGAGCAGCTGGGATACGACGTGGGCTTCTACACCGACCCGTACAGCCGCGTGGGGCAGCTCACGTACGAGATGTGGCGCGCCTGCCGGCTGGTGGTGGACACGGGGATGCACTGGAAGGGGTGGACGCGCCAGCAGGCCATCGACTTCATGGCCCAGAACAGCGCGCTCACCATGCTCAACATCACCAACGAGGTGGACCGTTACATCGCGTGGCCCGGGCAGGCGCTGGCCTACAAGACGGGGCAGATGAAGATCAGCGAGCTGCGCGCCGAAGCCACGCGCGCGCTGGGCACCCGCTTCGACATCCGCCGCTTTCACGACGTGGTGCTGGGGAGCGGCTCCGTGCCGCTGACGGTGCTGGAGGACAACGTACGGGCGTGGATCGCGGCGGAGCAGGCGCGGTGAACGGGTGAACGGGTGAACGGGTGAACGGGTGAACGGGTGAACGGATGGTGTGATGGGGGAAGGGGTAAACGCGTTCCCGCGGGGCCCTCTCCCCCGACCGGCCTTTCGCTCGTTCCTCGCGACGGCGGTCGACCCCTCCCCCAACTTCGGGGGAGGGGTTGCTTACGGCACTGTCCTCGAAGTAACGCACGGGGTTGGGGAGGGGGCGCCGCGAGCAGCGAGGAACGAGCGGCGAAGTCGGCGGGGGAGAGGGCCCCCGCGGGAACGCGCCCCGTTACCCCTCTCGCACGTTCGCACGTACATCTCGCACTTGCCCTCCATCCGCATCCGACATAATCCTGTCTTCGTGCTTCTACCATCGATCATCCATTCCCCTCCGGATCATGAACACACCATTCCCGAAGTGGCTCCGCGGCGCATCGGCCGCGGCGCTGGCGGTGCTGGGCGCGTGCACCTCGGCGACCGCCCGGACGGCCCCCATGCCCGCGCCCACCTCCATGGCCGACGTGTACGCGAAGGCCATGTACGATGCGGCGCTGTACGAGGAGCGCGACGTGCTCCCCCTCTTTCCCGCCATCGCGGACGCGGAGGGGATGGTGCGCGTGGTGACGCTCACCGCCCACGGCTATGTACGGGGCACCACCACGCTCGGCGGCGACGTGTGGGTGAGCGTGGTGCCCGAGGCGCGCGACTCGTGCCTCTCGTGGAGCGACGACACCGACCTGGTGATGCGCCTGCGCCAGCTGCTGGGGCTGCGCCCGGCGGACTCCGTGGCGCACTTCGTGGAGATGCGCGCGCCGGCCGCGGGCATGTTCCGTCCCACGGTGGACCCCGCCATCGACACCCCCACGCCGTGCTCGGCCGAGCAGGCGCGCCTGCCGGGGTGCGGGCTGAGCTTTCCCGCCGGCGTGGACACCGCCCACATAACTTGGATGGCGGGGCAGATGCTCTCTTCGTGGAAGATGCCGGACGGGTATCCGCGCGCCGACCGGGATCCGCGGATGCTCGGCTACCCGTGGACCCGGCTGGGGTACACGTACAACTGGCACCCCGGCTCGCCCCGCTACGGCGCGTCGGAGTACCTGGTCAGGAAGGGCGCGCCGGTGACGGTGACGGACGTCGTACCCATCCCCGCCTACTGCGGCCGCGTCTGACCTCTCCGAGCCCGACTCCGGGGGCGCGGCCCGCGCCGCGCTCCACCCGTCCCCCTCCACCGCCCCATCCGTGACCAGCCCGCTGACCCGCACCCTGCGCGCCTACGCCGCCGACGCCCGCGCCGCCTTTTCCTCCGCGCCGGTGGAGGTGGCGCTGGGGGTGCTGCTGGCCGTCGCGCTTTCGGTGGAGGTGCGCAGCAGGGGCTTCACGGAGGGCGAGTTCGCGCGGGTGGCGGCGTCCGTGGGGCTGGCGCTTCCGCTGGTGTTCGCGCTGAGCGTGCTGCGGGCCCGCGGCGTGATCTCGGCGCCGATGCGCTGGGTGGGGACGGCGGCGGTGCTGGCGATGTGCGCCGGGTTGGGCGCGGCGGCGCTGCACCAGGACCGCCAGGCCGGGTGGTGGCGGTGGGCGATGCTGGCGGCCGCCGCCGTGATGCTGCTGGTGCTGACGGCGGCGCTCCCGTGGCGCGCGCGAGACCGGAGGCAGCAGTGGGCGTTCGCGTGGCGCGTCGTCGTGCGGCTGGTGGGGATCGGACTCTACTCGGTCGCCCTCTACGCGCTGCTGGCCGGCGCGGTCGCGGCGGTGGTGTCGCTCTTCGACCTGTCCAGGCCGGACCACCTGTACACGGACCTGGCGGGCGCGGTGTTCTGCGCCTTTGCGCCGTGGATCTTCGTGGGCGGCATCCACCGCCTTTCCGCGCCCGCGGAGGCCGGCGTCCCGGAGCCTGTCAGCCGGCTGGGGAGATGGCTGTACGCGCCGGTCCTGGTCGTCTACCTGCTGATCCTGTACGCGTACGCCGCCCGCGTCCTCGTCACCGGCGAGCTGCCGCGCAACCTGGTGTCGCCGCTGGTGATCGCGGCGGGGATCATCGGGCTGATCGGTGCCGTGCTGCTGGAGCCGGTGCACGCGGACGACGAGCACCGCGGCCTGTCGATGCTGGTGCGCGCCATCCCCGCGCTCCTGCTGCCGCTGGTGCCGCTGGCCGCGTGGGCGCTGCTGGCCCGGCTGGGCGAGTACGGGTGGACGGAGTTCCGCTACGCGCGCCTGGCCGCCGTCTTCGCCATCGGCGTGCTGGCCGTGCTGGGGACGATCCGCCTGGTCCGCCGGCGCCCGCCGCTGCTGACGACCGTCCCCGCCGTGTTCGCGGCGGTGCTGCTGCTCTCCGCCGTGGGGCCGTGGAGCGCGCCCGCCGTATCCCGCCGCGACCAGACGGCCCGGCTGCGCGCCGCGTTCCGGGAGGCGCGCCTGGACCCCCGCCGCCTGCCGCGCGACACGGTGACGGTGGACAGCGCCGTCTACGCGCGCATCAACTCCGGCGCGGCGTACCTGCTGGAGTCGCACGGCATCCGCGCGCTGCGCGGCGTGATCCCGTCGCTGCCGGACTCCGCGCGCGCCAGCTGGCGCATCGCGGAGCAGCTCGGCATCCGCGGCGGGTGCCGGCCGCTCGGGCCCGTGTTCGCGGTGGTGGCGTGGGAGGGCGGCGTGCCGGGGGTGGCGGGCGGCACCGTGCAGCAGGTGATGCTGCGCGACCCGGACACCGTCGCCGTGCGGATGGCCGGCGCGGCGCTGCGGCTGTGGATGGCGGGCGGGGGCGTGGTGGTGGATGCCGGCGGATGGCGCGCGACCGCCGACCTGGCCCCGCTGCGGCGCACGCTGCAGGCGCGTACGGACTGCGACCCGCGCGGCGACGCCGGCCGCGCCACCTTTCCCGCCGCCGACGCGCTGCTGCCGGTGCGCGACGCGTCCGGCGCCCTGCGCGCGCAGCTTCTGGTGACGAGCATGGGCATCGCCCCCGAGCCCGGCGCCCCCCAGCCCACCGCGCGCGGCCTCGACAACCTGGACGCCTTCCTCGTGCTGCCGCCCTGATGGCTGATCCGACAATCCGGCAATCGAGTGCATGACTTCCTGATACCAAATCCGCGAAAACAACACCTTCAGGGGTACAGAGGAACAGAGTCAGACAGAGGGAATGAGATGGTGTTTCTGCTCGCTTTCTCTGTCTGACTCTGTTCCTCTGTACGCTTATTATTCTTCTTCAGGATCTGGTATGAGTTCAGGAAAGCAGGCTTCTTCTCCCGGGCCAGTCCTGAAAAAGCATGGTCTCACACGGAGGGCACGGAGGACACAGAGGATCAAATCCTCCGTGCCCTCCGTGCCCTCCGTGTGAGACCAGGTCGCCTGGCGGATCGGAATCGCCGGCGATCGAGCTCCGTCGACTCCGTGTGAGGCCGATCTTTCCGCCGTTCTCGATCAGTAGTTCGCCCGGAACACGCTGCGGCCCAGGAAGAGCAGCAGCTCCCCGCCCACGAAGCGCGCCGCGTTGTTGCTCCCCCAGTCGCTGGCGATCTTCACCGCCGCGCCGGAGTAGGGGGCGCGGATGGCGTACAGCCATCCCCCGTTGGCGTAGATCACCGTTCCGTCGGCGCCCAGCGCGCGGATCTCGCTGGGGGTGCCGGCAGCGGTCGCCATCCGGTTCGTGCCGTCTGGGGAGCGCGTGTGGATCTGCCGGATTCCGCCCGCGTCGCGGTCCGTCCAGGCGATCCATCCTCCGGACGCGGCGTAGTTTCTGCCGGGCGCCAGGTTGGCCAGCGGCCCGGTGAGCACCGTCTCCGTCCCGGCGCGCCACAGGGCGACGCGGTCCTGGGACGTCACCGGATGGCGCTTGACGTACAGCACGTTCGTGCCGTCCGTGACGGGATACACGTTCCAGTACGTTCCGTCCGGGTCCGAGGTGAGGCGGGTCGCCAGGCCGTCGTAGCGGTAGATCTCGTACGAGTCCGCCTCGTTGCCGTCCTGGCCGCTGGCGTACACCACCAGGCCGGCCGCCGTGACGTCGTTGTTGTCGTTGATGGCGTTGTCGGTGACGAGCGCCGTGGCCCCCGTGGCCAGGTTGCGGCGGTACAGGTTGGTGAAGTTGCTCCAGATGGCCCACGATCCCGCCACGTCCAGCTGCCGGTTGAGGGGCCCCACGTCGTGCAGGGTGCCGTTCCAGTCGTAGACGCGCCCCTCGCCGAAGATGGCGCCGCCGGGGTGCAGCCGGGCGATCCTCGGGTGCACCCCCGGCGCCAGCTGCGTCTCCGTGGATCCCGCGCGCATCCACACCGATCCCAGGCTGTCGGCGTACAGCACCCGTCCCACGTCCGCGTCCAGCAGCCGCGCGCCCGCCGAGGCCACGTCCGTGAGCGCGGCCGAACCCTCCACGTAGACGGTGTCGGTGGTAATCCTGGTCTGGTTGCGCGAGTCGGTGCCGGTAAAGCGCAGCAGCACCATCTCCCCGTCCCAGGCGGCAAGGGAGACGCTGGTGTGCACCCCCGTGGTGCCGGAGGCGATCAGCGTCATCCCGGCCGACTCCGGAAAGGCGTGCACGGTGACGGAGGTGCACGCGCCCGCGTCGTCCTCGCACTCCGCGTCGATGCGCAGCGAGGGGCGCGCGACCGTGTTGCGCACCGGCGCCGTCACCGACAGCGTGGGCGGCGCGTCGTGGATGAAGGTGACGGAGACGGTGGCGGTGTCGCCGTTCACCGTCGTCGCCCGCACCTGCAGCTCCATGGGTCCCACCTCCGTGTCGGCCAGCTGCAGCGTTCCGGTCACCGTTCCCGGCGCGCCCGGCTGCAGCGCCACGCTGCGCCCGCCGGCCGAGGCCTGCACCGAGGCGATGGATGCGTTGGCCGAGTCGATGGCCACCACCACCTGCACCGCGTCGCCGCGCACGGAGTTGGGCGTGGGCTGCAGGATGCGCATGTACACCGGGCTGGAGACGGAGAGCACGCCGAACGAGGCCGTCCCAGCCCCCGCCGCCGACGCCTGCACCGTCACCGCCCCGGCCGAGGTGGGCAGGGTGTACGCCGTGGCGGCTTTTCCGTCCGCCCCCGTGACTACCGTCGCCGGGCTCGCCGAGCCGGACGGGGCGCTCCAGGTGACCGTGGCGCCCGGCACCGGGTTGCCGTAGACGTCCACCGCGCGCACCACCAGCGAGTCCGCCAGCACCGACCCCGCGCGCCCCTGCTGCCCGTCGCCCGACACCTTCTGCAGCGACGCCGCGGCCCCCGGTCCCGAGGTGGCGGTAAAGGTCACGCTCGATCCCGTCGCGATGGCCGCCGCCACCTCCATCCCGCCCGTGAACGTTCCCAGCGTCCACCGCACCGACACCCGGCCGTCCGCGTCGCTCACCCCGGTGGCGGGGCTCACGCTCCCGTAGCCGGCGGGAAGGGTGAAGGTGACGGGGATCCCCGCGATGGGGGTGCCGTCCGCGCGCTGCACCCGCACCACCAGCGGCGCGTCCAGCACCTGCCCCGCCGTGCCCGACTGCCCGTCGCCCGACACCTTCACCACCACGGCGCCGGCCGGCAGCTGCGCGTTGGCCGTGAACTGGGTGGACAGGGTGAGCCCCACCCCGGCCTCCAGCACCTGCACGCCCTCGAACTGCGGCCCCAGCGTCCACCGGGTGCGCGCCACGCCGCTGGCGCCCGTTACGGACGAGGCGGGGGATGCGCTTCCGCCCCCCGCCTTGACCGTCCAGACCACCGTCTGCCCCGGCACCGGGTTTCCGTACACGTCGCGCACGAACACGGCGACCGAGTCCGCCAGCGGCAGCGCCGGCAGCCCCGTGAACGACGACGCGCCCACCGCCGACACCGCCGCGGGAACGTCCGGCCTTCCCACCGCGCGAAAGGCGGCGAACACCAGCGCCTGCCCCGACGTCGGGTCCACGGCGCGGGCCTCCACCCGCTGCGTGTCACCCGCCACCGTCCCCAGCGTCCAGCGCTCGCGCGCCTGGCCGTCGTCGTCCGTGAGCGCCGCGCCGGCGAACACCGTTCCCCCGCCCGCCGTCACCCGGAAGTTGACGATCTGCCCACGCACCGCGCGTCCCTTGTCGTCCGTGACGCGCACCACCAGCTGACCGGTGAGCTCCCTGCCCACCGTCTGCGTCTGCAGGTCGCCGGACACGATGTCCAGGGCCGCGGGCGCGCCCGGGCCGGAGCTCGTGGGCGAGTCGCAGCCGGCGGCGAGCGCCAGGAGCGCCAGGGCGGGGAGGATCGTCTTTCGCAGCGGCATGGAGGAACCTCCGGGCAAAGCGGAAGGATGTCTGGATAGAGAGAGTGGGGGATGGGGATCCGGACCGGAATCGGAGGCGGCCGGGCGGCGGGCACCGCCCGCCGCCCGTCGACCAGGGCGCGTCGATGGGCGCGCCTACTGCACCGTGAGGGTGGCCGTGTCGCTGAACGGCCCGCAGGTGGCGGTGAGGGTGTACGTGCCCGGCGTGTTGCTGAACGCGTTCACGCCGGGATAGAAGAGCCCCACCTGGGGGACGACCTCCGCGGGCGCCTGCGCGCTCCACCCCACGCCGCACCCCGTGTATCCGCGCGCGCCGAACTGGTTGCCGAACGAGTCCTGCAGCCGGACGGTGTAGTTGGCCCACGCGCCCGGGGCCGCCGTCTGCGCGTCGGGGGTGATGACGATCGAGGTCACCACCGCGCGCACGCCGGCGTCGCGGTAGCCCGGCTCCGCGATCCCCGCCGCCGTGGCCGTGATCCGCGCCGTCGCCACCGAGACGCCGCCCAGGTTCTCCGGCAGCGTCCACGAGACGTTCGCGATCCCCTGGGCGTTGGTGGTGGCCGTGGGCGTCGACACCGCCCCGCCGGCGCTGGCCGAGAAGGTCAGCGCGACCCCCGCGATGGGATTGTTGTACGCGTCGTACACGCCGAAGACCGTGGGGAGCGTAGTCCCCGCGTCGAAGGTGCCTTCGAAGGCGCCGCGCGGGCTTACCAGGACCGCCGGGCCGGGCGTGACCATGCCGGTAAAGGTCACGCTGGCGCCCTGCACCTGCGCCGTCACCGTCTGCGATCCGGACGTGCCCCCGGGGGTCCAGCGCACGCTCGTGCGCCCCTGGGCGTCCGTGGTGGTGGCGCCGCCGGTGGTGCCCGCCAGCGTGCCGGAGCTGGTCGTCCACGTGATGGTGGCGCCCTGCACCGGCACGCCGTTCTGCTTCAGCTCCACCACCAGCGGCTGCGCCATCTCCGTCCACACCGGCCCCGTCTGCGCCTCACCCGACACCCTGGCCAGCACCGCGCCGGCGCCCAGCGTGGCGGTGGCCGTGAAGCTGGCCGTCATGGAGCCGCCCGCGGAGGCCTGGAGCGTCTGCGGGGTCAGCAGCGCCCCGCCCAGCGTCCACCGCGCGCGGGCGATCCCCTGCGCACTGGTCGTCGAGCTGGCGGGGGATACGGATCCGCCCCCCGAGGTGACCGCCCAGTTCACCGTCACGCCGGAAACGGGGTTGCCGTGCTGGTCGCGCACCAGCGCGGCGGCGGAGTCGGCCAGCGGCGTTCCCGGCTGGCCGCTCATCTGCGGCTGCACGGCGGAGAGGGTGGCGGCGGCGCCAGCCCGCGCCACGGCACGAAAGGTGGCGAACACCAGCGCCGCGCCCGTCTCCTGGTCCACGGCGCGCGCCTCTACCCGCTGGCTGTCGGCCACGGTGCCCATGGTCCAGCGCTCCTGCGCCAGGCCGTCCCGGTTGGTGATGGCCGAGCCGGCGAAGACGGTGCCGCCGCCGCGGGTGACCCGGAAGTTCACCAGCTGGTCGCGCACCGGGCGGCCGTCCTCGTCCACCACCTTCACCACCAGCGGCTGGGCGAGCTCCTGGCCCACGGTGCCCTGCTGGTCGTTGCCGGAGACCACGTCCAGCTGCGCGGGGGGGCCGGCGGTGGTCGGATCGTTCTCGCACGCCGCGGCGGCCAGGAACAGGGCACCGAGCAGAAGGGAGGTACGGAAAGATCTCATGGAAGGGCGGGGCAGAGGTACTGACGGCGCCTCCCCGGAGCGCGGGGGGCGTGAAAATCCCGTTTAAAACGTTTCGGGCGGCCGGATCGGGACAGGCCCGCAAACGCAGGGCGGACAACGGGCTCCATGGCCCGGACCGGGGCGCGGGGTGGGCCCCGGAGCCGTTCGTTTCGCTCCGCCGCCACGGTGCAGTCTAGCGCGGGCGCGGGTGGCGCGGAAGCACGCGCGTGGAACGCGCCGCCGCGTCCGCGCGACGACCGTCCGGGCCCGGGACCCGCGCGTCGCGGCCCCGCGGGATCGGCACGCGCCCGGCGGAACGCCGGCAGACGGCCGCACGCGATCAGCCTTTTTCTGTCCTGGCGTTGGCCGCCGCCAGACGCGGCGGCGCATTCTGCGACGGCGCGGGGATGCAGACGAGCGTCCGCCGAAACGGTCACACGCGTGCGGAATGCACGCCGGCGGCTACTGCACGGTCAGCGTGGCGGTGCCCGTCGGCCCGCCCGGCTCGCACGCCGCGGTGAGGGTGTAGGTGCCCGGCGTGCCGCTCCTGACGTTCACCAGCGGATAATACTCCGTCGCGGGGTAGGGGGAGAGCTGCACGGCAGGCGGGCCGCTCCAGACGATCCTGCAGAGGGGGTATGCCTGCACGTCGATCCTCGTACCCAGCACGTTCTCCAGCGAGGCGTTGTAGGTCGCCCAGAGGTCGGGAGCCACGGTCTGGGCGGCGGGATGAAGGATGACCCTGTCGGCCGGGGGGTGCACGTCCGCCTCCGCGTAGTTCGATACCCCGCCTTCCGCCGCCGTCGCGGTGAGAACGGCGACCACCGGCCGCTCCCCGGGGACCACCAGTACGTTCAGGCCGTGCGGAAACGTCCATGCGGTGCCTGCGATCCCGGCGGAATCCGTCGTCGCCGTCGCGGGTTCCACGCTCCCCAGCGAGGACGTGAATCGAACCGTCACTCCCTCGGCCGGTCCGTACGCGTTCTGCACGAGGAACCGCTGCGGAAAGGTCTGGCCCGGGAAGCGGCGGCCGATGTACTGCTGCCCGCGCGTGGGGAGCGGCCCCGCGATCCCCAGCGTCCTGATGCCCGTCGGCGGCCCGGCCGTGACCGTGCCCGTGAAGGTGGCGGTGCCCACGCCCTGCACCTGCGCCGTGGCGGTGTGCACGCCGCGGACGAACTGGCTCGTCGGCGTCCATCGTACGCTCGTGCGCCCCTGGGCGTCCGTGAGCGCGGCGCCGCCGGCGAGCTCCGAGAGCGTCCCGGAGGTCGCCGTCCACTGCACCGGGACGCCCTGCACCGGAACGCCGTTCTGCCGGACCTCCGCCACCAGCGGTTGAGGCATCTCGAAGTTGACCGGCCCCGTCTGCCCGCTGCCGGACAGCGTGGCCACCGTCGCGCCGGTCCCCAGCGCCGCCGTCGCGGTGAAGGAGGTGGTAAGGGAGCCGCCCACCGAGGCCTGCAGCGTGTGGGCGGCGGCCAGGTTGCTCCCCAGCACCCATCCGGTGCGCGCCACGCCCAGCGCGTCGCTCACGGACGTGGCCGGCGAGGCCGAGCCTCCGCCGGAGGTCACGGTCCAGGTGACGGTGGTGCCGGGGACGGGATTTCCGTACGCGTCGTGGACCACGGCCGCCACGGGGTCCGCCAGCGCGATCCCCGGCTTGCCGGCCGCCTGCGCCTGCACGGGCGCGATCGTCGCGGCCGCGGCGGCCTGCCCGCTGGCGCGGAAGACGGCAGCGGCGATCGCCTGGCCCGGCTCCGCATCCATGGCGCTCGCCTCTACCCGCTGGCTGTCGGCGGCCACGGTGCCCAGGGTCCAGCGCTCCTGCGCCACGCCGTCCCGGTCGGAAACCGCCTCGCCGGCGGAGACGGATCCTCCGCCGCCGGTCACCCGGAAGCTCACCCGCTGGCCGGCCACCGGCCTGCCCTTCCCGTCCATGACGCGCACCACCAGCGGCTGCCGCAGCTCCTGGCCCACCACACCCTCCTGTCCGTCGCCGGAGACGATGGTGAGCTGCGCGGGCGGACGCGCGGCGGTCGTGCCGTTTTCGCAGGCGGCGGCGCTTGCCAGCAGGGCGGCGAAGAGGGCGGAGCGGTGGAGGGGTTTCATGGCAGGAGCCGGGCACGGCGGCGGCGTCTCCCCCCGCCCGCCGGCGGTGTGCATGAACGGGCACCCGGATGGCGGACGAAGGGCTCGAGGTCCAGACCCATGCGCCGGACACCCCCTACCCCACGTTTTTCCCGGCGAACCGGTACGGCCGGCGCGGAGGGAGGGAAATCTCACGCGGGGCGACTCCGCCCTGGCAAGGGGCGGCGCTTCGCGGCCTGGAGCGCATATGGGCGCAGCAGATGTCGTGCCATGTAGCGCAACCAGGGCGCCATTCTGTTCGACCGCGGGTCGGCGGGAGGCCGGCACCGGATGCAGACAGCGCGCGGGTGCGGATCCGCGCCCCGCGACGCCACCGGCGCCCGCAGCGCACGGCGCCCGCCCGCGCCATAACGATCGTGGTGGTGCCGCTGCTCGACGACCAGAAGACGGGGATGCCGCGCAGGGGCCGCCCGTCCGGGAGCCGTACCCGCACCACTAGCGCGTCCGGCAGGGTGCCCGTGGCGGAGAACCGGACCGGCGGCCCCGCGGCGACTCCGCTGCGTTCGCACGGCCGTTGGCTTGCTTTACGGAATCCACGCGGCGGGCACCTTTACCCGATGATCTCGCAAACGCACGCTCCGCCGGACAACCTGCTGGAGCGGTCTCGCGCGGGCCAGCGTACCGCGCTGGCCCGCGCCATCTCCATCGTGGAGGACGGGCACCCCGGGTTCGAGCGAATCCTGCACCAGCTGCACGCACAGATGGGGCGCCAGCGTGCCCGCCGGGTGGGCAAGAGCACGCTTGGCCTCCAGGCTGGCGCCGGAGCCGCGCAAGGCGGACGACACGATCCGCCCCCTGGATGGCCCCTAGCGCACCAGCACCGGCGTGGGGCTGCTGGTGGTGCTGCCGTTGCCCAGCTGGCCGTACGCGTTGTCGCCCCAGCACCAGGCTTTGCCGGCGCCCGTGACGGCACAGGTGAACGCGCCGCCCGCGTGGGCCGCCACGAACGCGGGACCGTCCGGCCACACGCGCACGGGCGCCGCGCCGCCGCCCAGAGGGTTGCCCAGCTGGCCGTGCGCGTTGCTCCCCCAGCAGTACAGCCCCCCGCCGCTGAATCCGCAGGTGTGTTCGGCGCCCGCAGCCAGGCCGGTGAACACTCCGCTTCCCAGCTGCCCGGCGGCGTCGCTTCCCCAGCATTCCACCTGGCCGCTGTGCCAGACGGCGCAGCTGTGCCTTCCGCCGGAGACCAGCTCCCGGAAGTGAACGCTCCCCTCATGGCTGCGGGTAAAGAGAATGCCGATGGGGCTGGGGCTGGACGCGCCGGTGAACGCGCGCAGCTGTCCGGAGTCGTTGCTTCCCCAGCAGTCCACGTTCGCCGTCCAGCCGACGACGGAGGAAAACCGGCCGTTCAGGGAGCCGCAGGTGTGTCGGGCGCCGGCGGCGATCTCGTAGAAGAACGCGTTCACCCTGGCTGGAGCGCCCCGGCCGGTGGTGGTACCGTCGCCCAGCTGGCCTTCCACGTTGCGCCCCCAGCAGATCGGAGACAACGACCTGTGCACGGCCGCACAGGTATGCGCCCCGCCAGCCGAGATTCGGACGAGGGTGTACCCGCCTGCCGCCGGCGCGGGAACGGCGCTGAAGCCCCCGACGGGGCCAGTTCCCAACTGTCCTTCGGCGTTGCTGCCCCAGCAGTACGCGGTGCTGTCCGCGGCCAGGCCGCAGCTGTGGCTGCCGCCCAGCGAAAGGCGGGTGAACTCGACGTCTCCCCCCACACGCGCCGGATGCGTGCGATTCCGCGTGTCGCCCGTGCCCAGCTGTCCGGCGTCGTTGCGGCCCCAGCACCAGGCCGCGCCGTCCTGCGCGATGCCGCAGGCGTGGAACTCGCCCGCAGCGAGCAGCGTGAACGCGCGGGCGAAAGGCGCCTCCGCGGAAAAAGCCACCGTGAGGGTGTAGCCGGTCACCGCCACCCGTGCGCGATGCGCTCCGTCCCAGCCCAGCGTCCACGCCGCGCGGGCGACGCCGTCGTCTCCGGTCAGGGTGGTGTCCGGAGAAATGGTGCCGCCGCCCTCCATGACCGTCCACGCTACACGGACGGCGGGAACCGGGTTGCCGTATCGGTCAACGACCTTTACCGCGAGCGAATCCGGAAGCGCTGCTCCCGCCTCACCGGTGTACGCGGAATCAGAAAGAGACACGGCTCGCGCGGGTACGTCCGCCCTGGGATCGGCGCGGAAGGAGATCGAGAGGGTCTCACCGGTCCGTTGGTTCATCGCCGACGCCTTTACCCGCTGGCTGTCGGCGGTGGTGGTGCCCAGCGTCCAGACGGTCCCGGCGAATCCATCTGCGTCCGTGCGCACCGTGGCTCCGGCCACGCCGCCGCCTCCGGAGACGGTAAAGGTGACCGTGCCGCCTACCACGGGCAGGCCGCGCGGGTCGACCACCCGCACCACCAGCGGCTGCGCGAGCGCCTGGCCCACGACGCCGGTCTGTGCGTCGCCCGAGACCATCCGCACGAACGCGGGCTGGGTCGACTCGGGCGCGGTGGCGTCACGGCAACCCACCGCCAGCAGCGTGGCGGTGGCAAGAAGCGGGAGACTCAGGAACGTGTTCACGCGCATGGTGCACCTCCGCGGCACGGGATGGCGCGGATCCGGCCAGCTCGCCGGGTCGTCCCATGCAATCTGCGTTCGGGTGCGGGGTGTGGTGTCGGGCGGCGGATGCCACCGTGTGGGGGGGCTGGTGAATTTCCCGTGTCCGAAAACGCCCCTCTCAAGGCAATCCACGCCGGGGCGGGTGCTGGCGCGTGCAGGGGGCCCCGGATGTGGCAGGGGAACGCTCCGCGGCGACTCCACTGCAGTCGAACGGCCGTTCGCTCGCTTGACAAACGCCTGCCGCGGCGGGCACTTTCCCCGCATGACCGACACGCAGACCGCTCCCGCGGACGAGCTGCTGGAGCGCTTTCGCGCGGGGCAGCGCACGGCGCTCGCCCGCGCCATATCGATCGTAGAGAACGGCCGTCCCGGCTTCGAGCGCATTCTGCACCAGCTGCACGCCGACATGGCGCGCGCGCACCGCATCGGCGTCACCGGGCCGCCGGGGGCGGGCAAGTCCACGCTCACCAGCAAGCTGGCGCTGGAGCTGCGCAAGCGGGACGAGCGCATCGGCATCGTGGCCGTGGATCCCTCGTCCCCGTTCACTGGCGGGGCGCTGCTGGGCGACCGCATCCGGATGAACAACATCTCCACCGACCCGGGGATCTTCATCCGCTCCATGGCCAGCCGCGGCCACCTGGGCGGCCTGGCGACCACGACCAAGGAGGTCGCCGATCTGCTGGACGCGTACGGCTACGACCGCGTGGTGCTGGAGACCGTTGGCGTGGGCCAGTCGGAGCTGGAGATCGCGGGGACGGCGGACACCTCCGTCGTCGTCCTCGTCCCCGAGTCGGGGGATTCGATCCAGGCGATGAAGGCGGGGCTGATGGAGGTGGCCGACGTCTTCGTCATCAACAAGGCCGACCGCCCCGGCGCCGACCGGCTGGCGCAGGAGCTGGAGCTGATGCTGCACATGCGGCTGGGCGAGGCGCCCTCCAACGCCGGCCACCACGGCGTCAGCCTGAAGTCCGTGCAGAAGGCGGCGCGGGAGGGGCTCAGGGTCCGGGCCGACGAGAGCGGCACCTGGGCCATCCCCGTGCTCAAGACCGTGGCGCAGAGCGGCGAGGGGATCGAGGAGCTGGCCCGAACGCTGGACCGGCATCGGGTGTATCTGCAGGATTCGGGAGAGCTGAGCCGGCGCCGGCAGGCCCGGCTGGCGGAGCGGGTGCGGGCCGTGGTGGAGCGGCGGTTGCAGCGGCTGGCCTGGGAGACGGGGCCGGGCGACCGGATTCTTGCGGATTCGCTCCCGGCGCTGGAGTCGGGCGAGGCGTCGCCGTACGCGGTGGCGGACCGGATCGTGACGGAACTCGGGGTGCACCCCCGTTAACTGGGACAACAACCATGAGCGTCGTCGAGCGCAGCGTGCCCCCCGCGGACCTGCTGGAGCGCATCCGCGAAAAGGAGAAGGAGCTGGAGACCCTGCGCGCCGGCCTGGCCGCGTGGGAGGGCGCGTACGAGCGCACCGGCCAGCGGGACGTGGGCTTTACCTCCGTCTCCGGGGCGGAGGTCGAGGCGCTGTACACCCCGCTGGACCGCCCCGCGCCCTCGGGCGAGGAGGCCGCGTACTACAACGAGCGCATCGGCATGCCGGGCGAGTTCCCGTTCACGCGGGGGCCGTACGGGACCATGTACCGCACGCGGCTGTGGACCATGCGCCAGTTCGCCGGCTTCGGCACGGCGGAGGAGACCAACGCGCGCTACCACTTTCTGCTGGGGCGCGGGCAGACGGGGCTTTCCGTCGCCTTCGACTTTCCCACCCTGATGGGCTACGACAGCGACCACCCCCGCTCGCTGGGCGAGGTGGGCAAGTGCGGCGTGGCCATCAGCTCGCTGGACGACATGGAGACCCTGTTCGACGGCATTCCGCTGGACCAGGTCTCCGTCAGCATGACCATCAACGGCCCCGCGATCATCCTGTTCTGCTTCTACATGATCGCGGCGGAGAAGCAGGGCGTGCCGTTCAGCAAGCTGCGGGGCACGGTGCAGAACGACATCCTCAAGGAGTACCAGGCCCAGCACGCCTGGGTCTTTCCGCCGGAGCCGGCGCTGCGGCTGATCGAGGACATGTTCGAGTGGGCGTCGAAGGAGGCGCCCAAGTACAACCCCATCTCCATCAGCGGCTACCACATCCGCGAGGCGGGGTCCACCGCCGTGCAGGAGCTGGCGTACACGCTCAAGAACGGCCTTGAGTACGTGCGCCGGGGGATCGAGCGGGGGCTGGACGTGGACGACTTCGCGCCGCGCCTCTCCTTCTTCTGGGACGTCCACAACGACTTCTTCGAAGAGATCGCCAAGTTCCGCGCCGCCCGCCGCATCTGGGCGCGCCACCTGCGCGACGTGTACGGCGCGAAGAACCCCGAGAGCTGGCGCCTGCGCACCCACGCGCAGACGGCGGGCGTCACGCTCACGGCGCAGCAGCCGGAGAACAACATCGTCCGCGTGGCCTACCAGGCGATGGCGGCGGTGCTGGGCGGCACGCAGTCGCTGCACACCAACTCCATGGACGAGACGCTGGCGCTCCCCACCGAGCGCGCCGTGCAGATCGCCCTGCGCACGCAGCAGGTGCTGGCGTACGAGACGGGCGTGCCCAACACCATCGACCCGCTGGCCGGCTCGTACTACGTGGAGGCGCTCACGGACCAGATGGAGGCGCAGGCCGAGGCCATCTTCGCCGAGATCGACGCGCTGGGCGGCGTGGTGCCGGGGATCGAGGTGGGCTACTTCCAGCGCGAGATCGCCCGCAGCGCCATGCGCCAGCAGCTGGAGATCGAGCGCGGCGAGCGCACCATCGTGGGCGTGAACGAGTTCACCGTCGAGGGCGAGGAGCTGCAGATCCCGCTGCTCAAGATCACCGAGGCGGCGGAGCTGCGGCAGCGCGAGCGGATGTCGGCCATGCGCGCCCGCCGCGACCAGGCGCAGGTGGACGCCACCCTGGAGCGGCTTAAGCAGGCCGCCCGCACCACCGAAAACGTGATCCCCGCCATGCTCGACGCCGTGCGCGCCTACGCCACGCTGTACGAGATCCGCGCGGCCATGGAAGAGGTGTTCGGCGCCTACCAGGAGCCGGTGTTCTTCTGATCTGGAGTCAGCGATGAAGCTGCGCGTCGTCGTTCATGAGGCTGAAGAGGGCGGGTACTGGGCCGAAGTGCCCGCCATCCCCGGCTGCGCCACGCAGGGGGATACGTTCGAGGAGCTGCTGAGCAACCTCTACGAAGCCGTGGAAGGGTGCCTGTCGGTGGATGTGGATGAGCCGGAACCCGGCACCGGGGCGCGCGTGGTGGAGATCGCCGTGTGAGGCCGC
This sequence comes from Longimicrobium sp., assembly GCA_036379135.1. Classification (GTDB taxonomy): domain Bacteria; phylum Gemmatimonadota; class Gemmatimonadetes; order Longimicrobiales; family Longimicrobiaceae; genus Longimicrobium. The sequence continues at coordinate 26,349 of DASUVG010000026.1, forward strand.
TGACCGGCAAGGAGCTGGGGCGGATTCTGGTACAACACGGATGGGAGCTGGCCCGCGTTCACGGAAGCCATCACATCTACCGGCAGGAAGGGCGACCGGAGCGCATCTCGGTGCCGGTCCATGCTGGAAAGTCGCTGAAACGCGGTCTGCAGGCGAGCCTGCTCAAGATCGCCGGGATCGATCCCGAGCAGGTGTGATCCGCGCGGCCATGGAAAGAGGCGTTGACGCCTGCCAGGAGCCGGTGTTCTTCTGATCGGCGCGGTGAGCGAGGGGAGCCGGCCGGGTGCACTGGGTGCCCGGCCGGTTTCTTCTTTCCGCGGTGCCCGTCCGGCGCCCTGCTGACCGGTGCCTGCGGAATGAGGAGCTTGGTCGGTGCCCCCGGGCAGCGTATCCTGTGTGGAGGAGAGCGATTCCGCTCCCCCGTCGTGATCGAGTTTCGAGGGGGCTGCCATGGCCATCATCGTGCTCCACAACAGTGACTCGCAGGGAAGCCGCGCAGACTGGGCGTTCGAAGGGCGCGCTCACGCGATCCTGAAGGTGACGTTTACGGGGAACCGGATCTCGGCGGAAAGCATGCAGGCGATCGGCAACCTGGCGATTCAGCATCCGGGGCCGAACACCGTGATCTGGATGGGGCACGGCAACGAGGGAAAGAAGGTGCCCGGAACGGCCGGGCATCCTCTGAACGAGGGTCTGCTTCGTATCGACTCGCGCCAGCTGATCCAGGCATTCCGGATGCTCAGCCCCGAAAAGATCTACCTCTTCACATGCATGGCGATGCAGTGGGTAGAGAGGGAGCGGCAGGCGTTCTACGACGCGATGCTGTACCAGAGCGGGGTCGTAAAGATCTTTGCCGCCAGCAAGAAGCTGATCGGTGGCGCGCTCATGCCGGTCGCCGTTGCGATCGCCGCGGGTCAGGAGAACCCGGCCGGCGCATTCGGACAAGGGAAAGTCTTTGAAGAAACCCAGGTCTACGGCGAGGAGATCATGCACTGGCAGCATCGTCGCAATCCTCAGCGTACGGCCCAGGGCGCGTGGGAATCACCGCTCTGAAGCTCGGAGCCGTACCGGGACGGGGAGAAGAGCGGCGGGATGATTTCCGTCTCTCATCCGCCGATCGGTGGAGACGGGCGGGGTCGAAGGACCACGGGTCAGCGCGGCAGGGCGGCCATGAAGTCGGCCTCGCGCTCCCACGGACGCCGGTCGTAGGGGATCAGCAGCTCGGGCAGGTACAGCGCCGCGGTCACCACCCCCAGGTCCACCCAGCGGTGGATTCGCGCCGTGGCCGCACTGCGGTCCAGGAGCCAGTCCTCGATCGGCGCCGCGAACAGCAGGAACGCCTGGTCCACCTGCAGCACGTGGACGCGCTCGTGCGCGGCCGAACGCTCCAGGGGGATGCCGACCTCCTCGGGGATCGGGTCCTCCATCCCCCGATACTCAGCGGGATGGCGGAGAAGGACCACGCCGGCCCGCTGGTATCCCACCCACTCCTGCCCGCTGGAGTAGACGACGAACACCGGCGCGCCGGCCGAGACGCTGCGGGAGACGTCCAGCCGGGAGCCGGGCTCGAACGCCTGGAACGCCATGGACACCGTCGTGGCCAGGTCCAGGCGGGGCTGCACCGACACGCGGGGGCCCGTGGTCACGTACACGCGGCCGATCCACAGCGGAAGCGCCAGCCGCTCCAGCAGCGCGCGGCCGTCCGCCGTGTTGCGGATGATGGAGGTGCCCACCGCCGCCACCTCGCGCCCGGCCAGCCCGGCGCCGTACCAGCGCTCCACCGCCACCCGCTTTCCCGCGTACACCAGCGCGCCGCCCGCCGCGCCGCGCACGAACCCGTCCGCGAACGAGCCTCCGCGCAGCGCGCGGACCGCCCCGGCAGCCACCCCGCCCAGCAGCGCGTTGATCGTGAGGGTCGACGCCTCCTCCTCCCATCCGCCCGCGGCCGGGGGCGGCGCCGCCGACTGGCCGGCGAGCGGAGCACCCGCGCAAATCAACACGCCGCCGATCAACGCACGCAGGACGCGCATCCGCCTCCGCCGAAAGAGATCCCCGAGCTGAACGCACGGGCTAACGCACGAAGCCGGGGGAATGGGACATCCGCTCCGCGGCGGGATCCGGCGTACGGGAAAGGGAACGGGGCCGGGCAGAATCGCCCGGCCCCGCGCCACGCCGCGTTCATCCGCGGATCAGCTCTTTCGCACGAAGAGGTCGAAGGTGCCGCCGCCCAGGGCCGAGGACACCCGGTAGCGGTACTGCCCCGGCGAGGCGTTGTAGTACACCATGTACTCGTTGGTGGAGCTCGTCGCCTGCGTGGCCACCAGCACCCAGCTGGAGCCGATCAGGCGGTACAGCTGCAGGTTGAAGTTGGTCCCGGACGGGCCCGCCAGCCAGGCGTGCAGGTACCCGCCGACCGCGGTGGTGAAGTAGTGGCAGGTGGAGCACTGGTGCGACGTGGGCTGCAGGACGGCGGAGCCGGTGACGGTGAGCGTGCCGTTCCACCGCGTGGCCAGCCGGTTCTGCCCCGAGATGAAGCCCGTCACGATGCCCGGCGTGGCGTCGTCGATGAGGACCTTGCTCACCATGGCCGGCGTGGCGGTGGGGCTGCGCTGCAGGAAGAGCGCGGCCAGCCCCGCCACGTGCGGGCTCGCCATGCTGGTGCCCGTCAGCACCGCGGTGGCCACGTCGCTGGTGTACCAGGCGGAGGTGATGCTCTCGCCCGGCGCGTACAGGTCGGTGCACGTGCCGTAGTTGGACGACGCGGAGCGGGCGTCGGTGATGCGGCTGTTGGCCACGGTGATGGCCAGCGGCGCCGAGGCCGGCGAGTAGTTGCACGCGTTGGCCGCGCTGTTCCCCGCCGCCACCACGGTGGTCACGCCGTACATCACCAGGTTGGTGACCGCGTCGTTCACGGGCGCGAAGAAGCTGCCGCCCAGGCTCATGTTGAGCACGGCCGGCTTTACGTGCATGTTGGCCACCCAGTCCATGGCCGCGATGATGGTGCTGAACGGCGCGCCGCCCGTGCAGCCGAACACCCGCACCGAGTGCACGCGCGCCGCCTTGGCCACGCCGTAGGTGGTGCCCGCGATGGTGCCGGCCACGTGCGTGCCGTGCCCGTTGCAGTCCAACCCGTTGCCCCCGGTGAAGTCGGCCGCGATGTGGGCGCGGTTGAGGGCCAGCCCGTCGAACTGGGTGTGCGTGGGGCGGACGCCGGTGTCGATCACGTACACGTTCGCCGGGCCGGTGGTGGTGTAGCGGTAGATGCTGTTGAGCGGAAGCCGCGGCTGGTCCAGCCGGTCGATGCCCCAGGTGGCCGGCGTCTGCACCGTGGTGGGCGACACGTCCTCCTGCGACGGGTACGCCATCAGGTCCTCGGCCACGTACTTCACGCTGGGGTCGCGCCGCAGCTGCGCCACCTGCGCGGCCGTAAGGTCCGCCGCGAAGCCCTGCAGGGCGGCGGTGTACTCGTGCCGGGTGCGGATGGCGTGGCGGCTGGCCGTCGTGCTGGCGCTGTTCCCGTCCTTCAGGACCACCACGTACCGGCCCTGGATGCGGTCGGGGTTCCCGGGGTTCTCCAGCAGGTTGGCCATCTCCTGATCCGACGCGGCGGGGGGCGCCGTCAGCGTGCCGGAGGGCTTGTCGGAGCAGGCGGCCAGGAGGGCCGCCGCGGCTGCGATGGTGGCGATGCGAAGCGTGTTCATGAGATCACCTGAATCAAAGGGGGAGGGGTCATGGTTCGCCCGGATCGTGAACCGGCCGGCGGGATCGTTCCGCCCGACGCGAGGTTCGGGAGAGGTTCCGGGCTGGGGAGGCGGCGCCGTGAGAGGGCGCCGTGCATCGGGCGGGGAGCGGGGGGCTGCGCGCGGACATCACGGGCTCCTTTTCCGCGGGAACGGAGCAGATTTCCCCCGTTGCCGGGGGAGATCGGGGGCGACGATCGGTGGGGTGGGTGCCGTGCGGTGCGCGAGGCGCACCGGGCGCCGCGGAGTGGAACGCGGTGCGGCGCCGCGAACCGCCCAAGGGCAACTCCGGTGCCGAAGGGGCCAATTCCGCAAGCGGTTGCCGCGTGGTGGCTTCCCCTGTTTACGGCCGTGGCGCGATGGGGAGTGGGGCGCGCGCGCCACACGCGGCAGGGGCACGGGTGCGACAAGGGCCACTCCGGAGGGCGCCGCTCGTCCGATCCCGGCCCCCGGGGCTGGCTGCGCGGGAGCCGGCGCGTATCTTCTCATCACCCCTGTCGATCACACCCTTCGCCTCACCCGCGCGCGCATCCCATGAATCCGCCTCCCGTCCCGTCCCCCGACCTCCCGCTCGCCGCGCGCGCACGGGAGCACGCGGAGCGCACCGCCGTCGTGGCGCCGGAGGGGACGTTCACCTACGCGGAGCTGCTGGACGCGTCCGCGCGGGTGGCGGCGGCGCTGCTGGACGGGCGCGACGACCTGCGCGAGGCGCGGGTCGCGTTCCTGGCGCCGCCGGGGTGGGACTACGTGGCGGTGCAGTGGGGGGTGTGGCGCGCGGGCGGCGTCGCGGTGCCGCTCGCCGTCTCGCATCCGCCGGCGGAGCTGGAGTACGTGGTGCAGGACGCGGACGCGGAGATCGTGGTCGCGCATCCGCAGCTGGCGGATGCGCTGCGGCCGATCGCGGAGCGTAGCGGCCGGCGCTTTCTGCTGACGGGTGACGCCCTTGCCGCCGGCCCCGCGCCGCTCCCGGCGGTCGGCGAGGCGCGGCGGGCGATGATCGTCTACACCAGCGGAACGACGGGAAAGCCCAAGGGGGCCGTGACCACGCACGCCGGCCTGCGCGCGCAGGTGACGGCGCTGGTGCAGGCGTGGGGATGGACGGCGGACGACCGCATCCTCCTCGTTCTGCCGCTGCACCACGTGCACGGCATCGTCAACGTGCTCGCCTGCGCGCTCTGGTCCGGCGCCGTGTGCGAGATGGTTCCGCGCTTCGACGCGGACGAGGTGTGGGGGGTGATCGAGAGCGGGCGGCTGACGGTGTTCATGGCCGTCCCCACCGTCTACGGCCGCCTGATCTCCGCATACGACGGAGCCGGCGCGGAGCGGCGCGCGCGGATGTCGGCGGGGTGCCGGCGGATGCGGCTGATGGTGAGCGGATCGGCGGCGCTGCCGGTGCAGACGCTGGAGCGGTGGCGGCAGATCAGCGGCCACGTGCTGCTGGAGCGCTACGGGATGACGGAGATTGGCATGGCGCTCAGCAACCCGCTGCACGGCGAGCGGCGCCCCGGCTTCGTGGGGATGCCCCTTCCCGGCGTGCGCGCCCGGCTGGTGGACGAGGAGGGGGCAGAGGTGGAGCCCGGCACGCCGGGGGAGATCGAGATCGCCGGGCCCGGCGTGTTCAAGGAGTACTGGCGCCGTCCCGAGGCCACGGCCGAGGCGTTCCGCGACGGCTGGTTCCGCACCGGCGACGTGGCGGTGGTGGAGGACGGCTACTACCGAATCCTGGGCCGCCGCAGCGTGGACATCATCAAGACCGGCGGCTACAAGGTGTCGGCGCTGGAGATCGAGGAGGTGCTGCGCACGCACCCGCAGATCGGCGAGTGCGCGGTGGTGGGCGTGCTGGACGAGCAGTGGGGGGAGCGCGTCTGCGCGGCGGTGGAGACGCCGGAGGATGCGGGCCTGACGCTGCAGGCGCTGCAGGAGTGGGCGCGCGAGCGCCTGGCCCCCTACAAGCTCCCCCGCGACCTGCGCCGCGTCGACGCCCTACCCCGCAACGCCATGGGCAAGGTGATGAAGCCCGAGGTGGCAAAGCTGTTTCTCTGACCACTTTGGACCACGGGTGGCGTGTTCGGAGTGTCCATTGCGCTCCACGCGCCGTCCGTACATACTGGACTCCGTTCGATCCTGCTGCCGCCTCCTTTACAAGGGAGGCGGTTTCGCTTACAATAGGACTGAGTCCAATGTCTCTGCGGGCGGGGAAAGGCATACCGGGGCCGGCATTCGACCTCGTGGAATTTCAGGCGCGGGCGCGAGCCGGCGATTTTCACGTCTACAAGACGCGGGCGGCGAACATCATCGGTGCCCTGCTGAGCTACAGCCGGTCACGGGCAGTGGAATACGCGAAGCAGGTGGTGCTCTCCCTTACACCCGGCGACTACGCGCACACGCTCGAGATGCCGAATGGCCAGCTGCATGACGTGTACGGCAAGCTGATCGAGGCGGAAGGCTGGTACGTGAAGATCGAGATCCACATCCGCGATGGACAGCCGGGGATCGTCTCGTGCCACCCGGCCGAGCACGATCTCGCTACGAAGAACGGAGTTGTCCCTCGTTCTAGGAGGAGGTTTCCATGATGGTTCTTGCTGCCGGCGAGGGGCGTGCTTGCGGCGGATGCGGAGAGGGCATGCTACGCCTCACCAACCTCGCGGGCAGGGTGATGAACCACCGGGACGATCCCCGCGTGCGGGTCCGCGACGACGTCTTCATTCCGGAATGCGACGTCTGCGGAGACATGACGTTTACGGAGGCCCAAGCATCGGCGCTGGACGACGCGCTGGAGCGATCCTATCGGCGCAAGCGGCTGCGGCAGCAGCGGGCGCTGATCAACGACCTGCGGCGGGCGGGGCTTACGCAGGTGCAGATCGAGCGTTTCGCGAACCTGTCGCCGGGATACGTATCCAAGCTGCGACAGGGAAAGCTCGCCTCCGGCGCCACGTTCCGCCTTCTCTACCTGCTGCACGCATTTCCTCGTGAGGCGCTGCGCGTGGTCAGCCGGCTGGACCCGCGGCTGAACGACGCGCGGACGAAGGTGGATTCCGTAGCGTCCGCGGGCTGAGCGAGAGGGGCGCGGCACCCGGAGACGCAGATGCGCAGGAGGATTTCCTCCTCGCATCTGCCTCTTTTTTCGATCCGGTCCGCTTCGTGCCCCTGGAAAGGCCGGTCATCCCACGGAAAGGATCTGGATGCGGCGGGTGCGCCTGTCGTTCCGCAACGTCGTGATCGCGGCCGCGCTGCTGGAGGCGGGGCTGCTGCTGGGGCTGCTGATCTACCTGGCGGCCTCGGAGCGCGCGCTCGTCGTCTCGTTTCCCACGCGCGAGAGCCTGCGGCCGGTGCAGTCGGCGGGGATGGTGGTGCCGGTGGCGGGGGTGCGGGCGAGCGAGCTCAAGGACACGTACGGCGCGGCGCGCTCGGGCGGGCGCGCGCACAAGGGCGTGGACATCTTTGCCGCGCGCGGCACGCCCGTGCTGGCGGCGGCGGCGGGGACCATCGTAAAGCGCGACAGCAACGGCATCGGCGGGCTGTCGGTGTACGAGCGCGACCTGGACGGGCGCACCATCTACTACTACGCCCACCTGAACGGCTGGCGCGCCGGCCTCAAGGAAGGCGACCTGGTGCGCCAGGGCGACGTGATCGGCTACGTGGGGAGCACGGGAAACGTGAGCGGCGCGCCGCACCTGCACTTCAGCGTGCACGTGGTCAAGGACCCCAACCGCTGGTGGCACGGGCGGGACCTGAACCCCTACAAGCTCCTGCGCGCGTCGTCCACGGCCCCGCCGCGGTAGGCCTTCGGCTCGTGGCGGCTCTACGCGCCGGGGATGAAGCGCGAGCGGGCCATCAGCAGCGCCGCTTCTGCCTCGCCGGGGGAGGAACGGTGCTCGTCCAGGGCTTCGGCGGCGGCTTGCAGGCTTTCGCACAGCTGGTTGACGATGGGCTGGGGGATGCCGGACAGGTTCAGCGTCCGCCACTCCTCCGACTCCAGCGCCGCGCGGGCGTCGTTCACGCGCCCCTGCCGCAGGTCGATCAGCACCCGGTCGATCCACTCCACCAGGTGCGTTGACCCCTGCGAGCCGGGAAAGATGTCCTCGCCCTCCGCCGCTCCACCGCTCATCCATCCTCCCGATTCAGGGGTGCAGTCCGCGAAGGCGGACTTCGTATCCTTGCCGCGGCGATCGACACGGACCGCGATCCGGACGGGCAGTGTGCCGGTCCGCCCGCGGGAGCGAATGATACCAGGTCCGGCAATGGAGTGCATGACTTCCTGAACGAAGGGGCTGGTTCCGCATCCTGATCCGGTCCCTGCGCAGCCGAGAGGAGGTCCTTCGGTCGCGCGCCGGAGTCCGTGCAGCCGGCAGATGTGCGCGTGCGCTCCCTCAGGAAGTCACATTCTTTTCCCGCACCTGGTATGAATTCGCCGCTGAGACGACGCACAGTCCACCTGCGCGGCACCTGCGCGGACTCGGCGGTTCGCGGCGCCCCCCGCACCGGCGCGTCCGCGACCGGACGATCTTCCGATCCGCCTCCTCGATCGCCCGGGCCGCGCCGGTGGTCGCCCGCTACGCCAGCTTCGCCAGCCGCTCCACGGCGGCGAGCAGCGTCTCGTCCTTCTTGCAGAAGCAGAACCGCACCTGCTGCGCGCCGTCTTCCGGGCGGTGGTAAAAGCTGCTGCCGGGGACGCACGACACGCCCACCTCACGCACCAGGTGCATGGCAAAGTCCACGTCGTTGGCGAATCCGAAGCGGCTGATGTCCGTCATCACGTAATATGCCCCCTCCGGCCGCGTGACGCCGAAGCCCGCCTTTTCCACCGCGGGGAGGAACAGGTCCAGCCGCGCCTGGTAGTCCGCGCGCAGCCGGTCGTAGTACTCCGGCGGCAGCGACAGCGCGAACGCGCCCGCGGCCTGCAGCGGCGCGGCGGCGCCCACGGTAAGGAAGTCGTGCACCTTGCGGATGGCGGCGGTGATGTGCGGGGGCGCGATGGCGTACCCCACGCGCCACCCCGTCACCGAGTACGTCTTGGACATGGAGTTGATGACCACGGTGCGCTCGCGCATCCCCTCCAGCTGCGCCATGCAGACGTGCCGCGCCGGCGTGCCGTCGGCGTGCGCGTAGAGGATGTGCTCGTAGATCTCGTCCGTGATGCAGAGCGCGTCGTGCTCCATGCACAGCGCGGCGATGAAATCCATCTCCTCGCGCGTGAAGACCTTGCCGACAGGGTTGTTGGGGTTGCAGAGGATGATGGCCCTGGTCCGCTCCGTGAACGCCGCGCGCAGCTCGTCGGGGTCGAAGCTCCAGGTGGGCGGGTGCAGCTTCACGTAGACGGGCTTCGCGCCCGAGAGGATGGCGTCGGGCGCGTAGTTCTCGTAGAAGGGCTCGAAGATCACCACCTCTTCGCCGGGGTCCACCGTGGCCATCAGCGTGGCGATCATGGCCTCGGTGCTGCCGCAGGTCACGGTGACCTCGCGCTCCGGGTCGATCTCCAGCCCCAGGTGCCACGCCGTCTTTTTCGCCAGCGCCTCGCGAAGGTCGCGCGCGCCCCAGGTGATGGCGTACTGGTTCACGTCGCGGGCGATGGCGTCCATCGCCGCCTGCTTGATGGCCTCCGGCGCGCCGAAGTCGGGAAAGCCCTGCGCCAGGTTCACGGCGCCGTACTTCATCGCCTGCCGCGTCATCTCGCGGATCACGGACTCCGTGAACCGGCTCGCCTTCTCGGAAACGCTGGACCTGCGGGACACCGTCGTCATTTGGATCTCGGTAGGTCGGATGGAGAATTTCGCGAAACGGGATGGGAATGTACCCTACGTGTCGGCGGAAATCGAACGGCGTCCGCGGGAGGCCCCTCCCCCGGCCCCTCCCCGCTCGTTCCTCGCGGAGAGGGGAGAAGTCGATCGCTACGACCGGTTTCTGACGCGCTACTTCCCCGTCTCCTCGAGCAGCTTACGGTAGGCGGCGAGCTCGGCGAGCTTGGCCTTGCTCAGGTCTTCCAGCGCATCGTTCCAGTGCTTGCGGTGTTCGCGCAGCGTGTCGACCAGCGCCTCGGTGATAGCCAGGTTGCGGAACCACTTGCGATCCGCCGGCACCACGTACCAGGGCGCGGCGTCGGTGCTGCACCGGCTGAGCGCGTCCTCGTACGCCTCCTGGTACTCGTCCCACTTCTCCCGCTCGCGCCAGTCGCCGGCGGAAAGCTTCCACGCCTTGTCGACCTCCTTCTCGCGGTCGCGCAGCCGCTTCTCCTGCTCGTCCTTGCTGATGTGCAGAAAGAACTTGAGGATCAGGGTGCCGGTGTCGGCCAGCAGCGCCTCGAAGCGGTTGATGTGCTCGTAGCGCGCCTGCCACACCTTTTCGGGCACCAGGCCGTGCACGCGCACCACCAGCACGTCCTCGTAGTGCGAGCGGTTGAACACGCCGAACTGCCCCTTGCCCGGCGTCACCCTGTGCACGCGCCACAGGAAGTCGTGGGCCAGCTCCTCGTCGGTGGGCACCTTGAAGGATTCCACCCGCACGCCCTGCGGGTTCAAGTTGTCCATCACGGAGCGGATGGCGCCGTCCTTTCCGCTGGTGTCCATCCCCTGCAGCACCATCAGGACGCTGTGCGTGCCGGCCGCGTGCAGCTCTTCCTGCAGCACGTCCAGCTCCGCGTTCAGCTCCGCGAAGCGCGCGAGCCCGGCTTCCTTGTCCAGCCCCGCCGAATCCGCCGGGTCGTGGTCCTTCAGGCGCACCCGGGTGCCGGGCTCGATGCGGGCTGCGTAGGGCATGCGGGCTGTTCTCCTGTGGATGGATGCGCGTCCGCCGCGCGTGGTGATCCGGTGGATGACGATCGCCAGCCGCTCAGCCGCCGCGCGAGGCTGCGCGCTGCATTCGCAGGCTGTCCCTGTCCCCTATTCCCTATTCCCTGGAGGATGGACGGAGGGGGAAGCGGCCGCAGACGCTGCACGATTCCCGCCGTGGCGAGTGCGCGCTCTTCGCCTACCTGAGTTGCTTAGCTCGTGGAGACGTAGCCCCAACTCTCGAGCCCGTTCTGCATTAGGTTCCGAAGCCACACCCCTCTGTGATACCTGAGTGTGCCTCGCGGCCCGCGATTGAACGACCCGTAGAAGGACCGGAGCATCAAATCAGGCTGCTCCTGTCCCTCATACCAATGGATAGACCTGATAGTCAGCATCAACGCAAGCACATTCTCGAATCCCGGTTGAATCTTTCGAGCGTGCTCGTCGAAGATCATTGACGATAACTCTGATGCCATTTCATCAAATCCCGCTTCGGTCCGACCTCTCGGCACGTCCGCGCTATGCCAGAACTCTTGGAAGCAGTCCGATAGATCCATGATCACCGCGCCTTCCAACTTGGCGCGTCTAAGTTGACTTGCTGCGTCCCGGAGCAACTTGCCAGCAGTTTCTCGTTTCTCAGGCCGCTTTACTTCGACACCGTAATTAATCGTTCCATTCATGAGAAGATAATCAACTCGCGTCTCACTGCCCTGGGGCGGAACCACCGCCGATACACCAGTTCCAACGAGCATTGCACCTGCCCAAAATTGCGATTGGAACTGAAATGCCGTTCGCTTCCCTGCCATCTGCCCTAACTGACCGCCGACAACCCGTTGCAAGTCTGTTGCAATTACCTCTAGTCTTTCGTCGGGAAGGCTCTCGACGATCGCC
>DASUVG010000027.1:0-34545 GCA_036379135.1 Longimicrobium sp.
GCCTGCAGCGCGTCCAGCCGCGAGTTGTAGCCCACCTCCTCGTGGTGGTACATCTGCCGCCCGCCGTGCACCCGCAGCTTGCGCAGCCGCTCCGCCGTGGCGTCGTCGCCCGTCACCGTCATCCCCGCGTCGCCGAACGCGCCCAGGTTCTTGGTGGGAAAGAAGCTGAAGGTGCACGCATCGCCCAGCGTCCCCGTCGTCATCCACTCCCCCGCCGCCGTCCGCTGCCGCGCGCCGATGGCCTGCGCCGCGTCCTCCACCACCCTGATCCCGCGACCGTCGCCCAGCGCGCGGAACGCCGCCATGTCGGCCATCTGCCCGAACAGGTGCACGGGCATCACCACCTTCGTCCGCTGGGTGCAGGCGGCGTCGGCGGCGGCGGGGTCCAGGTTGAAGGTGTCGGGCTGGATGTCGGCGAACACCGGCCGCGCGCCCACGTTGTGGATGGCGCCCGCGGTGGCGAAAAAGGTGAACGGCGACGTAACCACCTCGTCGCCCGGACCGCAGTCGAAGGCGCGCAGGGCCAGGAGAATGGCGTCGGTGCCGCTGGCGTTGCCCACCGCGTGCTTCACCGGCAGGTACGCCTCGATCTCCCGCTCGAACTGGTCCACTACGGGCCCCAGGATGAACCGCTGGTCGTCCACCACCTGCGTGATGGCGGACAGGGTTTCGCTCCCGATCCCGCGGTGCTGCAGCGTCAGGTCCAGCAGAGGTACTTGCATCTATCTACAGGAAGTTGATGTGAGTCCAGGCCTTTGGTCCAGCCTCGAGCTGCGTCCGCGAGGGCCCTCACCCGCTCGCTTAGGCTCGCACCCTCTCCCGCAAGCGGGAGAGGGTATAAACTTCGATCCCGCACGACCGCTTCCGCCGTTCTCCCTCCCCCACGCAGTTTGTGGGGGAGGGCCGGGGAGGGGGCGGCCCACCATCTCGCACCACGCTCCGCCGAAAAGCCCCGCGGCCCGTGCCGTTTATCCCCCCTCCCGCGCAGTTTGCGGGAGGGGGTGGCGCGCTCTCAGGCGCCGCCGGGGGAGGGCACCGTACCCTCGTACTCTCGTACTTTCGTACCGTCGTCCGTCCCGAACTGCATCTCGTACAGCCTGCGGTACAGCCCGTCGCGCGCCACCAGCTCGTCGTGCGTGCCGCGCTCCATGATGCGGCCGGCGTCCAGCACCACGATCTGGTCCGCGCGCCGCACCGTGGACAGGCGGTGCGCGATCACCAGCACGGTGCGGTGCGCCATCAGCTCCTCGATGGCCTGCTGCACCAGCCGCTCGCTCTCCGTGTCCAGCGCGCTGGTCGCCTCGTCCAGGATCAGGATCGGCGGATTCCGGAGCAGCGCGCGGGCGATGGCGATGCGCTGCCGCTGGCCCCCCGAGAGCCGCGTCCCCTTCTCGCCGAGGACGGTGTCGTACCCCTGCGCCATCGCGGCGATGAAGCCGTGCGCGTTGGCCGCCCGCGCCGCCGACTCCACCTCCTCCTGCGTGGCGTCCGTGCGCCCGTAGGCGATGTTGGCGCGCACCGTGTCGTGGAACAGGATGGTCTCCTGCGTCACGATCCCCAGCAGCGCGCGCAGGTCCGCCAGCTTGAGCGTCCGCAGGTCGCGCCCGTCCAGCGTGATCCGCCCCGCCGTGGGGTCGTAGAACCGCGGCAGCAGATCCGCCAGCGTGCTCTTCCCCGCCCCGCTGGGTCCCACGAGCGCGACGACTTCGCCGGGACGGATCGACAGGTCGACGTCCTTCAGGATCGGCGTGTCCGCCGCGTACTCGAAGCCCACGCCCTCGAAGCGCACTGCGTCGCGAAAGCCGTCCACCGGCAGCGCGTCGGGCGCGTCGAACACCTCCACCGGCGCGTCCAGCAGCTCGAAGGCGCGGTCCGCGGCCGCCAGCCCGGGCTGCACCGTCGCGGGGAACTGGGCGATGAACTTCACCGGCGACATCAGCTTTCCCGCGAAGAGAAGGAAGGCGATGAACGTCTCCGGGATCATCGACCCCTCGTGCAGCACCAGCCAGCTTCCGTACCACAGCATGGCCAGGATGCTGACCGCCGTGATCATCTCCGTCGCCGGCGTAAAGAAGCGGCGCCAGCGCTCGTTGCGCACGTAGGCCCGGTACTGGCCGCGCGTCAGCTTCTGGAAGCGCTCCTCCTCCCACCCCTCCGCGCCGGATGCCTTCACCAGCCGGATGCCGCTCACCGTCTCCTGGATGTGCGACGCCGTCTCGCCCACCGCGTCCAGCACGCGCAGCACCCCGCGCCGCAGCCGCTTCCGCAGCCGCGCCCACAGCCCCAGCATCGGCGGCATGAAGAGGGCGGCGACCAGGGTCAGCTTCCACGAGATGCCCAGCATCACCAGCAGCGCGAAGATCGCCTGCAGCACCTCCCACATCAGCTTGGCGAGGTTGCTCGTCGCCAGGCTGCGCATCTGCTCCACGTCGTTGGTGACGCGGCTGATGATCTGCCCCGCGCGCGTCCGCTGAAAGAAGGGAAACCCCAGGCGCAGCAGGTGGCCGTAGATGTCGTTGCGCATGTCGCGCGTCACCCGCCCTTCGACCACGGAGACGGAGACCTGCGACACGTAGTACGCCACGTTCTTGATCGCGTACACCACGAACAGGAACAGCACCACGTTGCGCAGCGCGTCCATCGGCTCGCGCCCCGTGATCGCCCATCCCACCGCCTCGCGCAGAAACTGCACGACGGGGCCGGCGTCCGGGCTCAGGAACCCGTCCAGCCCGCCCAGCGCGTCGCCCTGGTTGAAGAGCACGCGCAGAAAGGGGATGAGCAGCGTGTAGCTGAACGCGTCCAGCGCCGCCCACAGCGCCATCGTCCCGATCGCCAGGGCAAAGAGCCCCCGGTGCGGCCGGACGTAGCGAAGGATGCGGAAGTACGTGTTCATCGCGGGGTGAGCAGCGCCACCGGCAGGATCATCTCCTCCGGACTGATGCCGCCGTGCAGAAACGAGCCGCGGTAGCGTGCCTGGTACTGGCGCAGCTTGGTGGGATAGACGAAGAAGACGTCTTCCAGCGCCATCAGGTAGTTGGTCGCCGCCCGGCCGGCCGGAAAGCCCAGGACGCGCTCCTGGCTGGTGGAGAACGCCAGCGAGGGATCCTCCGCCCGCAGGTCGTCCCCGAACTTGTAGCGCAGATTGCTCGTCGTGTCGCGCTTGGCGAACACCGTCGCCGGGCGGTGGCAGTGGATGGAGCCGTGGTCCGTGGTCAGCAGCACCGGCACGCCCATCCGCAGCGCCTCGCGGATGGCGGCCAGCGCCTCCGACCGCTCGAACCACTGGCGCGTGAGCGCGCGCAGCGCCTCCTTGTCGCGCGCCACCTCCCACAGCACGGCCGACTCCGAGCGCCCGTGGGTCAGCAGGTCCACGAAGTTGAAGACCGCCGCCGTCACCCCCTGCTGCGACAGGTAGCCGGGAAGCCGCTTGAGCAGGCGCTCGCCGTCGCCCGCATCGAACACCTTCTCGTAGTGCACCGGCACGTCGCGCCCGGCGATGCGGTCCACGTGCTCGCGAAACAGCTCCGCCTCGTTGGCGTTCAGCGAGCCCTCGCCCTCGCGCTGCCACCAGCCGGGGATGCGCTCCGCCACGCCGTCGGGATACAGCCCGCTGAAGATGGCGTTGCGCGAGAAGGGCGTGGCCGTGGGCAGGATGGAGCAGTACAGCGCCTCTTCCACCTGCGCGATCGGCTCCAGCAGCGGGACGAGCGAGCGCCACTGGTCCAGCCGCAGGCAGTCGATGATGACGAACAGCACCGTCTTGTCCTTGCCCAGCAGCGGCGCCAGGTACTGCGGGACCACGTCCACGGAGAGCGGCGGGCGGTCGGGCTCGCCGGCCGTCCAGTGGCCGTAGTCCTGGCACACCCAGCGGCAGAACTCGCGGCGGTAGTCGTCCAGCAGCGTCTCCAGCGCGGCCAGCAGCCCCGTCTCGCCGGCCTCGCGCAGGCGCAGCTCCCAGTCCACCAGCTCCGAGTAGGTGTCGCACCACTCCCGCCAGCCGCGGATGCGCGCCACGTCCGCGTTCAGCTCGCGAAACCGCACGGAAAAGTCGCGCGCCATCACCTGTTGCTGGATCTGCCCGCCCTCCAGCAGCCGGGTGACCACGGAAAGCACCTGCCGGGGCGACGTGGGCTTGACCAGGTAGTCCGCCACGCGCCGTCCGATGGCCTCGGTCATGGTGCGGTCTTCCTCGCTCTTGGTCACCATGACCACGGGCACCCGCGCGTCCATGCGGCGAATCTCGTCGAACACCTCCATCCCCGTACGGCCGGGCATCTGCTCGTCCAGCAGGATGAGGTCGTAGCCGTGCAGGCGGACGAGCTCGATCGCGTCGTCGCCGTTGCTGGCGGCATCGACGTGGTACCCCCGCCCCTGCATGAACAGCAGGTGCGGGCGCAGCAGGTCGATCTCGTCGTCTACCCAGAGGAGGCGTTTCGGAGGCGGTGCCATAGCCGGGAAAGCTACGGGCGCGGGCGTGCGCGGTCAAATTCAGCGGGGGTGATGCGAGGGTGGGCGCGCGGACGTGCTAAGGAGCGGTGGAAGGCGGAGTTGGAGCCTCGGTTCGGCGGGCATCGAGCTGCGTCCGCAAGGCGCCCCCTCTCCCGGCCTCTCCCCCAAAAACCCTGGGGGAGAGGAGAATTCGATCCCGCTGCGACAGAGTCTCTGCCGTTCTCCCTCCCCCACGCAGTTTGTGGGGGAAGACCGGGGAGGGGGGCGCCCACCATCCCGCACGGAACTGTCCGAAGCGTCCGAGATCCTGCCCCACGACAACCTCCCCCAGGGTTTTTGGGGGGAGGTGGGCGGGTGGTGCCCGCCCGGAGGGGGCGTACGCCGGGGCCAGCCGAAGCGAACCGCCCCCTGCCCCACCCCAACCTCCCCCAGCAGTTTTGGGGAAGGTGCGAGCCTGAGCGAGCGGAGGGGGCCTGTGCCGGGTGTCCGAAGCGCACCACTTTCGCACTCTCGCACTTTCGCACTCGTTCCGTGCGGATTTGACACTCCGCCCGCGAACCCGCAGCTTGCAGCCCCATGGATTGGAAAACGTACGCAGGCGAGCACGCCCTGGCGGACTTCGTTCCGCTGGAACACGAGGGCGCGCGGATGCTCGTGCGCCGCGGGTACGAGGACTCCGCGCGCCTGCTGGTGGAGTACAGGACGCTCCCCGCCGTCGAGACGCTCGGCGGCGGGCGCGAGGCGCATCCCGTGGTCGTGCTGACCACCGGCGAAAAGGCCGTGGTGCGGCGCTACCACCGCGGCGGGCTGGTGCAGCGCGTGAACCCGTCGCGCTACTTTGGCGGCAACCGCGCGTTCGACGAGCTGCGGGCAACGGAGCGCGCCCGCACCGGGGGCGTGCGGACGGCGCGGATCCTGGCGGCGGTCGAGCGGCCGCGGACCGTCGGCTACACGGCCATGCTCGCCACCATCCTCATCCCCGGGGCGCGGGACGCGGCGGCGTGGCTGGGGTCGGCTTCCGGGGATGGAAAGCTGGAGATGCTGCGCGAGGCGGGGCGGCAGATGGCGGCGATGCACCACTCGGGCGTGGCCCATCCCGACGTCCATCTCCGCAACCTGCTGGTGGCGGATGCCGACGGCGGGCCGGAGGTGTGGCTGCTGGACTTCGACAAGGCGCGCGTGCACGACGGCCCGGTCCCGCGCGCCCGCCGCGCCACGGACCTGCGGCGCCTGGCCCGCTCCGCGAAGAAGCTCAAGGCGGAGATCGGCGCCGAAGGCTGGGCCGCGCTCCGGGACGGCTACGGCGAGGGCTGGCCGTCCGGGCTTACGCTGCGGTAGCGCCGGAGCGCGAGATCCACCTTCTCCATCACCTGCTCCACGGTGATGCGCCCCATCCGCCCCGCCCGGTTCGGTGCCGACACCGGATACTCCTCGCCTGGATCACCGAACGCATCCACCAGCAGATCCCCGTAGCGCCGGTACGGCCCGTAGCGCTTGGGGTTGGTGTGCCCCATCAGCGCTACCGTCGGCGTGCGGAGCGCGACGCCCATGTGCAGCGGGCCGGTGTCCGGGCTCACCAGCACGTCCGCGCGATCGAGAAGGTACGCCAGCCGACGCAGGTCCCACTCCCTCAGGTCCAGCGGCGGATGCGACGCGGCCGCGCGGATCGCCGCCGCCGCGGCCTCCTCGCGCGGCGAGCGCCCGCCCACCAGCACCGTCCGCCCGCCCAGCTCCGTCGCGACGCGGTCCGCCACCGCGGCGTAGCGCTCCGCCGGCCACTCCTTCTCCGCCTTGGTCGTCCCCACCACCATCGCGACCGTCGCTCCCGCTGCGTCCGGCAGCAGCGGCGCGTAGCGGACGCGCTCCTCCCGCGTCGGCTCCAGCCCCCACTCCAGCCGGACGGGAACGCTGAGAAACTCCAGGAACTCCAGGAACTCATCCTGCACGTGCCCCCGCGGGCGCGCCGGCAGCCGGTGCGTGCTGAACAGCCAGGTCAGGTCGCGCGCCCGGGCGCGGTCGTAGCCCACCCGCACCGGCGCGCCCGTCAGCGCCGTCGCCACGCCGGCCTTGAGGTACGCCTGCAGGTTCAGCGCGACGTCGAAGCGGTGCCCCTCCAGCGCCCGCCGCAGCGCCGCGAAGCCCGCCATCCCGCGCTTGCGGTCCAGCACCACGACCTCGTCCACCGCGGGATGCCCCTGCACCAGCGCCGCCGACCCGGGCTGCATGATCCAGGTGATCCGCGCCTCCGGCCGGTGCGCCTTGAGGGAGTTGATGACGGGCAGCGTGTGCACCGCGTTCCCCACGGTGCTGATCATCACCACCGCCACGCGGTCCAGCGGCACGCTCATCGGCGGTACGCCCGGTCCCACAGCGCCACCTTCTCCATCACCTGCTCCACCGTGATCCTGCGCGTCCGGCCGGGACGCTTCTGGATCGAGACGGGATAATCCTCCCCCGGATCGCCGTACGCATCGATCAGCAGGTCGCGGAAGCGGCGGTAGGGGCCCGTGCGTCTGGGGTTGATGTAGCCCATCAGCGCGATGGTCGGCGTGCCCAGCGCGACGGAGATGTGCATCGGCCCCGTGTCCAGCGAGATCGTCAGCGCCGAGCCCGCCAGGATGCCGACGAGCTCCCGGAACGGCACGCCGAGGGTGATGACGATGGGATGCTTCGCCAGGCGCAGGATCTCGCGCTCCGTCTCCATCTCCCGCTCCGAGCGCCCCCCGACGATCACCGGCTGCAGCCCGTATCGCTCCGACAGCGCGTCGGCGACAGCGGCCCAGCGCTCCGACAGCCACTCCTTTTCCGCGTGCGTGCTGCCGATCACCAGGCACACCGCCGGCCGCTCCATCTTCGCGAAAAAGGCACGCTGCGCATCCACCTCGTGCGGCCACGGGCCCAGCTTCCACTCCACCGGCTCGTGCGGCACGCCGAGGGCGTCCAGGAACTCGAAGTACTGGTCCTGCACGTGCTGCGGCGGGCGGCGCGGGATCTTGCGGTTCGTCACCAGCCAGTTCCAGTCCCGCGCGCGGCTGCGGTCGAACCCCAGCTTGACCGGCGCGTCCGCCAGCGCCGTGACGATGCTGGCCTTGAAGTAGACCTGCAGATCCAGGACGAGATCGAAACGCCGTCCGCCCAGCGTCTTGCGCAGCTCCGCGAACGCGCGCCAGCCGCCTTTGCGGTCGAAGAGGACGATCTCGTCCACGTCCGGGTGCCCGCGCACCAGCGACGCCGGCCCGCCCTGCAGCACCCAGGTGATGCGGATCGACGGATCGTGCCGCTTGAGCGCGGTCACCACCGGCAGCACGTGGACGGCGTCGCCCACGGCGCTCATCATCACGATCAGGATGCGGGCGGACGGCGGCAGCGGGACGGACGGCAGAGGACCTGACGGCAATGGCGTGGCGGTGCGGCCGTGGCGCGCGAGCCCGATCGGCGGGCGGAACGGGCGCGAAGATAGCCGCCGCGGGGCGGGCGCGGCAAACGCGGCGGGATGGCGGCGGGCCGGCGCGTCGCGTACATTCGCGCCCGTTTCGACGGACCTTACGAGAGCAGCGGGATGAACGAGACCATCGGCACCCTGATCGCGCGCCTGGCCCAGACCAACGTCGAGCTGTGGCACGAGGAAGACAAGGCGCGCTCCAACGACGACCACCAGGTCGCCGCCGCCAAGCGCGCCGTCGACAAGCTGAACCAGCGGCGCAACGACCTCATCGAGCGCATCGACGAGGCGGTGATGCAGACGGTGCGCGACGCGCGCGGCGGAGGGGCCGGTGGCTGAGACCGTCGGCTCGCTGGCCGACAAGCTGAGCATCGTGGAGCTCAAGATCTACCACATGCAGGAGCAGGCCGACCGCGCCGACGCCGACTCCGGCTTTCGCGAGCGCTGCCTGGACCGCGCCGCCGTCCTCCGCACCCAGCGCGACGACCTTGCCGACGAGCTGACGACGTTGCTCGCCGACATCGCCAGTGGCCGCGTGGTCCCCAAGGTCTACCGTCAGTTCAAGATGTACAACGACCCCCAGTACAAGGCGCCATCCTGATGGGGTGACGATCCGATACGAAGAAGCCGCCTCCGTGCACATGGGGCGGCTTTTTCGCGTCAGCGGGTCAGCGTGAGCGGATGAATCCGCCGCTGGGACAGCGATAAGCCCTGTCTCGGGGCCGCTATCGCGTCCCCGAGCAGGGCTTCACCTGCGCACTGCGTTAACCCTTCGGCGGCTGCGGTAGCTGGGGCTTCTGGATCACCCAGGCAGGTACGCCCATCGGCCTGGAAGAATCAGCCGGCCGAGGGGTGGACGGCTCTGGATTGCGGCCGCCCTTGTAGCGGCCCGGTTGCAGGGGCGGAACGGGTTCACGCATTGCACGCTCCTCAGCTCAGAGTTGCTCGATAATGAGCGATCCCTTGTCTCGCGCCAAATATACGCGCTTGCTATCGAAAAGTTTAGTTCCAGTTGAGTTAGTCTTGACGGTTACATCCCGCAGCAGAATCTCAGGTGCAGCACCCGTGTCAGAGAACGCTTCTACCCAGCCTTCGTACACGGTGTCGGCCGGAAGATCGCGCACGGCCACCCAGCGGATCTGCGGGGAGTTGAAGAAATAGCCCCACACATCCACTTCTCCGAACCTGCGGGAGATCCCGATCCGTTCCGCCGCCTTGTGCAACAAGTTGTTGTTCCGGACGACGGCGACCACAAGGGCGAGCAGCAATGCGACGACCGCCGAAAGTCCGATCTCACCCCATGCAATCCTCGCCTTCTCGTTCGTCAGCACGTTGAAGAATGTAACTCGTGGCGGCGCTGCCCACCCGAGCAGTTTCGCACAACCGGCAAAGACGGTGCGCAGTCCCGCCAGCAGCAGGTACGTCGACACACCGTAGATAAACGCACTGGTCAGGAACTGCGGCGTGGTGCGCTCGCGCTGGATGGTCAGCGCGTGCACGATCAGCGCGCACAGCACGCCGGGAAAGAACAGCAGGACAACGCGCAGCGTCAGGACCGAGAGTTCCATGTGCCACGTTCTATGATCAGGAACAAGTAAACAGAAGACACACAAGGCTAATGCCTGTCCACTCCGTGCGCAAGCCGCCCTCGTATCCCGCCAACGTCGTCGCAAAGTGGTCAGCCGCGAAGGAGATCCACGGTTTCAATTCAACCGCCCGAGACAACCCCAGCCAGTGACATCTCCTCCCGCTCCGTTTGTCACGACGCGCCGGCGCGCGTATGATGAGGGTGATCCCCGACCCCCATCATCAACAGCACCGGCACCCGGCATGAACGCCCGTTCCGTCCTGCTCGCGCTCTGCGCGCTCTCCGCCTGCTATCCCGCCAACCAGGCGCCGCCGATCAACCATCCCAACCCGGCGGGCGTGCCGGTGCCGCAGGGCAACTGGCCGCAGCCTTCGGAAGGGTCCGTCGATGAACGGGATGCCGCGGACATGGTACTCGTGGGCGGGCGCGTGTTCCTGGCGGACGATGCCAACACCGTCGCGCAGGCGCTGGCGGTGCGCGACGGGCGCGTGCTGGCCGTGGGCACCGACGCTGAGGTGCGGCGGCTGGTGGGCCGGGCCACGGACGTTATCGACCTGCGCGGCCGGCTGGTGACGCCGGGATTCAACGACGCGCACATCCACTTCGGCGCCGGCGGGCGCGGGCTGCTGCAGGTGGAGCTGCTGGGCACCACCTCGCTGGCCGAGATCGAGCGGCGCGTGGCCGCGGCCGCCGCGCAGGCGCAGCCCGGCGAGTGGATCCTGGGCCGCGGCTGGGACCACACCCGCCTCCCCGCGTCCGAGCTGGGCGCCGGTGGCTGGCCCACCAGCGAGATCCTGGACCGCGCCGCACCCAACAACCCCGTCCTCCTCTCCCGCGTGGACGGCCACACCTCCTGGGCCAACGGCGCCGCCATGCGCCTGGCCGGTATCACCCGCAACACGCCGAACCCGTCCGGCGGCGAGGTGGTGCGTGACGCCCGGGGCGAGGCGACCGGCATCTTCAAGGAGTCCGCGGAGGGGCTGATCGGCCGCCACGTGCCGGCGCCCACCCGCGCGCAGACCCGCCGCGGCGTGCTGGCCGCGCTGGAGCTGGCCGCGCGCACGGGCGTGACCAGCGTGCAGAGCGACGTGTCGGGGATGGACATGCAGATCTACAGGGAGTTGCGCGACGCCGACTCGCTCACCGTCCGCGTCTACGGCTGGCACCCGCTGGAGATGCGCACGATCCAGGGGCTGAACGCGCTGGGCGTGACCGCCGGGTTCGGCGACGAGTGGCTGCGGTTCGGGATGCTCAAGGGGTACACCGACGGCACGCTGGGCTCGCGCACGGCGGCCATGCTGGAGCCGTTCAGCGACCAGCACACCCACGGCCTGCCGCAGTACACGCAGGCGCAGCTGGACTCGCTGGTGACCGCGGCCGACGCGGCGGGGCTGCAGGTGATTCTGCACGCCATCGGCGACGCGGCCAACCGGCAGGCGCTGGACGCGTTCGAACGCGCCGCGCGGGTCAACGGCACCCGCGGCCGGCGCCACCGCATCGAGCACGCCCAGGTGCTGGACCGCGACGACATCCCCCGCTTTCGCCAGCTGGGCGTGATCGCCTCCATGCAGCCCACGCACGCCACCAGCGACATGCGCTGGGCGGAGACGCGCATCGGCGCGGAGCGGGCGCGCGAGGGGGCGTACGCGTGGCGGTCGCTGCTGGACGCGGGCGCCGTCGTCATCTTCGGCACCGACTTCCCCGTGGAGCCCATGCCGCCGGTGGAGGGGATCTATTCCGCCGTCACCCGGCAGAGCCGCGAGGAGCCGGGGGTGCCGCCCGGCGGCTGGCTGCCGGAGCAGCGGCTGACCCGCGAAGAGGCGATCCGCCTGTACACCGCCACGTCCGCGTACGGGGAGTGGCAGGAGGAGCAGAAGGGGACGCTGCGGCCGGGGATGCTGGCGGACCTGGTGGTGTGGGACCGCGACCTGCTGACCATCCCCGAGGTGGAGATCCTGCAGGCCGCGCCGGCGATGACCGTCGTGGGCGGCCGGATCGTCTTTCGCCGCTGAGGGGCGCGCCGATGCCGGATCAGGCCGATCCCGAGGCGCTTCGCCCGTCGCAGGCGGGCCGCGAGTTCGCGCCCGCCGCCGGGGCCGTCACCGACCGTGGCGAGCTGGCGCTGGTGCTCACCGGCGGCGGCGCGCGCGGCGCGTACCAGGTGGGGCTGCTGCGCTACCTGGCGCGCACCTACCCCAACCTGCGGATCCCCATTCAGACGGGCGTGTCGGCGGGGGCCATCAACATCGCCCTGCTGGCGCAGCACCACGGCACCTTCAAGCAGGCGGTGGACGAGCTGGCCGGGCTGTGGGCGGAGCTCCTCCCGGAGAAGATCTTCCGGGTGGACATGGCCTCGCTGGTGGGCAACATCGGCCGCTGGGGGCTGCGGCTCACGTCGGGGGGGATGACGGACGCGCGCACGCGGGCGCTGGTGGACACGGCGCCGCTGCGGCAGTTTCTGGAAGAGTCGCTGGCGCCGGTGCACGGCGAGCTTACGGGGATCGACTACAACCTGCAGCGCGGCAACCTGCGCGCGGTCTCCATCAGCACCACCGACTACACCACGGGCCAGTCCGTCGTCTGGGTGCAGGGGCGCGAGATCGAGACGTGGGAGCGGCCGGGGCGCATCAGCCGTCAGTGCCGCATCTCGGTGGACCACATCATGGCCTCCGCCGCGCTGCCGCTCTTCTTTCCCGCGGTGCAGATCGGCCCGCACTGGTACGGCGACGGCGGCATCCGCCTCACGGCGCCGCTCTCCCCCGCCCTGCACCTGGGCGCCAGCAAGATCCTCACGGTCAGCACCCGCTACGACCGCACCCGCGGCGAGGCGTCGCGCCCCGACGTGGCCGGCTACCCGCCGCCGGCGCAGGTGATCGGCCTGCTGCTGGACGCCATCTTCCTGGAGCTGGTGGACCAGGACGTCGCGCGGATGGAGCGGATGAACACCGTGCTGGACCGCGTGCCCCCCGAGCGGCGCGAGGGGATGCGCATCGTGGAGGTGCTGGTGATGCGCCCGTCCAAGGACCTGGCCCGCATCGCCGCGGAGTACGAGCCGCGCCTGCCCCGCGGCTTCCGCCTGCTCACGCGCGGCCTGGGCACCCGCGAGACGCGGTCGCCCGACGTGCTGAGCATGATCATGTTCCAGGACGACTACGCCAAGCGCCTGATGGCCCTGGGCGAGTCCGACGCCGAGCGCCGCGCCGAGGAGATCGACCGCTTCATCAACGGCCACGCCGGCGAGCGGCCGGGGACGTAAGTCGGCCCGCGGATGCTCGAACCGCCGTCCCTTCGACGGGGACGGCGGTTTGCTTATCGGCAGCCACGATTCAAGACCGCGTTGATTTCCTGAGGGAGCGCCACACGGAACCGCAGGTCATACAACCGCTTGCGCGCGACCGAAGGACCTCGCCGGCAAAACCAGGGGGCCGGCTTCCATGCCCGGAAGCCGGCCCCTTCATGATGCAGCCGAGGTCCTCCGGTCGGCACCCGGCATCGTCGCACGGGCCGGTTCAGCGCGGCGCCTCCCTAAAGGAAGTCACTGCCTCGCTTCTTGATGAGAAAAGCGAGACTCTTCCTCCTCAGTTGCCCTGGCTGGAGGGCGGGACCATGCCCTTGATGCGCATGTAGGTGACGATGTTGCCGTAGTGCTCGAAGTCGTGCGCGGCGTTCAGGGTCAGCACGCTCAGGCGCGTCATCTGGCGCCCGAACAGGGTCACCGTCTGCATGGCGGCTTCGTCGCTCTGCTCGTAGGCGCCGTTGCAGTACGCGGTGGAAGCGCGCAGCGCCTCGACGAGCGCCGCCTTTTCCGTGGTCTCTTCCCAGTTCTGCTGGCTGGGGCTCGCCTCGCCTCTGGCCACGGAGCAGATCATGTACTGCGCGTTGGCCACATGGCCCACCAGCTGCCCGAAGCTGCGGACTTCGGGTGTGGGCTTGAACCCGTAGTCCGCCTCCGGCATCTGCTCGGCGGCGGCGAGCACGTACGCCGCGCCCTGCGCGAACAGCGGCCGCACCGAGCCCGCGGCCGTGGTCGGGACGGCGGGTGCCTGCGCGGCGGCCGGCACGGCACAGAGCGTGAGAAGGACGATCAGGATGCGCTTCATCGGGGCCTCGTCTGGGAATCGTGGAGGGGTGTGGACCGGCAAAGGGAACGGAGCGATGGCGTGAAGATGCGCGACGAGCCGCGCGAAAGGCAACCTTCACCGTCGGCGGGACCGGCAACCCGCTGCCTGGTGGGATGCGCCGGGTGGACGCTGCCGCGCGACGTGCAGTCCGCGTTTCCCGCGGAAGGCACGCACCTGCAGCGCTACGCGGCGCGCTTTCCGGCCGTGGAGATCAACTCGTCGTTCCACCGCCCGCACCGCGCCGCCACCTGGGCGCGCTGGGCGGCCAGCGCGCCGCCCGGCTTCCGCTTCTGCGCCAAGCTGCCGAAGACCATCACCCACGAGCTGCGCCTGGTGGATGCGAACGAGGCGCTGGCCACCTTTCTCGCCGAATCCGGCGGCCTGGGCGATGCGCTCGCCTGCCTGCTCGTCCAGCTTCCGCCCAGCCTGCAGTTCGATGCGGCCGTGGCAGACGGCTTCTTTGCGTCCCTACGCGCGCGGACGGCCGTTGCGGCCGTGTGCGAGCCGCGGCATCCGACCTGGTTCTCGGCAGAGGCGGACGGCCTGCTGGCGCGATGGAGGGTCGCGCGCGTGGCGGCGGACCCGGCCCGCGTGCCGCGGGCGGCGGAGCCCGGCGGATGGCGCGGCCTGGCGTACTACCGGCTGCACGGCTCGCCCCGCATCTACTACTCGGCGTATGATGCGGAGTACTTGGACGCGCTCGCCGCCCGCATCCGCGGCGACGTGGACGCGGGACGCGAGGTGTGGTGCATCTTCGACAACACCGCCGCCGGCGCCGCCACCCGGAACGCGCTGGACCTGATGGCGCGGCTGGACGGGACCATGGAGGCGAACAGATGATCCCCCGGTTCATCGCCGATCCGCAGGGGTGGGCGCAGGAGGCGCTGCTGCGCGCATCGTCCGAAGTGCGCGGCATCCACGGCATCGAGGTGTGGCTGATCAACGACGGCGAGTTCGCCACCAGCGACGCGCTGTTCCGCAGGACGGCCGCCGCGCTGCAGCTGATCGCCGACCACGCGCCGTGGCGCCTGAACGCCATGCGCCGGGACTTCGCGCGCATCCTGCTGCGCCGCCAGGACGGCTGCCGCGCGCTGCTGGACACCATGGGCAGCTGCAGCCTGGACACCTACTTCGTCGCCACGTTCGCGCCGGAGCCGGTCGCTTCGTCCATCGTGCACGAAGGCGTGCACGCGCGCCTGCGCCGCGGCGGCCGGCGCGTGCCGCGGGACCTGATCGCGTGGGAGGAGCGGCTGTGCCGAAAGGCCGAGCTGGCGTTCGGGCTGCGGCTGCCGGACGGCGGCGCGGTGGTGCAGCGCGCCCGCGCCGCCCTCTCCCTCTCCGATCACGACGTCGCCCCGCTGGCGGGCGACATTCAGCTGCGCCGGCGCCGCCCGCGCGGACCCGGCGGCCTGGGCTGATCCGGACGAGCCCGGACGCAATGGATTTCCTGCGGATCGGCGGAGCACGGCTGGAGTGCCGCTGGACCGGGCCCGCGCCGGACCAGGCGCCGACCCTCGTGTTCCTGCACGAAGGGCTGGGCAGCGTAAGCACCTGGCGCGACTTTCCCGACGCGCTGGCGGCGGCCACCGGCTGCGGCGCGCTGGTCTACTCCCGCGCCGGCTACGGCCGCTCCGACCCCATCCCCCTCCCCCGCCCCGTCCGCTTCATGCACGACGAGGCGCGGGTGCTCCCCGAAGTTCTCGAGGCGGCCGGCGTCCGCGAATCCATCCTGCTGGGCCACAGCGACGGCGCCTCCATCGCGCTCATCGCCGCCGGCACGGCGCCGATCCCCGGACTGCGCGCGCTGGTGCTGGAGGCGCCGCACACCTTTGCCGAGCCGTGCGGCCTGGAGAGCATCGCGAAGATCGCCGACCTCTACCGCACGACCGACCTGCGGGAGCGCCTGGCCCGCCACCACGGCGAAAACACCGACGTGGCGTTCTGGGGATGGAACCGCGTGTGGCTGGACCCCGGCTTTCGCGCGTGGAACATCGAGGACGCACTCCCCGGCATCACCGTTCCCACCCTCGTCGTCCAGGGCGAGGACGACGAGTACGGCAGCTGGAGGCACGTCGAATCCATCCAGCGCGGGTCCGGCGGTCCCGTGGACACGCTGCGGCTCCCCCGCTGCGGCCACGCGCCCCACGTGGAGCAGCGGGACGCGGTGCTGTCCGCGATGACGCGCTTCATCCGCGGCGTTCTACACCACCCCGGCGCGCGCGCCGCGGATCTCCCGATCCAGGCGCGCTGACCAGAACAGGCCCGGATCGCAATCGACGGAGCGAACGGAGGAAAGACTCCGCGGCTCCATGGATCCGGCGCAGGGCATCGCCAGGAGAACACGTGGAAGCCACGCGGGCGATCAGGCGCCGACGTGCACGTGCGCGTACGCCGTCCGCGGCTCCGGCACGCGCTGCCCCTCCTGCAGCAGCCCGGCCAGGTGAAACTCCACGGCTTCGCGGATGTTGGTCTCCGCTTCGTGGCGGGTGCGCCCGGTGGTCACGCACCCGCGCAGGTCGGGCGCGTACGCCGAGTAGCCGGTCTCCGTGGGCTCCACGATCACGAGGTAGCGTCTCATGGCGCCCCCTCCAGCTGCGAGAGGATGCTCTGCAGCGCGCCCGGCGCCACCTCGTCCGTCAGGTGCCGCCGGATGGTGAGCACGCCGGGCTTTTCGGGATGCACGTACTGGCGATGCGGACCGCGCAGCCGCACCCGCAGCCAGCCTTCCTTCTCCAGCCGCTGAACCAGGTCGGGGAGCTTCATCTTCGCCGCGGGGGTTCAAAGGTTCGTCATGCAACCTCCAGTGATCCCCGAAAGCTAAGAACCTCCCCACGCCCCTCCAAACCGCGACCCGCCAATTCGCGTACCGGTTTTCCGCCACGTCCACCCCTCCGCCGCCGGGCCGGCGAGAGGCCGCATCCACGCACGGTGAAAGGAGTTAACGGAGAATCACGAACTCCGTCGACTCCGTTGGCTCGGTGCGGGGCCAATCCTTTTTCGGCTCGACCGCTCATCTGGCGGTATCGCGCGGCGTTCCGCGTGTGCTGTCCCGCCGCGCGCTGTCTGCAGAGGTGCGGCGGGGGACGGGGGTGCCGGCACGGCGGGTGATCCCCGCCACGTTGTCGTCCAGCTCGCGGTCGATCAGCTTGTGCAGCGGGTCGATCCCCGCCCGGCGCGGCCACTCGTTCACCAGGATGCGAAAGGTGCGCTGCCGGCCGTCGTAGCGAACCTTCTGCAGCCAGATCGGCTCTTCGTCGGCGCCGAACACCCCGATCTCCACCAGGTCGTTCATCGCCACCGGCGTCTCGTCGCCCAGCGGGCCCGCGCGCAGCTTGCGCCCCGTGACCGTCACGTCCACCTGGTAGCGCCGGCCGCCCAGGTCCGTGCCCTCGGCGCGGACCGCGCGCAGGTCCCACAGCGTCACCGTCTCGAACAGGTCCTCGATCACCGGCTGCAGCGAGTCCGGCGTGGCCGCGCGCAGGTGGCGCAGCAGGTCCTGCGACGTGGGATACCGGCCGCGCATCCCCCGCGCCTCCGTCAGGAACGCCCGCAGCGCGCCGTTCACCCGCGCCTCGCCCACGTAGTCGCGCAGCGCGTACATCGCCAGCGCGCCCTTGTTGTAGTGGATGTACTGCTGGTTTTCCACCAGCGCCAGCGGCATCTCCGCGCGGCGCTCCGTCGTGCGCCCCTGCAGGTAGCCGTCCAGCTCGTGGCGCAGAAAGCGGCCGATCTTCCCGCGCCCGTACTCCTTTTCCATTACCATCAGCGCCCCGTACTCCGCCAGCGTCTCGCTCAGCATGGCGCCGCCCTGGACGTCCGCCGGCACCAGCTGGTGCCCCCACCACTGGTGCGCCACCTCGTGCGCCGTCACGAAGAACGGGTAGTCGATGTCGTCCGCCTTTACGTCGGCGATGAAGCCGATCCCCTCGCTGTAGGGGATGGTCCCCGCGAACGACTGGGCAAAGTCGCCGTAGCGCGGAAACTCCACGATGCGCACCTGGCTGTGCTGGTACGGGCCGAACCAGCGCGTGTAGTAGTCCAGCGACTCCTTTACCGCCCGGACCATCCGGTCCACGTTGTACTCGTGGCCGGGGTGATAGAAGACGTCGATCTCCACCCCCTTCCAGCGGTCCTTCTTTACCGCGTAGCGCGCGCTCAGGAACGAGTAGAAGTTCAGCATCGGCGCGTCCATCACGTACCGGTAGTAGCGCCGGCCGCCCTGCCGCCACTGCCGCTCCAGCCGCCCCGGCGCCAGCGCCGTCTGGTCCGCCGAGGTGCTGACCGTCGCCGCGAAGCGCACCCAGTCCGCGTCGCGCGAGACGAAGTTGCGCGCCCGCCCCGCCGCGTCCCCGATCGCCGCCACGCGCGGCCGCGGCGGCAGGCCGTGGCGCTCGCGCGCGCCCTCGTCGTCCAGCTCGCCCTCCGGGTTGTAGCCGATCCCCGGCAGGTACAGGTTGTTGAAGAAGGTGCCGTTCTCCACCACGGGAAAGAACGACGGCTCGTCCTCGAAGCCGCGCGAGTCGTGCGCCACCTCGAAGCGCAGCTCCGTGGAGTCGCCGGGGGCGAGCGGACGCGCCAGGCGGAACGCGTAGTAGCCCTTCTCCCGGTCCGCGATGATGCGCCGCGCCGGCACGCCCAGCTCCATGCGGCGGATGATCAGCGTGTTCAGCAGGTCCACGTGCACCTGGTCCATCGGCCGGCCGCTGCGGTTCACCAGCGTGTACGTCCCGCGAATGCGCAGGTCGCGCCGCTCCGGGTAGATGTCCACGTCCAGCGCCACCGCGGTGACGCGCGGCTGCGGCAGCGGCTGAAAGCGCTTGTACCGCTTCTCGTACTCCGCCGTGATCCGCTCGTCCTCGTCCCCCGTGCTCCACTCGTTCAGCTCCACCGTGTTGTAGAGGATGAAGCCGCCCGTCCCCAGGATCAGCGCCAGGGCCAGCACCGACGCGACCAGCGCGGGGCGGCGGAAGCGCGCGCGGGCCAGCCGCATGCGCCACCGTCCGCCCGTCTCCATCCCCCGCACCCAGAACAGGTTGCTCACCACCGCCAGCAGCACCGCGACGCCCGCCCAGAACAGCGTGTACCACGCCCACGGCCGCACCGTGTGGCCGTAGCCGTTCATGTCGCTGTAGAACGTCTCCGGCGTGAACGAGTAGTGGAACAGGTTGTGGGGAAGCACGGTGCCGTGCAGCCAGGGCGCGCCCACCCAGAAGACGATGGCCAGCAGGTGCCCCACGTACTTGTGGTTCACCAGCGACTGGATGGTCATCGTCAGCACCACCAGCAGCGCCAGGTTGGGCAGCCCCATCCCGAACAGCTCGCGCAGGTACAGCCCCGGCTCGAACCTGAAGTAGCCGTTGGCCGCCTGCACCAGCATCCCCGTGAGCATGGCCACCGCCAGCAGCACCGCGCACATGGCCGTCAGCGCCAGCGTCTTGGAGGCGAAGGGGATCCAGGTGGGCACGGGGAGCGCGTCGTGGATCTGCGCGGCG
Organism: Longimicrobium sp.; assembly: GCA_036379135.1. Taxonomy (GTDB): domain Bacteria; phylum Gemmatimonadota; class Gemmatimonadetes; order Longimicrobiales; family Longimicrobiaceae; genus Longimicrobium. The sequence goes on from DASUVG010000027.1 coordinate 19,093, forward strand.
CCCGTCTCGCGCTCCTCCCACACCAGCTCGCCGGCATAGATGGTGATGATGATGACCAGGAACAGCGCGAACATCCCGCCCAGCATCTCCAGCACCTGGTAGGTCACCGGAAAGGTCTCGGTGCCGTAGAGGCTCCCCAGCTCGCTGGAAAAGATCAGCACGAAGGTCACGCACACCCCCGCCAGGATCCAGAACCACACCCCCCGCAGAATGCGCCGCGTGCCGTCGCGCGTCATCGACGCCAGCTGCGTCCACCGCGCCCGCGCGCCGAACGACCGCCGCGGCCGGGGAAGCGTGAGCCGCGCCGCCAGCGACGGCGCCTCCTCGCCCGCGCCGTCGTGCGGGCGCCCCGCGTCTTCGCGGGCGAACTGGGCAAAGCGGAACTGGCTGATGCCGTACGCCAGGATCCCAAGCCCCACCGCCAGCCAGAGCGCGCGGTTGGCCAGCAGCGGCGTGGTGAGCGGCATGGCCAGCGCGTTCTGCTCCGCCACCGTCCAGTAGCGCGTGGCCCAGCGCAGCGGCGCCGCGCCGAACGGGTCGGACAGGTGCGTCACCCAGTCCTCGTCGATGGCGCTGGCGAACAGGCGCGAGACCGTCCACCCCAGCAGCAGCACCATCCCGCCCACCTGGTTGGCCAGCACGCGCCGGGTAAGCGCCGCCAGCACCAGGAAGAGCGCCGCCGTCAGCAGCACGTTGGGGATCACGATCAGCGCGAACGGCGCCGCGTACGCGTCCAGCCGGAACGGGCCGATGCGGTCCGGGTCCGTGAACGGCATGGCCGCCGCCACCATGGCGCCCAGGGGAATGCCCAGGAACACCAGCAGGTTGGCGATCACCGACCCCGCGTAGCGCCCGCCCAGGTACGCCGTCCTGCTGACCGGGGTGGTGAAGAACAGCGGGTGGATGCGCGTCTCGAAGTCGCGGTGCACCGCGCGCCCCGCCAGCGCGCTGGTGATGGGGACGGCCACGATGGAGAGGATGGCGACGAGGTTGGCCACCGGCCGGGGCGCGTTGGCCAGCTGCACCCGCGACCCCAGGTCGAAGTCCGGCCACGTGCCCGCCATCCCCGCCATGACCAGAAAGGAGAGCGCGAACAGCAGCCCGAAGTACACCCAGGTGCTGATGCGCCGCAGCTCGCTGCGCACCTCGTACCGGGCGATGGTCCACAGCGCCGTCATCGGGACTCCGGCCGGCGGAACAGCGCCCACGGGTCCTCCGACGGCCTGGAGGCGTCGTCCGCCGCCGGCGCGGGATCGTCGGACGGCGTCGCGGAATCGCCCGAAGATGCCGAGGCGGAGGCCCGCGAAGGCGGTGGCGCGGGATCGTGCGACGGCGGTGTCGTGGAACCGGCATCGTGTTCTTCGTCATCCGGCCGGGGCTGAACCTGTACCACGCCCGGATGAACGTCGCGCCACTCCCTCGGCAGGTCTGGCCGGACCCCGGCGTCCTGTACCGCCAGGTGTGGCTCCGGACGCTCGATGCTGAAGCCGCGCATCACCGTGAAGTACACGTCCTTCAGGTCCGGCTCCACCGGCTGAAAGCGGTCGTCCGGGGGGGCGTCGCCGTGCACGTGCACCACCGTTCGCCCGCCCACCAGCGTGGTGGAGATGAGGGAGTCCTTGTAGCTCTCCACCTCCTCGCGCGGCACCTCGCGCCGCCAGACGCGGCCGCGCACCGCCCGCACCGCCGCCTGCGGCTCCGCCTCCAGCAGGATCTGGCCGTCCTTGATGATGGCCATCCGCTGGCACAGGTCGCTCACGTCCTCCACGATGTGCGTGGAGAGGATGACCACCGCGTTCTCGCCCAGCTCGCTCAGCAGGTTCAGAAAGCGCGCGCGCTCCGCCGGGTCCAGCCCCGCCGTCGGCTCGTCCACGATGATGAGCCGCGGGTTGCCGATCAGCGCCACCGCGATCCCGAACCGCTGCCGCATCCCCCCGCTGAAGGTGCCCAGCCGCCGGTTGCGCGCGTCCCACAGGTTGGTCTGCTCCAGCAGCGAGCGCACGGTGTCGCGCCGCTCCCCGCCGTCCGTGACCCCCTTGAGCACCGCGAAGTGGTCCAGCATCTCCTCCGCCGTGGCGCGCGGGTACAGCCCGAACTCCTGCGGCAGGTAGCCCAGCGTGCGGCGCACCGCCTCCTTGTCGCGCAGCACGTCGATGCCGCCCAGCGTCGCGCGCCCGGCGTCCGCCTCCTGCAGCGTGGCCAGGATGCGCATCAGCGTGCTCTTTCCCGCCCCGTTGGGCCCCAGCAGCCCGAACATCCCCGGCGCGATGGTGAGCGACACGTCGCGCAGGGCGTGCACGCCGTTGGGATACGTCTTGGAAAGGCGCTCGATCTTCAGTTCCACGGGGGATGCGCAGGATTTCGAGGAGGTGCGACCCGGATCGTCCGCCGCAGGGCCGATCGTCATTCCGGTTCGGCCGCCGCGAGCGCGCCACGGGCCGAAACGCGGCGGCGGCGAAGACGCGTATCGAACGATGGATGAAGGGAAGATGTGGAAGGGATTCAGCGGCCGACAGAGGGCGGTGACCGCGGCAGGACGCGCCGCCCCGCCACCAGCACCAGGGTGGTGAGCGCGAAGAAGGTTCCCTCCTCGCCCAGCGCGCGCCAGCTCTCGTCCAGGCGGCGCACCTCGTCGGCGGTCATCGCCCCGGAGCTCACCGCCACCTCGCCCGCCATGTCCAGCCGCGAGAGCAGCCGCCAGAGCGCGTAGTCGGTCACGTACAGCGGCAGCACCTCCGGCGTCACCTCCGCCAGCCCGGCGCGCTTCGCCATCCCGTACAGCCGCCGGCCGGAGTAGCCGTTGGCCAGGCACAGGTCCGACAGCACGTCCGCCATCCGCCGCTCCAGATGGGCCTCCGGCGTGTCGACCGAGCGGGTGCCCCAGTCCGTGTCCATCAGCACCACCCACCCCCCGGTGCGCGTCACCCGCACCATCTCCGCGACCGCGCGCTCCGGCTGGGCCAGGTGCAGCAGCAGCCGCTCGCTCCGAACCCCGTCGAACGCGCCGTCGGCAAAGGGGAGCGCCGTCGCGTCGCCCACGAGGTGCTCCACCCGCGCGCCGACGCCGGCGGCCCGCGCGCGCCGGTCCGCCTCTGCCACCATCTCCGGGTCGCGGTCGATCCCGGTCACGCGGCCGGACGGCCCCACGATCTGCGCCAGCGGCAGCGTGTCGGTGCCGGGGCCGCACCCCACGTCCAGCACCGACTCGCCGGGCGTCAGCCGCAGGCGCGCGTAGCTGCGCTCCTTCCCCTCCGCCGCCAGGCGCGCGGCGGCGTCCAGGTAGGCGGGATCCACATACCCGGTGCCCTGCGTCATGGAGGGAAGGGGGACAGGGAAGATGCAAAGGCGCGGACCTCGGCCGCCACCCGCTCGCGCGCGGTCAGGTAGAACCAGTGGCCGCCGTCGATGCGCACCACGCGGCCACCCGGCGCCCCGTCCAGAAAGCGCGCCTCCGACGCGCGCCGCCACGGCTCGCGCACCGTGCGCAGGTACGCCTCCGCGCGCTCCAGGTCGGCGCCCCCCATCGGCTGCAGCCAGCCGAACTGCGTCTCCAGCGACTCCTCCGCCACCAGGGCCAGCGCCGGGCAGCGGAGCGCCGCGTAGGGGGTGGGGTGCACCGCGGCGTCGTCCAGCACCCCCATCAGCAGCTCCCACCGCCACGCGGCCGCATCCCCGCCGGCGTGGGCCCTGAGGTCCGCCTCCAGCGCGTCGCACCAGAAGCCGGGGACGTAGCGGCGCATCCACTCCCTCGTGCCGTCCCGGTCGCCAAAGGCCGGGCGCGAGGGCGGCGGAAAGGGGTTCCGCATCATCACCTCGCCCCAGCGCGCGTAGTCGTGCAGGCCGTCCAGGTACACGATTCCCCGCACCCGCTCCGGGCTCCGCACCGCCAGGCGTGTGGCCACCGTCCCCGAAAACGAGTGGGCCACGAGGATGGCCTGCTCCACCCCCTGCGCGTCCAGCACCGCGCGCAGGTCGTCCGCAAAGCTCTCCAGCGTGTAGCCGCCCGTGGGGGTGGCCGAGTAGCCGTGTCCGCGCGGCGTCACCGCGACCACGCGAAAGTCGCCCGCCAGCGCCGGGGCAAGCTCGCCGAACACGTGCGCGCTCTGCCCCAGTCCGGGCATCATCACCAGCGCCGGGCCGGCGCCCTGCCAGCGCAGCACGTGCAGGCGCACGCCGTCGCGCGCGACGAACGCGTTCGCAGGTTTGCGGCTCACCAGGCCGCGGCGCGCGACGAGGACCGATGCAGGCGCCGCGCGGCTTCGCTCACCCCCCCGGGCCTTCGCGCATCGGGATGCGCACCCCCTCGCGCTGCGCCGTCTCGACGGCGTCGTCGTACCCCGCGTCCGCGTGGCGGATGACGCCCATCCCGGGGTCGTTGGTCAGCACGCGCTCCAGCCGCTCGCGCATCTCCGGCGTGCCGTCGGCCACGATCACCTGCCCCGCGTGCAGCGAGTTGCCGATCCCCACCCCGCCGCCGTGGTGAAAGCTGACCCACGACGCGCCGCTGGCCACGTTCACCAGCGCGTTCAGGATCGGCCAGTCGGCGATGGCGTCGCTGCCGTCCTTCATCGCCTCCGTCTCGCGGAACGGCGAGGCCACCGACCCCGTGTCCAGGTGGTCGCGGCCGATCACGATCGGCGCCCGGAGCTCGCCCGAGGCCACCAGGTCGTTCAGCGCCACGCCGAACTTTGCCCGCGCCCCCTGCCCCAGCCAGCAGATGCGCGACGGCAGCCCCTGGAACGCCACCTTCTCCCGCGCCTGGGTGATCCAGCGCTTCAGGTGCTCGTCTTCGGGGAACAGCTCCAGCACCAGCTCGTCCGTGCGGTGGATGTCGGCCGGGTCGCCGCTGAGCGCCACCCAGCGGAACGGGCCCTTTCCCTCGCAGAACAGCGGGCGCACGTACGCGGGGACGAAGCCGGGGAACGCGAACGCGTCCGCGTACCCCGCGTCCCTGGCCTGCCCGCGCAGGTTGTTGCCGTAGTCGAAGGTCACGGCGCCGCGGCGCTGCATCTCCACCATCGCCTCGCAGTGCACGCGCATGCTCTCCATCGACCGCCGCTGGTACTCCGCGGGGTCCGCCTGCCGCAGCGCGTCCGCTTCCTCCATCGACAGCCCGGCGGGGACGTAGCCGTTCAGCGCGTCGTGCGCGCTGGTCTGGTCCGTCACCACGTCGGGCGTCACGCCGCGCCGCACCAGCTCCGGCAGCACCTCCGCGCAGTTGCCCACGAGGCCCACGGAGAGTGGCTCGCCGCGGTTGCGCGCGTCGGTGATCCAGCCCAGCGCCTCGTCCAGGTCGTGCGTCATCCGGTCGCAGTAGCGGGTCTGGATGCGGCGCTCGATGCGCCACGGCTCCACCTCCACGCACAGCACCGCGCCCTCGTTCATCGTCACCGCCAGCGGCTGCGCGCCGCCCATCCCCCCCATGCCGCCCGTCAGCGTCCACGTTCCGCGCAGAGAACCGCCGAAGTGCTGCCGCGCCACCGCGCCGAACGTCTCGTACGTCCCCTGCAGAATCCCCTGCGTGCCGATGTAGATCCACGATCCGGCCGTCATCTGGCCGTACATGGTGAGCCCCTGCCGCTCCAGCTCGCGGAACGTCTCCCAGTTGGCCCAGCGGGGGACCAGGTTGCTGTTGGCGATCAGCACGCGCGGCGCGTGCGTGTGCGTGCGGAACACGCCCACCGGCTTGCCGGACTGCACGAGCATGGTCTCGTCGTCGGCCAGCGTGCGGAGGGTGCGCACCATGGCGTCGAACGCCTCCCACGACCGCGCCGCGCGCCCCGTGCCGCCGTAGACGACCAGGTCGTCCGGCCGCTCGGCCACGTCGGGGTCCAGGTTGTTCATCAGCATCCGCAGCGCGGCCTCCTGCTGCCAGCCGCGGCAGGAGATCTCGGTCCCGCGCGGCGCGCGCACGGTGCGTGGTTCGGCGAGTGTGGCGGTGGTCATCCGTGGTCGACCCAGTCTGTGGACGAGGTTGGCGACGCAGCTGAGCGTTCCATGGCGGCGCGCCACTGAAGCATGAAGGGCTCGAAGAATCGTCTCGATTCCTCGTAGCGTTCCAGGAACTCGATCAGGTTCAATTCGAGCACTGGACCGTCGGGAACGGGCTGCCACGTCCAGTGGTCACGCACCACTTCCGGCTTGTGAAAACCCGTCCCATCGTTGCGGTAGATCTCGAGCGCCCGATTATCCGCATCGAACACCCAGTATTCCGGAACCCCGAATAACGCATAGCGGTCCCGCTTGAGCCCACGGTCCCGCTCCGCCGTCTCAGGCGCGACGCACTCCACAATCAGGTCGGGAACGCCTTCGATCCCGTGCTCCTTGATGATCTCCGACCGATCCCTGCGGATGAAGACGCCGTCCGGCTCGAAAAAATCACTCTCCCCGAACAGCACATCGAGTGGGCCAGGGAACAGGGCGCCCAGTCCACCTTCCTCATCCGCCCAGCGGAACATCGGAATCAGGAGCTTGCTGACTGCGACCTGGTGACGAGTGGACGGTGGCGGAGTGATGTACAGCTCCCCGGCGATCACCTCATACCGCGTCGCTTCCACGGGGAGCTTCATGTACTCCTCGTACGTCCACACGCCACCCGCTGGCTGATAGTCCTTCGGGTCGCGGCTCTGGCGGGGCATTACCTTATGTCCGCGAACAGGTCGGCGAGCTTCAGTTCGAAAACCGGTCCATTCGCCGCCGGCTGCCAGAACAGCCGATCCGTGACCACCGTCGCGCGGTTCGGATCTTCCCCCAAGCGATAGACTTCCACCTGTCGCCGATCAAGATCGACCAGCCAGTACTCGGGTACGCCGTAATGAGCGTACCGCTCGCGCTTCACCGTCCGGTCGCGAGCCCTCGTCGACTTGGACAATACTTCGACAACCAGGTCCGGAGCGGATTCCACCCCGCGATCCGTGACCGTCCCAAGCTGCTCGCGCCGAACGAACACGAAGTCAGGCACCAGGTAGTCCCCATCCGCGAACAGAACGTCAATCGGTCCGGGAAAAACCTGACCCAGGTTATGCCGCCGTACGAACGGCCGGACGAACTCGGCCAGCGCGCCAACCACGTTCTGATGCTTCGGTCGGGGGGAAGGTGTCACCTCTAGTTCTCCGGCGATGACTTCGTAGCGATTGCCATCATCGGGGAGACGGGCGAACTCCGCGTACGTCCATTCGCGGACTGCCGGCTGTGTGGACATCGTCTCTCCCTCCGTGAAGTTGCCGGGCTGTGGGCGGGCCCCGTCCTAAAGATCAACCAGAACGCCCTCGCGCACCAGCGCGGCGGCGGCTTCGATGTCCGGCGCCAGCGCGCGGTCGGCGTCCAGGTGGCCGATGACGGCGCGGAACTTCTCGTACGCGCGCTCCACCCCGCGCCCGGGGCGCAGCGGCTTGCGGAACTCCAGCGCCTGCGCCGCGCACAGCAGCTCGATCGCCAGCACCGCCTCGGTGTTGCGCAGCACGCGGCGGGCCTTGATGGCGCCGTGCGCGCCCATCGACACGTGGTCTTCCTTGTTGGCGCCGGTGGGAATGCTGTCCACGCTGGCCGGGTGGCAGAGCACCTTGTTCTCGCTCACCAGCGCCGCGGCCGTGATCTGCGCGATCATGAACCCCGAGCACACGCCCGGATCGCGCGTCAGAAAGGCCGGCAGATCGCCCGAGAGATCCGGGTTCACCAGCCGCTCCGTGCGCCGCTCGGAGATGGACGCCAGGTCGGTGAGCGCCATGGCCAGCAGGTCCAGCACCTGCGCCACGGGCTGGCCGTGGAAGTTGCCGCCGCTGATCACCAGCCCGTTCTCGCCCTCGTCGGGAAAGATGAGCGGGTTGTCGGTGGCGCTGTTGGCCTCCGTCTCCAGCACCTGGCGGACGTAGGCCAGCGCGTTGCGCGCGGCCCCGTGCACCTGCGGCATGCAGCGCAGCGAGTAGGCGTCCTGCACCCGCGGGTCGCCGTGCCGGTGGCTTTCGCGGATCTCGCTGTCGGCCAGCAGGCCGCGCAGGCGCTCGGCGCTGGCGGCCTGGCCGGGGTGCGGGCGGGCGCGCATGATGGCGGGATGAAAGGCGTCGGGCGTGCCCCGCAGCCCCTCCAGCGACATCGCCCCCGCCACCTCCGCCGCCTCCACCACCCGTTCCGCGCCCCGCAGCAGCAGCGCGCCGATGCCGGCCATGAACTGCGTGCCGTTGTTCAGCGCCAGCCCCTCCTTGGCCTGCAGCCGCACCGGCTCCACCCCGGCGCGCCGCATCGCCTCCGCCCCCGGCAGCACCTGGCCGCCCACCTCCGCCTCGCCCTCGCCCACGAGGACGAGCGCCAGGTGCGAGAGCGGCGCCAGGTCGCCGGAGGCGCCCACGGAGCCCTGCTCGGGGATCACCGGGTGCACGCCGGCGTTCAGCATGTCCAGCAGCCGCTGCACCACCAGGGGGCGGATGCCGGAGAAGCCCTTGGCCAGCACGTTGGCCCGCAGCAGCATCATCGCCCGCGTCTCGGCGCGGCTCAGCGGCGGGCCAAAGCCGCAAGCGTGGCTGCGGATGAGGTTGATCTGCAGCTCCTCCAGCCGGTCCGCCGCGATCGGCGTCTCCGCCAGGCGCCCGAAGCCCGTGGTCACGCCGTAGACCGTGGCCCCCTCCGCCAGCGCCCGCTCCACCACGTCGCGCGAGCGCTGCATCCGCGCCTCCGTCCCCGGCGCAAAGGCGACCTGCGTCTCCGGATCGGTGGCGACGCGCTCCACGTCCTCCAGCGAAAGGGTGTCTCCGTCGATCTCGATCCGGTGGGGCATGGTCCTTTGCGGTTCTGGGCAGGGGAAGTGCCGGAAAATAGACGCCCCCGGCGGTCGGGACAACCGCCGGGGGCGAGTTCAGGAGTGCGAAAGTGCGAGAGTGCGAGAGTGCGAAAGTGGGCCTTCCCGCCTCCGGCCGGCCTTTTGCCGATTGCGGATCCAATCTTGGTGATCTACCCGGTTGCGGACGCGCAGGTGATCGGGATGCCGCATGCCGCCAGGCCGCCGGGTCCGCGAAGGCGGGCTTTTTGACGTTATAGCGGCGAATTCATTCGCTCTCGCAGGCGGACGGCGCGTTGCTGGCTCGGAATGGCGGCGAGCTTCGACCATCCGCCGCCACGCCTCAGTCCGCCGCCGCGTACGAGCCGGTACGCAGCTCGTCCAGCACCGAGGGGCGCGACGGCTTCCATCCCAGCCCCATGGCGCGCTCGGCGGAGACCTGCTGGTCCAGGGCCAGCGCGTCCGCGTACGGACCCAGCTTCTCGCGCGCCTCGTCCAGCGGCCACGCCTCGCTCTCGGCGCCGTTCGCCTGCGCGGCGGCTTCGGCGACGTGGCGGACGGGGATGGACGGGCCGTCCGCCGCGGTCAGCAGGGTGGCGGCGGGCGCGTCGACGGCCAGCACGTACAGCGCCGCCAGGTCGTCCACGTGCACGAACGGCCAGCGCTGCGTCCCGTCGCCCACGTAGCGCACCACGCCCTTTCTTCGCGCGGCGGAGACGAACATCCCCGGCGTCCCCCCGCCGCGCCCGTAGACCACCGCCGGCCGGACGACGACGGAGCGGATCCCCCACGCCGCCGCGTCCCGCATCGTCGCCTCCACCTCCGCGCGCCACGCGACGATCTCCGCCGGGTGCAGGGGCGCGTCCTCGTCCGCCACCCGGTCGCCCGTATCGCCCAGCACCCAGACGCCGCTGGTGTAGACGAACGGCTTTCCCGTCCCCTCCACCGCATTCAGCATGGCGTGCACGGCGGCCGTATCCACCTCCCCCTGGTCCGCGTCGCCCGTCGCGCCCAGGTGGATGACCGCGTCCGCCGCCCGCGCCCCGCGCGAGAGCACCGACAGGTCCGTCAGCGAGCCCCACACCACCTCCACGCCGGCGGCCTCCAGCTTTTCCGCGGCGCCCGCCGAGCGGGCCAGCCCGGTCACGTCGTGCCCCTCGGCCTGCAGCGCCTGCACCACCGCTGTGCCGATATATCCCGTCGCCCCCGTCACGAAGACCGTCATCCACCCCTCCTCATCCACCCGTTCCCGGAAAAAGTGAGGGGACAGCGATACGCGTTCTTCGCCGTCCGCGCAACCACCCACCGTGAGAATCCCTGCAGATCCGTCGAAATCAACGCGTTGCCACAGACGCGGTGAACAGAGTAAACACAGAATTTTTCCTCTTTTGATCCAACGAGCGGCGTGTGGGGCCATTCTTTGGTAATCGGCTCTCCCCGCGGCCCGTATCCGCGCGCAATCCGAATCCACAAATAAGATCATCAGAATCACACAGAGCAGGAGAGGGGCAGAGAAACAGCGGAAGGAACGGTGTCCTCTGCTACTCTGCCTCTCTGCTGCTCTGCGTGATCAACATCAGTTCAGTTTTCCGGATTCGGTACAGCGTGAGGGGTTCGGGAGAGACAAAGAGAAAGCGGAGGCCGCCGAAGCAGCCTCCGCCTTCCATCCGCCGATGATCGTTCCGGATCAGCGGGCGCTGACCGAGAGCTGCGGCTCGTTGGGCCGCGTCTGGTAGGCCCAGTCGAAGATCATCAGGTCCTTTCCGTTCTGGTCCGTGCCCAGCATGGTCACCCGCAGCACCGCGAAGTGCGGCTGGCCGCCGCTTCCCGTCACGCGGAAGACGTAGCTGTACTCCGCGTCCACCGCGATCGGAGCGGTGCTGTAGCCCGCCGTGGGCGCCACCCGCGCGGCCGTGCACCCGGCGTCGGCCCCGGGGCCGCAGACCAGGGCCGTGGTGCGGCCGAACTCGGTGACCTGCGTGCCGTTCAGCGGGACGATGCGCCAGCCGGTCAGGTCGCTCTCCAGCCGCCAGTGGGCGCTGGTGCTGGTGCCCGCCACGATGGGGTTGTCTGCCTCGTTGGCCTGGAAGCGGAAGCCGCTGCCGGCCGCGCTGTCGGCAAAGGCGTACACCAGCTCGCCCGCGAAGTCGGGCCGCGGCGAGGCGAACACCTCGGCGCTCAGGTTGCTGTAGTGGCCCAGCGTGTCCAGCGTGGCGATGCGGTAGCCGAAGCGCGAGCCGTTCTCCGCCCGCTGGTCAAGAAAGCCGTTGCCGTCCGTCTGCCCCGCCTGGTACAGCGAGGCCGTGCCGTCCACGCTGGTGAGGTACACCACGTACTTTGACACGCTGTTGGGGTTGGACGGGTTGGCGCTCCAGCGCAGGAAGGCGGCGTTGTCCAGGGCCACCGCGTCCAGGCCGGTGGGGGGCAGCGGGCGCTGAGTGGCGGGTACCGCCACCACGTCGCGGAAGTCCGAGGCCGTCTCCAGGTCGCTGGTCTCGTCGTACGCCGCCACGTAGTACTCGTAGTCGCCGCCGGGCTGCACGTTGCGGTCGGTGTACACGCACCCCACGTCGGTGCACGAGGTCACCGTGCCGATGAGGGTGAAGCCCGAGGCCGAGGTGCGCTTGCCGTACACGCGGAACACCTCGTCGTCCCAGTCGCTGGGGGGGAGCCAGGTCACCTGCACGGAGGGGTATCCCACCGGCTGCCCGTTCTGGAAGTCTTCCAGCACCCAGGCGTAGGAAGCGAACAGGTCCGTGGGCATGCCAGGCGCCTCGCCCGGCTGTACGATGACGACGTTGGGATCACGATCGCAGGCCGCGGCCAGCAGCAGGCCTGCCGCGGCAATGTACTTTCTGGCGATGGTCTTCATGGGAGGGGTCTTTCACACGAGTGCGGATGCGTAACAGCTCCGCCCATCCCGAAGGCAATGCCCGCGCCGGGGGAACGCCATCGCCTGCCGGAATCCAAGTCGTTGGATGACAATCACTTGATTATTTTCCCCGCGATCCGCGCCCTTCGCGGGTGTCTCGCATCTACGGCGAACCGGCGTCACTGGAATAGGACACGCCCCATCCGCCCGTCCGTGTGCCGCACCTGTGATAAGCAAAAAGACTGGGTCTCACACAGAGTCAACGGAGTTAACAGAGTGAAGCCTCGGCGAGATGACCGCCCTTCGTGCCGCATCGATCGTTTACCAGCGATCAGATGAATCGCGGAGTACATCGCGCGGCACGAGAAAACTCTGTTGACTCTGCTAACTCTGTCTTTTAGCGGATACGGTATAAGGAGGATCATCCGCCGCGGAAAACGGAGTGAGCCCCGCCAACCGCGCGAGGCCCACTCTCGTACTCTCGTACTCTCGTACTCTCGCACTTCCGTACTTTCGTACTCTCGTACTTTCGTACTTTCGTACTTTCGTACCTTTGTACCGCCCTACCGGTCGTTGTCGTCGTCCCTCTCCGGCCGGTCCGCGCCCAGGTTCTGCCGGCTGTAGTCCGCCTTGAGGTCCGGCAGGTCCTGCAGGTGCACGGAGAACGAGAAGGACGTGTTGCCGTTGGGCGCGCGCACGAAGTCGAAGTTGGCCTGCCAGCGGTACAGGTCGCGCTTGAAGTTGAGCACGTGCGTGCCGAACTCGTTCTGGCTGACCGAGTAGTCCGTGTACCAGTTCACCGCCCAGTTGCGGGTGGGAAAGAAGCTGACGTTCCCCGAGATCTGCTGGTTGCCGCCCTCCGCCCGCGCGAGCTCGCCCACGGCCAGCGGGCGCGTGCGGCGCAGCGAGTAGCTCAGCGACACGTTCCACGACCCGCCGCCCGTGCGGAACGGCCGCCCGGTGGCCGTCTGCGAGCCGGGCGGCTCGGCGGTGGGCATGCCCTCTTCCGGCGGCGTCTGCCCGCGCTCGCCGCGCCGCTCCTCTTCCGTGGCCCGGCTGAAGCCCAGCCAGCGGAAGAGCGCCGAGTTCGCGCCGAAGCTGAGCGTGGTCTGCACGCCGGTCAGGAAGGGCGAGAACATCCGCCGCCCGCCGCCCAGCAGCCCCCCGCCGCCCGTGCCGAGCGGGTCGGGCGTCTCCCCCCGCTCTTCCCTGAACAGGTCGTGCGAGATGGTGAAGTTGAGCCCGCCCAGCAGGTCGGAGCGAATGCTGTTGGTGAGGTCGGCCGTGGTGAAGCGCGTGCCGAACACGTCCACCGGGACGAAGCTGTAGACCAGCGACGAGGTGTTGATGGCCAGCAGCGTCACCTTCTCGGCCTGCTCCGGCCCCGCCGCCGCGCCGCCGGCGCTGTCCGCCCCCGCCGTGTCGGCGCTGGCGGTGTCGCGCAGGGTCATCTGCCCGGGCGTGAGCTCCGCGCGGGCGGTGTCCGTCTGCGCGCCCGGGTTGCCGGCCTCGGCCCCCATGGGGTTCCCCGTCCCCGCGCCCTCTTCGCTCCCCCGCCGCGGCGACTCGCGCAGCTTGCCCTCGAAGGTCTGGTTGAGCGTGAACGTCACCTCGTTCTGCTCGCGCCCCTCCTGCGCCCCGAACACCGCCTCCTGCAGGTTGTTCTGCTGCACCTCGGGGGTGAACCGGTAGCTGAGCGAGGGCGACAGGTGGTGCCGGATGGCCGAGTACGAGGCCACGCCGGGAAAGAAGCCGAACAGCTCCGTGCGCAGCCCGGCGCCAAAGTTCACCCGCGCGGGCCCGGCCACGAACCGGCCGTAGCGCTGCACGTCGATGGGGCCCGGCGCCATCTCGCCCTCGAAGGCCGTGTCGCGGCGAACCATCTGCTGCGTAAGGCTGATGCTGGGCGTAAGGCGCGTGGATCCGATCAGCCGGAACTCGTACCCGGTGCTGGCGCCCCAGTCGAAGGTTTCCGTCCCGAAGCCGGGAAGGAAGGCGGCGCGCCCCGCCTCCACGCCTTCCGCCAGCTGCGTGCTGTCGATGGCCGCCAGCTCGTTGCGGAACTGGCGGTTGTAGCGCGTGGTCCCCGCCACCGTGATGGGGCCGAAGCGAAGGCTGCCGCCCACGCTGGCGTCGGAGTTCTGCTGCCCCTGCTGGCGCCGGGTCAGGGCGTCGCCCGGCGAGACGCGGTCGGCGTTGCCGTCCATGGTGATGGTGAGCGCCGCGTCGTTGTACCAGCGCGGCTCCGCCCCGTCCGGCGTGCCGAACAGGGTGATGGTCTCGGGGCTGACGCTGAGCCGCGTGCGCAGGTTGTTGTCGCCCGTGGCGATGGACTGCCGCAGCTCCGCGCCGGAGGTGATCGTCCCCCAGTCGGTGCGCCGCGTGAGCGAGAGCGTGCTGCTGACGTCCGAGGTCTGCCGGAACGGGTCGACGATGCGGTCGCGCTCGAACTGCGTGCTGCTGGTGTAGTTGAGCGCCGTGCTGATGTCCGTGCGCTCGTTGGGCCGCCAGCTTCCGCTTCCCAGCAGGTTGAACTGGTTGGCGCCCTCGTCGCGCCAGAAGCGCTGCAGCGAGGCGCTGCCGGAAAGGAACCTGCGCGCCCAGTTGAACTGATAGCCGATGTCCAGGCCGATCCACGACTGGCTGCGCCAGTTGAGCGCCGCCTGCGCGCCCATGTACTCGTTGATGGCCCAGTAGTAGCCCACGTTGCCGATCTGCCGCCCCGTGCCCCGCGTGCCGCGGCCGCGCTGGTCGGTGCGCACCAGGTCGTTGATCTCGAACTCCGGGATCAGGAACCCGCTCCGCCGCCCGCGCCCCAGGTCCTGCACGATGAAGGGGAGCACGAAGACGGGAACGCCGCGGAACACCAGGTACGCGGGCCGCCCCACCAGCACCCGGTTCTTGATCACCTTGAGCCGGCCGGCCCTGAAGTAGTACGCCGGCTCCGGACGGTCGTCGGAGGTGAAGGTGCCGCCGGTGGCGTACACCCGCTCGCCCTGGTTCTCGGTGGTGACGTTCCCCTGCACGTACCAGGTGGCACCCTCGGTCACCGTGGTGCGCGCGTTCTGCACGCTGGCCCGGCGGTTGGCCAGGTCGTAGAAGATGACCTCGCCCTCGATGTCCTGCCCCTCGCCCGTCACCCGCGGGTCGCCGTACACCTCCACGAACTCGCTGCGCTCGCGGTACACGATGCTGTCGCGCGCCTGGATCTTGTCCGTGCCGCGGGTGACCACGGGGTTGCCGCGCAGCCGCAGGGTGCGCTCGCGGTTGTCGAACTGCGCGCTGTCGCCCTGGTACTCCACGGGCGTGTAGCCGGGAAGCCGCAGCAGCGCGTCGATGGTGCTGTCCTGCACCACCGGCCGCGCCGAGCCGCTGTCCGCGGGCACGGTGTCGCGGGGGTTCCCCGGCTGCGGAGGCCGCGCGGGGCGGTCGGCGGGGCGCGACGGCTGCGGCCGGCCGCGGGGGCTGATGGGGATCTCCTGCGCGGCGGCCGGCGCCGCCAGGAGCAGCGCCAGCGCGGCCAGGAGCAGGGCGGCGCGCCAACGGCCGCCGGCGAGGGACCGCGGGGTCCCGGCGAATGCAGGGGAGAACACGAACGCCTTCCTTTTACGCCTGCGCGCCGGCCGCCGCCGTCTCGGCCAGGCGCCGGCGGCGGTAGACCACGCGCGAAAGCAGGATGCTCAGCTCGTACAGCAGCACCAGCGGCGCCATCATCATCAGCGTCACCGTGATCACGTCGCCGGGGGTGAGCACGGCGGCCAGGATGGTGATGCCGGCGACGGCGTGGCGGCGCTTGCTGGCCAGGAACTCG